>NZ_CP030085.1:0-600000 GCF_003261235.1 Polynucleobacter paneuropaeus | reverse complement strand
TTTATAAAGACGAGCACGAGGAGCCTGTCCAGTAATGCAGAGAATAGGAATAGAGTCAGCACTTGCGGAATACAGTCCTGTCATCATGTCTGTACCTGCTGGGCCAGAGGTACCAATACAAACCCCAATATTGCCTGCCTTAGCTCTTGTATAACCTTCAGCCATATGTGAAGCGCCTTCAACATGTCGGGCTAGGATGTGTGTGATTGACTGACGTTCGCGTAACTGTGCATAGAGTGGATTAATAGCAGCCCCAGGAACACCAAACGCAGTGGTGACGCCCTCTTTTTCCATTACAAGCACTGCTGCCATTGCTGCTTTCATCTTTGCCATGACTCATCTCCTAAATTTGTTATGAACGAATCATCTTCAAATTAGGGCCGCTTGAGAACCTCATCAAATCTATATCTAGTATTCCGTGGTGGAATAGTGTAAAAAGTCTTCATTCCAATCAAAAAGATAGAACATGGATCGCGTACAAGGTATCTCGCTCTTTATTCGAGTGGTTGAAACAGGCTCATTTAGCAAGGCCGCAGAGGACTTTGGCATCACCCAGCCGACCGCAACTAAATTTGTTGCCAGCATGGAAAAACGCTTGGGCACACTTTTGCTGCACCGCAGTACAAGAGGTGTCACACCCACCGAAATCGGAAAGATTTACTACGAAAAGTGCAAGGGGATTGCAAGAGAAATTGAAGAGGCCGATGACTTAGCGTCCCTAATGCAATCAAAGGTTCGCGGCAAACTCACCGTGAGCTCCTCAGTTGCGTTTGGACGACGCGTCCTCATGCCATCCATTCTGAAATTTATGGAGCATCACCCCGATCTAGAAGTCAACCTCAATATGGATGACCGCTACATCAATCTGGTCGAGCAAGGAGTTGATTTAGCCATCCGCATGCGTCGTTTGCCAGATTCTTCACTCGGCTCCCGGTTTTTAGGCTTAAACCCCTGGGTCCTGGTAGCAAACCCAAAATACCTTAAAGAACATCCCGCACCAAAACATCCTGAGGATATTCGTCATCATCAAGCTTTAATCTATACAACGGTTCAAGGCGATCACCGATGGAGCTTTACCAAAGAAGCAGATAAAAATGAAACGATTGAAGTTAAAGGCCCATTCACCTCCAATAACTTATCATCGATTTTGGCTGCAGCTAGAGCTGGCATGGGCTTAGCAGTAGTTCCTTGGTATATGGCCCACCAATCAGTAAAAGATAAGGTGCTTAAACCCGTTATGGAGGACTGGTCACTACCCACTCAAGAAATGCATGCAGTATTTTCATCACCAAAACACCTTCCAACTAAAGTTAGTCAATGCATTGATTGGCTACAGGGCCAATTTAAGGGTGAATGGTGGAAGGGTATTGAGACAGGCAAGTCGGAATAAAAAACCACCTTGCAGGATGGCTTTGGCGGAAGAGGTGAGATTCGAACTCACGGAGGACTTTCATCCTCGCCAGTTTTCAAGACTGGTGCATTCAACCGCTCTGCCACTCTTCCTTTGCAGTGAAGTGGCAAATTATAAAGAACTTTTGCCCAATCTTGCCTAAATCCCCGTCTTTTCAGGCATTTAGGGCTTTGTCACCCTATATTGATAAAATCGATAAATGCCCTCTAAACCCTCTGCGAATCCCATTCATACTGCTGTAGATGTCATTCTAGACACGGCCTATCAAGGCATTGATGCTCAGGCCTGGGATGGTCTATTTGCTCAGGCACACAAGTCTGGATTAGAACAATTTATTACCGATCTCTTTGCGGGCAAACATGTCAATGCCAGTGAGAATCGGGCCGCCCTGCACTCTGCTCTGCGTAATTTATCGAAATCTCCTGTGCTATTAGACGGTGAAGATGTCATGCCGGCGGTCAGCGATGTCTGGCGTCGCATTGATTCACTGTGCAATCAATGGGTCGGCGTTACCGATGTAATTCATATTGGCATTGGGGGCTCAGACTTTGGTCCGCGCCTAGCAATTGAAGCCCTCTCACATGTTCCTGGACTTCAGAGCCGCGGCATGCGCATGCACTTTTTATCTAATATTGATACTGCAGAATTGGCTCGTATTTTGCAACGCGCTCAACCCAATAGCACCCGTGTCATTATTGTTTCAAAGTCCTTTACGACTTTAGAAACCACCATGAATGCTAAAGCGGTGGTGAACTGGCTCAAAGACAACGATTGCACCAGCGGACAAATTGCACACTCCTTATTTGCTGTCACTGCCAATATTGCCGCTGCTAAAACCTTTGGTATTGAAGAAGACAATATCTACCCCTTCTGGGATTGGGTAGGCGGTCGCTACTCGGTTTGGTCTGCGGTGGGGCTCCCGATTGCTTTGCAGTATGGCTTTAAGACTTTCCAAGATTTCTTGGCGGGTGCGCACGCAATGGATTTGCATTTTAGGAGTGCGCCCCTAGAGGAGAGCCTTCCTGTCATCATGGCCTTAGCACTTTTATATCAGCAACAGACCCATGACATCAAATCTTTTGCAGCGATTCCATATGCCGATGCGCTAGATGGGTTTCCAAAATGGTTACAGCAGCTTGATATGGAAAGTAATGGCAAGCGTGTTGGTCGTGATGGCAAGCCAGTAAAGTTTTCTTCACCAGTAGTATTTGGTAGCTCCGGTAGTAATGCCCAGCACTCCTACTTTCAGCTCTTTCATCAGGGTACCGAGACCATTCCGATTGACTTCATTGCGGTTCGTAAACCCATGAGTGATCGACCTGAGGCAGTCGCCCATCATCGCATCCTTCTGTCCAATTGTTTAGCGCAAGCTCAGGCTTTGGCCCACGGTAAAGATGCCAAAAATCCAAATGAGGTTTACCCCGGTAAGCGTCCAAGTAACTTACTCCTCTTGCCAGAGCTCAACGCCTTCTATCTTGGCGCTCTCCTCGCTCTTTATGAAAATCGCACTGTTGCTTTAGGTGCCCTCTGGAATATCAATAGCTTTGATCAGCCCGGTGTTGAGCTTGGCAAAGTCCTTGCCAAACCAATTGAGCAGGCATTGGCCAGTGGTTCAGATGCCATTGAGGCGGGTGACAGCATTGATGACGTCACTGCAGCCCGTATTAACTATCTCAATAGTTAATTATTTCTCTTATTCCATCTAGCAGGCTAATCATGCAACTCTCCCCATCTATCTTCAAGGCTTATGATATTCGCGGCATCATCGATGAGACTCTAGATCCATCGATTGCCAAACTGATTGGCCAAGCACTTGGTACTGAGATGCGTGAACTCGGTGAGACTGAGGTCGTGATTGGTCGTGATGGTCGCCTATCTGGCCCTAGCTTAATTGCCGCCTTAACAGAAGGTCTACTCTCGACTGGTATGAATGTGATCGACCTTGGAATGGTAGCTACTCCGATGGTCTACTTTGCTGCCAACCAGACGCTCAATGGCAAGAAACCTAAGTCTGGCGTAATGATTACTGGCAGTCACAACCCGCCCAATTACAACGGCTTCAAGATGGTGCTCGGTGGCGCTGCGATTTATGGCGAGCAGATTCAGAAACTACGCAAGCGCATTGAGAACAAGGAGTTTGTAACAGGTCAAGGCGCTCGCTCTACCTTTGACATCTTCCCGATGTACCTCAAGCATATTGTTGGTGATGTGAAACTGGCTCGTCCAATGAAGATTGCAGTTGATTGCGGCAATGGTGTTGGTGGCGCATTTGCTGGTCAATTATTCCGCGCTTTGGGCTGTGAAGTGCAAGAGCTCTTTTGCGAGGTTGATGGTCACTTTCCAAATCATCACCCAGATCCAGCCCATATCGAGAACCTACAAGATCTGATTAAAAACTTACAGACTACTGACAATGAGCTCGGCTTAGCCTTTGATGGCGATGCAGATCGTTTGGGCGTAGTGACTAAAGATGGTCAAGTGATTTTCCCTGACCGTCAAATGATGTTATTTGCCAAGGATGTTCTCTCTCGAAATCCTGGTGGGCAGATTATTTACGACGTGAAGTGCACCCGCAACCTAGCTACCTGGGTTAAGCAACATGGTGGCGAGCCATTGATGTGGAAAACGGGTCACTCCCTAGTGAAAGCCAAGCTCAAAGAAACAGGCGCCCCACTCGCTGGTGAGATGAGTGGTCATATCTTCTTCAAGGACCGTTGGTTTGGCTTTGATGACGGTCTTTATACCGGAGCTCGTCTACTAGAAATTCTGTCTAAAGAAAAAGATCCGAATCAAACTTTAAACAATCTGCCAAATGCCATTTGCACCCCTGAGTTGCAACTGGCCTGCGCCGAAGGTGAGCCATTTGAATTACTCGAGGTGATTAAAGCTAATGCTAAGTTCCCTACTTCAGAATCAATCAATACGATTGATGGTGTCAGAGTCGAATACGCTGATGGTTTTGGCTTGGCTCGGCCATCAAATACCACCCCAGTTGTCGTGATGCGTTTTGAAGCAGATACTGAGGAAGCGATTGCCCGTATTCAGGGGGAGTTTAAGGCTGTGCTCTTAGCTGCTAAGCCTGATGCCAAGCTACCCTTCTAGTGCATTAAAGGCTTATTAGACTCGGGTGTATCAGTTTCGGTGTTTGAACCCGATATTGCTACATCTAACACTTGGGGCACTTCGCCCCATGAGGCATGTTCGCGTAGTTGATTGAGTAACACACACATAGCTTGTAAGGTTGGGCCTGCCATTTTGAGATTGATATTGGCGCCACCAGGTAATACCAAATCCATGGAGAGCAGGTCTTCAAGACCTTGTTTCTCCAATGTGCACTTCACATCCATCACCAATAAAGGATCTGCACCAAGGGGGTATTTACCGCCTGGCTGGTATTGATCGTTTGGGGTATTTTGACTTTCTCCTGTAGTACCGCCCTTGCTAACCTGAACAGCCTCTTTTTCAAAATCGGCAATGGCTTTAGCAGCCTCTGGTGAATGGGTTTGCTCGAGGTTCCTCACGATCAGATGAGAAGTCGCTGCCAGAATAAAGAGCGTTACCCGACGCGTGAGCCAGAAGCGGAACTCGGCATCTTCTAAGGTATTAAAGCGAAAAAGCAGCCGATCATCTGGCGCTAGGTAGGTGGCATTAAATTGCTTAATGCTCATAGCGTGATGTCCTTGAAACCAGGACGATTCTGTGGAACCATCTGCTGATTAGGGGCTGGTGGCATCTTCTTTCTGGCAGCCTCATCAATCGCCTTCTGAATCGCCGGTAAGGCGCCTTGCAAACTAAACCGCGCTACCGAAAAAGCACCGCCCTGCAGCGCTACTGCAAAGCCAATGCTATCGCCAGTCTTCAAGGCATTTAAGGGTTGTGAGAATGTAGCGCAGAGGGTGATAGCTACAAGCCCTACTCTTTTTAATTGCAGGGCATTAGGTAAGGAGTTATTCATATAAAAGTCGGTGTGGATATGTTCTAAGCTACTGAAATTAATGCTAATTTTAGCATTTAACCTACTTGCGAGATTGATGTTAGCCCTTAAGCTAATATCCTTCTTAGGATGAATTTATTACATTCGCCTTAATGAATTTATTACTTTTGCACGCTTATGTCTGACATTGGACACGTCTACCTCATTGACGATGATGAGTCGATGCGCACTTCCCTGGGAAGAATGCTAGATGAAGTTGGCTATCAGGTTCAAGAGTACGCCAGCGCATCCGACTTCTTAGAAAAATCTTTACCGATTTCTCCTGCAGTCATTCTGCTTGATATGCAAATGCCCGACATCACAGGTCTTGATCTACAAAAGCAATTAGTCAGCTTGGGACGTAAAACGCCGATCGTTTTTATTAGTGGTCAGAGTCATCCCCATCAAATTGTGCAAGCCCTGAAGAACGGCGCGGTAGATTTCTTGTTCAAGCCTTTTAATTTAGAGGAATTGCTCCAAGCCATTAACGAAGCATTGAAGTTTGATAAGCAGCAATTCAAGAGCATTGCAAAAGAGATTGAAACCAAGAAGAACTATGACTTACTCACCCCAAGAGAGAAAGAAGTCTCCGCTCTACTAGTCAAGGGCTTTTTAAATAAAGAAATTGCGGAACAACTAGGAATTTCTAAGGCGACTATCAAGGTTCACAAAGCCAGAGTGATTGAAAAAATGCAGGTTACTTCAATGCAAGACTTGGTGAAAAAATACCTAGAGGCTGATTTAGATCAGAACTGAACTACTGACTTTTTCCTGAGAAAGACTGGAATAAAAGTTTCATTTGGATCACTCAATTCTGATGGTGACTGAGAGCTAATAGCAGTCAATTCGAGATCAAGTACTTTGGCATAAACCTCTGCGTTACTCAAGGTATTTTCTGGCGCCTGCTTGAAGCCCAAGAGCTCTCCGTTTTCAATGCGAACCAACTCCTGAATTTTTAACCCACAAGTACTCGCAAGTGAGGGCAAAGAAAGACCGCGCGCCTCTCTAGCATGGCGCAAGCGCTTACCGATTTGCCTAAAGGATTGAATTTCAGCTAGGTTCATATGGATCCAGTAATGGAGACCCATAATCGGCGTCCTCATAAAACTAGTCAATTCCCCTTGGAGCTAATAGTTAGGCCGGGGGGGGAATTCCACAGTAAACCGCGCTCCACCGCCCGGGACATCCTCATAAAGAATCTTGCCCCCATAGCGGGTGATGATATGTTTACATAGCCACAGGCCTAAGCCCATACCCGTCTGCTTAGTAGTGCTTAGAAGTTCGAATAAGTGAGGTCGGTATTCATGGTCTACCCCGTCACCGTTATCAGCCACACTCAACTGGGTCACATCACCCACTTGACGAGCCTCAATCGAGATTCTGCGCGCTAAGCGCCCCGAGTTGGCTAGGGCCTGAATCGCATTATTAATGAGATTAAGTAGGACTTGCTCTACTTCAGCGGAGTTAGCTTCAATAACCAATCTTTCATCGACTCGCAGCTGAATCTGAATGTTCTTTGCTTTAAGTTCTGGCTTCACAATATCGAGTACTCGAGAGATCAGCTCGCCGACCTGGAGTCTTTGAGGGCGCACCTCCACTTTGGTGAAGATAGACCTTAGGGATTTAACGATAGTTGCTGCTCTCTGATTATCTTGCTCCAAAGAATCTAGAATTTCTTTACCTAACTCGGGATTGAGCGCGCCTTTTTCCAGCTTCATCTTCAGATACTGAATATTGAGATTCGATGCACCGAGTGGTTGGTTGAGTTCGTGGGCAATAGAGGCTGATAGGGCCCCAGTAGCTGCAGTCTTATTAGCCTTCATCAAACCATATATCAAGCGCTCTTTTTCTTTTAAGAGTTCAGTAATTTTTTGGTTTTCTCTATTAGTTTGAGTATTTTCAATGGTAATTTTTCTCATTGAATAGTCAATAATTGCTATATAAGAAAGAGTTGTTAATGAAAATAAAATCCACCGTACCGCTGCAGTCAAAGATGGCTCATCATATAGGTGAATAAAAGATGGCGGATCAATATAAAAAAGGATGATCAATCTCGTCGTGACGAATATGAATTCTCCACACAAGGTGAATATTAAAAATATTGGCAAATCAGTGCGAGATTTATTAAGGTGCTTCAATTCAATTAATTGCCAAATAATCGCTAGGTCAGTCAATACCATAACGAAGCCTACCCTTTGCACAAATGTCCCTCGTTGCATAAGATATTGAAATATCAGTCCAATAATCAGCAGTGCAAGCAAGGCTCCCCATTTAAATTTTCGCGAGATGGGTCGACTTAGAGAGCGGCAATAGGATGCTAAGTAGATATAGCCGCCAAGAAGAAAAGTATTTGCTAATGTAAGGAGCCCTATGTGAATAACTGGGGCAATAGCAAAGAAAGTAAAGCTAGATGCCTCTAAAATAAGAGCTAAGTACCAAAATCCCTCAGGTTGAATAATTTTCTTTACTGAGATTAAATATTTTGAACCAAAAACCAGGCCCCACATGATTAGGGAAAGCGCGGCAAAAAATAGTTCGTTGGCGTATTTCATTATTTCGAATATTACTACTTTCAGAAAAATGCCTAAGACGTCGTTTTAAACGATATTTTAATCGCAGGCCATTGATAAGCGTCTCCTATCAATCAGGATAGCAGTGCTTTCATAGCCTATAGCTGCGCTGTTGAAGTTTTTCATTTTTACTACTTCCCTTCCTCCATTCAATGCGTATATATGGCAGGCAGGTTAAGATTACCTATGCCCAATGTGATTGACACCCCAATTTCCTTTGATTACCCCCAGCAGGATGCTTCTGGTGCCACCTGTATTGCTCAGGCTTGGGCTAAAACGCCTCCCCATCTAGATGGCGCGCCCAAAGCAGCTGTGATTGAGAGAATTAAGCAACTATTGGTGGAAAAAGATGCTGCACTGGTCGCTCACTATTACGTTGATGGCGATATTCAAGATCTGGCGATGGCCACTGGTGGCTATGTAGCGGATTCGCTTGAGATGGCTCGCTTTGGCAAGAACCATTCTGCCAAGAATTTGATCGTAGCTGGCGTGCGTTTTATGGGTGAGACTGCGAAGATTCTCAGTCCAGAGAAACGTATCTTCATGCCTGACTTAGATGCCACCTGCTCTCTCGATTTAGGTTGCCCTGCTGATGAGTTTGCTGCCTTTAGAGCAAAACATCCCGATCGTGTAGTGGTTGTTTATGCCAATACCAGCGCTGCGGTTAAAACCCAAGCCGATTGGATGGTCACCAGTTCCTGCGCTTTAGCGATCGTGCATCAACTCAAACTTGAAGGTAAAAAAATACTGTGGGCGCCCGATCGCCACTTGGGTAGATATATACAGGAACAAACTGGGGCTGACATGTTGCTTTGGAATGGTGCCTGTATTGTCCACGATGAATTCCGGGCTGAGGAGCTGGCGACCTTAAAAGCCAAACATCCGAATGCCATGGTTCTCGTTCATCCTGAATCACCCCAGGCTGTTGTTGATTTAGCGGATGTCGTGGGTTCAACTTCAGCCATGATTAAAGCCGTCGTCGAAGGTAGCGCTGCTGAATACATTGTGGCCACTGATAACGGCATCTTGCATCGCATGCGTCAACTGGCGCCCCATAAGAAACTGATTGAAGCACCCACTGCCGGCAACAGCGCAACCTGCAAAAGCTGTGCTCACTGCCCTTGGATGGCCATGAATGGTCTTCAGGGAATTCTGGATTGCTTAGAGAAACATTCTGGTGAGATTCTGGTTCCAGAGCCCACCCGCTCTGAGGCCCTAGCTTGTATTGAGCGCATGCTCGCCTTTACGCAAAATCATCCTGATTTACTTGCTAAAGCCCAGCATGGTTTTGTCAAAAATATTGGCGCAGCCTAATTCGGTATGTTTGATCACAACGAAACCTTAGAGCAAGCGCGTCAACGCAATATTACCGATGCACTGACGGAAGATATTGGCGTTTGTGACTGGACCGCTAAACTGGTTCCCCAAAAAAAGGTGCATGCCCAACTGCTCGTTCGACAGCAAGCGGTGCTCTGTGGAGTCGATTGGTTTGAGGGTGCGCTAAAAAGATTAGATCCTTCAGCTAAGATTACCTGGCATTACCTCGAAGGCGATGAAATGGCGCCCGATACCTTGGTATGCGATATTGAAGCAGACTCTCAAGCCTTACTTTCTGCTGAGCGCCCCTGTATTAATTTCTTACAAACTTTATCGGCTACCGCTACTCTCACCCGTGAGTACGTAAATGCGATTGCCGGTGTGAGCCCCAATCCCAATGGTTGTGCTGTGCTGGATACTCGCAAGACTATTCCAGGCTTACGTCAGGCCCAGAAGTATGCTGTCCGAGTAGGTGGCGGCCAAAATCAACGGCTTGCCTTGTGGCACGGTATTTTGATTAAAGAGAATCATATCGCCGCCGCAGGTAGTATCACTGCAGCCCTTCAGGCTGCTGTCGCTCTGAATGCGGGTGTGGATATTCAGATTGAGGTGGAGAACTTAGCTGAGCTCGATGAAGCCTTAGCTGCTGGAGCTAAAAGCATTCTGCTAGATAACTTCAATCCCATTCAGATGAAATTGGCCGTCTCAATTAATCATGGCCGCGCATTACTGGAAGCCTCAGGTGGCATTGATCTAGAACAGATTCGGGAGATTGCTGCCACTGGTGTAGACCGCATCTCTTTAGGAAAGCTAACGAAAGATATAGCTGCAGTCGATTTCTCGATGCGGATTCTTTAAGTTTTTTCAGTAAGCTCCCATCTAAATTACATCCATTCCTACAGATTTAATGTATCCTATTGGCTACATTAATGCATGCTTGAAATAAGGAAAACAGAAGAATTTAAAGCCTGGCTAGACTCTCTTCATGATTTGATGGGAAGAGCAAAAATTCAAGCCAGAATTAAACGTTTAGCCGAAGGAAACCCAGGAAATACAAAATCCGTTGGCAGTAAAGTCTTTGAGATGAAGATTGATTTTGGGCCTGGCTACAGGATTTATTACACAAAACATGAGAATGTGATGTATCTATTACTTATCGGGGGCAATAAAAGAACTCAGGTTAAAGATATTCAGATTGCAAAATATTTAGCCAAAAACATATAGGCAATGAGATGAAAAAGACAATTATCAGTCCTTATGATGTAGTGGAGCACTTACGTACCCCAAAGGAAATGGCGCTTTATCTACAAGCATGTATTGAAGAATCCAATGGGGATGCGGCGTTTATAGCAAGAGCGCTTGGTGATATAGCGCGCGCAAAAGGAATGGCTCAGGTAGCTAAGGAATCCGGGCTCTCAAGGGAAAGCCTTTACAAAGCCTTGTCTGGCGATCGAATACCGGGGTTTGATACTGTATTAAAGGTGCTGGCAGCTCTTGGTCTGAGTCTGCATACAAAACCCACTAGTAAAGCTCGCGCTTAACTTGACTTAATCTACTCAGAGTCTTGTGCTTGAGGGGTCAAAATTGTTGGATATGAAACCGCCCAAGTACCTGGGTAATCACGGCTATATCTAGTCACTCAAATCTGATTTACGCTCTGCACTCAAGCTCTGATAGATCATTTCTTTTTCAATCGCATCTCGGATAAATTGAATATTGTTTCTGAGGGTGTAACAGTCAGCGGTAGCAATCTTGCTAGCCTTTGACATCAATGCTCTCACTTCAATCTCATTGAGCTTCTCTAAATACTCCTGACGCTTCTGAGGGTCAAATTGACTGAGTGTTTGATGCTCGAAAGCATCTAACTCTTTATACATACCACCAATTTGTTTGCGCGCCAAATTCAGTCGATAGTTTGGAATCGCCCGAATAATAGGATAAGCAAAGGCAGCAAATGGTAATAAAAGCAGAAACATTCTCTCCAAGAATTCTGCTAACCAAAAAGGCAGATAGCGCATGAGCGTGGGCGGACCTTTGTCGAAGAAATAGCGCGCCTCTTTACTGAGGGGTAATTCACTATTCAAGTACGCGGGAAAATCGCCCGCCTTTGAGAAATATGTGCGGGCACCATTAATCTCAGTTGCAGCTTCCAAGAGTAAAAGTTGGATAGCCGGATGTAAATTTTCATCAATGAGCAAATTTGTGGTTGTTGAAATCAAATCAATCTCATGGTCTGGTGAATTGGTCTCGATATTAAAACCACCCATAGGGATGGAGAGCTTCTCAAAGTACGGCAACAGATGAACATAAGCATCAGCACGCTTGAAGGACACCAGATGAATATTGGGATGATGAATCAAACGCTGCACAATCGCTGAATCATAACCATCAACCACTAGTAAAGCTTCGAGATCACCTCGGTACAGTTTTTGCTCCCCCTCAAGATTTGAGCTAACAAGATAGTTAGGACTTAAGCGAGGCAAGCCATTGAGCTGCAGGACATTGAATGCCTCGGTGTCTGGCCCAAGACCAATCCGTGCATTTTCTAATTTCTTCTTATCTACTAAACGGTTATCGCTAAAAGTATCATTACGGTAAAAGAACCAGACAGGCTCATAATCAATGCTACCGAGGGTCAGCAATCCCTTTTTCTGGTTTTCAGAAATCATCCCGCATTGTACAAACGCTACCTGAATAGGGTCATTTTTATCAAGCAGGCGATTGAGATTCTCTTTTGAACCGCTGGTTGGGAATAACTGAAGATCAATGCCTTTTCTTTTGAAGTACTCACGGTACTTTTCCCCGAGAATTCGATATGAACCCTCTCCCGTAGCCATGTAGACAGTGGTAGGTGGAGCAGGCTTGGCAAAGTAAATTAAAGTGATGAGGGCAATCAGCAACAGTAGCAGAAAGGGCCAAATTTCCTTGGCATGCTCATACCAACTTTTGAGCTCGTCAACTACTGTTTGATAAGCCGCTGATAGATGCTCCGCGATGTCTTCCTGAATACTAGCCATACCGATCTCCGCTTGATGAGGCCAAGCTTATCACCAAAGACTAGGTCTCAGGGGTATTCTCGATACCTTCAGCTTGTGGAGTCAAAATAGTCGGATATGAAACCGCCCAAGTACCTGGGTAATCACGGCTGTAATGCAGACCCCTACTCTCTCTTCTCATCAGAGCGGATCTGACAATCAATTCTGCGCACTCGAGCAGATTGCGTAGTTCGATTAAGTCTCTCGATACTTTGAAGTTAGCGTAATACTCTTGTACTTCGTAGCGTAACAACTTAATACGGTGTAGCGCTCTCTCTAGGCGACGGTTGGTTCTCACGATTCCAACATAGTTCCACATCAGAGAACGCAGCTCATCCCAGTTATGGGCAATGACGACTTGCTCATCAGCATCATCAACCTGACTCTCATCCCACAAGGGTAAATTAGGAAGATTAACGTTCTTCATTTCTGAGATATCTTGTGCAGCAGCTTTACCAATCACCACACACTCTAGTAGTGAGTTGCTGGCCAGACGATTAGCGCCGTGCAGGCCGGTATAGGTTGCCTCACCCACAGAATAAAGTCCTGGCAAATCGGTGCGCCCTTTAAGATCAGTTACCACACCACCACAGGTGTAATGTGCTGCCGGCACTACCGGAATCGGTTCTTTGGTGATGTCTAGGCCCAGTGTTAAGCAACGGGCATAAATCATGGGAAAGTGTTCTTTAATGAAATCTGCGCCCAGATGGGTTGCATCGAGATGTACATAGTCAAGGCCATGCTTTTTCATTTCAAAGTCGATGGCGCGAGCGACGATATCACGCGGGGCTAATTCATTACGCTCATCGTGCTCAGGCATGAAGCGCTCGCCACTTGGTAGCTTCAATAGGCCGCCCTCTCCCCGCATCGCTTCGGTAATCAAAAAGGTGCGATCGCTCGGGTGATACAAACACGTTGGATGAAACTGAATAAATTCCATATTACCTACTCGGCAACCCGCGCGCCAAGCCATGGCAATACCATCACCAGTAGCAGTATCTGGGTTACTGGTGTAACGGTAGACCTTACCTACTCCACCAGTTGCTAGGACTACTGATTTAGCAGCAATCGTTTCTACACGATTATTCTTAATATCAAGCGCATAGACTCCATAGCAACGATTGGGTTTATTGCGAACTGTCTTTGGGTCTAGCTGGCGATTAGTAATGAGATCTAGGGCTATCCAATGCTCTAGTAATTGAATATTGGTATGTGCTCGCGCTTTATCAAGCAAGACTTCATGAATTGCTTTGCCTGTGGCATCTGCCGCATGGGCAATACGACGATGGCTATGACCACCTTCGCGGGTTAAATGCAAACCCATAGGACCAGTTTCATCAGCGGTGAAGGGAACGCCCTGCTCCACTAACCACTCAATTGCCTTAGCGCTTTCCTCTGCGATGTAGCGTGCGGTGGATTCCACTACCAAGCCGGCGCCTGCATCTAAAGTATCAGCTACGTGTGAATCAATACTGTCGTGTTCTTTATCCACTACACCCACGATACCGCCCTGCGCCCATGCCGTTGCCGCTTCACCTAAGCCGCGCTTTGCCATCACGATCACGGGCTGAGACTCAGCCATATGTAAGGCCACAGTTAAGCCTGCAAGACCTGCTCCGATAATCAGAACGGGTAACTCAGCTTGAGTAGATGGATTTTTTGAAGAGGGTTGAGTACTGGCCATAAGGGCTTAATTCTATAGGTCTATCAGAAAGTCCGTTGAACTACCTTTTGAGGTCTCTATAAAAGTTTTCATGAGGACCTATGGCCTCAAGATATATTAGTCTGAGTCCATTATTAACCGAGTAACCCAGTAGAAATAGCTGAGATTTACTTTTAAATTTATAGACTCGCAGATCAGCCAATTCACCTTTTTTCTTTTCGCCTAATGATGGTTGATTTGCAATCTGATCTATTGCTTTATCAACATCTTTTGCGACATTATCATTTAGCTTCTTATACTGCCTGGCGAAGCGGCGCATCTGGATCACCGAGTGAGCCATTAAACCTTCCTAGATCTTGGAATAAATGGTGTTCCGTACTCCCTAGGCTCTGCAAGTGATGCTAAGGCCTCAGTAATAAATCCGACCGGGAGGTCAGGATTATCTATCGCCGCACGACCAACCTTGGCCCAAAACTCTATTTGACCTGCAATTGTTCGATGCTCAGACTTAGCCTCTGATTTCGCTAACTCATACAAGTCGTCTTCTATTCTTACTGGCATTCCCATAAGACCTCCTATCGATAAGCTTATTTTACTACAAAAGTAGTAATATAGAAATAAGGGTCTTTAAACGAAAAAGCCGCCCGTAGGCGGCTCTTTCAATGTGGTGGCCAATTAAGACGTTGCCACTACTGTCTGACGCTCAGGATCGTTGGTACCGTAACCTAGAACTACAGCAGCCTTACCGCCTTTGACTACCTTGACTGCGCAGTACTTGAATTCCGGAATCTTGCCAAATGGATCTAGGGCAGGATTGGTCATCATATTCGCAGCTGCTTCATAGTAAGCAAACGGAATGAAGACCACACCACGAGGTGTGCCATCATCTCTACGCACGTGAATACCGACTTCACCACGACGAGACTGAACAGTGATCACATCACCAGCAGAAACGCCAAGCTGAGTCATATCTTCACCATTCATGGAGACGGTAGCCATTGGCTCGATCGCATCCAAAATAGTGGCACGCCGGGTCATGCTTCCGGTATGCCAATGCTCTAACTGACGGCCCGTAATCAATACAAATGGATAGTCAGCATCAGGACGCTCGTTCGCAGGAATAATATCTGCTGGTACAAGTTTGACTTTGCCATCCAAAGTTGCGAAGTGGTCATTAAATACGATTGGACGACCTGGATCTTCTGGAGTTAAGCATGGATAAGTCACACTGGACTCACGCTCCAAACGATCCCAAGTAATGCCGCTAATCGCTGCATGCATTGCTTGACGCATTTCTTCATAGACTTCAGCGACACCCGCGTCAGGACCTTGATAGTTCCAGTTCAAGCCCATACCTTTAGCGATTTGCTGAATGATCCACAAATCCGGCTTTGCATCACCGGGAGGATTAATCGCTTTTTTACCCATCTGCACCATACGGTCGGTATTGCTAACCGTACCAACCTTCTCAGGCCAGGCACTGGCTGGCAGAACTACGTCCGCAAGCAAAGCTGTCTCGGTCATAAAAATGTCTTGAACAACTAAATGCTCAAGAGTTGCCAATGCATGACGCGCGTGATTCAAATCTGGATCACTCATCGCTGGGTTCTCACCCTCGACATACATGCCGCGAATCTTATCGGGATCACTATCTGGAGCCAAAATCTTGCCCATGATTTCTACTACGGTGTAACCGGGCTTCTTATCTAATGGGGTATCCCAGAATTTCTCGAACCAAGCATGCGCTGCTTCGTTATCGACACGTTGATAGTTCGGGAACATCATCGGAATGAGTCCAGCATCACTCGCACCCTGCACGTTATTTTGTCCGCGCAGTGGGTGCAAGCCAGAGCCTGGCTTACCAATCTGACCAGTAATACTGACCAAAGCGATTAAGCAACGCGCATTATCGGTTCCGTGGACGTGTTGGCTAATGCCCATGCCCCAAAGAACCATCGCTGACTTCGTCGTTGCAAACTCACGAGCCACTTCGCGCAAAGTTTCTGGTGGAATGCCGCAAATCGGTGCCATTGCTTCTGGACTGTAGCCCTTAATATTTTCTTTGAGAGCTTCGTAGTTGTTAGCACGATCATTCAAGAACTTTTGATCGACTAAGCCCTCTTCAATGATCGTATAAATCATGGCATTAAGCATGGCTACGTCAGTGCCGGGCTTAAACTGCAATTTACGCCAAGCATGCTTACTGATATCGGTCATACGGGGGTCCGCATGCACAATCTTTGTACCGCGTTTAGCTGCATTCTTAAACCAGGTTGCTGCAACCGGATGGTTTGCAGTTGGATTTGAGCCAATCAACAAAATCATGCTTGAGTGCTCAACATCATTCACCTGGTTACTAACGGCGCCCGAACCAACGCCTTCAAGCAATGCCGCAACAGAAGATGCGTGGCATAGGCGTGTGCAGTGGTCGACGTTATTACTACCAAAGCCAGTACGCACTAATTTTTGGAAAAGATAGGCCTCTTCGTTACTGCCCTTAGCAGAACCAAAGCCAGCCAGCACCTTATTACCGTATTGATCTTTGAGTTTCTTCAGACCACCGGAAGCAAACGCTAAGGCCTCCTCCCAAGTCGCCTCACGGAAAATCTCAGACCAGTTCTGGGGATCTTGGGTCGCGGTTTCATCTTTAGGAACACCCGCTTTACGAATCAGGGGTTTGGTTAAACGTTGTGGACTATGAATGTAGTCCATACCAAAACGACCCTTGACGCATAAACGCTCGTGATTGGCTGGGCCATCACGACCTTCAACGCTAACGATCTTGTCATCTTTAACGTTATATGTAATTTGACAACCGACACCGCAGAATGGGCATACCGAATCCACCTTCGCATCGACGGTTTGTGAGCCGATCAAACCCTTAGGCATCAAAGCACCAGTTGGGCAAGCTTGGACACATTCGCCGCAAGCCACACACGTACTGTCGCCCATTGGATCATTCAGATCAAATACGATCTCACTGTGATGACCGCGATTAGCGTAACCAATCACATCATTGACCTGCTCTTCACGGCAAGCGCGCACGCAACGATTACATTGAATACAGGCATCGAGATTGACCGCCATCGCTGGATGTGAGTAATCAGCGCCCACTTGTTCGCGACGGATGGCTTTGAGCTCAGGACGCACGGTAACGTCCATCCGAGTAGCCCAAGTGCTAAGTTCACCGTGTTGCTGCTTTTTCTCCTCTGCGGGAGTGTCTCCTACCCATTTAAATCCTTCGTCTGGCATATCGGAGAGCAACATCTCCAAGACCAGTTTTTGACTCTTCACTGCGCGTTCGCTATTGGCTTTCACTTCCATCCCAGCAGTCGCACTTCGGCAGCAACTAGGGGCCAAGGTGCGCTCACCATTGATTTCAACTACGCAAGCACGACAGTTTCCGTCTGCGCGATAGCCATCTTTGAAACACAGATGGGGAATATCAATACCATGGCGCTTAGCTGCCTTGAGAATGGTCTCGCCTTCGTAAGAAACGATGGTCTTACCGTCAAGCTTGAACTCGACTGTTTGGAGTTGTAGTTCTTTTGGATTAGTAGGTGCGTTCATATTCTGTGTCTTCCCGTTTTCTCTTTAAGTAACTTCCTTATGCGACTTCATTCGGGAAATATTTATTAGTGCAACGAATCGGATTGGGAGCGGCTTGACCTAAACCACAGATCGAAGCATCGACCATCACCGTAGCGAGATCTTCTAAAGTACTTTGATCCCAAGATTTGGCTTCCATGAGTTGGGCTGCTTTACCAGTTCCAACGCGGCAAGGCGTACATTGACCACAGCTCTCGTGTTCAAAGAAGCGCATCACGTTCAGCGCCACATCGCGTGCTCGATCTTTTTCACTAAAGACCACCACTGCGGCTGAACCAATGAAACAACCATAGGGCTGTAAGGTATCAAAGTCGAGCGGAATGTCATTCATAGTGGCTGGCAAGATACCGCCCGATGCTCCGCCGGGCAAGTAACCATAGAACTTGTGACCGTCTTGCATACCGCCACAGTAATCATCAATCAGTTGCTGAATCGTGATACCGGCAGGTGCCAATTTCACACCAGGGTAGTTCACACGACCGCTGACGCTAAAGCTACGCAATCCTTTGCGGCCGTTTAAACCAAAGGCACTAAACCAATCTGGGCCACGCTGCACAATATCGCGCACCCAATAGAGGGTTTCCATATTGTGTTCAAGGGTAGGACGACCAAACAAACCAACTTGTGCGATGTAAGGAGGACGCATGCGGGGCTCGCCACGCTTACCCTCGATACTCTCAATCATGGCGGATTCTTCTCCGCAGATATAAGCACCAGCGCCACGACGCAATTCGATTAAAGGCAATTTGCAAGGTGGGTTTGCTTTGAGCTTGACCAGTTCTGCTTCGAGCAGTTCGCGGCAACCGTGATATTCGTCACGCAAGTAGATATAGCAAGCATCAATCCCAACCACTTGAGCCGCTACTAATAAACCTTCAAGGAAGCGGTGAGGATCGCGCTCAAGATAAGTGCGGTCCTTGAATGTGCCTGGCTCACCTTCGTCAATATTGACAGCCATGAGTCTTGGAGCTGGTTGATCTTTAACAATGCGCCATTTGCGTCCAGCTGGGAAGCCGGCGCCACCCAGACCGCGCAAACCTGAATTCTCCATCGCTTTGATGACACTCTCAACACTGTGCTTACCTTCAGCGACTTCTTTGGCTAATGCATAACCCCCTTTAGCCTTGTAAGCCTCAAATCCGACATAGTTTGGCGAGAGCAATTGATTTGCGCCCTGAGGTGAAACACTCTTCTCTGCCAGAGCCGCTGGATCAAACTGCCCATCATCGCGAGGCATGGGCTGAGTCACCATATTGTTTTTAACTGCGGCATTAATTTTGTCCAGAGTCGCAAATAAGACTGGATGTTGATGTACTACTGCAATGGGAGCTTGCTCACAGCGGCCCACGCAAGGCGCTGGAATGACTTTGACCTTTGGATTACCCAAAATGCTTGGGAGTTTTTCGAGTAGGGATTTAGCACCAGCCAATTCGCAAGAGACACCATCGCATACTCGGACGGTGATATCTGCTACGGGATCATTGCCGCGCACAACTTCAAAGTGGTGATAAAAAGTAGCCACTTCATAAACTTCGGCCATTGGAATATTGATTTCCTTTGCCAAGGCCACCATGTGACGATCATGCAGGGCACGATATTCATCATTCAGTTTGTGTAAATATTCAATCAAGAGATCACGACGATGTGGTCCATTACCAATCAACATTCGCACTTCTTGCAAAGAAGTTTCATCAGCCTGACGGCCCTTTAATTTACTTTTGCGACGAATGGTCTCTCTTAGATCATCAGCGGTTGCAATAGCAACTGCTTTAACTGCATCAGAGGGCTTTGGATGATTCATATTGTGCGGTCTTTAGGTATCTGTTTTGTCGTGCCATTTTTATTAGATATATTTGGCACTGGGTTTAAACAGACTAAATTATTGCCGATATATGACAGGCTTGCCTGCCCTAGCATTTTTTTAATTTTTGGAGATCTGACTTAGGTCAAGAAGTCGGATCTAGAATTCAGGGTTAACCCTTATAAGAGAGAGGGTCTTGGTTGGTCGCCAGGCGGATTGGAATAGTCCATATTCCGCTCATTCACTCGAGACTTAAAGCAGCGCTCATAGCCCGGGGTTCCTACTTGCCAGCCAATCGAGGTGCAGTCATCTTGAGCGGCAGATTCAACGGTACCGCAAGCACTTAAGCAAAGGCACACAGTAAGTGTGGTCAATAGTAGTGGAAGGAAATTCTTCATAAGTGAAGTCTACTCGATTCTCAAGGCCCATTCAGAATTAGGAAAGCTAGCGTAATGCCTACTTGCCTACGCGACAAAAGCTCAGGAACATAAGCTATCTTGAAAGCATATCGAATGATTAAAAATGGAGACTGAAATGTTTAAAGGTAACTTACGGAACACCCTGGCCCTTTTTGCCCTCACCTGGTTGATCAACGCTGGGGCCTTAGCCCAATCGAAGGTAGACAAAGATGGCTTTATCAATCTGATCGACGGCCAAAGCCTAAATGGTTGGAGCATTATTGGTAACGGAAGCTGGGTAGTTGGAAATGGCATCGTTGAGGGTAATAAAGCAATGGGGTACTTAATCACTGATCAATCCTACAAAAACTTCATCATTAGGGCTGAGTTTTGGGCAAATGAAGATGCGAATAGCGGCATCTTTTTACGCTGCCAAGATCGCACCAAGGTCACTTCGGATAACGCTTACGAAGTCAATATTTTTGATAAGCGTCCTGATCAAAACTACGCGACCGGTGCTATTGTGGATGTTGCCAAAGTGAGCCCTGTACCTAAGGCAGCTGGCAAATGGAATACTTTTGAGATCACCGCAAATGGCTCTCACTTCAAGGTTGTGATGAACGGCGAGGTCACCGTAGCCGATGGGCAAGACGCTAAATTTAGCCAAGGCCCGATTGCCCTGCAATCTGCCGGCGGTGTAGTGAAATTCAGAAAACTACAGATCAAACCTCTGTAATTAATCTTCCTTCATATTCGCGCGCTTGACAATCGGCTCGAGTCGGGCTTTCTCATCAGCTAAAAATTTGGCGAAGGAAACTCGACTTCCGGGTGTCGGCTCAATACCCTGAGGAATGAGACGACTCTGAACTGCAGCCGTCTTCAATGCTGCGTTAATCGCTTGATTCATTTTATCTAAGATAAGGTCAGGCGTGCCTTTGGGAGCAAAGACACCGGCCCAGTGCCCAATAAAGATTTCTGGATAGCCTTGCTCTTTGGCTGTTGCGACATTAGGCAATGCTGTTATGCGTTTATTCCAAGTAGAAGCAATCGGTTTTAATTTACCACCCTGAATTTGCGGAATCACCACCACACTGGCTTCAGAGGTTGCATCGACTTGATTGGAGATCACAGCCACCATGCCTTCGGAGCCGCTCTTGTAAGGAATGATTTCATACTTACCGCCTCCTTTGATGGCGAGCATCTCAGCGACAAAGTGCGGCGTACTGCCGGTGCCTGCGGTAGAAAAATTCAGGCCTTTAGGCTCTTTGGCTTGGGCCAATAAATCTTTAATATTATTTATCTTTGAATCGCTTGAGACCACGATGATCGAGGGACTAATCGTCAGCAATCCCACAGGCACCAAGTCGCCCTCTTTGTATGGCATCGAAGACTTGATCATCGGATTGGTGATGATGCCGCCAGCGCTCACAAAAAAGGTATAGCCATCTGGTGCGCTTTTGGCCACGATATCGGCACCCAGGGTAGATCCTGCTCCCGGCTTATTCTCAACGATCACCGTTTGATTCAGTTGTTTGGATACCCCTTCAGCAACGACTCGGGCTACAAGATCATTTGCACCACCCGGGCCAAAGCCAACGATAAATTTCACAGGATGATTGGGCCACGCCTCTTCTGCATGCGCAGGAATAAAAACGAGGCTAGCCGAAATGATCAAAAGCGCCTTACTCAACAGTTTCATAGCAACTCCTTTGCATAACTCACTTGTGCAGACTGTGGCAGAGTGACTCCATTCTTGACTGCCAATATTTCAGCCATCACGCTCACCGCTACTTCTGGGGGTGTCTTGCTGCCAATGTAGATTCCAACTGGGCCTTTGAGTTTAGCAATCGACTCCTCGGTATATCCAAAATGCTCAATCATTCTTTGGCGTCGTGCTTCACTATTTCTGCGGGATCCAATTGCGCCCACATAAAAGGCCTTGGTCTGAAGTGCATCTAATAAGGCAAGGTCATCTAGCTTGGGGTCATGGGTCAGCGCCACCACGCAACTACGACTATCCAACCTCATCTCTTGCACTAGATCATCAGGCATTTGTGAGCTTAGGGTAACGCCGGTAACTTTCCAGTTCCCACGATACTCTTCGCGAGGATCGCAAACAGTCACGCTAAAGCCATTAAATAAGGCCATGGTTGCCAGATATTCTGACAACTGTCCTGCACCGATAATGAGCATGCGGTATTCGGGTCCAAAGGTATTGCTCAGCACTGTCTCATTAATTGATAGCGCTTCAGGCTGAGCAATCACCTTTAAAGTGACTGCGCCGGTTTTGAGGTCGGTATGACGCGTAACTAACCTGCCGCTAGTGAGCTCACTAATGAGTTGGGTCAAAGGCTCTATAGCAACATTGAACTCCAGCAGGATCTCTAAAGTGCCGCCACAAGGCAGGCCAAAGCGATGAGCCTCATCTGCTGTCACACCATACTTTAGAAACTGAGGTGCACTCTGTTTCTCGAGCGGAAAATCCTTGAGTCCACCGAAGTTCCGAATTAAATCATCTTCAATGCAGCCACCCGAGACACTACCGACCACACTACCGTCCTCACACAAAGCCATAATGGATCCAACCGGTCTGGGAGATGAGCCCCAGGTTCTTACTACTGTTGCTAGTAGCGCTTTTTTACCGGCGCTTCTCCAATCCAGTAGCGCTCTCAATACGATGAGGTCTAGGTTTTCCATAGAAGGAAATAATAATCCGATTCCTAGGCTTTATCGGAATTTGGCAGGCTAAAGGTCCAGCCCTTCTGTGCTGAGAGTAACTCTAGATCTTTAGGTGTATCAATATCCACCACATAGTGATCGTTTTGGGTTTGCCATTGGTTCACTAACTCAGGATGTTGATCCATGAAATTACGACATACCATTTCTTTTCCTGATGCCAGAATGGTTTTCATGACTGAGCCACTCAAAATAATGGGATTGCCTCTTTGTCCATTAAACATTGGTAAAATAATTTCACCGGCAGCTCTTTTCTTGAAAGCCGCTATCAGTGCTTTGATGTCTTGAGACTCAATCAAAGGCTGATCAGATAGCGTCATGATCACTGCATCAAGATCACCACCCAGAGTTTCAATCCCGAGTCGTACCGAGCTTGCTTGACCCTCTTGGGCATGCTCGTTCCGCACCACTCGAAGCGAAGAAGTTACGTCTAATATTTTGAGCTCTTGCGCTACCTCGCTATGGTAGTAGCCTGTCACTAGGACTATCTCATCAACACCAGCCTCTGTTAAGGCAAGCAATTGTCTTTGTAAAAGTGAATAGCCATCAAGCTTAATAAGACACTTCGGAATATTGCCCATGCGACTACCCTCGCCTGCGGCTAGCAATACTGCGCCGACTTGAATCTGTGTATAAGACTTACTTTGGGTCATGAGATCAGCGTAGATAGTAAAACAGCCCAAATTGGGCTGTTGTTTGATGCTTACTTAGGTTGCTTCACAATACGTAAGTAGGGCTTAGGTGCTTTCCAGCCCTCAGGGAACATGGTCTTCGCATCCTCATCTGAAACAGAGCCAGCGATGATCACATCCTCACCATGATTCCAATTCACGGGTGTAGCCACTTTATGTTTTGCGGTCAACTGAATCGAATCGAGTGCGCGCAGAATCTCATTAAAGTTACGGCCGGTGGTCATTGGATAAGTCATGGTCAGCTTAATTTTTTTATCTGGGCCAACGATGAATACCGATCGTACAGTAGCATTTGTTGCAGCAGTTCTGCCATCAGAAGCTACTTCACCAGCAGGCAACATGTTGTAGAGCTTAGCAACAGCTAAATCAGTATCACCAATCATGGGGTACTTGACTGGGTGACCTTGCGTCTCTTCAATATCTTTTGCCCAGCCACTATGATTCTCAACTGGATCAATCGACAAACCAATCAGCTTGGTATTGCGTTTCGTGAACTCTTCTTCAATCTTAGCCATGTAACCCAACTCGGTAGTGCACACGGGCGTGAAATCTTTTGGATGAGAAAACAGAATCGCATAAGAATCGCCGATCCAGTTATGGAAGTCGATCTCGCCATGGGTAGTCTTGGCTTTAAAGTTTGGGGCAATATCATTAATTCTGAGGGACATACGATCTCCAGGTAACAAATACTAAAAATTAACTTTACTATAAATTGAGAGGTGTTTCATACCCCTTTGCATATACTCTTAGATCAATAACTCATACCAGTCTTATTAAGGCCTATGGTTGATTACCAGGCAGGCTATAGCCGTATTGGATCAGAATCTGTCTTGCTTTAGTAGATTGCATAAATTGATAAAGATCGCTGGCCTCTGGTGGCGCGCCCTTAATCAAGACCATTCTTTGTTTAATTGGGGCATACCAAGTTTCCTCAAGCTCTAGATAACTTGTATCTTTTAAAAGCTCAGGCGACTTGGCAAGTGATAAGGAGGTAAATCCCAGATCAGCCGCACCGGTTGAGACAAACATCGTTGCCATGCCAACATTATCTGCATAGACCAATTTGTCTTTAGCCAGCTCCCACAATCCGATGGCTTTGAGATGCTCCACTGCTGCCCTACCATAAGGAGCAAGCTCAGGTTTAGCAATAGCAATCTTGTTGGCCTTGCTAATTACTCGTGCTAATTCTGCTTTGTCCTGTTTTGCGTCTGGATTGAATTTGATGCCACTTGAGTTCTTCGTTAGCATTGCTAATCTTCCAACCGCATAGACCTTGCCTGCATCAACTGTCTTGCCGTTCTTAAATAACTCAAGTGGATAATTTTCATCTGCAGAGATCAATAGATTGAATGGAGCGCCATTCATAATTTGGGATGCAAAGTTACCGGATGAACCATAAACAATTCGCAATTCGGGTTTGCCGCTGGCAATGAATGCGCTATTTATTGCAGTGAAAGCGTCTTTCATATTGGCCGCAACAGCTACCGAAGTAGTTTGTGCAGCAATAGGGTGATTGAGCAGAAGCCAGAAAGACAAAACCCCAAAGCACTTACCGATGGAAAAAGATTTCATGGAAGCTTAGGGGGTCTGATTAATTGAATGTGGCGGAAGGGGCGGGATGTTCCGATTATAGGAAAATAGCCTTTAAAGTCAATAAATATATATGTCTTAAATAGAGGCATGGGTTGAAAATATGGGTTGAATTATGCTAAAGTGTTTTTAATAGGAGCCTAAAATGCCTAAAAAGACCCCTCTTCCTCCATACCTAGTTAAACGACACAACACCTACTTTGCGGTTCTTTATGTACCCAAAGATATTCAGTACGTAATAGGTAAAAAGAAGTTCATCAAAACAACTGGTGAGCAGAATATCAAGTTGGCACAGACAATAGCAAATGTCTTTGTTATGGGATGGAAAGCAGAGATTGCGTCAGCACGTTCAAAATCAGATGAACCACTCATCAACTCCGCGAAAGAGATTAAGAAACTACTTAAATCTTCACCCAAATATCTCGTTGATGAAGTGATTGACGAAGAAGTTGCAAGATTACATAGGGAACGCAAACCCATAGATGCTCAAGTGTTTGAACGTATTGCTAAGGGTAAAAATAGGCATTTAGAAGAGGTGGCAAAAGAATGGAAGATTCATGAAGAAAAGAGAGGTCTAGCGCAAAAGTTTATCGACCAAATGTCAAATGATGTTGACTTAATTGTTAAGCAATTCCCTACTTCCAACTTTATGACTGCTGAGCATATTGAGTGGTGGATTAAAGACATTGCAAGGATTGGCAAACTATCAGCATCATCAGTTACCAGAATCATTAGTTCTGGGAAAAACTTTTACAAGTATCTTCAATTTATTAAAGAAGTGCCAATCTCAGAGCCCAATCCGTTTATTGTGCCTACCGAATTTAAAATCAGTAGCAAACCAAACTCAAAATCACTAAACAAAGTTCAATCTTGGTTGCCATTTGAACCAAAAGAGATTGTTGGGTTATACAAACTTGCACTAGATGAGAGTAAAACTTTGGCAGATTTAATGCTGATTGCAATGCATACAGGTGCTCGTATAGAGGAAATCTGCTCTCTACTTTGCAAAGATATAGATACCCAAAATCAAAGCGTCACTATCGTGAATGCAAAAACTGAAGCAGGCGAAAGGACTATTCCTATTCATCCGTTTATTAAGGAAAGAGTTGAACAACTAATTGAAGCATCGAAAGATGATTATTTACTAACAGGTCTAACAAAGAACAAATATGGCGATAGGTCTAATGCAATTGGTAAGCGATTTGGGAGATTAAAAGAAAAGCAAGGATACTCGTCACGTCATGTCTTTCATTCAATAAGGAAGACTTTCACCACTATGCTAGAAAACGCTGGCGTTGGTGAAAATATTGCAGCAGATATCGTAGGTCATGAAAAACCTAGAATTACCTACGGGTTATATAGTGGCGGCGCTTCTTTAGAGGTAATGAGAGAGGCAATAAAGAGTGTTGTGTACGCCCTATAGACATTAATCGTCAAATTCACTTTCATCATCTTTAGAATCAGAAATATCTATCGAGTGAATCTTACCTTTTGAATCTATTAGCAGAATGTCTGTGTAGTTATGGAGACCACTACTTTCAAATTCAAAATTTTGACCATCATATATGGGTAGATATGCATAGTAATAACCATTAGCACCATTTTTATAAACATATTTTTCAATATCAAGCGTTAATTTCTTGGGATCAAATTCCTCAAATATGTCGATGGTTGCATACGACCGCTTATAAAAATGAGTTACCACTAAAGTAGGCAATTTTAATCTTGATATTAAACGCTCATCTTGATTTTTTTTCTTAAATTCCCTTTCGAGGTGCTTTTGAATATTAACCTCTTCATTATTTAATTCAAATAAAACATCCGTTTCACAAAAACCTGAATTACCGCTGGATGCTATGTCGTTATATTTTTCTGCAGGAATTCCATTCTTAACATAATTCATATACTCCAATTCGGATAAATTTTCATAGGCAATTTCACTCTCGGTGGCCTGCAAAGAAAGGTGATTGAAGGGGACCGTCTTAATTTCAGATTCACCAACTACCTTAATTGTTATATCAAAGAACTTCCACCCGATTTTTTTCAAATTCTCTTCTAATTGCCAGCCATTTGATAACTTCTTAATAATTTTTTTATCATCAATAGATACACCGCTCGAAAAATATCTTTTTTCAACACTACGACTATAAGTTACATCTTTAAAATCTGACAATAGAATATATTGCTCGGTCCCGCCCGATGAAAAATCTAAGGGATTAACGGAAATTATATTGAATTCAGATTTGATATTTTCTATATAAAAAATATTTGCTCGTTTCTTATAATAAGTTCTCTCTATGAGTTTATTTTTTCCATTAGATTTAACGGCATACCTAACATTCATCTTAATCTCCTACTTCTTCATAACCATAATCACATAATCTTCCTGTTTCTTTATAAATTTATCAATCTCTTTTTGACACATTTGTCGAGAATTTTTCTCGTGTGCGTTCACGTTGAGGACAAGCAATTCATTGGGTCTAGATTGTTCAATTTGACGTTTCAAGGCAGTTATATCTGGTGTCATTCAGTCAACTCACTCAGAACTTTGGTGACACCCTTCTCTTCTATGTCATCGAGTAAAGACTTGATAGCAATACGTCCTAATGTTGTTTTGGGAATTCTTGTGGACTTGGCAGTCTGATTCAGTCTATTGGTCAATTCATGTGAAAGACGTAATGGAAACTGGATATGTGGGGTTGTGGAAATATTAAAACTTGGCATTAAAGATCCTTTTATTGTGGAATTAATCTAAGACCAATCATTCACACAAGCTCCCGTTGGTATAAGCGACAAGTACGTAATGACTAGATTCTTACAAGGTATTTATATCAATTGAAATTAGGTGATTGATAGTGGCAAATCAACCTAATATGTCTTAATAAATGTCGCTACGCTCCATATTCACTACGTTCATGATTTATATTTTTTTATTAGCAATCTACTGGATGACTCCACAAAGTAGTATTGAGACCAGATAATCTGAGGAAGGATTTTTAGATACACTTTGCCTGTCACGGCAAAGTGACATCTGAGTATAGGATCCCCAGACACCTTCATGTAGACAACTGAAATAGTAACTAGCACCTGATTTCAGCAAGAGGGTTGACCTGTTGCTTTTACGTCTGCTTTGCGAATCAACGGGAACTAGCTAGAACCACATGAACGATTTCTAACCAATCTGGTGTTGCTTTTTTCTCAGAGCACCAATCCCAACGAATTTCTTTATTTAAAGCACCTATCGTTTCCGGCGCTCCTCATCATATATTTTGCCTTGGCGTTGCTTAATCTACCGCACTTCCTACGAGATTTAATTAAGGGCTTGGGGCTTGTCTCACATGCTACTTTTATTGCTTCATATATGTATATATGTAACTTGTTGCCAAAAAATACAAAAAATATGAAAAATATTTCACTTTTTCATATTGTGAAAAGCGATGAATAAAACGCCGGCCTCCTAAAAAATTTTCAGTTTTCTAGTTACTGATATTGCAGTTTGGGCCAGAGAAAACTTTATTAGAAAAAGAGTGTTCAAAAAGTCGAAAAAAATGCCCCTGATTTAATAGCAACAGGAGCATGATTTTTGATGATTTACAGAGTGTTCGGTAAGTTGATGCTTTTGAATGTATTAGTCAATCAAAATCCAAAATTTACTTCCAACGAAGATTCAGCTTCCGATTAGAAGAAGCGCAGTCACGTAAATATAGATTAATCAAACTTTGATACGGTATACCTACACGTTCAGATGCTGATTTGAAATAAGCAATAGCGTCTTCATCAAGGCGAATCGTTATTGACCTCTTAGATTGAGATACATATGGATTTTTAGTTTCTTTGAAAAATTCTAAATTTTCATTCATACATCACCTGTTAATAAAAAGTTACCTAAAAATTGAAAGTAAGGCAGCTGATGCTGAATTCATTTGACTTACTAAGTAATAGTCGATGCTCTGCTGGTTATTAAGACTTTGTAACTTTGCTTGTAAGGCAGTAGCATCAATATTTTGAATAGAATCAATCGTGCCTTGAAGACCAATAGCGAGGCTACTGGCAGAGTCTTTCACGGCAACTAATCCAACTGAATAAGCGCTTAATGCAGATTGTTTGTTCGAAACCGAGTTTAAAGCGGCAACTAAAGCTTGAATTGCCGCCTTCCCATTAGTTACATTAAGAATATTTAAGGTATCGATTCCCAAACTAGTTGCATCTGCGGGCTGACCTTGAATAGTTGTACCACCTTCCCCAGATATGCTAGTTTGAACCTGGATACTTGATGATGCATTGGATTGTATTGGTGGATATTCTTTGACCACAAAAGCGGGACTAAAGGATCCGGGTGAGCCATTTTGCACACCTAAACTAGCCGGATCTGATGGCACAAGTGAGCCATCAGATCCGATTGAGTACATATAAATTTTGCTGTCCAAAGAGCTCATTGCATAGGCGTTAGTTCCAGACGGGTTAATAATTAGATTGGGATTACTTCCAGCACCAGTAGTTACAGTAGGCAAACCTGAAGCAGTGAGGGATCCATTATTACCAATTGAATATATTTCAATCGTGCCCACTCCTCCAATATACTTGCTGATGTATGCAAGGGTTCCAGCTGGATTAATAGTAATTTTTAACATTCCATTGATAATGTTGCTATCAACTTGAGTTAGCACTCCATTGCTGCCTATGGAAAAGGTTAATAAATTATTTCCGCCAGAGTTATCTTTTACATATGCATAAGTACCTGCTGGATTGATTGTTATTGTTGCGGGAAGGGTGCTTGTTGCTATTGTTGGCGTCGATAGAGGAACTAACACCCCATCATTCCCAATTGAATACATTGAAATTGAACGGGCCATATAATTTGGTGAATATGCATATTTACCATCTGGAGTGATGGCCAATGGATACTGCGGGTAATTTGTGGCAATAGTAGGCGTACTTAAGAGCGAAAGTACACCATCATTCCCAATTGAATACATTCCAATGGTGCCATCCCTCACATTATTAACATAAGCGTATGTTCCAGCAGGGTTTATTGTCACCACATAGGGATAAAGTCCTGCGGTGACTGAAGGAGGACTCAATGGAGTAAGGGTGCCATCGATTCCAATTGAAAACTCAGAAATGGTGTTTCCGTTATACCCTGAACCCGCATAAAGATAAGTGCCCGCCGGGTTAACTGTTATTGATGCAGAACCAGGAATATCAACGCTATTGGCAAGGCTAAGCGTTCCGTTAGCTCCAACTTTATACGACTTCACACCTTGCGAGGATCCCAATATATTGATATATAAGTAAGTATCTGACTGAGATTGTGAGGTCAAAATTAATGGCTTTAACAAATTTGATCCATTAACGGTAGCACTGTTAGCAATGTTGCTAACTTGCGTCTTTAAAGACTGAAATGTTGTATTTAAGGAGGTTAAGTCATCCACACTTAACCCAGCACTACTTGCTTGTGTTGCCAAACCTCGCATTTGTTGAATAATCGATGCAATGCTAGTTAGTCCAGTCTGAGCAACACCGACAATATTTTGTCCAAAAGCAATATTGTTTTGAACTGTGTTGTATCCCGCCACTTGAGCACTCAATCGTGTCACAACACCACGCTCTCCAGGATTTAAAGTGCGCAAGCCACTAGCCAGTTCAGTTTGTACTGAACTGATTTCAGACTGGAGATTTTGTACTCGAGTCGATAAGGTGGGAGCTAATGCCGATAAAGTGCTCACGATGTGTTACCCAGATTCCCTTTTCAATGCTTTACATGATGAAAGGCATAAGTCATCAAAATGATTAATGCCAAGCTCTCACCAAAAAATAGTGAGTAAATCAAATAAAAACATCGAAGTAGGTTCGTAGACCTGAGCTATCGAAGCAGTTCGCACGCTAACCCCTTCAAATAGAGGGTAGGCGCTATAAGTCTTTTATCGTCTTAATTTTTATAAACTTTAATTGCTTATGAAAATAATTGTTCAATAAAATCATATAGTTATGAAACTTTATGTATATACAAAACAATTATTAAAGTAATAAATGATAGTTACAACTCTTATAGTGTTTATATCGATGTTTTAATTCGTTCAGTTAAGTCGTCTGGGATGCGTTAATCAATCTATTTTTCAGTGATTGAAATTGCTGAATAAACCGTTCCAATACCGACTTTGCAGGATTTGGATATTTGACGAATACTCATGCCGTTTTTATGCATAACCTGAATCGCCGACCTCATGCCATCATTCATTTTGGTTGGGCGCCCTATATGAACCCCCGCTGCCTTTGCTCTTTGCTGACCTGCTACTACCCTCTCTCGAATTAGATTTCGTTCAAACTCCCCGATTGCTCCAAAAACTGAAAAAATCATCCGACCGCTAGGCGTTGTTGTATCCATACCCTGTTGCATGAAGAACAAATCAATCTTCATTGCCTGTAATTCATTGAGTATCTCGACTAAATGCTGAAGACTTCTACCCAGTCTATCTATTGACCAACACATGACCATCTCAAACTTTCTTTGAGTCGCCAATTTCATCATTTCATCAAGAGCAGGTCTATCTTTTCTTGATTTGGCACCCGAAATGCCGTTATCAATGAACTCTGAGACGATTTCATAACCCATTCGCTCTGCTACTGCTCGAAGTTCTATGAGTTGATTCTCAGACGTTTGATGTGTAGTTGAGACTCGACAATACAGACAGACTTTTTTCATCTCCAAACCCCTTCTAAATGCGTTCTAGAAGTGGTGGAAGGTAAAGGTTCTGGAGGGGATTACTAGCCTATTCGCAATTTTAGATTTATGCCTAATACCCAAAAAAAATTGAAGGGTTTAAGTGCATATTGATTATTTTTAATCTATTGAATACTACCTATTTTAAAAATTACTGTTTATGCCACTGCCGAATGAGTAATGGATGTTGTGGTGGCATTGTAATACCCGATTGCTTGTATATTTCGCAGAGTTAAAGCAACGTTCGAGTTTGATTTGGAGGTTGCCTGAGACAATCCAGTTAACGTCCAATCAGACGCACTACCGGGCAGCCAAACTTGGTTTGTTCCGCTACCTCCATCAATCGTAGCAGCATAATTGCTTGCATAAAAACTATCATTTGCAGAACCACCAATAACTTCAGAGTACTTACTGCCATAACTAAGTGCAAGATTATTCAAACCATCATATATAGGATTAATCGACGTTGCGTTTGGTACTATAGTTTTCATGATGCTAGTTGCAGCTGCCGCTGCATTCGCAGAATTTAAACCACTTTGTTGAAGCTGAGCTTGAATATTCGCCGTTTGAACAGTTTTTGACTTAATAGCTATAGAACTAAAAGATCCCGCACGAAGGTCAAAAACATCAGACGTAGTTGTTGCACTTGCGTCAACTTGGACGCCATTAGGCGCCCAAACTGTTTGAAAATCAGTGTAATTATTCGTTGCAGTAATTGTAGAGGCTGTTGAATTCGTGTTAGCGCCGTACAGAAACTGAAGGGCTGCTATATCAAAGAGCCCATAAGTTGATGGATTAACCGCCTCTGTTGAGTAACCATAAGAATATCTATTGGATGTTTGACTGCCTGATGCAGTTACTGACTTCGACGCCACAGGGTCGTTATAAGACATGCTTGAATAGCGGCGATTATCAGTCGCACTTGGAAGATAGGGGCCCACCGTTCCACCACCTCCAGCATTGTAGTTTCCAGGATGCTTAAGGCCGAGCGTATGACCAATTTCATGAATGATTGTTTCCCATCCATATGTTCCCAAATTAAATCCATTTGAAGAGGAGCCTTGTGGGTTGGTCGCTTGATTCTTAGCAAGGAATAGATAACTAGTAGGATTGGCACCATTCCCATTGGGGTAGTTAGCATACCCAGCACTAGAAGCTTGGGTATTTTGACCAAAACTAATATCTGCAGTAGTGGCGGTATTACTCACATCAGTAAAAGTAACGTTAATAAGGGTTGACAGGTAGTCGAGTGCTGCTCGTACTGCCGTCTTTTCTGGTTCTGTCATTGGCGCATAGCCAACTGCATTAGTTCCAGTTACAAGAGTAGGTTTTGTTACCCCCATAAAACTATAGTTGAGCGTATGTTTTGAACTGGCTGAATCCAGAGAATTTAAGCCTGTCGTAATATTATTTCCGCTAATAACAGCTGCACTTCCACCTTGCCACCAATATTTCGTTCCAATGTTGAGTATGGCATCAACATTCGCATTTCCACTACTGGCAATTACTTTAGTATCACTAAATTGAAGAAATTTAGCCGTTGTAAGTGCTAATGAAGTTGGCTCTACTCCGCTTCCACCCGCAATTGTGACTCCTCCAGAAGAACCAGGAGTTACTCTATACGCACTTAAAGACTTAGCAAATGTAACCGTCTCTACGGCAGACATAAGTTTTGCAAGTATGTCTTTATCGCTCTTAAATTTAGATGCGGCAACAGTCCACTTTGGGGTTCCATTACTAAAACTGATAGATGCAATCTTTCCAGCAGCAGCCAAGGTCTGAAGAGCATCTAGGTTTGTGAAAATATTTTGCGCGGTATCTGAGATAGTAAAAGCTGAAACAGTTTTTTTATTTGAGGCGCGAGCGTAGGTGCTGATTGCAGAAGCAGAATCTACTGTAGATGGTGCAGAAGCAGCGGGAATAGAGGCAATACGAAGACTTGCAGAGCTTGAAAGCTTTACAACCACCCCCGGAGATGCTTTCACTACTTTATTAGAGTCTTGCAAAGAGGGATTTACAGTGGAACTTATTTTGAGGTCTCTAGACGTCTTTGAGATGAGGTTTGACGTATTTTGAGTTGAGAAGATTGTGTTCACCCTACTTACCCTCAAGATAAGCAATAAAAATACTTAGAGATGAAATAAGCAACCTCAGCGGCAACACAACTCCCCAGCAATAGATAAGTCGAGACTTATCTGCTTTAACGGTTATTAAGCAAAAAACTATAGGAAGTTTTGGCTTATAACTTTTACAAGGGAGGGGCTAAAGGCAAAGGGATTAGTAGTTTGTTCTCAGCATGAACAACTACTTGCTAATATTGGTTGAAAATATGGGTTGAAACAATAAAAAAAATCCTCGTAAACCATTGATTTACAAGGATTTTATACTACTGGCGGAAGAGGCGGGATTCGAACCCGCGGTAGGCTATTAACCTACGCACGCTTTCCAGGCGTGTGACTTAAACCGCTCATCCACCCTTCCGGAACCCACGATTATACGGTTCCCGAAAGGGTGTGTCTTAGAAAGACTTATAAGGACTGCTTGAGTTGGTCCAGAATCGCTGGATTCTCAAGGGTGGAAGTGTCTTGAGTGACCTCCTCACCTTTAGCAATGACACGCAAGAGGCGTCGCATAATCTTGCCGGAACGGGTCTTAGGCAAGTTGTCACCAAAGCGAACATCTTTTGGTTTTGCGATTGGCCCAATCTCCTTACCAACCCAGTTACGCAATTCGGTTGCGATCTTCTTGGCTTCATCGCCAGTTGGTCTGCCCCCTTTGAGAACTACGAAAGCACAAATTGCTTCACCAGTCATATCATCAGGACGACCTACTACAGCGGCCTCAGCAACCAATGGATTGGCTACTAAGCAAGATTCGATTTCCATTGTACCCATGCGGTGTCCGGAAACGTTCAAGACATCATCGATACGACCAGTGATGGTGAAGTAGCCCGTATCTTTATTACGAATCGCACCGTCACCAGCGAGATACAGAGTGCCGCCCAGCTCTTCTGGGAAATACGACTTCACGAAACGGTCAGCATCATTCCAAATCGTTCGAATCATGGAGGGCCATGGGCGTTTGACTACCAAGATACCGCCACTGCCATTAGGCACGTCGTGACCTGCTTCATCAACAATCGCAGCCATGATGCCAGGCAATGGTAAGGTGCATGAACCAGGAATCATCGGCGTTGCACCAGGCATTGGAGAAATCATGTGGCCGCCAGTTTCGGTTTGCCAGAAAGTATCAGCAATCGGACAGCGTGATCCACCAACGTGTTCGTAGTACCACATCCATGCTTCAGGATTGATCGGCTCACCCACTGAGCCCAAGAGGCGTAGTGAAGAAAGATCATAATTCTTAGGATGAATAGACTCATCTCCGCTAGCGGCCTTGATTAAAGAACGAATCGCCGTCGGTGCTGTATAGAAAATCGTTGCTTGGTGTTTCGCAATCATGTCCCAGAAACGGCCTGCATTCGGATAAGTTGGTACACCCTCAAACACAATTTCAGTGCAGCCGACCGCTAAGGGGCCATAGGTAATATATGAGTGACCAGTAACCCAGCCAATATCCGCTGTACACCAGAAGATATCGCTTGGCTTGATGTCAAAAGTCCACTTCATGGTCAGAATCGCCCACAATAGGTAACCGCCAGTGGAATGTTGCACGCCTTTTGGTTTGCCGGTGGAGCCTGAGGTGTAGAGCACAAATAAAGGATGTTCTGCACTTACCCACTCTGGTTCACAAGTAGTGGACTCATTTGCGACCACATCGTGCATCCAAGAATCACGACCCGCAGTCATTGGAATATTGCCGCCAGTACGTTTATAAACAATCACGTTTTTGACTTTTTCACACTCGCCCAAGGCCAATGCTTCATCAACGATCACCTTGAGAGGCAGCGCTTTACCACCTCGTAACTGTTCATCAGCAGTGATGACTGCTACTGCGCCAACGTCAACAATTCGCTCTTGCAAGGATTTGGCAGAGAAACCGCCGAAGACAACGGAGTGGGTTGCGCCAATCCGTGCGCAGGCTTGCATAGCAACAATGCCTTCGATTGACATCGACATATAAATAATGACACGATCGCCAGACTTGATACCCATCTTGCGCAAAGCGTTGGCCATTTTGCAAACACGATCGAGTAAATCTTGATAAGTGGCCTCGGTTACAGTGCCATCGTCTGCTTCAAAAATGATCGCTTTTTTAGCGCCATTCCCTTTTTGAATATTGACATCCAAACAGTTATAAGAGGCATTGGTTAGCCCATCTTCAAACCACTTATAAAAAGGTGGTTTGGATTCATCTAAAACTTTGGTAAAGGGTTTTTTCCAATAGATATTCTCTTTAGCTAGGCGCCCCCAAAAACCTTCGTAATCTTTCTCGGCCTCGGCACAAAGCTTGTTATAAGCTTCCATGCCAGGAATGGCGGCACCCTTAACAAAATCCTCGGGTGGGTGAAAAACACGGTTTTCGTGCATTAATGGTTCCATGCTCAATGCCCTCTATGAATTAACTCTAATTAGCCTCTGGGGGGATGTATCCTCTAGACCCTAGAAGATAAGTGAAAAAACGGGGGATTTGCTCTATGGCAAACCCTTAAAATATGGCAAACCTGACAAATTTGAGTGAAAAACTATGACTAAGATCAAACAAAACGACCTCATCCAAAGCATTGCGGATGCCTTTCAGTTCATCTCCTACTACCACCCTAAGGACTTTATTCAGGCCATGGGTCGTGCTTATGAACTCGAGCAAGGGGCCGCCGCTAAAGACGCAATTGCTCAGATTTTGACGAATAGTCGGATGTGTGCTGAAGGTCATCGTCCGATGTGTCAGGACACCGGCATTGCCGTGGTCTTTCTAAAAATTGGCATGAATGTGCAATGGGCAGATGCCAGCATGAGTGTGAGCGATATGGTGAATGAAGGCGTGCGTCGCGCCTATCTCAACCCCGACAATACCTTGCGCGCTTCAGTGTTAGCAGATCCCGCTGGTAAACGTCGTAATACTGGCGACAACACACCTGCAGTCATCCATTATGAAATCGTACCCGGCGATGATGTCGAAGTAATTTGCGCAGCCAAAGGGGGCGGATCTGAGAACAAGGCCAAGATGGTGATGCTCAATCCTTCTGACTCAATCGTCGACTGGGTTTTGAAAACCGTTCCCACCATGGGTGCCGGTTGGTGCCCTCCGGGTATTTTAGGAATTGGTATTGGGGGCACTCCAGAAAAAGCAATGCTGCTTGCCAAAGAATCATTGATGGGACCCGTTGATATTCAAGAGCTGATCGCTAGTGGTCCAAAGAACCGCGTTGACGAACTCCGTCTTGAGCTCTATGAGAAGGTCAATAAACTGGGCATTGGTGCGCAAGGCCTAGGTGGTTTAGCCACCGTACTTGATGTGAAGATCCTGGACTATCCAACGCATGCTGCTTCATTACCCGTTGCCATGATTCCGAACTGTGCAGCGACTCGCCATATTCATTTCCACTTACATGGTGATGGCCCTGCAGTATTTGAGAAGCCATCTTTGTCTGATTGGCCTGCTGTCACCTGGACTCCAGATGCTCAAAAGTCCAAACGCGTTAATCTCGATACCCTTACGCCAGAAGAAGTGGCTAACTGGAAACTCGGTGACACACTGTTATTGAATGGCAAAATTTTGACAGGTCGTGATGCTGCTCACAAGCGCATTCAGGACATGCTCGCTAAAGGTGAAGAACTTCCTGTGAGTTTTAAGAACCGCGTAATCTATTACGTTGGCCCAGTTGATCCTGTCCGAGATGAAGTTGTTGGTCCAGCCGGCCCCACCACTTCGACGCGAATGGATAAATTTACTGAGATGATGCTTGCAAAGACTGGACTTATTGCCATGATTGGTAAAGCCGAACGAGGCCCAGTAGCGATTGAAGCCATTAAAAAACATCACTCCGCGTATCTGATGGCGGTTGGGGGCGCAGCTTATCTCGTCTCTAAAGCAATTCAAAAGTCACGCGTTCTGGCTTTTGCTGATCTAGGCATGGAAGCAATTTATGAGTTCGAAGTAAAAGATATGCCCGTCACAGTCGCAGTAGATTCTCAGGGCCTATCGATGCATATCGAAGGACCTAAAGAGTGGTCGGCAAAGATCGGTAATATCCCGGTCACGATCGCTTAAGCTTGTAATCTCTTTGGATCAATGACTTGGCACTCATCGGCGTATTTGATTCTGGTGTAGGGGGCTTATCCATTTTGGATGAAGCCCTTCATCAATTGCCAGAGCATGACTATATCTACCTAGCGGACTCTGCTAACGCGCCTTATGGTGAAAAATCCAGTGAGTGGATCAGCGCTAGAAGTCTTGCGCTATGTCGTCACTTAGTGCAAGAAGGCTGTGATGCGATTGTGGTGGCTTGCAATACCGCTACTGCGGAAGCGATTGCGAAGATTCGAACGGAATTGAGTGAGATCCCCATCATTGGGGTTGAGCCAGGTATCAAACCTGCGGCGATGCAAACTCAAAATGGAATTGTCGGCGTCTTAGCTACGGAAGCCACTCTCAATAGCGATAAGTTCAATGCCTTACTTGCCACCTTACCTGCTCACTGTCGAATCATTAAACAGGCTGGGGCTGGTTTAGTGCCCTTAATTGAAGCAGGCTCTGCAGATGATTCTAAAACGCTTGAGCTTTTAGCCACCCATTTACTACCGATTCAAGAAGCGGGTGCTGATACTCTGGTTTTAGGTTGTACGCACTACCCTTTTCTGCGGCAATCGATTCGAATGCTCTTGGGAGAGTCGATTACGCTGATAGATACCAGTGAAGCAGTAGTTCGCCAGCTTAAGCGGCAGCTTGAGGCAAAATATCCTCGAAAGCAGGATTGGGCTAATACGGATGCTGGCTCAGTCTGTTTTATAAGCAGTAAGGATGAAACAAAACTATTGAAAATGGCTGAAGAATTGATGTCAACTGATTTACAAGCCCATCGTCTTAGTGCTGCTCTCTTAAGCGATCTAAGGTCTTAATGGGAACTCTACTCAATCGCCTCGATGCACATCTGCCGTTTAACAAAACGGAACGTACGATCATTTTGATTGTGCTCTTGATGCATTGCTTGCCTTTGCTCAGTCTTCTGAAATTTCATTTCACTGCAGATACTCCAGACGAAGAACGTGTCGCAGTGAATCTAGTCTCACCAGCAGCGGCGCCTCCTGCTGCTTCAAAACCTGTAACGCCTCCCCCAAAACCCGCTAAGCCACCAACCCCGCCATCACCTAAGCCGCAGCCCAAAGAGAAAACGACTCAAGATAAATCCAGTCAAACTCCTAAGCCACCGCAAACTCAGCAACAAAGTTCTCCGCCGGCGCCTCAGAGCAGTCAACAGGCTCCAAGCAGCACCCCGCCCAATGCTGCTGTAGCACCTGCGTCTGCGCCAGGAGCAACTGGTACTCCGATTCAAACTGACATTGGTAAACTCGAAGTCGTTTATGAGCCTGATGCAGATGCCTACTACCCTTCCTTCTCTAAACGTTCAGGAGAGCAAGGCGCTGTGGTGGTTCGTCTCATTATTGATCAAGCAGGGAATGTAGAAGATGTCGCCCTACTTCGTTCTAGTAATTTTCCTCGCTTAGATCGTGCTGCAGAAGAGATCGGGCAACGTTATCGTTTCAAGCCGTATTTAGTCAATGGTGTACCTAGCAGAATTTCTACCAACCTTTTAATCAAATTCAATCTGAAAAATTAATCTTATGCATACTCCATTTGGCATCGCTAATCTTTGGATCACAGGTGACTTCGCTACGCGCTTTGTCGGCATCATTTTGTTGACATGCTCGATCGTGACCTGGGTCATTCTTTTTAATCACCTCTGGGATCTACGCAAACTCCGCAAGCTCATGCCTGAAGTAGAACGCTTTTGGCGTGCCACTTCGTATGAGGATGGTCTCCATAGCTTTAGTAATGGCAGCTTTAATCCCTATTACAAGATTGCTAAGGAAGCTTCATCGGCATCGATCCACCATCAAAGTCAATCCACCAATCATCGCGAGTTACTCCAAACTCTGAACTACTCTGAGTGGATGGCCCGCAGCATCAAAAATAGTATCGATGGTGTGGCGGCGCAATTTCAGAAGGGGTTAACTTTTTTGGGATCAACTGGCGCGATTGCTCCATTCGTAGGCTTATTTGGAACGGTATGGGGCATCTATCACGCCTTGATTTCAATCAGTAGCTCAGGTAGTGCGCAGATCGATCAAGTTGCCGGTCCGATCGGTGAAGCTTTGATCATGACTGCACTCGGCTTATCGGTAGCGATCCCAGCAGTTCTGAGCTTTAACGCGATCAATCGTGCCAATAAATTGCAAATTGCCGATCTAAATCGCTTTGGTAACGATCTATTGGCTTATTTCGTGACCGGTGCACGCGTGAAGTCCGGAGAATAAGCATGTCTTTTAACGTTCAGAACGATCAAAACGAAGATAGCATCATGTCGGAGATCAATATGACGCCGATGGTAGACGTCATGTTGGTACTCTTGATCATCTTCATCATTACGCTCCCCGTAATTCAGCAGGCAGTGAAAGTCGATTTGCCCAAAGCCAATAGCGTGCGCAATGAAGTCAAGCCTGAATCAGTTCAAGTATCGATTGATGCTAAGGGTCAAATCTATTGGAATAGCACTCCGGTTACCCTAAAAGCCTATAACGAAAATGCAGACAAAGCATCGCAAGAAGATCCACAACCTGAAATTAACTTGCGGGCTGATAAATCAGTGCAATACGATTATGTCGCTAAGGTATTGGCTGCCTCCAAAAGAGCGGGCCTTACAAAGTTGGGCTTTATTACTGAGCCGGATTAACTACTGGCCCACATTTTTCGGTATAGGTCTTTGTGCCCTCACCCATAGTTTTAGCCAGAATCCCGGCCTTAATCGTTTCAACTCTTTTTAGCTGACCAGTTTCCCGTTGGATCGTGGTGCTTGCCACGACTGTTCCAGGCGGATACTTCACACCATCAAATACTTCAGACTCAAAATAGGTATCTGTTAAAAAAGAGACCGTACTTTTGTTGACCTGGACGTTCTTGACTTCTTGATAGCCCTGCTCGTCACGCTGATCAAGATCGCGCTCATCTAAATAGACTTTGGCTTTTGCTTTGGGATTTTTGGGATCAGGCAGAACGATTTTCAGATCATACGCTTCGGAGTAAGCCCCCTCAGAACGAACGCAAGTAAATGCAATCGTTTCTGCTTTGGCGATTGCATAAGCGCCTGCGAAGCCAATCAGGCTGATTTGTAATGCGAAGTTAATTGTGCGCTTTTGTAAGCTCATATCCAACCGTGGTGCCCGAGGCCGGAATCGAACCGGCACGACTTTTTTGAGTCGGCAGATTTTAAATCTGCTGTGTCTACCGATTTCACCACTCGGGCTCGCACTAGCAGAAACTGCCGCGCTAATAAATCAAGACATGCGAATTTTAGCATGCGGAAGGGGTTTTCCTCTGTAGAGCCCCGTCTAGAGGGCTTCTTACAAGCAAGAGGAGTTTCAAAACCACTAAACTATCAACATGAAACGCTTTTTTGAATTCAAGGGTTTTACCCCCTTCTTGAGAGTCGCCCTGATGATTTTAGGTGCAACTCTTGCAATCGCTGCATTTGCCATCGTGTTTTATCTGCTCTCAGCACAATCTAATATTTCTGGCAAACGCAGCTTCAGAGGCATAGACGATAAAGTCCTCATTACTTTTGATGAGGCGGATATTCCCCATATCAAAGCTAACAATTCAGCTGATGCTTTATTTGCCCTTGGTTATTTACATGCTACTGAACGCTCCTGGCAAATGGAAATGAATCGCCGCATTGCGAGTGGTCGCCTCTCAGAAATTCTTGGGGGCGAAACCGTTCCAGTTGATCACTTTTTACGAACCCTGGGTATTAAACATGCTGCTGAGAGACAGTTCGATCGATACCCGGTTGAAGCTAAACGTTTATTGCAAGCTTATGCTGACGGCGTCAATACCGGCAATGCGCAATTGGGTTGGGCTTTACCCATTGAATACTTTCTAACAGCATCAAAACCAGGCTATTGGACTCCGAGTGATAGTCTAGCCTGGATGCTAATGATGGATTTGGATCTGGGTGGCAATTGGCAACGTGAGGTACAACGCTTTGAACTCTCACAATATCTCAGCACTAAACAGATCTGGGAAGTTATGCCGCCCTATGACTCTGGCGAGCAAGTCACAAAAATGGACTTTGCCAAGTTGTATCAAGACATGGGCATCTATAAGCAAAAACAGCAAGAGCAGCAAAGTAAAGCCCCAATCAGTCCGACCATGAAAATGGCTATGGAATATTTTCCAGGTGGCAAGGAAGGTATCGGCTCGAACAACTGGGCCATTGCCGGTAAACATACCGATACTGGCAAACCCCTCCTAGCAAATGATCCGCACCTTGGCTTATCCGCACCCTCTGTCTGGTACTTTGCTCATCTTGAGGCGCCTGGCCTCAATGTCATTGGTGGCACACTGCCCGGTATTCCAGCAGTGATTTTGGGCAGAACAGACAAGCTAGCGTGGAGCTTCACCAATACCAATCCCGATGTACAAGATCTTTACATCGAACAGATTGATGCAAAAAATCCCGTGATGTATCGTGGCCCAGATAAGCAACTCCCCTTTAAGGTCCGTCAAGAGATTATTGATGTCAAGGATGCTGAGCCAGTGCGCTTCTTGGTTAAAGAGACACGTCACGGTCCGGTGATTTCAGATAGTTTTTCAAAACTCAAGGACCTCATCAACACCGATAAGTTTGCAATTGCTTTGCGCTGGACTGCGCTCGATGATGAAAATCAATCCGTCGCTGGTCTGCTTGAAATGAATCGTGCTACCAGCATTGATGAGTTCAGAAAGGCCTTGCGACAAAACTATGCTCCGATGCAAAATGTGGTGTTAGCCGATCTCGACGGTAATATTGCATACCAGGCTGCGGGTATGGCTCCAAAGAGAATTTTGTATCAAGGTCTTTATGGTGTTGCGCCAGCACCAGGCTGGGACAAGCAATATGACTGGACTGGCTACGTACCGTTCGAGCAACTCCCTGCCAGCACCAATCCTGAGCAAGGTTGGATCGCCACAGCCAACCAAGAAATTATTGCAAGCAATAATCCCAACCCGCTTACTGCTGACTGGGACTTTCCGGCACGTTATGACCGCATCGTTCAGTTGATTAAAGCAAAAGATATTCACAATATGGAAAGTATGAAGACCATGCAGGCAGATACGCTTTCCCTGGGTAATACACCGATGCTTGGTCTATTTAAATCGATTCAATCTAAGCATCCACTGGCAGCGCAAGTACAACTCCTCACCAAAGACTTTGATGGTGATATGAAGAAGGATAGTGTTGGAGCGCTCGTCTTCAGTGCCTGGGCTGATCAACTGACGCGTCAACTCTTTGGGCGTTTGGGGGATTTGTTTACTCAATACTATGGTCCACGTAGCTTTAGACAAGCGCTGTTGTTACAACTCCAAAATCCAGATAGTTCTTGGTGTGACAACTCCAAGACCGATCAAAAGGAAAGCTGCGCAGATGCTGCCAATATTGCATTTGATAAGGCCCTAGATCAGCTCAGCAAACAATTTGGCAATGACCCCAAGAATTGGGTTTGGGGTAAAGCCCATATTGCCGTCTCCGAACACCGCCCCTTTAGCCAAGTCCCTTTCTTGGCTAAAATCTTTGATCTTGAAGCTCCTTTTCCGGGTGATAACTACACCATTAATGTTGGACGCTTAGAGTTGATTAAATCAGCAAATCCCTATGAAACCAAGCAAGCCCCCAGCTTGCGGGCAATATATGATTTATCGAATCTAGAAAAGTCCCTATTTATTTACCAGACCGGTCAATCGGGCTGGGTTCAAAGCCAGCGTTATCGCAATATGCAGGCGCTTTGGGCCAATGGGCAGTACCTGCCTTTGCAGATGAAACCTGAGAAGATCGATCGCCAGCTCGAATTAAACCACCGCTAAAAATGAGCTGAGCGTCATTGAGCCTGTTTAGAATAGGCATATTACTGTTCATCATTAGAAATCGCCATGAAAAAACTATCATTTATCACGATCTGTACCACCCTCTCACTCTTGCCCATGATGAGTGCTCTAGCTGCCTGGCAAGAACTTGGTTACAACGAACTCATGAGTGTCTCAGTAGACGTCGATACATTGCAACGTAGTGGTGACAAAGCCCAAATAATGTCAATGTTGAATTTCAAGAAGCCTGGAGAAAATCAACAAACCAAGGCGCCAGTAAGTTCAATCATTGGCTTAAATGAATTCAACTGCTCAAATGCAACTTATCGCCCAATTGAATTCAAAGAATTTGGTGGCAAAAATGGTGGTGGCACACTGGTTTCTACTAACCCAACGCCAGATAGTCCATATGAGCCAGTACCGCAAAACTCCTGGCAAGCTGGGGTATTTAATGTTGCGTGTCGCAACAAGTAATCCTCGTATCGATCAAACTCTGATCAGCAGAGTTTGCGCCTCTCTACTTTTAATTGCTCTACTGAATGCTTGCGCCGCTCCACTTGCGGCCATTGGCAGCTCTGCAGGAAGCACTGCGACTGCTACAGCAGCTACCTACCCCATAACCACTGCTAGCGTGGCAACTTCGGTAGCCACCGGTAAATCTCCACTGGAGCATGCTGCTTCTGCCGCAACTAAAAAAGAATGTAATTTTTTAAATGTGGTGGATTCAAAACCCATCTGCATCGATAAAGAGTTCCCACCCATCACGGACAAAAGTGAGTTTTACTTTGGCCCGGCGGATATTGCTCCAACTGAAAATCCTGCTAAGCCCAACTAAATTGATCTCTAGGGTCTAAAATCGTTCTATGACATCTGAAAACTACTACCTCACCCTCACCTGCCCCAATAAACCCGGTATTGTTGCTGCAGTCTCGACCTATATATTCCAAGCTGGCGGCGATATTGAAGAAGCTCAGCAATTTGACGATAAGGCTTCTAAACGATTCTTCATGCGGGTAAGCTTTAGCTGCCCAGTGGAAGCTGCCACACTGAGAGCTGGCTTTGTTGAGATTGCAAAACGCTTTGAGTTGATCTGGAACTTGCGGGCAGTTAAAGATCTCAAGCGGGTATTGATCATGGCTTCAAAGCTAGATCATTGTCTAGTTGATCTGCTGTATCGCTGGCGTATTGGTGAACTACCTATGATTATTTGTGGCATTGTTTCCAATCACCCTCGCGAGGTGTACTCGAGCATCGACTTCTTTGATATTCCTTTTTATCACCTGCCTGTCACACCAGAAAACAAGCCCGAACAAGAAGCGAAGTTGCTCGACATCATCGCCAAAGAAAAAGTAGATATGGTCATTTTGGCGCGCTATATGCAAATTCTGTCTGATCATCTTTCTAAAGAATTAACGGGGCGTTGCATTAATGTGCATCACTCATTCTTACCCAGCTTCAAAGGCGCTAAACCCTATCACCAAGCCCATGCGCGGGGCATTAAGCTGATTGGTGCTACTGCACACTTTGTGACTAGCGATTTAGATGAAGGCCCCATCATTGAGCAAGACGTCACTCGAGTCACTCATGGTGATACCCCAGATGATTTAGTACGTAAGGGTCGCGATCTGGAGCGCACAGTGCTCTCCCGCGCACTCCGCTATTACTTGCATGACCGCGTCTTGAATAACGGAGCTACTTCAGTCGTTTTCTCAGACTAAGGGCGAACTGCAGGCGTCTCGAGAGGCATACCTCTCGCGCGCCACATTAAATAGAGCTCTAACTGCGCCATCTCAGTAGAGCCATATTCAAAAGGCTGAGCGCGTACCCCACTCATACAGTTGCGTAGACGACGTTCTAATGAGCCCAAGCTTTGCCATTCAATACGATAGATTGGATACCCAGTAGGATGCGCTTGTGGAATGATGCTGCCTCCTAGCTTCAAACCGGCGCGTTCTTCATGACACTGAGCACACGAGAGATTGAGTTGACCCATACGTTGATAGAACCAGTCATGGCCCTTTTTCAGATCAGATTGATTATTTGCTGTTTTCTGAACATCTATAGGCAAACCTTTTGATTGGTTGGCTACAAAAGCGGTAAGCGCCAAGAGCTGCTTACTCTCATAGGCAAACTGAGGTAGACCTTGATTGAATGCACGACATTGATTGATTTGCCCCTCCAGGGTTTGCAATTTTCCGCTCATCACCTTCGGGTAGTGGGTTGCCACACCCTTCATGGATTGACCAGAATCACCATGACAGGAGGCGCAAGACTTTTGCTTAGGTCCAGCCGAATCTTTCCAAAGTGTTTGACCATCCATTAACCAAAATACAGCAGGATTGGCGCTGGGATCATCTTGTAAGGCTTGGTTTTCTGCAGACATCGATTGATAACCCGACTGTCTTGCAGAAGTTTGTGCCTCAGCAGTGACTAGATAGGTACTAGTTATACCGATACAACAGACAATGATTTGGACGATTCTCACGTAACCGTAATCTGAGCTTGGTTCAGAGCTTCGTAGCCATCATCACCAGTCCACTCAAACTGGAGGGTTCCACTCTCTGTCGCAATAGTGCTGAAGATCACCATGGGATTGGCACCAACCCCTGGATAAAAGTCGGCTTTGAAGACCTCAACACCACCATAAGAACAAGTGAAGCTTCTGATAATGTCGCGCGGTATACGTTTACCGTTTTGGTCATATCGAAAGCCGGTCTCCATATCGTGTTGGGCAATTGCCCGAATCTCGATAATTTCGCCCCGCTTGGCTTTATCTGGCATGGTGATGACAGTGCGAGAGGTTTTACTCATGGCTCCTCCGTACAAGCAGAAGTGGTCACCATGGTTTGAACAGAACTTTGCCAAAAACTACCATCGCTCAACTGGGCAATCGCCCAGACTTTTTGTGACTCTGCCAAGCGTACTCGAGTTGTGATGTTGGCAGTACCCGAACGTGGTGTTAAATAGGCGCTAAAGACATTGGGCAAAGGATTACCTTCTGCAATGATATGAATCGCTTTGACATAATTTTGTTCTGTCATTGGATTATCGACGCCCACTTTGAGAACAACCAGATTACCGTTCTCAATCAATGGGGGAAGAACGAGCTTGACCTTACCCTCATTTAAAGTATTTGAACCAACAATTTTTTGAATAGCCTCTAAAGCCTCAGGCTTTTTAGCCAGAGCCGATAAGGGATGAAGACAGACAGAAACCCCCAGTAGTAATACTCTAGTAAGCCAGGTGCGTCTTTCTGCTTTCTGCTTAGTGATGTACTTCATTTTGTGTTCTGACTTTTCATGGTCTCTAAAAAAGCAATGACATCTTCTATCTCTTGTCCAGATAGTATCGTCTGACCAGCATATTTAGGTGCGACGCGAGTCAGGCCTACTGTTTGATAATACGCAGGCATGATAGTATTAGGATTGAAATAAGCAGGATTCACTAGACGAGCTCTCAGTTGTGCGGCAGTGTAGTGGCTTACGCTTGCGCCTAATTCAGGCGCCAAGTTTCCCTGAAATTGCTCCTCCGGAAAAGGGCCGTTATGGCACAAGATACATAAGCCAGTTTGCCGACTCAATACAATAGCGCGCCCGCGAATGGGGTCACCCACTTGATCTGATAAAGGGTCGTTAATAGCGCCGTTGGTAATCGTGACGGCAGATACCAACTTCGAATGGCCTAAGAAAAAGAGCGTGACTAGTAAACAGATTACTAGTGCACGCCCTGTTCTCATACAAACTTCTAAAAAATGGCTGAGCTGAATTAAACCAACTTAATACCGCTATTTTTCAGAGGCACATCCCGATAGCGTTTGCCAGTAGCACGGTAAATTGCATTTAATACTGCTGGTGCAGCAACTGCAATCGTAGGTTCACCAACACCGCCCCACTCGCTTCCACCGCCCTGAATCAAGATGGTTTCCACCTTAGGCATTTGGCCTAAACGAATCGAGTTAAAGGTATCAAAGTTCTTCTGAACAACAGCACCATTCTCGATCGTGATTTCTTCTTCGAAGAGTGCAGACAGGCCATATACAAATGAACCGGCCACTTGGCGCTCGATCTGAGCAGGATTAACTACATAACTTGGATCAGTTGCTGCAACGATGCGATGAATCTTCACTTCGTTACCATTCTTGACCGAGAGTTCACAGGCTGCGGCAACATAGCTACCGTACGCTTTAATCTGTGCAATTCCCCGATGTACACCAGGAGCTGCAGGCTTAGTCCAACCAATTCCGTCAGCAGCTGCTTTGAGTACCGCCATATTGCGAGGATACTTTTGCATATGCTTGAGGCGGAACTGAACAGCATCCATACCGACTGCTTCTGCTAACTCATCCATAAAGGTTTCGATATAGATAGCGTTTTGGTTGACGTTCACACCACGCCAGAAGCCTGGGGGAACATGGGTATTGCGCATTGCGTGATCCACATTTAAATTATCGAAGCTATAGCCAAAGCCATGCTCACCTTGTGGGTCGTAGCCTTGAAATACTGCTGGGTCTTTTCCTTGGTTAGCCTCCAAAATAAATGGGCGAACTGCAGCCAGAATCGACTGGCCTGAGATACGGATATTGAGCGCAGTGACATTCTTCTTATCGTCGATCGCCGCTGTCAATTTAGCCATCGTCGCTGGGTGATAGCGACCCTGGGTCATATCTTCTTCACGGGTCCAGATCAATTTGATCGGAGTGCCAGGCATCTGCTTAGCAATCGTTACTGCTTGCACCGCATAGTCCTGGAAGGCGCCACGACGACCAAAGCCGCCACCGATATTGACCTTATAAACTTCGCATTTTTCAGCCGGCAAGCCAGATGCTGCAATCACAGCAGCCAATGAAGCTTCACCATCCTGGGTTGGAACCCAAGCCTCACAACGCTCAGGTGTCCACTTAGCAGTGGCATTCATGGGCTCAAGCGTGGCGTGATTCAAGAATGGGTAAGAGTAAGTGGCCTGAATCACTTTACTAGCGCTGGCAATAGCTGCCTTGGTATCACCATTACTGTTATGTTTAAAGGTGTCATCGGCATTCAGGCCCTCCTCAAACATCTTCCGAATCGAGGCGCTAGAGACTTTGGTATTGGAACCACTGTCCCAAACAATATCGACCTTATCCATCGCCGTTTTGGCTTGCCAAAAAGTATCGGCTACGACTGCTACAGCAGAATCTCCAACGGGAACGACTTTACGAACGCCCTTCATACTCATTGCTTTAGCAGCGTCATAGCTTTTCACCTTGCCACCAAATACTGGAGACTGACGAATATTGGCAACCAACATGCCGGGCATTGTTAAATCTATCGCGTAGATCTGGCGACCCGTAACTTTATCAGCCACACCATCGATGCGATTCATTGGCTTACCAATTAAGGTCCAGTCCTTTGGATCTTTTAATGGAATATCAGTAGGTACTGCCAGTTGTGAAGCCGCTACCGAGACCTTACCAAAAGTTGTCTTGCGACCAGATGGGGTGTGGGTAATTACGCTGTTCAAGGCCGCGCATTCAGAAACAGGAACGCCCCACTGATTTGCTGCTGCTTGCGTCAACATCATTCGGGCTGCTGCACCACCCTTACGAACATACTGCTCTGAGGTACGAATACCACGGCTTCCGCCGGTCGAGAAACTACCCCAAGCCTGTTTGCGACGCAGACTCTCGCTTGGTGATGGGTATTCATAGCTGACTTTTTTCCAGTCGCATTGCAATTCTTCTGCAACCATCTGGGCTAAACCGGTAATAGTGCCCTGACCCATTTCCGAGCGAACCACACGAACGACGACATCGTCATTGGGCTTGACTACCACCCAGACTCCAATCTCAGGTGCTGAGAGTGGCGCCATAGAGGTCATGCCAGAGCCCTCAGCAGCATTTGCTGAAGCCATGAAATCTAAGTCGAAACCAATAGCAATGCCGGTTGCAATCGCTGCTGAACCGACAATGAAACTTCTACGGGAAGGGTTTGTTGTATTGATAGTCATTTTTTTCCCTTAAGCCTTAATTACTGCGTGAATGGCATCACGAACTTGTTGGAAGGTACCGCAACGGCAAATATTCGATACCGATGCATTGATTTGTTCGTCGCTTGGGTTAGGATTATTACGCAGCAGTGCTGTAGTCGCCATCACCATACCGGACTGACAATATCCACACTGAGGAACTTGCTTTTCTACCCATGCTTTCTGAATCTTCGAAAGCTGGCCACTCTTCTCCAAGCTCTCAATCGTTTCGATCTTCTTGCCTTCAGCAGCAGAGACCGGTAAAGAGCAGCTGCGCATCGCCTGGCCTTCAAATAAAACTGTACAAGCGCCGCAGGCACCGATACCGCAACCGTATTTAGTACCGGTCAAACCCACTTGTTCACGAATGACCCATAGCAAGGGGGTATCTGGATCGACATCCACCGCATATTTTTTGCCGTTGATATTTAAATTAGCCATTCGTTATCTCCTGTGGATTGACCCTAATTGAATACTCTGTTTTTCTGAAAGTGCTTTTCGCAGAACTATATAGAAGCCCTACTTTAAGTGGTCTTATCTTAAACAATAAATATGATATTGCGGTGCAACAATCATCGACCTGTAAGATCTCATCATGATCTGGGGTCTAGTACAAATTCTGCTATTTCAAGGTATCGGTGAGCTGATTTCACAGTTCGCCTTACCCACTCTGCCTGGGCCGGTGATTGGTCTCGTTTTACTCATCCTTTGGCTGGTCTTGCGCAAGGGAATTAATGCGGATTTAGCAATGGTCGCCGATGGCTTTAGTCAATATTTTGGCATCCTATTTGTGCCAGCCGCAGTTGGAGTAGTCCTATTTTTGCCTCAATTGAAGGCAAATGCATTGGCGATTATTTGCGCTTTGGTGGGTAGCGTGATTCTGACGATTGCCTCTGCGGCTATTGTGGTTCGCTTTCTGAGTTTAGAGAAATCATCCCATGACTGAGAAACACTCCATCGTCGAGATTTGGGTCTACCTCTCGGGTAGTCCCCTCTTTGCTTTATTCATCACCTTGACCGCCTATCAAATTGGCCTATGGATTTATCACCACTTCAAAAATAATCCTTTAGCCAATCCCGTAGCAATTGCCATTCTCTTAGTGTGCTGCGTGATTCAGGCAATCGATATGCCCTACTCAAGTTACTTTGAGGGCGCCCAATTTATTCACTTCTTACTAGGGTCAGCAACCGTGTCTTTAGCAATACCGATTTACCGAGGGCTTCATAGTCTTAAGGGAAGGTCCCTGCCACTGATTGCCTCTTTGGTAACCGGCGGACTGGTCTCCATCATCAGCGGTGTTGGGATTGCAAAGCTACTCGGAGCTGGATCAGAGATCACGGGGGCGATGTACCCTAAGTCGGTCACTGCACCAATTGCAATGGGAATTGCTGAACGGATAGGCGTATCACCAACCTTAACGGCGATCTTCGCAGTTGCTACCGGAATTCTGGGGGCCATCTTGGCACCCTTTGTGCTCAATACCTTGGGCATGAAAGCCTGGTGGCAAAGAGGCTTTGCGATTGGCATTGGCGCCCACGGTATTGGCACCTCGCGCGCCTTTAGCATTCATCCAGAAGCAGGAACTTATGCCAGCCTAGCGATGGGCATGAATGGCGTGATCAGTGCAATAGCTATACCGGTTCTGTATCACCTACTCAATCGGTAAATTCAAATACCAGTATTTCTCTTAGAAATTAATCGTGGCAGAAAGTTGTGGACCCGCATTGGTGTAATTGGTATTACCGTTCGTCGCCTTCAAATGAAAACCCATCGCGCGATAAGCCAAGGTAATGTCGCCCCAAGAGAAGGCATCTCCAACACCAATTAAGGCTTGCCAGGTGCCATTGTTTGAACCGGGACCTTTACCAGCATCAGCGTAGTAAGGAATAAACCAAGAGCTATCCATAATTCTGGCGCGACCTTTGAAGCCAATCACTGGATCAGTTGTCTGATTAGTGTAAGAAGGATAGTTTGTTGCGGTAGCAGTTCTTCCGCCAGCACTATCCACAATGAAGTTTGAAGTTAAGGTCGTTGTGCTGGAAATATATCTGGCACCCAATAATCCATCCAAGTAGACACTAGGCGTACTTAATACTGTATATGTTCCAGCCATCGTAAGCATGGTTTGCGTCTGCTGAGCGTTATAACCACCATACAAACTACCGTCTCCAGGTCTACGAGTGTAATAAGTAGCTCCGCCACTTCCAGAAAATTGCCAATAGACTAAGTCACCCATTAAGCCCCAATTGCCTTTATGCGCTTCTAGGGTAAACATCCCTACCGAACCCGTATTGTTCAGATTTTGGTTCATGGATGTATCAGATGTAGCCGAGTATTTACCGACACTGGTTGTTACCCAAGATGCAGGCACCCATCCAGAAATGGTTCCTGCAAAACGCCAATTGTCATTCACAGTCGGCATCGGATTAACAGTTTGAGCTTGACCTACTGAGATCAAAGCAAGAGCCAAGGATGTAACTAAAAAAGATTGAATGTGAAATTTCATGGTGGAAAGATATGTTTGGGATTATTGCTACTTAGAATTTATCAATAATAAATTGTATCCCGCGGTCACAGCATTTGGGGCTAGAGGCTCTTTAATTTAAACAATTGAGGTAAAAGCGTTTGATTTCTGCATCACAGCTGACATCTTTTGGCTCAATGGGCCTTTGCAGGGTAATACCCTCAATCGATCTGCACCGACTTAGTGCTACATAAACTTGGCCTGAAGCAAAAGTACCTGAAGATAAATCGACTTTGACCTTATCCAGAGTCTTGCCTTGGCTCTTATGAATGGTGACTGCCCAAGCTAGCATGAGCGGAATTTGTTCATAGGTGCCAATGATTTGAGGTGAGATCTTTCCTAACATCATGTCGTGCTCGTAGCGATAAGATTCCCATTGATGGGTCGTGACTTCAACTGTATTGCTGTAGGGACCCTTCTGCACCAGCACCTTCACTTTATCGGGTAACAGCTCGCGTACCACACCAACAGTGCCGTTCACCCAGCGCTTCGGGAAATTGGGATCGGTAGCAGTGAACATCACTCGAGCACCAACCTTGAGTACTAAGTTTGCTGCTGAGGGCAGATTACGCTCATCGATGCTGAACTTGCCAGTTGATTTACTCGAATAGGTTTTGAGTTCTGTTTCTAGCGCTCGTAACCCTGCCCCATTAATTTGATCTGCCCTAGCATTGGTGGTTGTGAGCGTAATCGTTTGATCGTCAATCTCTTTAGCGGAGGTAAAGCACTCGTGATTGAGAATATCCAAGGCTTCATCAATGTTTTGATTAATACGAATGCGATTGAGTAACTCTGCGAAGCGTTCATCTTTTTGCCGAAAGATCTTGGTGAGCTCAATCATAGTGACATCTTTACGATGCAGGGCCATGGCATAGAAAAAATAAGGTCCTTCGTAACCGCGCTGGGCAAGCACTTCCATGTCGCTACTAGAGACTACTGGTGGCAATTGGAATAAGTCGCCTACGAATAGGACTTGAATGCCGCCAAAGGGTTTTCCTTTGTGGGGGCCGTTTTCTCGTAAGAAAAGATCCATCGCATCGACCACATCAGCGCGCACCATGGAGATCTCATCAATGATGAGCAAGCGAATATCTTTATAGAGTCGTTTATCGCGCAGTGGCTTGATGTCTTCTTCAGGAAAGATGAGACGTGGTGGCAACCTGAAGAAAGAATGAATCGTGACACCCTTGACCTGTAAGGCAGCGACACCCGTTGGGGCAACCACGACAACGTTGCCGGGGATATGTTCTCTGAGATAGCCAATCAAGGTAGTCTTGCCAGTTCCCGCCTTACCACTGACAAAGATATAAGGGTCTTGCCGCTCTATGGCGTTAATCACAGCCTGGTAATCAGGGGTGATCTCAATATCGGATGAATCAGGGGTGCTATGTAAGGACATGCCCTATTGTTTCATGCTCGGGCAAGACTAGAAGCTATTTCGAAACAACGCACTGATTTCTGCCTGCTGTTTTAGCCTGATACATGGCTTGATCGCAATCTTGATAAGATCGACTTAAGACATTTGCAGCCAATCCATCATGCCGATCTGAGGGATTAAATACGGCAATACCAATACTAATTGAGCAGAAAATGACATAGGGTCAGGAAAAATAAACTGCCCCAAGAAGCGATGAAGAAAGAAAATGATGCTAATGCGAGAAAGAAGAGGCCAGCAGGCCAATACCAAATCTTCTCAGTTTCTTTGTATTCATCGCGTTGAGAAACAAAGCCCAACATCAAACCCATCAAAATAATGAAGGCGGAATGGAGTAAATGGGGCGAACGACGGGGCTCGAACCCGCGACAACCAGAATCACAATCTGGGACTCTACCAACTGAGCTACGTCCGCCGTTGTAGAAATGAGATTATAGCTTTTTGCTTAAAGCCTGCCAAATACCCCAAATTAGGCGGTTTCGAGCTCAAATGCCGCCCAATCCCCTAGGGTCAAACTGGCGTCCAGGAAGAAATCCGCTATCGCTGCCTTGCTCTGGACTTTAGCTAAGGTATGGTGGTCTGAAAGTCTTTGGCGCCAATAGCGTGAACCTGCCCTGCCGTGGGCTAAACCTAAGATATGTCTTGTAAAAGCGCCGATATAGAAAGGCTTACCTTTAGCTTGGCATTCATCAAACCAGGCTTGTACTTGCTTGACCAAGGCAATCTGAATCCGGTGCCACTCCGTTTCACTAAACAGATAGCCTGCTGCTTCTCCATGCGTATTAATCAAATCATCCCAGCCCAATAGCATCGCCGGAAAATGATATGCCGCCCTACCGACCATGAAACCATCAAAGTCCTCCCAATGGCCAGCGATCTGATCATTGGTCTCAAGACCGCCATTGAGAAGTACTTTTAGTTTCGGAAATTGTTTTTGAGCATCGATGCGCAACTGTTTCGCTACTTCGTAATGTAAAGGCGGCTTGCTACGATTTTCTTTAGGAGATAAACCTTTCAGCACTGCATTACGCGCATGAATCGTCACTTGACTAGCACCTGCATCAGCCACGGCAAGAATAAAGTTGAGAGCAAATTGATAATCTGCTTTGGAACTAGATGCATCCATATGATCTAAGCCTAAGCGATGCTTAACAGAAATCGGAATATTGACCACACTCTTCATCGCCTTGACACAGTCAGCCACAAGCTCGGGCTCAGCCATCAGACAAGCGCCAAATGCACCACGCTGCACACGCTCTGAAGGGCAACCACAATTAAGATCAATCTCATCGTAGCCCCACTGTTGAGCAAGTTCTGCTGACTTAGCCAAATCACTGGGTTCTGATCCACCCAATTGCAATACCACTGGGTGTTGGTCTTGCGAATAATCCAAATGTCTTGGTACATCACCATGAAGTAAAGCGCCGGTGGTGACCATCTCGGTATAGAGTACCGCCTCTTTTGTGAGGGCGCGATGAAACGATCGGCAATGGCGATCGGTCCACTCCATCATAGGCGCGACTGCGAGACGTTTTTTATGAATATCTGTCATTAGTCAAAAGTGAAGCGATGCTTCAATGTACCCGCTGCTCCACCAGGTCTAGTATTGGTGCCGCTGCCACCATTGAGATTAAGAATATTACTATTGGGTGCTTTCTTTTGCTTATCGATATCATCCAGATTCACATCAGTTGTACTGGACTGATTCTGCACTGGTGGAGCGTAAGGACTCTTTTGCACTGGGAAGGCTTGATTAGAATTAGCTGCACTAGTTTGATCAGCATGCGTATTTATGCTGTAGCTAAAAACTATAGCAAAGAGAGCCGCGAGGAAGATCGGTATCAGGCGCATAGGGCTCCATTATAAAGGGGGCTATACAATGCAGCTTGGCATACCCATTCAAGCTAAGGCTGTAATTTCGTGATGCAATATGTTTGATCTTTCCCTATTTAATATTCTATTTTTAGTGCTCGCTGCATTACTGGCTGGTCTCATTGACTCGATTATGGGCGGCGGTGGAATGATTCAAGTGCCTGCCCTATTTGCTGTGTTTCCAGGGCTCACTCCCGCCACCTTATTATCGAGTAACAAGATCGCATCGGTTATTGGTACTACTGGGTCCGCCTTTCAGTACACGCGTGTCAATAAAACCCCTTGGCGTTTAGTCGCCCTCTCTTGTTCAGCAGCTTTTTTAGCTTCAGTTGCTGGCGCTTATTTAGTAACGCAGATACCTAATCAGTGGCTGCGGAGCGCGCTACCTTTTTTCTTAGCTGCACTTTTGATCTTTAATCTCAAGTCAAATGCTGGTCTAGTGCATGCGCCACGTCATCAAGACCATAAACAAAGTGCAATTGCCTCATTAGGCGCCAGCATCATTGGCTTCTATGATGGCTTCTTAGGGCCTGGAGCTGGATCCTTTTATAAATTACTCTATACCCGCATCTTAGGTTTTGATTTCATCAATACTGCGGCACCATCAAAGTTCCTCAATGTTGCCTCTAACCTAGGTGCACTTTGCGTCTTCTTCTATTTGGGATTTTTTGATCTGCGACTCGGTCTATTTATGGCCGTAGCTAACTTTATTGGTGGGCAGATTGGTAGTCGTATTGCGCTCAAGTATGGCAATGGCTTTATTCGTAAGGCCTTCTTTATTTCAGTATCAGCCTTAACGCTCAAAACCTTTTATGACGCTTTTTTAACCTAAACTTTGATCATGATCCAAGCTCACCCCCACCACTCTCCAGACTCACATCAATCCCATATGCCAGGCTGGATGGTCTTTCTCTTTGCCTGCGCATGCGGTCTGATGGTCGCTAATTTGTACTACTCTCAACCGCTGATTGGCTTGATTGCCCCTGAGATTGGTTTAAGTGATTCGGCTGCTAGCTTGATTGTGACATTAACTCAGATCGGTTATTGTGCTGGCCTTATTTTGCTGGTCCCGCTAGGCGATCTGGTTGAGAACCGCAAGCTGGTGATCTTCACAATTTGTGGCGCGATTTTGGCACTCTTTATTGCGATGCTTGCTCAGAATGCGACCTGGTTCTTAATGGGCTCCTTATTAGTCGGCATTGGTACCGTCGCTGTACAGATGCTCATTCCGATTGCTGCCCACATCTCCCCAGAAGAAACACGGGGTCGTACTGTCGGTAACATCATGAGTGGTTTGTTGCTCGGTATTATGTTGTCCCGCCCAATCTCCAGTTTGATTGCGCACTCATTTGGCTGGCGTCCTGTATTTGGAATTTCTGCCTGCTTACTGGTTTTGCTGGCCGTGATCTTGTGGCTACTCTTACCGATTCGTAAACCGAATTCTCATCATCACTATTTTTCTTTAATTGCTTCACTCTGGCCTTTATTGCGCGATACCCCCATCCTGCGTCGTCGCGCTATTTATCAAGCCTGTCTATTTGCTTCCTTCACTTTATTCTGGACCATCTCCCCCGTTCTGCTGGCGAGCCCAATGTATTCCTTAACCCAGCTTGGAATTGCCTTGTTTGCCTTAGCAGGAGCAGCGGGTGCCTTAGCAGCTCCGATTGGTGGTTGGCTGGCAGATCACGGCCAAACTAAGGTCGCAACTGCGGGCTCTCTATTGACTGTAGCGGGTGCATTTTTATTATCCCAATTGGGAGGTATGGGCTCTTTACCAGCCCTCGTACTCGCCAGCATCTTGCTCGACTTAGGCGTGCAATGTAATGTCGTCTTGGGTCAGCGTGCGATCTACTCGCTAGGCGCAGATATACGCAGCCGTTTGAATGCGCTTTATATGGCGATCTTCTTTGCGGGTGGTGCGATTGGCTCGGGTATTGCGAGCCTGGCTTATGTCACTGGCGGCTGGAGTCTCGTGGCTTGGATTGGCTTTGCCTTTCCGATCGGAGCCTTTATTTACTATATGACTGAATAGAAAATAGCAAAAAGATTAGGCCCACGGATCGAAAATTTTTACCCCTGACTGACTAAAATCTGAGACATTTCTAGTAACAATCGTCATGCGATGTTCAATTGCAGTTGCAGCAATCATAGCGTCGCGCTCTGACTTTGGATTGGGTACATGAAGGCTAGCGCAGCGCTGAGCAACAGCCGTATCAATGGGGAGAACTCTTTCAGAAAATGTTCCTAAAACATTTTTGTTTAGCCATTTTCTTAAGACCGAACCCTGCTTCTTGTCGCGTCTTTCAATTTGCAAGATCCCCATCTCTAATTCAAATATCGAGATAACTGAAATAAACATTGAATTTGCAGAAATTCCTTCAGCCCACTGCTCAACTCGCTTGCTAATTCTGCCGGTACCCGCTTTTCTAAATTCTGACACAACGTTTGTATCTAACAAATACATTACAAAGTATCTCCGGTTGGCTTAGACAAGCTGTGCATTTTCTCAGGCTCGAACTCAATATCGCCTGCACTCTTCATACCCACAAGATCTAGAATGCTTTTGCTTTTTCCTGTAACTCTTTCATACTCAGAAAATGTCATCAAGACATGTGCGGGTCTTCCGCGATCGGTGATTAAAACAGGTCCAGTTTTAGCTGCTTTTTTTGCCCTGCTGGTATCTTGATTAAATTCACGACTTGATAAGGTAGTAATCATCAGCGCAACCCCATGCTTTCTCTCTAATGTAGCAATGTTACTACAAAATTAAGACATCGCAAAACCCCTATTAATTAGGGGAAAAGGTTGAAAAAAAGCCACCCGAGGGTGGCTTTTCTGTTGGCGATTACTCGCGTGATGCTTTCTTACGATCATGCTCTTTCAGGTGACGCTTACGAACACGAACACTCTTTGGAGTTACTTCGACCAATTCATCATCGCTGATGAATTCAACTGCGTATTCCAAAGTCAAATCTACAGGGGTAACCAAGCGCACAGCCTCATCGGTACCTGATGAGCGAACGTTGGTTAATTGCTTACCTTTAATCGGGTTTACAACCAAATCGTTATCACGACTATGGATGCCGATGACCATGCCCTCATACACGGGGTCGCCATGCTTCACGAACATACGGCCACGATCTTGTAATTTCCAAATTGCGTAGGCCACTGCTTCACCGTCGTCTTGGCTGATCAACACGCCGTTATGGCGCTCGCCCAATACACCGTCTTTAGCAGGAGCATAAGCATCAAAGGTATGACTCATTAATCCATTACCGCGGGTCATGGTCATGAAGTCGCCCTGGAAACCGATCAAGCCACGTGCAGGGATGCGGTACTCTAAGCGGGTTCGACCTTTACCATCGCTGACCATATCAAGCAACTCACCTTTACGCTTACCTAAGTCTTCCATGACGGCACCTTGGGTAGCGTCTTCAACGTCCACAGTCAGGTTCTCAAATGGCTCCATCTTGACACCATTCTCTTCGTGGAACACCACACGTGGACGGGAAACTGCTAACTCGTAGCCTTCACGACGCATGGTCTCTACCAAAATCGTGAGATGCAATTCACCACGACCAGAAACTTCGAAGACGGTGTCGTCATCAGTCTCTTTAACGCGCAAAGCCATATTAGATTTAAGCTCGCGATCTAAACGCTCACGAATCTGGCGGCTCGTTACAAACTTGCCTTCACGACCAGCTAAGGGGCTCGTGTTGACCATAAAGTTCATGGTTAAAGTAGGTTCATCAATCTTGAGCATTGGCAATGCCTCTGGAGTGTCAGGCGCACAAACCGTAGTACCAATTGCCAGTTCTTCAATACCATTGATCAAAGCAATATCACCCGCAATCGCCTCATCCACTACTTCACGCTCTAGACCCTTAAACTTAAGTACTTGATTGACGCGACCTTTAAAGGGAACGCCATCTGGTCCATTCATGCAAATGACTTCCATGCCAGACTTCACGCGGCCACGGTTAACACGACCAATACCGATTTTTCCAACATAGCTGTTGTAGTCAATCGAAGAAATCTGAAATTGCAATGGGCCATCAGGATTGTCATCGCGAACAGGCACATACTTCAGAACCGCATCAAAGAGTGGGCGCATATCGCCTTCGCGGACATCTTCTGTCATCCCTGCATAGCCATTAAGGCCGGATGCGTAGATGATTGGAAAATCAAGCTGCTCTTCCGAAGCGCCTAATTTGTCAAATAACTCAAAAGTGGCATTGATCACATAATCACAACGGGCACCTGGACGATCCACTTTATTAATCACTACGATCGGTTTTAACCCGAGTGCCAAGGCCTTCTTGGTGACGAAACGGGTCTGAGGCATTGGACCTTCCACCGCATCAACCAAGAGCAATACACCATCAACCATCGAGAGCACGCGCTCTACTTCGCCACCGAAGTCAGCATGTCCTGGGGTATCTACAATATTAATGTGAGTGCCGTCGTATTCCACAGCACAGTTCTTCGAGAGAATGGTAATACCACGCTCTTTTTCAAGATCGTTTGAATCCATGACGCGTTCAGTCATTTTTTCATTGGAACGGAAAGTGCCGGATTGACGCAAGAGCTGGTCAACCAAGGTGGTTTTGCCATGGTCAACGTGGGCGATGATGGCGATATTACGGAGTGCGCGTTTAGTCATGTGAAGCTTCTAAAGTTAAGGTAAAAGTGAAATCAGGTTAATGAATAAATAAGTCAAAATGGTTTAATGGGCCTGAGAAATCAAGCGTTTGGGATGTAATACCCCAGATCGCCAATCCGCAGTTCCAATGAAATTATGGGGGGCCGCAGTAGCCCGATAAATACGCACTAGGGCTTCAATCGAAGGCAGATTCAAGGGCACTCTTTGCCCCATCTCTAAACGTTTTGCCTGCTGCTCATCCACTGTTAAGTGGGGCAAGGTTTGCAATAAGGCATCGACTGGAAGAATATAGGTCGAGCTCTCTTGCAAGCATTTTTGGATTGATTCCAAGGTAAAGGACTGCTCAAGATTGAGGTGCCCCACTTCGGTACGGCGTAGGCCAATTAAGTAAGCGCCACAGTTCAACGCTGTACCAATATCTTCTGCAAGGACGCGAATGTAAGTACCCTTGCTACAACTTACTTCCAAAGTGGCTTGCGGCCACTGTATATCTGTCCAACGAATACGATGAATGATGATCTCTCTAGGCGTACGCTCGAGCTCTACACCAGCGCGGGCATATTCATATAAAGGTTTGCCATCTCGCTTGAGCGCAGAATACATTGGTGGCACTTGTTTAATGGCGCCAGTAAATTGGTGAAGAACTTGGTCTAGCGCCTTCTGAATTGCTGTCTGATCTGCAAAGATTGGAAGATCAAAGGCTTCAACTACTTCACCTTCAGCATCACCAGTATCGGTTCTGCTTCCAAACTGAACCTGCGCAATATAAGTCTTGTCGGCATCGAGTAAGTCTTGCGAATATTTGGTAGCCTCACCCAGGCAAATTGGGAGTAAGCCTGTAGCCATTGGGTCTAGAGTCCCAGTATGACCAGCTTTTTCTGCATTGAAGGCGCGCTTGACAGCGGTGACAGCCCCCTGAGAACTCATTCCAGCAGGTTTATCTAACAACACGACACCATCGATCCGTACTGACATAGGATTACTTAGTTTCATCCCGATGATCACTATCCACTGCTTGATCAATCAGTTTGGACATCTCAATACCGTGCTCAACAGAATTATCGTAATGGAAATGCAAGGTTGGTACGGTATGAATATGCAAACGCTTAAACAATAAAGAATGTAAGTAACCTGCTTTTTCTTGCAAAGCCTGTAAGGCATGATCAGGCTCAGCGCCCAACACGGTAAAGAAAACCTTAGCGTGGGCTAAATCAGGAGAGAGCTCAATGCTTTGCAGTGTAATTAAACCTAAGCTTGGATTGCGCAACTCTCTTGGAATCAGCTCGGCCAGGTCTCGCTGAATTTGATCGGCAAGGCGCTGGTTACGATGGGGGCTAGCTTTATGCATAAGAACTTGGCGATTTGCTTAGAGGCTTCTAGCGACTTCAGTCACTTCGAATACCTCTAACTGATCGCCTTCCTTAATGTCGTTATAGCCTTTTAATGACAAGCCACACTCAACACCGGCACGCACTTCTTTAGCATCATCTTTGAAACGCTTGAGCGAATCCAATTCACCAGACCAAACAACCACGTTGTCACGTAAGAGGCGGACACTGGAAGTGCGTTTTACAACGCCGTCAACAACCAAGCAACCCGCGATCGCGCCGACTTTAGATACCAAGAAGACTTGACGAATCTCAACAAGACCTATGATTTCTTCTTTCTTATCTGGAGTCAACATACCACTCAAGGCTGCTTTGACTTCGTCTACTGCGTCATAAATGATGTTGTGATAACGAATATCTACGCCATTGTTCTCTGCCAGCTTACGAGCAGCAGCATCTGCGCGGGAGTTAAAGCCAATAATGACAGCCTTAGAAGCTACAGCCAAGTTCACGTCAGTTTCAGTGATACCACCTACGCCAGCGTGAACGATTTGAACCTTCACTTCAGGGGTAGAGAGTTTCTGCAAGGACTGTGAGAGTGCTTCTTGTGAACCTTGTACATCAGCCTTGATGATCAATGGCAAGAGCTTCGCTTCAACTGCGCCCTCTTCCATATTTTCCATCATGGTTTCGAGTTTGACTGCTTGCTGTTTAGCCAACTTCACGTCACGGAACTTACCTTGACGGAAGAGCGCAATCTCACGAGCCTTACGCTCATCTGGTACAACTTGCACTGACTCACCAGCTGCTGGAACCTCGGATAAACCTTGAATTTCTACTGGAATTGATGGGCCTGCCTCATTACAAGGTTTTCCATTCTCATCCAACATTGCACGAACGCGACCAAAACTTGAACCTGCCAAGAGCATATCGCCACGTTTGAGGGTGCCCGACTGAACCAAAATGGTTGCGACTGGTCCCTTACCTTTATCTAAGCGAGCTTCAATAACGAGGCCTTGTGCTGGAGCGTCTTTAGGTGCCTTGAGTTCCAGAACTTCTGCTTGGAGAAGAACGTTCTCGAGGAGTTCGTCGATACCAACACCAGTTTTTGCAGAGACTGGAATAAACGGTACATCGCCACCATACTCTTCTGGCACAACCTGCTCAGCGACCAATTCGGTTTTGACGCGCTCTGGATTGGCTTCAGGTTTATCAATCTTGTTAATCGCAACAACAATGGGTACACCTGCAGCAAGCGCATGGTGAATCGCTTCTTTAGTCTGTGGCATGACACCGTCATCAGCAGCCACTACCAGAATCACAATATCAGTCGCTTTTGCACCACGGGCTCGCATCGCCGTAAACGCTTCGTGACCTGGGGTATCTAAGAATGTAATCATGCCGCGTGGGGTTTCCACATGGTAGGCGCCAATGTGTTGAGTAATACCACCCGCTTCACCGGAGGCTACTTTTGCTAAACGAATTTTGTCGAGCAAAGAAGTTTTACCGTGGTCAACGTGACCCATCACCGTAACAACTGGTGGGCGTGGCAATAACTCAGCATCGTGGGGTTCGGCACCGATATCCAAATCAGGATCATCAAGCTTAGCAGCATGGGCTGTATGCCCCATCTCCTCAACGATGATCATTGCAGTATCTTGATCGAGCACTTGATTAATGGTGACCATCTGGCCCATACCCATTAATAGCTTGATTACTTCAGCACTCTTGACAGCCATTGCGTGCGCTAGTTCAGCAACGGTAATGGTTTCAGGAACATGTACATCACGAACCACTGGCTCAGTCGGAACCTGGAAATTGGTATCGACATTAGCCTCAGCAATTTGACGTTGTTTCTTGCGACCACCGCCTGAGCGCCAACCACCAACACCACCCGAAGAATCACCGCGAGTTTTCAGACCGCCAGGACGTTTAGCGCCCTCTTCTTGCCATGTGGATGAAGTCTCGGAGGACTTAATGGTCTTACCGCCAACCTTTACGGCTTTCTTCTTATCCTCAGCACCTTCAACTTTAGCGGGCTTATGGAGTGTTCCTTTTTTAGCCTCTTCCGCAGCAGTTTCGCTTGGCGCCTTCAAGACACGAGCAGGCGCACTCATCATGTCGCGAATCGCTAAGGCTTCTGCCTCAGCAGCAGCGCGACGAACCCGAATTTCAGCAAGTTCTTTTTCTTTAGAAGCGGCCACATCTTTTGCAGCTTTTTCCGTTGCGCGTTTCTTTTCAACTGCAGCTTCATCATCGGTTTTGGTAGCAGATTCAACTGAGGCGACTTCCTTCTGACGCGCCTCTTCAGCTGCATTCATCTCTGCCTCTTGACGAGCTAAGAGTTCGGCTTGGCGAGTTGCTTCAGCGGCGCGTTTTTCTAATTCTTCCTCTGACAGAATTGGCTTGGCGGCTACAGCCGCCTTAACAGGCTTAGCTACTTCTGCTTCGGGGGCAGCAGCAGCCTCACCACCCTTAACAAGAACGCGCTTTTTACGGACCTCAACTTGAACGGTACGAGTCCGCCCTGCAGAATCTGCCTGACGAATCTCAGAGTTCTCGCGCTTGATCAGAGTAATCTTTTTACGACTCCCCGCATCGGCATTACCGTGCTCTTTTTGCAAATGCTCAAGCAGGACTTTTTTATCCTTCTCGGTAATGCTGTCGTCTTCAGAACCCTTATCGATCCCCGCTGCCTTTAATTGCTCCAAAAGGTCAGTCGAGGTCCGTTTAAGTTCCTTAGCGAGTACTTTTACTGTTGTTGCCATTCACTGCTTCCTCTTATGAAGTAAACCAATGTTCACGCGCTTTCATGATGAGCGCTTTCGCAGTTTCTTCGTCAATTTGTGTCGCCTCAACCAGCTCATCAACAGCTAATTCAGCAAGGTCGTCACGGGTATGTACTTGATTATCTGCAAGCTTCGCAATCAACTCAGTAGTCATGCCATCTAAAGAACGCAAGTCTTGGGAAACCTCACCAATACGCTCTTCTTTAGCTAACTCCATAGTCAATAAAGAGTCGCGGGCACGAGTACGTAACTCGTTCACAGTATCTTCATCGAATGAGTCGATTTCCAACATCTCGGAAAGAGGAACATACGCAACCTCTTCCAAAGTATTAAAGCCTTCTTCAATCAAAATATCAGCCACTTCTTGGTCAACGTCTAATTTGTCCATAAACAATTGACGAACTGAAGAAGCTTCTTTTTCTGTTTTCTCAGCAGACTCTTCTGGAGTCATGATATTGATTTGCCAACCCGTCAAATCACTGGCTAAGCGCACGTTCTGTCCGCTACGGCCAATCGCAATTGCCAAGTTTTCTTCATCAACTACTACATCCATAGCGTGACGCTCTTCATCAACCACGATAGAGGAGACTTGAGCTGGTGCCAAGGCGCCAATCACAAACTGTGCTGGATCTTCTGACCACAACACGATATCTACGGCTTCACCAGCAACTTCATTACGTACGGCGGTGACGCGAGTACCACGGACACCAACGCAAGTACCGATAGGATCAATACGCTTGTCATAGGTGACAACGGCAATCTTGGCACGGATACCAGGATCACGAGCAGCGCCCTTAATCTCCAGTAAACCCTGTTCCATCTCAGGAACTTCATTCTCGAACAACTTGATCAAGAAATCAGGGCAAGTACGGGATAACTCGATCTGTGGACCCCGCGCTTCACGATCCACTTTGAGGATATAAGCACGAACCCGGTCGCCAGAGCGAAGGTTCTCTTTAGGAATCATTTGATCACGACGCAGCAATGCCTCTACTCGGCCAGATTCAATGATTAAGCCATTCTTATCTGCCCGCTTGACGGTACCGGTCATGACTTTTTCGCCACGCTCTAAGTAATCGTTCAAAATCTGCTCGCGCTCAGCATCACGAATACGCTGCAAGATTACTTGCTTAGCTGCTTGTGCTCCGATGCGTCCAAATGCCAAAGATTCAATTTGCTCTTCGATGTAATCGCCGACTTCCATGTCAGCCAATTGCTCTTGGGCTTCGAATTGCAGAATCTCTTTATCTGGCTCTTGTAGACCAGCCTCATTAGGGACGACTAACCAACGACGGAAGGTTTCGTATTCACCAGACTCACGGTCGATGGAAACACGAATATCTACATCCTCGTTTGGATAGCGCTTCTTAGTGGCCGATGCCAACGCCATTTCTAGCGCCTCGAACACAATAGCTTGATCAACGTTCTTTTCACGCGCTAGGGCGTCTGCCAACATGAGAACTTCTCGGCTCATGACTTTCTTCCTTTGAAATCAATTACAGGGACCAACCGAGTCTTATCGACCTCGGCTAATGAAAACTCCAATTGCGACTCAGCACCGTCGGTGCCTTCAAACATCAAACCAAATTTGGCATCAGGCGAATGAATATCACCACTCAGCAAACCTTGCAACACACCACGAAAATTCTTACGACTACCTACGGCAATACGCAACTTCAAATCCACTTCCAGACCAGCAAAGCGAACAAAATCTTCAGCCGACTTTACGGGACGATCAAGACCTGGAGAAGAAATCTCCAGACGCTCATAAGGAATGTTTTCAACCGGCAATGCATAGCTCAGCTGATGACTTACCTTTTCGCAATCCTCGACCGTAATCAAACGTTCGTAATCCGGGTTTTCAATCGTGACGCGAAGCAAACCCCCAGCTTCGCGCTCAATATCGACTAGCGCGTAACCTAGGTTTTGCAACTCTGCAGAAATAATCTGCTGATCTCTCACATCACTCCTTCATACCGAATCGGCAAAAAAAATGGGCTTCAAAGCCCATATTCTCGAATTCAGAACAGGCCGGCCTACGTTGATCGCAACATCAGCCGGGAAATACACACTGCTTAGATCCAACTAAAAACAGCGGTAATCCGCTGTCAGACTAAGATTATAGCCGAATTAACAGAAAATCGATAGAAATCAGAAGCTTTCGCTTGGATTACGGGGCTTTCTGGGGCCTTTATTAAAGGGCTTACGACCCTTAGGGGCACTACGTTTCGGTCCATTTCCAGGACTTTGAGGAGTACCAGTCACAAATGCAGACTGCCCGTGATGGACTTTTTTAGCCTTATTGCGATTTTGGCCCTGACCGCCTTGGCCTGGCCTACCGCCCTGCGTTCTGCCACGGAACGGGCCGCGACCTTCGCCACCGCCGCTGGGTTGTCCATTTTTACCTTGATGTGTTAGGCCATGATGGCCACTGGCTAATGTCAGTGCATCGCGCGAACCCCAATATGAGACTGAAGTTTGCATCGGATCTGGCTGGTGATCACCACCCGCTTGAGTATTCCGGTGATGGCCATTGCCATTACCGTTGGGGTTGCGACTTTTATCTTGAGCTTGAGGAACTTTCAACCCAGCGGAACGCATGAGTGAAGCAACACCTTCAGCAGGAACCTCTTCCCATTTGCCGCGTCTTAATCGTGGGGGCAACAAGAACATGCCATAACGGGTTCGCAGCAAACGAGACACAGTGTGACCAACCGCTTCAAACATGCGACGCACTTCACGATTACGGCCTTCGGTTAAAGCAACGTGATACCAACGATTGGCGCCGTCACCACCACCCATAGTTAAGCGCAAGAAGCGGGCTTGACCATCATCTAGTTGAATACCAGTTTTTAGTTGCGTCATCGACTCTTGACCGAGCTCACCCAAAATGCGCACAGCGTACTCACGCTCGATACCGTAGCGTGGATGCATTAAACGATTGGCTAGCTCACCGGAAGTCGTGAAGAGAAGTAAGCCTTCAGTATTAAAGTCTAGGCGACCAACTGCAATCCAGCGGCCTTGGCGTGGCTTTGGTAAACGATCAAATACAGTTGGACGTCCTTCGGGATCGGATTGACTTACGATTTCGCCAGAAGGCTTGTGATACAAAATCACGCGCGGTGGTTTGGTCTGAATCTTGCGATGGACTTGTTTACCATTAATGCGAACTTGATCAGTAGGTCCAATGCGTTGACCGATATGTGCAGGCAAGCCATTTACCGAAACACGACCCTGAATAATCAAGTCCTCCATGTCGCGGCGTGAACCCATACCCACGTCAGCCAAAACTTTGTGTAGCTTAACAGTATCTTCATCGTCAGCTTCGTCATCTAGACCATCTAAATCAGACCAGACCTCGTCACGCAAACTTAAAGGTAATTCATCGACGTTTGCAAACTGCAAACTACTCATTTCTTCATCGGTGGGAGCATCAGCATCTTCATCATGGCGAACACGTTGTGCACGACGCTCAGCACCGGTCTGATGCGAAATCTCGCTCTCATTAAAGCCATCAGGATTTTTTGCTTCGACTACTTCTGGAGCATCTAGAGCAGCATCAAACTCACCTGAAACTACAGAAGCAAACAAGGCTTCGCTCTCAGCGGGATTAGGGGCTAATTTAGCAAGCTGACCGCCGCCTTCACGAGGACCTCTTGAGTCACCACCTTCTCGACGTGGCTTGTCTTTATTGAAGGGACGCTTCTTATTAAAGGGATGTTTACCAGGTCTACGAGGACGACGCTCGCCACCCTCATGTACTTCGGCAGATGCACCTTCCGCTGGGGATGGGGCTGCATCAGTCTGAGGTGGGTGCACTACTGGTGGTGAATCGTTTTCGTTGGAGCTAGTCATTAATAATTATTTTTGCTCGCCAGGATTGTCTGACGGATCGCTTTCTTCGGTTATTTCGATGGTGATCTCTTCCACCATTTCAATCGTGGTTTCTTCTGTAACAATTTCAGTAATAGTTTCAGTGGCACTATCGACATTGAAGTCAATCACCGCTTGACCTACTGCCTCGGCTGCTGGCGCTACATCTTCCAACATCGGCAGACTTTGTAAATTGCTTAAGCTCAGATCATCTAAGAACTGTTTGGTTGTGGCATACAAGCCAGGACGGCCAATAGTTTCTTTATGGCCAATCACTTCAACCCAACCACGGTCTTCTAATTGCTTCATGACGTTACTGCTCACAGCAACGCCACGAATCTCTTCAATCTCGCCACGTGTCACCGGTTGACGATAGGCGATGATGGCTAAAGTTTCCATAACAGCCCGAGAATACTTAGGAGGCTTCTCTGGAGTCAGGCGATCTAAATACTCGCGCATTGACAAGCGACTCTGAAAACGCCAGCCGGTTGCAATATGCACTAATTCCATACCCTTGTCTTGCCATTCGGCTTGAATGATTTCCAAGACTTCTTTAATTTCAGTAGTGGAAACATCCTCTACAAATAGGCGCGTGAGATCAGCAACACTGAGTGGCTCTTGCGCGCACAAGAGAGCAGTTTCAATTACGCGTTTATTGTGATCATCCATAAAGTCGGGCTACCAGGCAAAACCTGAGTAGGCTTAAAAAAGTAATTCAGTAATGGGCTTGAGATGTTCTCTCGGTATAACAGGCAATCAATCTCTGGATTTCTCGTTAGAAGAGACGCCGGGGCTGCTAAAGAGTATTTTAGGTATCTTTTTTAGCAGTCAGGCCATTATAAGGTAGGCTCAATACAATAGCCATATGCAAGAAGCTTCCCCCAAATTACCCCCATCAACTCCCCGCCGCCAGCTTTTAGGCTGGGGGCTGGCGCTGGCTGGCGGTTTGAGCCTTGAAGCCTGCAGCCTTTTCACGCCTCGTAAGCCTGTATTGGGCCTAGTCCTAGGTGCGGGTGCAGCAAGGGGATTTGCCCATATCGGCGTTATTAAGGCTCTAGAAGCCCAAGGCATCCGCCCCAATTTGGTAGTGGGTAGTAGTGCTGGAAGCGTGATTGCTGCCCTACTCGCTTCGGGCGCAACAGGCAATGATCTCAATCGCTTAGCTCTGAATTTAGATGAGGCCACTATCGCAGATTGGGGGTTACCCTTTGCTGGGCGTTTTGGAGGCTTGATTAAAGGTGAAGCTTTGCAAGCAATGGTCAATCGTGAAGTGCGTAACAAAATGATTGAGCAGATGAATCTGCCGCTCGGCATTGTTGCCACTGAATTACAAACTGGCAAAGGTGTGCTCTTTCGTTCGGGTAATACCGGCTTAGCAGTCCGTGCATCATGCAGTGTGCCCGGAGTTTTCCAACCAGCAACAATTAATGGCAAAGAATATGTGGATGGTGGTTTAGTAGCCCCCGTACCGGTGAGTTATGCCAGACAGATGGGCGCCACTGTTGTGATCGCAGTCAATATCTCTTCCGAGCCATTGCATCAGGATGCTAGCGGTACCTTCGGAGTCTTACAACAAACGATTTCGATCATGCAGAACAGCATCAATCAATACGAATTAAAAAGTGCTGACATTGCGATACAGCCCCAACTCAAGCAAATGAGCGGGAGTGATTTCAAGTCCAGAAATGCAGCTATCTTGGCTGGTGAGATCGCCACGCAAGAGCAAATGGCGCTCATCAAAGAAAAACTTAAGCTGTAATTGCTTGGGTTTTAACTATAGACTTTGAGGTTTGCGTTTGATATTGTTCACTTGATTGAGCAGTTCACGACGCTCAGAGTCATCTAAAGAATCAGAACCATCCAGACGACGAGCGCCATCAAAGCGACGATCCCAATACACACTACTTAAATCATCGACACGAACACTCGCACCTTTAGAAGGTGAATGAATAAATTTATTGTCGCCAACATAAATACCGACGTGCGAGAAAGTCAGACGCATCGTGTTAAAGAATACTAAATCGCCAGGCTGAAGATCATCGCGATTAATTGGCTTACCAACCCGACTCATTTGGGTCGACTTGTTCGGAAGCAAAAATCCCAACTTATCTTTAAAGACGTAGGCCACAAAACTACTGCCGTCCAAACCGGACTGAGGCAACTCTGTGTTCCAGCGATAACGCACGCCAATCACTACCATTGCTTGATTAATTAAGGACTCAGATTTTTCCGAGACGGAATCGACCAAACGATCCGATGCCCGAGAGAAGTAGGATTTACCAGCCTGAAACATGCTTTCTTTTGGAGCCTCACCAGCTTCCTCAGCATGCGCAAGTCCAGTGCAGGCAAAAAGCACAGCAATCCCCAAAGACATCAAAATGCCTTGGTGGAGTTGAGGGGCTACTTTTTTTAGGGACATCCGCCGAGTGTAACAAAGAAGCTTGGCGATACCAAGACCAGGACTTATCAATAACTCTATGTTTACAAACAGTTTTTTTGAAATTTATGAAGAAAATGCACCAATTTAGCCCATTAAACTAGAGTGCCTAGGTAATTTCAGCTGCCTCGAATAGCTCTTTCGTATAGGTCTGCTTAGGGTGCTTAATGAGGGTTTCGGTCTCCCCAAACTCGACCATTTTGCCACCTTTGAGCACCATGATTTCATGAGACATCGCTCGAATGACAGCCAAATCATGGCTAATCATCAGGTAAGCCAGATTGTATTTTTTCTGTAGCTCAGTGAGCAAGGCTAATACTTGTTTCTGGATCGAAACATCTAAAGCCGAAGTGGGCTCATCCAGTACGAGGATCTGGGGTCGCAAAATGAGTGCGCGTGCAATTGCGATGCGCTGTCGTTGTCCACCAGAAAATTCGTGGGGATAACGGGTCAAGGCAGAACGGTCGATACCAACCTCTCGCAAAATATCCAACACCCTTTGCTCTCGCTCAGCGCTACTGAGTTTTGGGAAATGGATATCTAATCCTTCAACAATAATTTGCATTACCGTCATGCGTGGCGAAAGAGAACCAAAGGGGTCCTGAAAAATGACCTGCAAGCTTGCGCGTAATTTTCTGCGTTCGGCTGATGTGAGTTTTTGCCAATCATGTCCGAGTACATCGACTGAACCAGTCACTTCTGCAGCAGAATCACTCAAGAGTCCCAGTATTGCCATTCCTAAAGTGGTTTTACCAGAGCCAGACTCACCGATCACCCCAATGGTCTGACCTTGCCTCAAGCCAAAACCAATTTTCTTTAATACCGAATGCCGAGGTGCCTTCTTAAACCATGATTCTGAATCCAGGCTGGGATACGAGACCGATAAATTATCGGTTTGCAGCAAGACTGGGGCAAGCGGCATCACCGGCGCGAGATCCCGCACCGGCTCACTATTCACCAAAGTTTGGGTATACGGATTTTCTGGGTGCTCAAAAACTCGCTTGGTCGCTCCAACCTCAACTAAGTTACCTTGATTTAAGACTGCGACCCGATGCGCAAAGTGCTTCACAAGATTAAGATCATGCGTAATCAACAGAATACCCATGCCGCCATGGTCTTTAGATTCCTCCTGCAGCGCTTTAAGTAAATCTAGAATCTGCAAACGCAAACTCACGTCCAATGCTGTTGTAGGCTCATCCGCAATCAACAGACGAGGCTTGCATGCCAAAGCCATGGCAATCATCGCACGCTGTCTTTGTCCGCCCGATAGCTGATGCGGATAAGAATGAAAACGTTTTTCTGGTTCAGGAATACCAGTCTTACGCAAAAGATCGACAGCTGCTGCAAAGCAATCTGCTTTAGAAATGAGTGGCTCGTAAATCTGGACCGCTTCAACAATTTGATTACCAACAGTGAATAAAGGATTCAGAGCGGTCATCGGCTCTTGAAACACCATAGCAATTTCACGTCCGCGTATCCTACGAATTCTCTCGATCGGCAATGACAATAAATCGACTGGTTGGGTCGCACTCTGTTGCTGTGCATCTTCCTGGCCACTCCACCAAATTCTGCCTGTCATCTTGGCGCCCTCGGGCTCAAGCCTTAAAGGGGCGAGTGCCGTTAAGGTTTTACCAGAACCGGATTCACCAACTAAAGCCACTCGTTCGCCGACCCCAATCTCCAGATCAAGATGGCTAACGGCAAACTTCTCACGACGTCCTGTTCCAAAAGAAATACTCAGATCTTCGTAGCGCAATAAGGCATTCATGATCGTACCCCACCAATCGATCCTGACTGACGTGAGTCAAAAGCATTACGCAATGCCTCCCCCATGAAGGTTAAGAGAAGAAGTGTTGCTACTAAGACTATAAAAGTGGAAAGCGAAATCCACCAGGCATCTAAATTACCTTTACCCTGCGAGAGCAACTCGCCAAGACTGGGTGTCCCTGGTGGCACACCCAAGCCCAAGAAGTCCAAACTCGTAAGAGACAAAATGGCAGCACTCATTCGAAAGGGCAGAAAGGTGATGACTGGTGTCAAACTATTCGGCAGAATATGGCGCAACATGATTTGAAAATTGGTCAGGCCTAAAGCTTTAGCAGCGCGCACATACTCGAGGGCACGATTGCGATAAAACTCGGCCCGCACATAATCAGATAAACCCATCCAACCAAAAGCGGCTAGCAACACAATCAACAGTAAAACGCTCGGATTAAAGATTGAGGCAAAAATAATCAATAGGTATAGCTCTGGCATGGAGCCCCAGATCTCAATGAGACGCTGAGAGATTAAGTCAAATTTGCCGCCAAAGAAACCCATTAGTGAGCCCGTGATGATGCCTACTCCAACTCCCACAATCGTGAGCGCAAGACCAAACAGAATCGATAGCCGAAAACCATAGATCAAGCGTGACAGAACATCGCGCCCACGATCGTCGGTTCCGAACCAATTCTCCGCGGATGGTGGCGCGGGATTGGGAACTCGAGAAAAGTAATTGAGGGTTTCATAGCTGTAAGGAATCAGTGGATAGATTGCCCAATTACCATCGCTCGTAATGTTATGACGAATATCAGGATCTAAAAAATCAGTAGGTGTAGCAAAGTCTCCGCCAAAAACGGTTTCAGGTTGATTGCGCACAATTGGAAAATAAAAGTGTCCGTCATAACGAACAATCAATGGTTTGTCATTGGCAATAAAATCAGCACCCATACTGATGCCGAATAGCAGCATAAAAATCCACAGGCTGATGTAGCCAGTGCGATTGCGCTTGAAGCGTTGCCAGTGGCTCACGAGCCCCCTCCTGCGCCAAACTGAATCCGTGGATCAATATAGACATAGCAAAGATCGGAGATCAACTTAGTGAACAAACCAATCAGCGTGAATAAATACAAAGTACCAAACACCACTGGGTAGTCACGTCTCATCACAGACTCATATGACAGAAGACCAAGCCCATCTAAAGAAAACAAGGTCTCAATTAGCAACGATCCAGTAAAGAAAGCACCGATAAAGGCTGCCGGGAATCCCGTTACTAGGGGTAAGAGTGCATTCCGAAAGACATGCTTCCACAAGACTTGATGCTCACTCAGACCTTTAGCTCTTGCCGTCAACACGTACTGTTTACGAATCTCTTCTAAGAAAGAGTTTTTGGTGAGCATGGTGACTACTGCAAAACTACCCAGCACCATTGCTGTAATCGGCAAGACTAAATGCCAGAGGTAATCCAAAATCTTGCCGATTAAGCTGAGGTCCGACCAGTTGTCTGACGTCAAGCCGCGCAGGGGAAAGAGTTGTAAGAAACTCCCTCCGCCGAAAAGTACTAGCAATAAAACCCCCAAGACAAAACCTGGAATGGCATAACCTACCAAGATGATGGTACTTGTCACCGTGTCAAAGCGAGAGCCTTCTCGAACAGCTTTAGCAATCCCCAGAGGAATGGAGATCAGGTAGGTGATGAAGAAAGTCCATAAACCAATACTGATCGAGACCGGCAATTTAGATACCACTAAATGCCACACACTTTGATGCTGGTAGTAGCTTTGTCCCAAATCAAATCTGGCAAAGCGCCCTAACATCATGAAGTAACGCTCGAGTGGTGGCTTATCAAAACCATATAGTGCTTTAACCTCGGCTAAGCGCTGCTCATCAATCCCCTGTCGGCCACGATAGGTCGCACCAGCACCCGAGGATTCTGAACCACCTACAGATCCATTGCCTTTACCTTTGAGCTCCAACACCATTTGCTCCACAGGACCACCAGGAACAAATTGCACTACCGCAAAGGTCAGCGTTAGGACCCCCAATAAGGTAGGAATCATTAATAGCAAACGCTTAGCAATATAAGCACGCATCTGGACTTGCATTAAGGGGCCTCTGCTTTCCACCAGTTCTGCAAGATCCAAGTTTCAGCCATGTAATACAAAGGAGGATCTGGATAGTGCATTTCTTTTCTGAAAGCAATTCGATGTGTTGGGTTATACCATTGGGGTACGACAAAATAACTATTCCACAAGACTCGATCAAGCGCTCGACTCGCCGCTCTGAGCTGCTCTCGGTTCTGCGCCCTAGTAATTTCTCCAACTAAAGCATCTACTACTGGCGACTGGATCCCAATAACATTGTCTGAACCTTTTTCTTTGGCAGCTTGACTTCCAAAGCGATCCCACAATTCATTTCCTGGACTTTGCGAATCCGGGAAACGAATTGTTGTCATATCAAAATCGTATTCATTCATCCGCTTTTGATGAAGCGCAAAGTCACTGGTTCTCACATCCACCTGAATACCCAGCTTCTCTAAGTTGCGGGTATAGGCAGAAATGACTCTCAAAAAGAAGCCGCCATCTTCAACCATTTCAAAGCGGAAGGGTTCACCTTGAATATTTCTGAGTGCGCCATCGCGATAGGTCCAGCCAGCATCTGCCAATAGCTCACGTGCCTTGCGCAGATTCTGGCGTAAGCTGCCTGGTGCTGCAGTAGAAGGTGCGGGCGGCATAGGGCCAAATACTGCATCGGGCACCCAGCGAGGATATTTCTCTTTGAGGGGCCTGAGTAACTTCAGCTCTGCTTCAGTCGGTTTGCGAGGCCCATCAAAGTTTGCACTCAAATCGCTGTTCGTGAAATAGCTATTAATACGGCTGTATTGATCAAAAAAGAGTTGGCGATTAAGCCATTCAAAGTCGAGCGCGTAACCCAAGGCCTGACGCACACGCACATCCTGAAAGATTGGGCGGCGTAAATTCATTGCAAAACCCTGCATCCCAGCGCCATTGTGATTTAAGAAGGCTTTCTTCAATAGGCTGCCATCATTAAATTTAGAACCGACATAACCTTTGGCCCAGATCTTGGCGCGGTACTCTACTAACGCATCAAACTCGCCCGCCTTGAATGCTTCGAGGCGGACTGCATCATCGCTATATAACTTATACACAATGCGATCGAAGTTATAAAAGCCGACACGCACATTGATGGGTTTATTTAAATGATCTGCCCAGTAATCTGGATTGCGCCTAAAGATGATCGACTTCCCAGTTTTATAGGATTCAATTTGATAAGGGCCGCTGCCAATAGGCGCTTCGAAAGCCAGTTGATCGAAGGCAATCATGGTGCCATCCGGCCTCTTGCCCCAATTACGAGAAAAGATAGGCATCGTTCCAGCTAAGAGTGGCAGCTCTGGATTTTGATTCTTAAAATCAAAGCGCACTTCTCGAGGCGATACAACTACTGCTTGTTTGATATCGCCATATGTCGTCTTGTAGCGTGGATGGGCTTGCTCTCCCATCAAAGTATCAAAACTGTATTTGACGTCTGCTGCCATCACTGGGCTGCCGTCTGAGAAACGAGCCTCTGGTCGAATTCGGAAACTGACTGACTTACGATCAGCCGCTACTGAAATATCTTCTGCTAACAAACCATAGATGCTGGCTACCTCATCTGCACTTCCTTCAGCTAAAGACTCAAACATTAATTCAATTCCGGGAGCAGTCACACCTCTGAGGGTGAAGGGATTGAACTTGTCAAAACTACTTCTAGACCCAGGGTTAGGCAAGGTTAGCGTTCCGCCTTTAGGCGCATTGGGATTAACGTAATCGAAGTGACTAAAGCCATCCGCATATTTTGGTTTGCCGTACTGCGCGATCCCCTGTGATCCATAACTTGAAATACTGATTAGGCTGAGGAGGCAAGCCAGCACCCAAAGGGGGTAGTAAAAGCGGAATGGGCGAAGGGATGAGTAAATCGGCATATATGTGACAATTGTAGATAGCAAACCACATTTGAAGCAAAGGACACTATATGGGCTTTCTGACCGGCAAAAAAATCCTCATTACCGGCCTTCTCTCTAACCGCTCGATTGCCTATGGCATTGCCAAGGCCTGCCATCGTGAAGGGGCTGAATTGGCCTTCACCTATGTAGGTGAGCGCTTTAAAGACCGTATTGTCGATTTTGCTAAAGAATTTAACACTGAGCTCATTTTTGATTGTGACGTCGGCAGTGACGAACAAATTACTGCCCTCTTTAAAGATTTAGCTAAAACCTGGCCCCAGTTTGATGGTTTCGTCCATGCCATTGGCTTTGCCCCTCGCGAAGCAATTGCCGGCGACTTCTTGGATGGTTTAAGCCGTGAAGGATTCAAAATCGCACACGATATTTCTGCCTACAGCTTTCCAGCAATGGCTAAAGAAGCGCTGCCCATGCTGCGTGAGAAATCTGCTTTATTAACACTGACGTATTTAGGCTCCATGCGAAATGTACCCAACTACAACACCATGGGATTAGCCAAGGCTTCCTTAGAGGCATCAGTGCGTTATCTCGCTGGTTCACTAGGCCCTAAGGGTATTCGTGTGAACGGCATCTCCGCAGGCCCAATTAAAACGCTTGCCGCTTCTGGTATCAAAGGCTTTGGCAAGATCTTGGAAGCCGTTGAAGCAACTGCACCTTTGCGTCGCAATGTGACGATTGATGACGTTGGTAACAGCGCTGCCTTTCTCTTATCTGATTTAGCAAACGGTATTACCGCTGAAATCATTTACGTTGATAACGGCTTTAGCCAAGTGGTTGGCGGAATGGAAGACGCTTGAGTGTCCCATTTCGCGAAGCGCTCAAGTTCTGGGCTAAGTTAGGCTTTACTAGCTTTGGTGGTCCCGCAGGACAGATTGCGGTTCTGCATCAAGAGTTGGTTGAAAAGCGTCGCTGGATTTCTGAGCGGCGCTTTTTACATGCCTTGAACTACTGCATGCTTCTACCAGGTCCAGAAGCACAGCAACTAGTCACCTATATTGGTTGGCTGATGCACCGAGGCTGGGGTGGTTTATTAGCAGGCAGCTTATTTATTCTGCCCTCACTCTTTATTTTGATTGCCCTATCTTGGATCTATCTGACTTTTGGACAGATACCGTGGATAGCGGCTATTTTCTTTGGTATTAAACCCGCCGTTACTGCAATTGTTATCTTTGCTGCATTTCGCATTGGCAAGCGCACAATTCATAATCGTGCCCTACAAGCAGTTGCGCTCGGATCTTTTCTGGCGATATTTCTTCTGAATATTTCCTTTCCGATCATCGTGGTCATTGCCGCATTGATTGGTTGGTGGGGTAGTAAACGTTACCCGGAATATTTTCAAGCTCGGCAATCACACAGTAGTAACTCAGAAAACTTTGGGCCAGCCATCATTGATGACAACACCCCTACTCCTGAGCATGCAAAATTTTCTTCTAGCAAAGTCATTCGTCACAGCCTGATTGCGCTTTGCTTTTGGCTGCTGCCTATTGGGCTACTTTGCGTTATGGGTGGATGGGAAAGTCTCTACCCACAACTGGCTTGGTTCTTTACCAAGGCTGCCTTCTTAACCTTTGGCGGGGCTTATGCTGTCCTGCCTTACGTCTATCAAGGAGCAGTTGAACATTATCAGTGGCTTAGCGCCGGGCAAATGATTGATGGTCTCGCTTTAGGAGAAACAACTCCAGGTCCATTAATCATGGTGGTCGCATTTGTGGGTTATCTTGCGGGACATCTCGCACATCTTTCGAATAAGCTCAATCCTTTTTGGTTTGGCGCCCTAGGTGCAGTGGTTGCTACTTGGTTTACTTTTTTACCCTCTTTCTTTTTCATCATGGTAGGTGGCCCCCTCATTGAATCGACTCATGGCAAGTTAGGATTTACCGCTCCTTTAACTGCCATCACCGCTGCAGTTGTTGGTGTGATTGTTAATCTGGGAATATTTTTTGCGTATCACGTCTTTTTCCCTTCAGGCTTAAGTGGATCCATCTCCTGGGTTTCAATCCTCATTTGCCTGCTGTCTGTCATCGCCCTCTTTAAATACCAGCGTGGCGTTATAACGGTGATTGCTGGCGCTGCTTTTGCAGGCTTATTGAGCTTTTGGGGCTCTATTCTGATATCCTAATATCAACCAATACAATAGCTTAGGAACGGAGACCCGCATGAAGCCACATCAGAAACTACACACATCACTATTGGCAGGGCTAATTGCAATTGCTGCCAGTAGCTATTTATCGATAGCACCTGCAATGGCTGCAGATGCCTATCCCAACAAACCCATTACTTTGGTGGTGCCATTTTCAGCAGGCGGGCCTACTGATGCAGTTGCCCGTTTAATCGCAGTGCCTATGGGTAAAGATCTTGGCCAGACAGTCATTGTCGAAAATACTGTAGGTGCTGGCGGCACAATTGCCACAACCCGTGTAGCCCGAGCAGCTCCTGATGGCTATATTCTGTATCTGCACCATATGGGGATGGCGACTGCGCCAGCTTTGTATAAAAAGCTCCCCTTTGACCCCATGAAAGATTTTGAATACATTGGTCAAGTTGTTGACGTACCGATGGTACTTCTTGGTCGCAAAAACTTTCCAGCCAACAACTTTAAAGAGCTTGAGGCATATATCAAGGTCAATAAAGAAAAGGTGACCATTGCGAACGCAGGACCTGGTTCAGTGTCTCAGTTATGCGGTCTTTTACTGATGTCTCGTGAAGGCGTAGAACTTACAACCGTTCCATATAAGGGAACAGGCCCAGCCTTAACTGATCTGCTTGGTGGCCAAGTTGATTTATTGTGCGACCAGACAACCCAAACCGTTCCTTACATCAAAGATAATCTCGTCAAAGCCTATGGTGTTACAACGCTCAAACGTCTTCCAGGTCTATCTAATATTCCCACTCTCGATGAGCAAGGTCTTAAAGGTTTTGAAGTCAAAGCCTGGCATGGTCTTTACGCACCAAAAGGTACCCCCCCAGAAGTGCTAGCCAAAATCAATAAGGCATTGAGGGTGGCGTTGAATAATCCTGAGGTTAAAGCACGCTTAGGAGAATCCAATATCGAAGTGGTGCCTATGAGTAAAGTGACTTCTGAATCTCTTAAGAACCAGCTCGACTCTGAAATTAATAAATGGGGTCCCGTGATTCGTAAAGCAGGAGCTTATGCAGATTAAGTCTGACTAAACTCCATTAGTTAAAAAGCCAGCATCGCGCTGGCTTTTTTCTTGTGGTGATGAATTAACCCGCTCTAAATAAGAAACCGGACTGTAAGCGCTCCCGTCTTTTACGTCTCACTGAGCTAATGCAGGCTAACAGAGCCCAGAGCATTAGAAAGGGATCCAGCAGGTAATCCCATAAATTCGCAGACTCGTGCCAATGAATTGACCAGGCCAAAATAGCCAAGGCAATAATGAAAGTACCCTTGCTCCAGTTCGCTATTGCCAGAATGGCCGCAAATATCGATACAGCAATCAAGAACCCAATGCTCGCATAGCCCCATCCGTAAGGATCAAGCATTCCCAGGCCAAGGGCAAAGGGATAAAAACTGAATGCGATGAGGACAATCGCCACCTTAAATCCCATGGGTACAAAGTGTGCCTCAGTATTTCGGGGATCAATGCGATCGAGAAGAACGCTCGACCAGAGCAGAAGCAGCGAGACCACACTCAGATCACCTGTGACACCTCGGATATAAGCCGCTAGCGGTAACTGCATAAACAAACCGAGCGGCCAATAAAAGAGATTGGTCAACAGTAAAGCCAAGATGATTCGAGCTGCAACTGGCATTTGTGCCTCGAAGTTTCTTTGGAGTAGCCAAACCAAGAGAGTTGCACAAGTGAGGGCCATCTCTAACAAGCCGATAGTTTGCATGATATTTTTCATTGCTTACTCTCCTCACTACTTACTGACTTCGCCTGAGCATTGCTATAAGCCTGCTTAATCCAATTGGCGTCAAACCGAATATGCCGAATCTTTTTCCGATCCCAGGTGTAAACCAAATCCACTTGAGCGCCATCTGCAATCATGTACGGATAGGAAAATTCACGACGTTGCTCTGCTGCTAAGGCTTCATCATCTTCGAGCACCTCAATGGTTTGCCATTGCGTAGCTGAAATATCTTTAGCGAGCATCACCAAACGACTGCGCCCTGCTTCTAGATCATTTGCTACAAGAACACGTAAGCCATTAGGTAGCAGAACGCCAGTGATGGCGGCGTTGGGATTGGAAATAGGAAGATCGGCTTGAGCCTGCCAAGACTGGCCGGCATTTTGCGTTTCACTAACGGGAATTTGATGTGGCTTTGAACTGCCCCGGGTCTGACGGAAGTAGGCTTGGGCTTTTTCTGGAGCATCGACCAATACCAGGGGTTGAATCGCGCTTTGACCTGAACTCATTCTGCGCTTATCAATCACTTGGTCACCATCAATGCGAAGCAGCTCACCAAACTTGCCAATCCACTCATGGTATGCGGGTAAGCCTAGTCGACTATCTGCAAAAGAAATTGCAGGTGTTTTTACCAAGGTGCTTAAATTAGTAAACGGCGACGTAATAAGGCGCTGTGGCTTGCTCCAAGTGAGACCTTCATCACCTGAACTCATTGTAGAAATAGAACTACCCGCCCATCCTCCGATGGATACCGTCACAAAAAAGAGTTGCAGACGTCCATCAGTCGCCCTAGCTGGAACGGGGTTACCCAATTTGGCGATATAGCGAGCAAGGGATTTTTCAGTGGCTACTCGATCAATGACTACGGTCGGCTCACTCCAGGTATTGTTGTGGGGGTTGAATACAGCGCTATTGATTACTACATCTGCAGCGCCCTCTCGGCTGCCTGCAAACCAAAAGGCTCGCAATGAATCATCTTTCAAGGCAATCAAAGAGGCCGCATGAACTGAGGCTGCGCCAGTGTCTGGTAACCAGTCTGACTTTGGTTGAATCAATGCCGCTTTGGCATTATGGATTGACTCAGACTCAGCACTCACCATTTCTGGAGCCTGAAACGGAGCCCATGCTGGATGACTATCAAGATGCAAAAAGCCTAAGACTGTTGCTAATAATAAAAAGCATAGTGCTACAACTCGAATCATCTACAGGCATCCTTACGCAGTTCGCTACTCAACTGATTATTGAGTTCTGGGCTTGGCGCTATGGCAGGACCCGCGATTAAATATTCATTCACAAAAAGATACTCTCCAATATGACCCCTAAGTATCGCCTCAATCTCTTGAGGTGTTTGTCTTGCTCGCATTTCCATACGGTGGCCAATGATATTGCAAGAAGGGCAAGCTACTAACTTCTCGTCGATGGATGAGCCTAATGGCGTCTGGACTGCTACCAAAGGATATTGACCAAGTAAGCCGGTGATATCACTTGCCTGCTGAGATGGATAGCCATTTAACTGTGTGCTCGGCAATAGCAAGCGATACTCTTCGTCTTTAGCACGATAGTCACAAGGAATCCATACTGCTTTTCCTTGAACAGCTTCAATAGTCTGAGCGTCATAACGTCCCAGCGCCCCCTCTAATGGGGCAAGGCTGCTATTTAAAGCGCAGTAAGAGAGGAAGCAGACAGCCAATGTGAGTGACTTACTCCATTGTATTTTGATCAGACCTAGCAATGCACATGTCACACTCATGGCCATCAAGATCCAATGCCAAGCTGAGTAATGCCAGATCGGGTTTTCGGCTTGGAGATTGAATCCCACCCAGATCAAGGCGGTCAGAATGATGAGCTGGAGAACCAAGGCAAACCGAAAGCCCCAAAGAGATAAGCGCTGCCAATGCATTGCGATCAATGCAGCAAAGGCTGGCATAACAGGCAACAGATACCGTCCAGAACGCTGACTTGGCAAACTAAAGACAATAAAAAAGGCTGCAATCAAGAGTAGCAAGAGACTTTCTTCAATCGATAGAAAGCGCCGCTCACGCCAACATTGCCAGAGCGTATTGATCAACACTGCAATCAATAGCCCAACATTTGCTAGGGTTGTGAGAACTAGCATCCAGATACTATCGCCACCTCGTAAGAGATCGAATACGTAGTTAGAACTTCTTGCCTGAAACTTACCCGCGTTCTCACCTAAGACAAATTCCCTCCAGATCGCCTCTGGTGCCGGATCTAGCAAGAACCAAATAGAAAATACGCCCAGCGCCGCAATCAGAATCAAGACTAACTTCAAAAGATCGCGTGTCATCAGTTTGGACAAACTCCACTCACGCCAACGCCAGTAATAGAGTGTTAAGGCAAATATGGCTGGCACGATATAGGCAAAGGATTTAGCAAGTAATGCCAAACCAAAACACAGGGCTGTAAATAATGGAAATAGTAATCTGGAATCAAAGGCTGCTTTACCCCAGTACAACAATCCCATAAAGGGAAGACTCAAGAAAAAGACTTCAGCGGGATCTGTTAGGAAGGGCCGGCCATAACGATAGGTCGAGAAAAAAGATAGCCAGACTAGAGCAGCCAATGCTCCCGTCTTTGTTTTAGTGCTGAAACGTCGTACCGCCAAAAACAAGCAAAAAGCAGTCAAGCCGGTATACAGAAGATTGGGCCAGCGAAGATTCCACAAGGTCCACTGACTTGCCCAAGAGGAGCTGGCTATCCCCTGCCAAAATAATAATGGGGGCTTGGTGTTCTTCAATCCATCCATCTCAGACTGCAAAGGTAGCCAATGGCCAGAGTCCGCAGTCAGGCGCACGATATGCATATAGGGATACTCATCCCCATTCTTGGGGGCAAAGCGACTATCTAATCCATAAAAATAGCTGGTGATGGCCAACAAAAGGATGAGAAACGCGGTGCGAAGAGTGAAAGTGCCATGCATCACCATAGTTTATCGGTTTTGCATGGGAGGGATAAAATGAACCCATGTATCAGAAAGACTTCAAGTGAAACCCCTAGCACCTCGCTTTTTGCTAATCCTTAGCCTCAGCGGCTCTTGCTGGGCACAAGTATCTCCAGTCGATCAACTATATCAACAAAGTTTGGCTGCTACTTGTGCTAATTGTCATGGTACGAATGGCAAGGGCCTGCCCAACCAAAGCATTCCTCTAATAAGTCAACTTAGTAGTGAAGAATTGCTAGCCCAACTCTTAGCCTATAAATCAGGAACTCGGCCTGGCACGCTAATGCCCCAGTTAGCAAAAGGCTATACCGATGCTCAGCTTGAAAGCATTGCAAATCAGTTAGGGAAAAAGCCGTAATGAATCGCCGTCACTTTCTGGCTCATAGCGCTGCTGGCTTAAGCTTGCTGGGTGGTTTCTCTAGCTATGCGCAAGCAAACCTAGATAAAGCCCGTATCTTGGTGATTGGTGGCGGCTTTGGTGGTGCTACGGCTGCAAAATATCTGCGCCTGTTTTCTAACAATACGGCCAACGTCACATTGATTGAGCCCAATGCCAGTTTCTTGTCTTGCCCCATGTCCAATTTGGTTGTGGCAGGTATGCGCACCATGGCAGATATCACATCACCCTATGAAAGTCTGACTAAGCATCATGGCATTAAACTGATTCGCGATAGCGTAAGTGCCATCGATCCTGATAAGAAGATTGTGACTCTGGCCTCGGGCACTACTCTTAGCTATGACAAAGTTGTTCTATCACCCGGCATCAGTCTGATGATGAATTCCATTGAAGGGCTTACCAAAGCCAATCAAGCAGGGGTCACATTACAAGCCTGGAAGGCTGGTCCTGAAACGCTGATGCTCTATAAGCAATTGGCTGCAATGCGGGATGGTGGTGTGTTTGCGATTAGTATTCCTGAGGCGCCCTATCGCTGCCCTCCTGGGCCATATGAACGCGCCAGCTTAGTAGCCAATTATCTAAAGCAACATAAACCCAAATCCAAAGTATTGATTCTGGATGCCAATCAAGATCTCACCTCAAAAGGCGCACTCTTTAAAAAAGCTTGGGCTGAGCAATATTCAGGCTTGATTGAATATCTCCCATCGCACAATGTTGCTAGTGTAGATGCTAAAACCAAAACACTACGCTTCGAAGTGCAAGATGATGTAAGAGCCGATGTACTAAATGTTTTACCAGCAATGAGTGCTGGCGAGATTGCCATCAAGACTGGGCTCGCGAATGCGAATGGACGCTGGGTCAATGTTGACTTCCTCAATTTTGAAGCCACAGCCACAAAAGATATTCATGTGCTCGGAGATGCGATTCAGACAGCACCTCTCATGCCTAAGTCAGGCCATATGGCCAATCAGCATGCCAAGGTCGCAGCAGCAGCCATCATTGCGCAACTCAATGACTGGCCGGTCAATCCAGCACCGGTCGTCAATAACACTTGCTATAGCTTTGTAAATGAGCAAGCTGCAGTTCATATCGCTAGCGTTCACCAATATGATGCCCAAGCAAAAACCTTTAAATCCGTTTCTGGAGCTGGCGGCCTCTCTACCGAGTCTTCCACCAAAGAGGGAAGTTATGCTTGGGGCTGGGCTCACAATATTTGGGCCGATACCTTAGCCTAATTGAAATACGAAGGGCTGTAGAATCTACCTTGTTGAGGTAAATATTCAATTGGGATCACGCTAGACTCATGAAATTTCGGGACTACTACGAAACACTCGGTGTTGCACGCGGTGCAACTGAAGCAGAAATTAAAACTGCTTATCGCAAGCTTGCTCGCAAATACCATCCAGATGTGAATAAAGAAAAGGATGCGGAAGATCGCTTCAAAGAAATCGGTGAGGCATACTCCGTTCTCAAAGATACAGAGAAACGCGCAGCCTACGATCAAATGGGCAGCAATTGGAAGCAAGGTCAAGACTTTAGCCCCCCTCCTAACTGGAATACCGGTTTTGAATTTGCTGATGATCCTAATGCCGGCTTTGGTGGATATGGTGGTAGCTACGATGGCGATCAAAGCGAATTCTTTGAGTCTTTATTTGGTCGAGGCAGACATCGTCAAGGCGGACGAAGCTCTAATGCCCGTCAAGGCATGCACTTTAAAGGTCAAGATCATCACGCCAAGATCCTGATTGATTTAGCTGATGCCTATAACGGCGCTAAGCGCACGATCTCTTTACACATGCCAACACAAGATCCTGAAGGACATGTGATGACGCAAGAGCGTAAATTAGATGTCAATATTCCGAAGGGGATTAAGGCTGGGCAGAACCTTCGTCTCAGCGGCCAAGGCGGCCCCGGCATGGGTGATGGTGGCGCAGGCGATCTCTATCTTGAAATTGATTTTCACCCTAGCCCACTGTACAAAGTAGATGGAAAAGATGTTTATCTGGATTTACCAATGGCTCCCTGGGAGGCTGCGCTGGGTACGAGCTTGAACATTCCGACTCCGGCAGGTAGCACCCTCGAATTAACGATACCTCCCAACACCAAATCAGGCCGCAAAATGCGCCTCAAAGGCAAAGGCATACCGAGTAAAGAGCCCGGTGATTTTTATGTCGTACCCAATATTGTTTTACCTGAAGCACAAAGCGCTGCACAAAAAGCTGCGTATCAAGAGTTAGAAAAGGCTTTTGATTTCAAGCCTAGATCTCATTTGAAGGGATAAGCACATGAGCCAAACCAATATCACTTGGATTGAAAGCGCTATCGTTGAAGATGAAGTCCATATGACGATCGTTGAGCTTTCTCATGCGGCCAGTACTCCTGAGCAACTCATCATGGATTGGGTCTCAGAGGGCGTTCTGAGTCCAGCAGGAAGCAGTCCTGAAGATTGGCGCTTTAGTGGTGACTCTTTAAAGCGAGCTAAAACAGCAGCACGCCTGACTCGAGATTTTGAAATCAATACTTCGGGTCTTGCGCTTGCTCTAGATCTCATAGATCAAATCAGCCGTTTGCGCGCAGAAGTGTTACGCTTAAATGGACCAGCCTAAGATTCTGACTTGGCGAGTAGCAATTCCCAGCGCTGCATTTTTTGATCTAACTCGGTATTGATCTCACTCAAGCGCACTTGCAGGCTTGCTAACAGCTCGGGTTCATTCTGATACAACTTGGGCTGACTCATCGTGACACCAATTTCAGCCTGCTCTGCTTCAAGCGCTTCAATTTGTGCGGGTAATAACTCAAGCTCTTGACGTTCTTTGCCATTGAGTTTTTGAACCCCGCTTTTCGCAACTGGCTTGGGTTCTGACTTCGTCTCCACTTTAACTGGCGTTTTAATTTCTCCTTTTTCTGGAGATTTTGAATTCGAAGCACGAATCTTATCTGAGCGCGCCTTCTGAATTTTCCAATCCTCATAGCCGCCTTCGTACTCGCGCCAGAAACCATCACCCTCATTAGCAATAATGCTCGTCACGACGTTATCCAGAAAATAACGGTCATGACTTACTAAAAATACCGTGCCTTTGTAATCTTGCAGGAGTTGCTCTAGCAAATCTAGAGTATCGATATCTAAGTCATTGGTTGGCTCATCGAGCACCAAGACATTGGCAGGTCTTGCAAATAAGCGGGCTAAGAGCAATCGATTACGTTCACCGCCCGATAAAGTACTCACTGGAGAATTCGTGCGTTCAGGTGCAAATAGAAAATCACTCAAATAACTCTTCACGTGTTTTTTATTACCATTGATCTCGACCCATTCACTACCAGGACTAATGTAATCTTCTAGAGAAGCATTTAGATCAAGGCCTTCGCGCATTTGATCAAAGTAAGCCACTTCAATACGGGTGCCCATCGTAGCCGTACCTGCGTCAGGCTGAATAGACCCCAAGATCAACTTGAGCAAAGTAGTCTTACCTGCCCCATTAGGTCCCAATAAGCCGACCTTATCGCCACGCAGAATCGTTGCCGTGAAATCTTTCACGATTGGGCGATCATAGGCTTTAGAAACATTCTGGAGATCAGCGACGATCTTGCCACTGCGATCACCAGCAGAGACGGCCAATTTAACTTGACCAATGGCATCACGACGCTCACTGCGACTAGTGCATAGTTTTTCTAGTCGAGCGATGCGGGCCACGCTACGAGTTCTTCTAGCCTCAACGCCCTTACGAATCCATACTTCTTCTTGCGCAAGCAGTTTATCCGCCCGTGCATTAGCCAAAGACTCTGCATTTAACTCTTGATCTTTAAGTACTTCGTAAGCAGAAAAATTACCGGGATAGGATCTGAGAATGCCGCGATCCAGCTCCACAATTTGAGTGCAGACATTATCTAAGAAGGCGCGATCATGGGTAATCAGAATCACTGAGCCTTGATACTCTTTGAGCAACTCCTCAAGCCAGGAAATCGAATCCAAATCTAAATGATTGGTGGGCTCATCTAATAACAAGACATCAGGCACTTCCACTAATGCCCTAGCCAGTGCGACCCTCTTTTTAGTGCCGCCAGAAAGGGTATTAATTTTGGCTTCGGCATCGAGATGTAAGCGGTCTAGTGTTTCATGAACACGTTGCTCCCAATTCCAACCGCTGAGGGCTTCCAATTGAGACTGGACTTGATCGAGGCGATGATGAGAGGCATCATCCCACTCTCCTACGCTCAGGGCTTCGTATTCTTCACGCAAGGCTTTTGCTTGGGCAACTCCCTTAGAGACTGCCTCAAAGATACTTTCATTGGCTTCGAAGAGCGGTTCCTGAGGCACATAAGCAATGCGTAAGCCTTGCTGATATTGCAACAGGCCATCGTCCATTTTTTCAATGCCAGCCAGAATCTTTAATAAAGAAGATTTACCAGTACCATTGCGACCAATCAGGCCGACACGTTCGCCAGATTCAAGAGAAAAAGCAGTGTTTGCGAGTAGATCAACGTGGCCAAAAGCCAATTTTGCATCAGTGAGTACGATTAGAGCCATGGCAGCATTATCGCTACTTTAGCCAACACTCTCAGAATTAGAGCGACTTTAGGTTTTCTTCCAGCGTGCCATGGCGGCATCGTCAGCTACTCTGGCATCAACCCAACGCCCACCATCGGCAGTCTCTTCTTTTTTCCAGAAGGGAGCAGCCGTTTTGAGGTAGTCCATCATGAACTCACAGGCTGCAAAAGCTTCGGCTCGATGAGCGCTAGTGACTACGACCAAAACGATTTGGTCTTCGGGCTTCAGCGGCCCTACTCGATGAATAATCAAAGTATTGCGGATATCCCAACGCGCTTTAGCTTGAGCAACAATTGCCTCCAAAGCTTTCTCGGTCATGCCAGGATAATATTCAAGGGTCATCGAGTGCACCTCGCTACCCACGTTCATATCCCGTACCGTTCCTAGAAAAGATACAACGGCGCCTACTTGTCGATCACCCTTGCGTAGATTGGCAATCTCAGCACTGAGATCAAAGTCAGATTCCTGAATGCGAATCATTTTTTAACCTCCGGTTACCGGTGGAAAGAAAGCGACTTCGGCATCATCACTTAAAGGCGTACTCGAGTCAACCATGACTTGATTTAAGGCGCAACGAATGACTTGATTACCCGCCAAGACTTCAGACCAAAGCGCGTTTCGTTTACAAAGATAGTTTTTGAGATCATCGATGGTTTTAATATCATCAGGAATATCAATGCTCTCTTGAGAAACACCCAGTTTTTCACGCAGAGCGGCAAAGAAGCGTAATTGAATCTTCATAGACTAAGTCAGTAGCGCACTAAAAGGAATGTACTTCACCATGCTGCCAGCCTCAAAGGCTTGACCTGCTGGACAGTCAATCAAACCATCACCCCATGAAGCACTGGTTAATACACCTGAACTCTGATTGGGGAATAAATCTAGACCACCCTGGCTATTGACTTTAACGCGCAAGAATTCATTACGGCGATCCGCTTTAGGCCAAGCAAAATCAGCCCGCATCAGATAGCGAGGCATCGACTCTGAGCTACGTCCTTGTAATTTGAGAATAAATGGGCGGACAAACAATAAGAAAGTGACAAAACTAGAAACGGGATTGCCGGGCAAACCGATAAACCATGCCTCTCCAGCCTCTGCTTGTTCTGCTTTGCGAACAGCCCCAAATGCCAAAGGTTTACCGGGCTTAATAGCAATTTGCCATAAATCGAGACGTCCCTCTGCGGTCACTGCAGGTTTAATGTGGTCCTCTTCACCAACGGACACTCCGCCAGAGGTAATAATCAAGTCATGATCTTTGCTAGCTTTGCGAAGTGCCTCCCGAGTAGCATCAAGGCGATCAGGGATGATTCCCAAATCAGTTGCATCGCATCCCAAAGAACGTAAGCATGCTAATAATGTGTCGCGATTAGAGTTGTAAATACCACCTGGCTTTAAGGGTTCGCCTGGTAGCGCTAATTCATCACCAGTAAAGAATGCAGCAACCCCTACACGACGCTTCACATTTAAATGGGTCAAGCCAGCCGAGGCAGCAACACCCAACTCTTGGGGACGCAGAAATATGCCTGCATGAAGCGCAACTTTTCCAGCACTCAGATCTTCACCACGACGGCGAATCCATTGACCTAATTTAGGGATGTAATTAACTTGAACTTGATCGGCTTGACCTGCAACAAGAGAGGTGTCTTCCTGCATGATGATCGCATCGGCATTGGGTGGAACAGGAGCCCCTGTAAAAATTCGTGCGGCACAAGCGGCCTCTAAAGGCTTGCCGACTGAACCTGCCGGAATCCGCTGGTTTACTCTCAGTACTGCGCCCTCTTTAGTGATGTCAGCAGTTCGTACTGCATAGCCATCCATTGAAGTGTTATCTAGTGGGGGGACGTCTACCAAGCTATTGACGTCTTCAGCAAGAACTCTCCCGAGAGCAGATTGCATGGCAACCCGCTCTGTTTCTGAAACTGCTTTTGCATGACCGAGTAAATGCTCAAGTGCCTGCTCAGCAGTCAGCATGGGTGGCTTATTCATGGCGGCTTTAAAAATAGAATTAATTGACGTGATCAGTGATGAAAGACTTCACTTGACTAACATCAGCATCGATATTAACGACGCGTTGTGGAAGTGACTTAATGCCTTCCAGTCCTTTGGGGCAGTCAGCCGGGCGGCCAAGAGCCTCTAAAATAGTTTCTTCGAACTTGATAGGTAGTGCAGTTTCTAGAACAAGCATAGGAATACCTGCTTGCAGATGCTCACGAGCCACCTTCACGCCATCGGCGGTATGCGTATCGATAACTACGCCATAGCGTTGATCGATATCCTGAATGGTTGCAATCCGGTTTTCATGAGTACTGCGGCCCGACTGAAAGCCATACTTAGCCATCGTTTTATAGACAGAATCTTTTGAGAGATCAAAGCCGCCTTGGCTCTCTACTTGCTGGAAGAGCTTAGCAGTCGCTTGGCCATCTTGTGACATCAAATCAAAGATAAAGCGTTCAAAGTTACTGGCTTTGGAGATGTCCATCGATGGGCTTGAAGTATGCAAGGTCTCTGCAGACTTGCGAGCGCGATAAACACCGGTCTTATAAAACTCGTCAAGGACATCGTTCTCGTTAGTTGCAACCACTAAATGCTCAATCGGCAAGCCCATCATGCGAGCAATATGACCAGCGCAGACATTACCGAAGTTGCCCGAAGGAACTGTAAAAGATACTTTCTCATTACTTGATTTGGTAGCTAAGAGATAACCTTGAAAGTAGTAAATCACTTGGGCTACTACCCTACCCCAGTTAATCGAGTTCACGGTACCGATTTGGTTCTTGGCTTTAAAAGGCAGATCATTGCTGACTGCTTTCACAATATCTTGACAATCATCGAATACACCACCAACCGCTAAGTTAAAAATATTAGGGTCTTGCAGCGAGTACATTTGGGCTGACTGAAAGGCACTCATCTTACCGCGGGGTGACAACATAAACACGGTCACACCCTCTTTACCTCGCATCGCATATTCTGCTGCACTGCCAGTATCTCCAGAAGTTGCGCCCAGAATATTGAGCTGTTGACCAGCACGTTTAAGTGCGTACTCAAATAAATTACCCAGCAATTGCATGGCCATATCTTTAAAGGCTAAAGTGGGTCCATTCGAGAGGCTCAGTAAACCAATACGTGTGCCCTGCTCTTCGCCCAGCCAATGAATAGGGGTAATATCTTGCGCTGAGTCTGCTGCGCGGCCATTGCAGTACACCTGAGCGGTATAGGTCTTGCGCAATAAAGCACGCAAATCTGTGTCAGGAATATCGTCACAGTACAGACTCAGAATCTCGTAAGCAAGATCAGCGTAGGAGAGGCCACGCCAGCTATCGAGTTGAGCTTTACTAATTTGTGGATAGTGCGAGGGCAGATATAAGCCGCCATCTGGCGCTAGCCCACCCAGCAGAATTTCTAAAAAGGATTGTTGCGGACTATTGCCGCGAGTCGATTGGTAACGCATCTCTTTAAATACTAGGATAAGTTCTCTAAACGAATCTTAATGACTTCACCCGTTACCGTTTTCAAGCCTTGAATCTCTTGAATTGCAGCCAACATATTTTTCTCTTTAGTTTCGTGCGTGAGCATAACTAGATCAGTTTGGCTTTCGCCCTCATTGGCTTCTTTTTGAAGAAGCGCATCGATAGAGACGCCATGGGAAGCCAAGATTTTGGTAATTTCCGCTAAGACACCTGCCTGATCTGCTACCCGCAAACGCAAGTAGTAACTTGTGGTGATCTCACCAATTGGCAGAACAGGAATATCCTGCACGGCATCAGACTGGAAAGCCAAATGGGGTACGCGATTTTGAGGATCGGCCGTTAACAAGCGTGTCACATCAACTAAGTCTGCAATCACAGCAGATGCGGTTGGCTCAGAGCCAGCACCCTTACCGTAATACAAAGTGGTGCCCACTGCATCACCAAAGACTTGTACCGCATTCATAGCACCTTCAACGTTAGCAATCAAACGCTTGCTTGGTATTAAGGTGGGGTGAACACGCAACTCTATACCAGCAGATGTTTTCTTGGCAATGCCCAGTAATTTGATCCGATAACCCAATTGCTCAGCGTAACGAATATCAGTAGCAGATAACTTAGTAATACCCTCCACATGGGCTTTATCAAACTGCATTGGAATACCGAATGCAATTGCGCTCATGATCGTTGCTTTATGAGCAGCATCAACGCCTTCAATATCGAAGGTTGGATCTGCTTCTGCATAGCCCAGACGCTGAGCTTCTTTGAGGACGGTAGCAAAGTCCAAGCCTTTGTCACGCATCTCGGAAAGAATGAAATTGGTGGTGCCATTAATAATGCCAGCGAGCCACTCAATACGATTAGCGGTTAGGCCTTCACGCAAAGCTTTAATAATTGGAATGCCGCCAGCAACAGCTGCTTCAAAAGCGACCATCACACCTTTTTCGTGGGCTGCCTTGAAGATCTCATTGCCGTGTACCGCAATCAAAGCTTTATTAGCAGTCACTACATGCTTGCCTGCGGCGATCGCTTCCATTACGAGGTCTTTGGCAATGCCATAGCCACCAATCAACTCGACCACAATATCAATCTCAGAGTTATTGATAACGGCGCGAGCATCGCTGACGATCTGAGCGTGATTGCCAACCAATTCTTTGGCACGCTGAACATTTAAATCTGCTACGGTATGAATGCGGATACCACGACCCGCACGGCGCTGAATCTCATCTTGATTACGTTCAAGAACATTGAATACACCGCTACCAACAGTGCCAATACCTAATAGACCTACTTGGATCGGTTTCATGATGCCTTTGCTGCAGAAGAAGCCGCTTTACGGCCATGTTTATTACGATAGCGCTCTAAGAAGCTAGCCAAACGAGTAATCGCTTCTTTAAGAACGTCCTCATGAGGTAAAAACACAACACGGAAATGATCTGGAGTGGCCCAGTTAAATCCGGAGCCTTGTACCAAGAGTACTTTTTCTTCTTTTAATAAATCAGCAATGAATTGTTGATCATCTGTGATTGGATACATCTCCGGATCCAGCTTGGGAAAGAGGTACAAGGCAGACTTTGGTTTGACACAAGTCACACCAGGAATCGCAGTAATGAGCTTCCAAGCAATATCACGCTGTTTTGCCAGGCGACCGCCCTCTGCTACTAAATCATTAATACTTTGATAGCCACCTAAAGCCGTCTGAATCGCGTATTGGCCTGGAACATTGGCACAGAGTCTCATTGAGGACAACATATTGAGTCCCTCAACATAATCTTGCACCATCGACTTATCGCCTGAGACCACCATCCAGCCAGCCCGGTAGCCGCAGGATCGATAGTTCTTGGATAAACCATTGAAGGTAATGGTGACAACATCCCGAGAAAGGGAAGCCAAAGACACGTGCTTCTCTTGGTCATACAGCATCTTGTCGTAGATCTCATCGGCAAACAGAATCAAGCCATGCTCACGAGCAATCTTAGTCAGCTCAGTTAATACTTCGGTGGAATAAATTGCACCCGTTGGATTGTTGGGATTGATCACCACAATCGCTTTAGTCCGTGGCGTAATTTTTTTACGCAGATCGGCTAAGTCAGGAGCCCACTCTTTAGACTCATCGCATAAGTAGTGCACTGGTGTACCGCCAGACAAACTCACTGCTGCCGTCCATAAGGGATAGTCTGGTGCCGGCACCAATACTTCGTCACCATTGTTCAGCAATGCATTCATAGCAAGAACGATTAACTCGGATACACCGTTACCGGTATAAATGTCATCGAGAGTGACACCCTGGATACCTTTTTCCTGGCAATACTGCATGATGGCTTTGCGAGCAGCAAAGATTCCTTTTGAATCGGAGTAAGCAGAAGCATTGGCCAAATTACGAACCATATCTAACTGAATTTCTTCAGGGGGATCGAAGCCAAAGATGCCCACATTGCCAATGTTGAGCTTGATGATCTTTTGCCCCTCTTCCTCCATGCGCTGAGCCAACTCGAGCACGGGCCCACGAATGTCATAACAAACGTCTTTTAGTTTTTCGGACTTAAGGATCGGCTTCACGTTAAATTAGAGGTAAGTTCTTGAAATCTTGGAAAAAATGCCTAGCTATAATCACCATAATTATGACAGAGAGTCCATGTGAAGCTTGAATCTGACCCCCATTCTGGAGCTAATACCATTACTGGTTACGGCGATGGCTACGTTGAAATCAACAAAGTCCCCCATCAACACGCTGTTCTACTGAGCTCCAATGGCGAGATCAGTCCATGGCCGGTAGCCCGTTTTAGTGAGCTTCAAAGCGAGCATTTTTCACAAATAGCTACCCTCAAGCCAGAATTAATCATCATTGGAACTGGTAAACGTCAGCAATTTCCTAAACCAGAACTGCTTAAGCCATTAATTGCTGCCAAGGTGGGTTTTGAAATCATGGACTCACAAGCGGCCTGTAGAACGTACAACATTTTGGTTGGCGAAGGACGTCGAGTTTTACTCGCACTGATCGTTGAAGGCGATTCATGAGCTTTAGCTCCAGAAAACCCGAGACTCTATTAACTCCGGGCAAAGTTCTTTTGCTCTTAGCCATTTATGCATTACTTTGGTTCGGTAGTCTCAACTATCGACATCTCATTCCGTCAGATGAAGGTCGCTATGCAGAGATGGCACGCGAGATGTTGGTGACAGGCGACTGGGTTACGCCGCGTTACAACGGCTACCAATACTTTGAGAAGCCTCCGCTACAAATTTGGGTCACTGCAATTGCATTTAAGATTTTTGGCATTGGTGATTGGCAAGCGCGTTTATGGTCGGCGTTAACGGGTTTTATCACGATTCTCTTCGCTGGCTTTACGAGCGCACGTATCTATGGTGCTCGAGCAGGCTGGCTAACTGCCGCTGTGCTTGCGTCAAGTCCGATGTGGATTATTGGAGGTCACTTTAATTCACTCGATATGGGTTTGTCTGCATTTTTAGTTGCAGCGCTATGCAGTCTTTTGTTATCACAAACATCGAACAATAAAAATGCAAGCAGGCAATGGATGTGGGTCTGCTGGATCATGATGGGTCTAGCAACACTCTCCAAAGGCCTGATTGGCGCAGCCATACCGCTCATGGTGTTGATTGCGTATTCCATTAGCAGTTGGAATTGGAAAATCTGGAAGCAACTTTCAGTACTGAGTGGTTTGATTATTTTTCTAGCCATTACTGCGCCATGGTTTGTATTAGTTTCAAGCCGTAATCCCAATTTCGCAGAATTCTTTTTCATTCACGAACATCTGCAGCGGTTCACCAATGATGCCCATAGCAGAACCGGCCCAATCTATTACTTTGTCCCCTTGCTTCTGATTGGCTTCTTGCCCTGGATCTTCCAGATTCCCGGCGCAATTGCACAAGCTTGGAGAGAATCCAAGCGGGGCTTCTCTAGCGCTTGGTTATTGGTGTGTTGGTTTGCTGTAATTTTTGGATTCTTTAGCGTATCTCACTCCAAGCTGCCTGGCTACATCATGCCAATCTTTCCAGCACTTGCCATCTTGGTTGGCTATCGTCTCAATCACAACTTAGGCCAAATGAATGTACTCAAGTTCACTTGGCAATTGCAGACTCTTGCCTTCGCAATTTCGGGTGGCATCGGATTTGTGTTCTTAGATAAAGTGGGCGCTCAAGCGCGTCCCGATGAAATCGCTGCCTATGCAAGTTATGTGTCTTGGATTATTGCTGCTTTAATTACATTGATCGTTTTTTCCCTGCTTGCTGCTTGGCAAGCTAAGCGTAATGGTCTTACCAGCATCGCTAGTTTTGCGATGGGATTCTTTTTATGCGCCATCATTGCTGGCACCGGCCATGAAACTTTAGGCCGCGCTGTCTCAGGAGTTGATCTGGCTGAGCGCGTGAAATTGATTATTCCAGAGAAAGTGAATTTCTACTCTGTTCGCATTCTGGATCACACCCTGCCCTTTTATTTAGGCAAAACGATGATCATGGTAGAAGATCCTGATGAGCTGGAATTTGGTGTAAGCCAGGAGCCCAATCTCTGGCTACCTACTTTAGATGCTTTCATCGTGCGCTGGAAAGAAGATCCCACTAGCTATGCCTTGATGGTACCCGAGCAATATACGCAACTGCAACAGCAGGGCTTACCAATGCAAGAGGTGGATCGCGACTCCCGTCGAGTTATTGTGAAACATCCCGATAGCCCGCAATCTCTGCAACAATAAGGCACCATGGCAGATACCCCCTTTATTCCGTTTACGCGCCCCAGCTTTGATCAAGCTACGATTGATGCTGTTGGTGAAGTATTGCGCTCGGGTTGGGTTACATCAGGCCCCAAGTTAGCCGAGTTTGAATCTGCCTTGAGTGACTATTTTGGCGGTCGTCCAGTACGTTGCTTTGCTAACGGCACGGCTACCATGAAGATTGCTCTCCAAGTAGCAGGCATTGGCGAAGGCGACGAAGTGATTACTACCCCCATCTCTTGGGTTGCTACCTCTAATGTGATTTTGGGTGTGGGTGCTAAGCCCGTCTTTGTTGATATTGATCCGATCACCCGCAATCTCGACTTAGCCAAAGTTGCCGCTGTAGTTACCTCTAAGACACGCGCCATCATGCCCGTCTATCTTGCAGGCTTACCGGTCAATATGGATGAACTTCATAGCTTAGCTAAACAATACAAATTGCGCGTGATTGAAGATGCTGCACAAGCAATAGGCTCGACTTGGAAAGGTCATAAAATCGGTAGCATCGGTGATCTTGTGAGTTTTAGTTTTCAGGCCAATAAAAATCTTTCGACCGTTGAAGGCGGCTGCCTGGTTTTCAATAATCTAGATGAGGCAAAACTTGCTGAGAAGTTACGTTTACAGGGCGTGACTCGGCAAGGTATGGATGGCATGGACGTCGATGTACTTGGTGGTAAGGACAACCTCACCGATGTCAATGCGGTCATTGGCTTACATCAACTCAAACAGCTCCCTCAATTTCAGGCTAAACGTGCTGAGTTAGCGCGTCACTACTTTGCAACTCTTCGTCAAGAAATGAAAACCGCTGGTCTTGAGAGTTTGAACTTAGAGTTACCCCCAGAAAATTTCACTGAGACAAATTGGCATATGTTTCAAGTGGTCTTACCATTAAATCAACTCCATGTTGATCGCGCGCAAGTCATGACAGAACTAAAAGAGATGGGCATTGGTACAGGGGTACATTACCCAGCCATCACTGGCTTTAGTCTTTACAAAAAACTGGGGTATCAAGTCGGTGCTACACCAATTGCTGAGCGCATCGGCAAATCAATTTTGACCCTACCGCTATTCCCGGGCCTCACCCAGGTGAACGTTGAGTTCATCTCCAAGAGCATGGTTGCCATCCTCAAAAAACACGCTAAATAGTCCTTTAAGTGCCTCTCTAGGTCAGAATAAGGGCTAAATGCCAAGATCAGGCAAAATTGCGGCATGACTGCGAATATAGCCACCCCAGCCAATAAGCCTCAACTGAGCATCGTTATCCCGGTATATAACGAGGAAGATGGTCTTCAAGCCCTCTTTGATCGTCTCTACCCTGCAATGGATAGCGTAGCAGCCAAGCATCAACTCTCCTACGAAATCATCTTCGTAAACGATGGCAGCAAAGATCGTTCGGCTGGAATGCTTAGCAAGCAATTTGAGCTTCGCCCTGACCAAACCCGCGTTCTGTTATTTCATAGTAATTTTGGTCAGCACATGGCAATCATGGCAGGCTTCGAATATGCTGGGGGCGATTACATCATTACCCTGGATGCTGATCTTCAAAATCCTCCCGAAGAAATTGATGCTTTAGTTGTCGAATTACTTAAGGGTCATGATTACGTTGGCACGATTCGTGCAAACCGCCGTGACAGCTTCTTTCGTAAATTTGCATCACGCATGATGAATCGTCTGCGCCACAGCATTACCCATATTACGATGACCGATCAAGGCTGCATGTTAAGAGCTTATAGCCGTCGAATTGTGGACTTGGTCCGTCAATGTGATGAGAGCAACACTTTCATTCCAGCCCTTGCTTACACCTTTGCTGCTAACCCAGTAGAGATTTCGGTAAAGCACGAAGAGCGTTTTGCTGGTGAATCCAAATACAGCCTCTATCAGTTGATTCGCTTGAACTTTGACTTAGTTACCGGCTTCTCAGTGATGCCACTTCAGATCTTCTCTATTTTGGGCATGCTGCTTGCCTTGGCTGCAGGCAGCCTGTTTGTCTACCTCTTGGTACGTCGCTTCTTGCTAGGCGCAGAGGTAGAGGGCGTCTTTACCCTCTTCGCTTTAACCTTCTTCTTGATCGGCGTGATGTTATTTGGTCTCGGTTTAGTAGGCGAATACATTGGGCGTATCTACCAACAGGTTAGACAACGTCCTCGCTATGTTGTCAAAACTGTTCTCGAGAAAAAATAATTGCGTGTAGTCGTCTTTGCTTATCACGATGTAGGCGTCAATTGCTTACAGGCCTTGCTGGATGCAGGCGTTCAAGTCGATCTGGTGGTAACGCATCACGATGATCCTAATGAGAATGTTTGGTTTGGTAGTGTTGCTAAACTCTGTCAAGAAAAACAGATACCTTATGTTCAGCCAAGCGCTAGTGAATTAGTAAGTCTTGCTCCAAAACTCCAAGTACTTGCACCAGACTATCTATTTTCTTTTTATTACCGCTATATGATTCCTGCAGAGCTTCTGAGTTGCGCCAAGATCGCAGCTCTGAATATGCATGGTTCATTACTACCAAAGTATCGTGGTAGAGCGCCGGTTAATTGGGCGATACTGCATGGTGAATCCGAAACCGGTGCGAGCTTACACATCATGGAAGCCAAGCCCGATGCAGGCGATATTGTTGGTCAAGAAGCAGTAACGATTGGTCCTAATGAAACCGCAACAGAGGTATTTACCAAAGTGAGTAAGGCCGCTGTAGTAGTTCTCAAAAGCGTTCTTCCAAAACTGCTCCATGGCCAAGTTCCTCGCGAACCCAATCTTTTGAGTGAGGGTAGTTATTTTGGTGGACGCAAGCCTGAAGACGGACGGATTATCTGGGGCCAAACAGCTCAGCAGGTTCATAACTTGGTCCGCGCGGTAGCACCCCCCTATCCTGGCGCTTTTACCGAATATCACGGGCAAACGCAGATTGTGGCTAAAACCCGTTTGGACGGGCCATTTCCGCGGGGGCTTGATCTTCAGACCCCAGGAGTCCAAGTGGTTGATAATCGGGTATTTGGCATCTGCGGAGACCATCAGGCTCTGGAAATTCTGGATTGGTATCCCGCAAACAAAACTTCATGAAAACGGGGCAGTAAGAAGATGAAAAAAGTACTCATTCTGGGTGTTAATGGCTTTATCGGCCACCACCTCTCCAAACGTATTTTGGAGACGACTGATTGGGATGTCTATGGCATGGACATGCAAAACGATCGCTTAGGCGATTTGATCAATCATCCACGGATGCATTTCTTTGAGGGTGATATCACCATCAATAAAGAATGGGTTGAATACCATATTCGTAAATGCGATGTGATCCTGCCCTTAGTTGCAATTGCAACCCCTGCAACTTATGTTCAGCAACCACTTAAAGTATTTGAGCTCGACTTTGAGGCTAATTTGCCCATCGTGCGCTCTGCGATGAAATACAAAAAGCATTTGGTCTTCCCTTCAACCTCAGAAGTCTACGGCATGTGCGAAGACAGCGAGTTTGATCCCGGCACATCCAATTTAGTTTACGGTCCGATTAACAAACCCCGTTGGATTTATGCCTGCTCTAAACAGCTGATGGATCGCGTGATCTGGGGTTACGGCATGGAAGGTTTACGCTTTACCCTGTTCCGTCCGTTCAATTGGATTGGGCCTGGTCTAGACAGCATCTACACACCTAAAGAAGGTTCCTCACGCGTGGTAACCCAGTTCTTGGGTCACATCGTTCGTGGTGAACCCATTAACTTAGTGGATGGTGGCGCTCAAAAAAGAGCCTTCACTTATATTGATGATGGTATCGATGCTTTGATGCACATTATTGCGAACAAGAATGATGTTGCTAATGGCAAGATTTATAACATTGGCAATCCTAAAAATAATCACTCTGTGCGCGAACTCGCTAATCAGATGCTCGAGATTGCTAGAAGCATTCCTGAGTACGCCAAGACTGCTAAAGAAGTGAAGATTGTTGAGACTACTTCAGGCGCCTATTACGGCGAGGGCTATCAAGACGTTCAGAACCGCGTCCCTGCAATCGATAACACTATGGCTGAATTAGGCTGGAAACCTACAACCACGATGACCGATGCGCTCAAGAATATCTTTGAAGCTTATCGTATGGATGTGGATAAAGCCCGCCAGCTCGTCGACTCAGAATAATTCGGGGTCCATGGCAAAAATTGCTCTCAAGGTTGATGTTGATACCTTACGCGGCACTCAAGAAGGCGTCCCCAATTTAGGGCGCCTCCTCCAACGGCACAATTTAAAGGCTACCTTTTTATTTAGCTTAGGGCCAGACCATACCGGTTGGGCATTAAAGCGCGTCTTTCGTCCAGGCTTTCTGAAAAAAGTGAGTCGCACCTCTGTCTTAGAACACTACGGACTTAAAACACTCTTGTATGGCGTTCTGTTGCCTGGGCCAGATATTGGCAAGGAGGCGGCTAATGAAATGCGTGCTGTTGATCAATCGGGTCATGAGACTGGCATTCATACTTGGGACCATGTAGCCTGGCAAGATGCCGTCCGTGATCGAGATCCACAGTGGACTCAAACGCAAATGCAAAAGAGCTGGGATCGCTTTGTAGAGATCTTTGGCCATCCTCCAATCACCTATGGAGCAGCAGGCTGGCAAATGAATGAGGCCGCTTTTGAGCAACTCGATCAATGGGGTATTCGCTTCTCCTCTGATGGTCGATCTGAACCAAACCTCATGCCCTACCGCTTGGCACTTCCATCTGGTAAAGCAAAACACGTCCAATATCCAACCACCCTCCCCACATTTGATGAACTCATTGGTGTAGATGGGGCTTCAGAACTCGATGCGGTGAAACAAATACTGGCTATTACCCAAAGCAACCCTAATGACCAAGTCTTCACATTGCATGCTGAACTCGAAGGGCAAAAACTCCTCCCCGCCTTTGAAGCCTTGATTCGAGAATGGCTAGAGCAGGGTCATGATCTAGTCACAATGGGAGAGTTACATCAATCCTGGGAAGCAACAAAACAGCTTGATAAGATAGCGGTACTCCCCCTAGCTTGGGCCGAGATTCCGAATCGCAGTGGTGAACTAATCGTACAAACCCATTAACACTTAAGAGAGACCAATATGACTGTATCCATCGGCCACAATATCCCTAACTGTGCGATTCCTGCCACATCAGGACTGACCTTCAGCCCAGAGTCTGCAAAAGGCAAAAAACTGGTGCTCTACTTTTATCCTAAAGATATGACTCCTGGATGCACGGCTGAATCTGGCGAGTTCAGAGATCACATTGAGGCATTTACCAAAGCCAATACTTTGGTCGTTGGCGTCTCCCGCGATAACCTCAAGTCACACGATAACTTCCGCAGTAAGTTGGGTCTGCCATTTGAATTGGTAGCCGATACCGAAGAAAAACTATGCCAGCTTTTTGGCGTCATGAAAATGAAAAATATGTATGGGAAACAAGTCCGTGGCGTTGAGCGCAGCACCTTCCTATTTGACGCTTCAGGCAAGCTGGTCAAGGAGTGGCGCGGCCTGAAAGTTCCCGGTCATGTGACAGAAGTATTACAAGTTGCCCAGGCAATTAAATAAATTTGCTGCAGTTGCTTGCAAAGCCTTAAATTTGGGGTAAAGTATTTATATGCACCGTAAACGACGGGAAAGTCTGACAATCCGTTTGAATCATCAGCCTGAAGACTCTAGAGCAGGCACGGTAAGTAACCCCCTCTTTTTTGTATCCAGTTTCATCACAAACCGTCAACGCAAATCGCTTGGCGGTTTTTTCTTTTAGGAGAGCTGCATGCCATTGCCCCCCATCCCAACTCAAATTGCTGGTCAAGTGAAATTGAGCACCAAAGACACACCTGATTTAAAGAAACGTCCTGCTCCAGCAAAACCTGTTGTGATGGAAAATCATGCGCCTGATTGGGCTAGTGATGATGAGGTCGATTTATCTGCTGCAGAAGAAGCCTTAGAGAAGATTAAAAGCGATCATCGCCCAGCGCAAATTCAGCGCACCGAGGCTAAAGCTCCAGCTCCAGAAAAGCCAAAGCGAATCATCCGTACCGGCCCACCCAGCTTGTTTGTGCTCGATACCAATGTGTTGATGCACGATCCTAGCTCGCTCTTCCGCTTTGATGAGCACGATCTATTCTTGCCAATGACCACTCTGGAAGAGTTAGATAACCATAAGAAGGGTATGACCGAAGTAGCGCGTAATGCCCGAACCGTTAGCCGCTCGCTCGACCAACTGATTGCCGGCACCAATGGTTCGCTAGATGAAGGCATTCCACTGAACAAGCTAGGCAACCAAGATGTTTCTGGTCGCCTCTACTTCCAAACCAAGTTATCGACCCAAGCTTTGCCTGAAGGTTTGCCTGAAGGTAAAGGCGACAACATGATCTTGGCGGTAGTGAGTGAATTACAAAAAACTCGCCAAGGCCAAGAGGTAGTGCTGGTTTCTAAAGATATCAATATGCGTATCAAGGCGCGCGCCTTGGGATTGCCTGCAGAAGATTATTTCAATGATCAAGTCTTAGAAGATCGCGACCTAATGTACTCGGGTGTCATGACGCTGGCAGCCGATTTCTGGCCTAAGCATGGTAAATCGATGGAAAGCTGGGCTGACTCTAAGTCAGGCACCATGTTCTATCGTGTGACTGGCCCAGCTGTGCCAAGCATGCTGGTCAATCAATTTGTATACCAAGAGAATCCTGACGGCTCCACGCCTTTCTACGCTCAAGTACGCGAGATCAATGGTAAGACTGCCCTACTCCAAACCTTGAGAGATTTTTCTCATCAAAAGAATAATGTGTGGAGTGTCACAGCACGTAATCGTGAGCAGAACTTTGCAATGAACCTGCTCATGAATCCTGAGATTGATTTTGTAACACTCTTGGGCCAAGCCGGTACAGGCAAAACCTTATTAGCCTTGGCCGCTGGTCTCGAACAAGTACTCGATAGCAAACGCTATAACGAAATCATCATCACACGTGCCACAGTTCCTGTTGGGGAAGATATTGGCTTCTTACCAGGCACCGAAGAAGAAAAAATGCAGCCTTGGATGGGAGCATTTGACGATAACCTCGAAGTGCTTCATCGCAACGACGATAACGCTGGTGAATGGGGCCGTGCTGCCACCCAAGAACTGATTCGTTCACGCATCAAAGTAAAGAGCATGAACTTTATGCGCGGCAGAACCTTTGTTAGCAAGTTTGTGATCATTGACGAGGCGCAAAACTTAACACCAAAGCAAATGAAAACTTTAGTTACCCGTGCAGGTCCTGGCACAAAGATTGTGTGCTTGGGTAATATTGCTCAGATTGATACGCCTTACTTGACTGAGGGGTCTTCGGGTCTGACCTATGTTGTCGATCGCTTTAAGGGTTGGCGTCATGGCGGCCACATTACCTTAGCTCGGGGCGAGCGTTCCCGTCTTGCGGATCATGCTGCAGACGCACTCTAAATCGCAATCATCATGCCGCACTCTCCTGGGGTGCGGCATTTTTATTTGTGCTTTGCTAGCACTATCGGGTTGTAGCACCTTCTCCAGCTCAACAGGTAAGCACTCCAATCCTAAGCTCGCTCAATTCAAAAATGATACGAGTGTGGGTACTGAAGACATTTCGATTGCAGCAGTCGGTTTAGTGGGCGTTCCTTATCGCTGGGGTGGCAATAATCCGAATGGTGGCTTTGATTGCAGTGGCTTAATCAACTACGTCTATCTCAAGGCTGCAAGCATCAAATTACCGCGGACCATCCAAGAGATGAGTAATAAGGGTCGCAGTGTTGATAATCAAGCGCCCGCACCAGGTGATTTGTTGTTCTTTAATACCACCGGTGAAAAGTATTCACACGCAGGCATTTATGTGGGTCAAGGACGTTTTGTCCATGCCCCTAGTGCAGGTGGCACAGTTCGTTTAGAGCAAATTGAAAGCCCTTACTGGGCAGCACGCTTTACGGAAGCGAGAAGGTTTAGCTTCTCAAGCCAGCGCGCGAATTAAAACGGCTCGTAGCCACCAGAGGAGTAGCCAATAGATCCTAGTGCCAAGTTATCGAACTTGGTATATGGACCTTGCCAGCTCAGGCGGATTGTCCCGATCGGACCATTACGCTGTTTACCAATAATGATCTCTGCCATACCTTTATCTGTCGTGGTATCTGGGTGATAGACCTCGTCACGATAAATAAACATGATTAAGTCAGCATCTTGCTCAATCGCGCCTGACTCCCGCAAGTCAGACATGATGGGGCGTTTATTAGGACGTTGCTCAAGACCCCGGTTTAACTGAGACAGGGCAACTACAGGGCATTGCAGTTCTTTTGCAAGCGACTTTAAGGAACGGGAGATCTCAGAGATTTCCGTGGCACGGTTTTCAGAACTAGAGCCACCACTACCACTCATGAGCTGCAAATAGTCGATCACGACCAAGCCGAGTGTGCCGCCAAAGTTTCGGGCAATGCGTCTAGCGCGAGCACGGAGCTCGAGACTCGATAAAGAGCCGGTTTCATCAATCAGAATTTGGGTATTACTGAGGCGGGCAATGGCATCAGTCACGCGAGGCCACTCATCATCTTGCAACTTGCCAGTACGCATTCGACTCTGATCTACCTTGCCTACCGAACCTAGTAAACGAGAGGCCAATTGCTCACCCGACATCTCCATCGAGAAGAGAACTACTGGCAAACCTTCAGAAAGGGCTACGTTCTCGGCAATATTCAGTGCAAATGCGGTGTTATGGGTAACAACGTAATCGTCCGTTATATATGTTCTCTGAGGATGACTCACTGAAATACATTGCGCCTCAGACATCCTGGAGGGTTCAATACTTTTGAATGAAAGCCTGCGTTGACGATCCCAACTTGCTCGTAACCTTTCAGTCTTTTCAGGCAGAGTAAACGCTTGAAAACCAGGGCCAAAACTCATATTTAGAACATAACTGAGGCGACCTTGCTTCTTTTCACCCTTGTAGGTATAGCTTGTCTGCTTATGCGCTATTGAGCAAAAGCCACCCAATGATCTGGCTAAAGATGCAACATCTTCAGACAATTGCTTGCTTGCTGTACAAAAGCGAATGGAGCCCCACTTCTCAATCCAGCCATCAGTGTCCATTAGCCCCTGAAATAAAGCGAGACGAGAATTCTTATTGGCCTCAAGATAAGTTGCTGGAATATATTTATCAAAACTTCTGCACCCAAGAACACCTATATCCTGCAATGCAGACCTAAAATAATTTGTTGGAACTGTTTGACGTGCACCATTGGCTGCGACTCTCGCTTTAGAGACTATTCTCCAGTCGTATGCATTAGCATGCACCAACTCCATCTCATAGTTCGCAAGTAAATTCATACGCTCTACCAACTCTGGAGATTTGGTAGAGAATGAAATGCTGGTATGAGATAAAGCCAAAGTTCCATCGCCAAGCAATGCACCCAATACCCAGGGATGAATTGGCAATGCATTCGAATGACCAAAATCACCTGATACAGGGTCAATCCATAGTCTGTTCTTATATCGAACACACTGCAGCATTTCCATTAAACGAGCTGTATTGATAACGCGCGGCTCAGACCAATCGCGATACATCACACGCCATAGGTGCTCATCGCAACACTCTGCTTGACGACCATCTGAAAAAGTGACTTTGTATATCTGCTTAAGGCCTTGTGGGTAAATGCCAGTCACCATTGAATGCTGACCATCCACCGAAGCGAGGCGATCGCCAAAACGTAAATCACCCATCAACTTCCAACCATCAACCGTTTTGATCTTTGCGTCTAAAGGTTGCGCCTTGCCCATAGAGGGTCTACCGGCCACAATAACCAAATCACCTTTTTGTAAGCCACTCGTTTGTTTGTCTAGATCGATGAAGCCTGTAGCAATACCAGTGATATCGCTTCCACCTTGACGGTTATAAAGCTCATCGATTCGTGCAACAACAGATTTGAGCAAAGGTTCGATTTCGAGCCAGTCGTTTTTGCGATTGCCCTCTTCACCGATCTGCAAAATGCGAGACTCTGCCTCATCAAGCAAAGTTCTGACAGTGCGACCTTCAGGCACAAAAGCCGAGTTCACAATACTGTCTGAGACTTCAATTAAGCGCCGCAGAATACTGCGATCACGCACGATATCAGCGTAGCCTTTGATATTTGCTGAGCTGGGTGTGTTCTGCGCTAAAGAATTTAAATAATCAATACTAACGAGATCGCCGCCCTGCTCTGCCTTAACGGCGTCGTGCACAGTAATTACGTCAGCGGGTTGATTCTCACCAATTAGTCGTGCCAGTACCTTAAATACCAAGGCATGCTCAGGACGATAGAAATCTTTATCAGTTAACACGCCGCCCAAACGGTCCCAGGCGGTGTTATCGAGAAGTAGACCGCCGAGCAGTGACTGCTCGGCTTCTACGGAGTGAGGCGGGACTTTTAAAGCCTGCAAGACTGAGTCCCCAGAACCCGTCATGCCGGGATTCAGCGTAACAGAACGTGAACGGGATTCAGCCATGAGGCTAGTTTACAGGTCTAAAACTTAAGCTTGCTCGCCAATGACACGAATGGTGATATCAGCCACTACATCGGTATGAACAGCAACCGCTACAGGGTGATCACCAACCATTTTCAATGGGCCAGTAGGCATACGAATAGACGCTTTTTCAATCACAAAACCCTTGGTCTTTAAACCATCAGCAATGTCATGATTAGTAACCGAACCGAACAAACGGCCATCTACGCCAGCTTTTTGACTAATTTCTAAAACGAGGTCTTTCAACTTCACGCCAATTGCTTGCGCAGCAGCCAATTTCTCAGCAGCCAGCTTTTCCAATTCAGCGCGACGCACAGCGAAGTCAGCAATCGCCGCTTCAGTTGCACGCCGGGCTTTGCGTTGTGGGATCAAGAAATTACGAGCGTAGCCATCTTTGACACGAACTACGTCGCCAAGATTGCCCAAATTGGTCACTTTTTCTAAAAGAATAATTTGCATAGTGGGCTCCTAATTATTTCTTATGTTGATCTGAGAAAGGCAACAGAGCCAAGAAACGGGCACGCTTGATAGCGGTGTCCAATTGACGCTGATACTTTGCTTTTGTGCCGGTCAAACGTGCAGGGGTAATCTTTGCATTTTCAGCAATGAAGTCCTTCAAGGTATCGACATCTTTGTAATCGATCTGCTCAACACCAGCAACAGTAAAACGGCAATAACGCTTACGCTTGAACAATGGGTTCTGAGCGGGCTTCTTTTTGAAATCGGGTTTCTTTCCAAACGCCATGATGATTCCTCTTTAATCTTTCAATTGAATATGGGTAATGTGGAAAACGAGTCTTTGATTACGTAAGGTCTTGGGGGCTAGGAATCCTTCAAACACTGCCTTGGCTCCTAAATCCATTTGCTCTATGCCCTTTTGAATCGGACCGATTGCAATAGCTTCAACACTCATCTGAATTTTCCTCGCTACTCCTACTTCGTTAGCTTCACCAGCATGTTCTAACTGGCAATGCATTACTGGTATTCCAGCGGGGGTAAATCGAATTGCGTCTTTAGCAACCAAGCGTGCAGTTAGGGTGAAATGATTCAACGCCGTTCCGCCACTCTATTTCGTTTCGTAGTCTCTGTTTTCCTCTTCAAATTTCTTACTTAGACGGCCAATTCAGGCGCATCGGTATGAGCTTGTTTGCGTGCTTCTTCACGTTGAACTTCTTTCATCATGATGGAGGGCTCTGTTTCAGCTTTCTTAGTCTTGATGATGAGATGACGCAAAACAGCATCATTAAACTTGAACGCATGCTCGAGCTCTTCCAGAGTTTTCTGGTCGCACTCAATATTCATACAAACGTAATGGGCTTTAGCAAGTTTGTCGATCATGTAAGCCATCTGACGACGACCCCAATCTTCAATACGATGAACTTTGCCGCCGCTGGCAGCTAAGGTCGCCTTGTAGCGATCAATCATCGCTGGCACTTGCTCGCTTTGGTCCGGGTGGACGATAAAAACGATTTCATAATGACGCATCTAACACTCCTTTAGGGTAAAGCCACCTGGGCGTCTTGCTAAGTTCTGATGGTTGTGGAACTTAGCGACCAGTGTGGCAAGGTAGTAACAAATTGTAGGTAAACCTAAAACCCTTACCTGACTTCAGGCAAGACCGCTATTCTAGCAAAAAAATCCTGCCAAGTCAGCGATTTAGCGCTACCGCCTTCTAAATCTGCAGCATTTAACGCCAATTGCAAGGCCACCCTGGCTTTGGCGCTCGAAAGCTTTCCAGAGGCCATGAAGCCTGGGGCATCTTGCTCTGGAATATTGGGATAAACCGGGCCTGCGCCAGTGCGAGTGCTTCTCACAATGCCTATGCCCTGCTTAGCAGCCTGCTCTAAAGCAAACTTCCAGGCATCATGAAAGCCTCCCAAGCCCGAGCCCGCGACTACCAAGCCTCTGACACCTGTTTTAAGCCAATGGGCAATAGCTGCCTCTCTAGCGCCTGCATGGCTAGTCAAAATCTCGACCCAGGGCCAAGCATCTTCTGCTGGGATCGGCAAATCTGCCTTGAAGTTCGCCAAAGTCTCACGAACCATCGACAACCAAGAGGGGTTAATTAAGTGCATTGGGCTTGAAGGTGAGTCTTGGATGGGGGCATTGAGGGCGCTGCTATGCCGTTTGGCAAGATCTGCAGCCAAGCAAACCTGGCCTGAAAACACCCCATAAACCCCGCCTGGGGCATTATCCAAGGAGGTGGCAGCCCAGCCAATCGAAGCCATCAAGTTCTTTGGCCCATCCGCCCCAGGCGCATTGGCTGGTAGCATCGCACCAGTCAAAACCACCCGCTTACCTAAGCTTGCAGCCAGCTTGCTGCAAGTGGACTGGAGAAATAGTCCAGTCTCTTCCAAGGTATCCGTACCATGGGTGATCACGATCCCCGAGACTTGAGGATTTAAAAGGGATTCCCTGACGGCATTGCCGAGCTGGGTTAGCAGCTCTTCACTCAGATTGCGACTGTTGATATTGGCAAGCTGCTGGGGGATAAGGCGGATGCCCTCCGGAAGAGCCGACTTTAACTGGCTCAGCAGGGTGTCCACGCCCAATTGTCCAGCCTCATACTGAAGGGGGTTTGCAGAGGGATTAGGAGTCACCCCAGCGATCGTGCCGCCCATTCCGAGAATCAGGATATGGGGAGAACTCGAGGTATTTGTGGTTTTTGTGCTCATGGTTCATTATCCCGCTTCCCAAATTCTCTTGAATTGTCCAAAACTGCTGTATACAATCACAGCATGGACATAAATACAGTCGATTTCCCTGAGGAGCTAGCTGCCCTCCCCAAACTCACTCCCCGCCAAAGTGAGATTTTGGAACTTATTACCAGCGCGATTGAAGAAAGTGGTCTGCCACCTACTCGCGCAGAAATTGCAACGCGCTTAGGTTTTGCATCTGCCAATGCAGCTGAGGAACACTTGCGCGCTTTAGCTCGTAAAGGTTATGTTGAATTGAGTCCTGGTACATCACGCGGCATTCGGATTCCACAACGCTTCAACCAATCCCACACTCAATCTCGCCCACGTCAAATGTCCTTACCTTCGGGCGCGTTACAACAATTGACTCTGCCTCTTATTGGTAGAGTTGCTGCAGGCTCCCCCATCATGGCGATTGAGCATATTGAGAAACACGTTCCAATTGATCCGAGTTTATTTAGCAAAGGTGCTGATTATTTACTTAAAGTAAAAGGCATGAGCATGCGCGATGCCGGCATTTTAGATGGTGATTACCTTGCCGTTCGCAAAACTACTGAAGTACGCAATGGTGATATTGTGATTGCGCGCTTAGATGACGAAGTCACTGTCAAACGTTGGCAGCAAAAGAAAACTGCAGACGGTCTAGTAATCGAACTACAAGCAGAGAACCCCGACTTCAAAAATATTGTGGTGGACTCCCGGCAAGCGAACTTCGCTATCGAAGGTCAAGCAGTTGGTTTGATTCGGTCAGGCGGCTTATAGAGCTTAGCTAAAGCACTAATAGAAAAGGCCTCGTTAGAGGCCTTTTGCTTATGTACTTCCTGCCAGTCTTAACGCTTAGTAGGAGAAATCACATTCGCGTTCTTGGGAGATGAAGTAATCACAATGATTGTCTTGGGTCCACTAAATGAACCCTCGGAAACTTCGACCGTTGCCGTTCTATCACCTTTGGTGAATACCAAAATACTGGTCTTAGCCTTGACTGCACTGACTGTATTCCAGCCAGCCTTAGGATACTCAGATTGGAAGAAAGCGTAAACATCAGTTGCGCCTTGCAGAGCATTAATCACTGCGCGCCCTACCCATTGATCACCGCGCCCAATGATGATGGACTCACCACCAACAATTTTGGCGCCTTGTGGCAAAGGCATATCACCCAATAGTTGAGTCTGGACTTCTTGGACTTCAGCTTGTGTACCACTTGGAGAATCGCCTGATGCGCAAGCAAATAATACGGAGCCTAAGAGAATTAAGAATCCGGCTTTGATCATTTTGAATAAAGTCATGTTTTGCTCTTTTCGATTATTTTTTCTAGAGTCATACAAATTACAGCAACTAGAAGTATTTTAGGTGAAGCCACTATTTCGTCAAGGGAAATAGTTGGAGGCGCGTGAGGGAATCGAACCCCCGTACGAAGCTTTGCAGGCTCCTGCCTAACCACTCGGCCAACGCGCCAGAACTTGAATCAAAAATGGGAAGCTTTTCAGGGCTTCCCATCAAAATTGGAGCGGGAAAGGAGGTTCGAACTCCCGACCTATACCTTGGCAAGGTATCGCTCTACCAGCTGAGCTATTCCCGCATAACAGGGCGACAGTTTAACAAACAATCGCCAAGAGAGCATTATTTCAATTTAAGAGAGGTGCTACCTCAGCTTAATTGGCCTTGCCACTCAGTTGGGGTAAGGCCTTTTGCAGGTAATAGAACATTGACCATAAGGTTAAAAAAGCAGCAACCCAAATCAACCAGGTTCCGACCCGAGCACAATTTAGCCAACCAAAAAGAGTGTCATTGAGCAGTAAAAAAGGAATCGCTATCAGCTGTGCCGTAGTTTTGAGCTTACCAACCAAATGCACTGCCACACTTCTGCCCGCGCCTAGGAGTGCCATCCATTCACGCAGTGCCGAGATCGTAATCTCGCGTCCAATAATGACTAGGGCCACCCAAACCTGAACACGGTCCATATTGAGCAGAACTAGCAATGCGGCAGCTACGATGAGTTTATCCGCGACTGGATCTAGAAACTGCCCAAAAGCCGATTCTTGTTTAAGACGTCTAGCCAGAAAACCGTCTAACCAATCTGTGATGGCTGCTGAAACAAATAAAATCGTTGCAAATAGATTTTGATCAAACGGAGATAACCAAGAATTAGGTAAGTAAAAAATGGCTAGCAATAATGGGATGGCGGCAACGCGCAACCAGGTTAAAGCGATTGGTAAATTAAAAGGCATCGTGTAAGCATAAACCAATGCCAAATATTGGTAGCAGGACTCCAGAAATCAGTGTAGCTGTCGATAGATTTGCTCTGCCAGAGTCATTGAGATTCCATCTACTCCAGCAATTTCTTCAACGGTAGCACCAGCTACGCCACGTAAGCCCCCGAAACGGGCCAAGAGTTTTTGACGACGCTTTGCCCCAATACCCTCAATCTCTTCCAAACGAGAAACTGTTCTGGCCTTAGCACGTTTGGCTCTCATACCAGTGATTGCAAAGCGATGTGCCTCGTCCCGAATTTGCGCAACCAATAATAAGGCTGCGCTATCGATGCCCAACTCGAGCGGTTTACGCTCATCAGCAAAGATGAGCGTCTCTAAACCTACCTTACGCCCCTCACCCTTAGCAACACCCACAATCAAACTAATATCCATACCGAATTCAGTGAGGACTTGTCTGGCCATCTCAACCTGCCCTTTACCGCCGTCAATCAAAATCACTTGCGGTAATTTATCAACGGGTAATTCTTGAAAATTGGCATAACGTCTTTGCAAGACTTGACGCATCGCTGCGTAATCATCTCCAGGAGTGATGCCGTCAATATTGAAACGACGGTATTCACTCGATTGCATATCGTTCTTGGCATACACCACACAGGATGCTTGAGTTGCCTCACCAGAGGTGTGACTAATATCAAAGCACTCAATGCGGAGTTGCTCCAGATTTTCTAGATCTAAGCTCAGAACATCCGCTAGCGCTCGGGCGCGGGCTAACTGCCCTCCTGTCTCTACCAAGCGCTTGGTGAGTGCAAGCTTGGCATTGCCCTCTGCCATAGCTAACCAGTGGCGACGCTGACCTTGGGGTTGATGTAAGAAGGTAATTTTTTTACCTGCTTGGATGCTTAATAAACTTTGTAAACTCTCGACTGATTTATCTTCAGAAGACCCACCATCTTCAGCTGCAATCTGCAAAGAGTGATTCAGAATAAAGACAGGGGGAATTAAATTAGTCGTACTTGCTCCCCCCTCGGTCGGCTCATCCTCTAAGTAATGTTGCTGAATAAAGGTTTCTAAGATTTCTGCTGGGCTGGCTTGTTCACCCGAAGACATTCGCAGACCTTTAGGGAAATACGGCCTATCCCCCAAGTGGCGGCCACCGCGCACCATTGCCAGATTGACGCAAATCATTCCCTCCATCTGCGCCACTGCGATGATGTCAACGTCACCCTCGCCATCGGCGACAGTATCCATCGATTGCTGTTGCAGAACACTAGAGAGGTCAGCAATACGATCCCGCATGACAGCAGCCATTTCAAATTCCATCGCCTCGCTATGCGCTTCCATCTCTTTTTCTAATTCAGATAGCACGCGACTATGGTCGCCCTCTAAGAAACGGGTTGCCTGCATAACGTCCTGCCCATACTGCTCTTCACTCAGTCGCCCCACACAGGGTGCACTACAGCGATGAATTTGATGGAGTAGGCAAGGACGACTACGATTCTTAAACACAGAGTCTTCGCAAGTACGTAAGCGAAATACTTTCTGCAGAATCTGCACGCTATTACGGACTGCCCATGAATTTGGAAAAGGACCAAAGTAACGGTTGCGTTTATCTACCTTGCCACGATATGAAGCTAGGCGCGGAAATGTATGGCCTGTGAGCATGACATAGGGATAAGATTTATCATCCCGGAACAAAATATTGAACGGCGGCGACAACTCCTTAATCAGATTGTTTTCTAAAATTAAGGCTTCGGTTTCAGTTCGTGTTACCGTCGTTTCATAGCGGGCAATTTTGCGCACCATATTTTGAATTCGTGGAGATAACTGGGTGCGCTGAAAATAACTCGATACACGCTTTTTGAGGTTGCGGGCCTTACCCACATACAGAATATGTCCTGCTTCATCAAAAAAGCGATATACCCCCGGCAATCCGGGAAGCCGTTTAACGTCCTGCTGAAGGGTTTCAAAAAGCGAATTACTCATGCGTTGGGATATTTTCTGCCAAATCGTCGATAACTATGGTGATGCCGGTATTTGCTGGCGTCTAGCCCGAAGCTTAACAAGTCTTTATGGTCAAGAGGTCCGTATTTTTTGCGATGACCTGCCAACCCTCAATTTACTCGCCCAAGGCTGTCCAGTAGAGATTGGGGAGAAAATCAGAACAGAGTCTTGGGAGGCCAGTTTTGAAAATGCGCGCCACCCTATTGAACCCCCCGATGTTGTGATTGAAGCATTCGGCTGCGATTTACCTGAACGCTATCTATCAGGCTTGCTGATCGCCCCCAAAAAGCCAGTCATTATTAATCTGGAATATCTGAGTGCTGAACCTTGGGTGCTGGGCTTTCATGCAAAGGCTTCACCTCAAGCCCATGGAATACCGAAATATTTTTTCTTTCCTGGATTTCAGGAGGCTGCGGGGGGCATCCTTGTTGATCCTATTCCTACCGAACAATTTCAAGCTGCAAGCAATATTCCTAAGAGCTTGATGAATACTTGGGGGAAGCTGCGGCCTGGTGCAAAGCGCATTAGCGTGTTCTGCTACCCTGGCTTCCCACTGCGCAAATGGATTGAAGACTTGGGTTCAATAGGTGAGCCAATCGATGTGATTCTCACTCATGGCCATGCTGAGCTTTTAAAGATGGGTTCTAAAGAATCTCTTGAGCTGGCTCCCAGCATTCAAGTGCTTTCAATACCATTTATTTCTCAAGATGATTACGACTGGTTTCTTGCTCAGTGTGACTTGAATATCGTTCGTGGAGAAGATTCATTTATCCGCGCTCAATTGGTTGGTAAGCCATTTATTTGGCATATCTATCCACAGGGTGATCAAGCACATCAAGTCAAATTGGCAGCCTTTTTAGAGCTCTATCTTGCTTGCGCAGGTGCGCCTTTACAGAATGCTTGCCGAAATGCCATGAATTGGGCACTGCCCCATACCTGGTTTTCGGAGTTAGATGGCTGGACCATACATGCCAAGGCTTGGCAGGCAGATTTACTGGAAAAACAAGGTGATGGGGGCTTGGCAGCACGTTTGGTCAAGTTCGTGAGTTAACCCCCTGTGGACTAGGTCTGCGGGCGGTTACAATGCTGTCTTTGATAAAAATCGCAGATTATTGATCTGCCCTCAGGAATAGCAAGATGAAAACAGCACAAGAACTCCGCGTTGGTAACGTAGTAATGCTCGGTACCGATCCTATGGTTGTATTAAAGGCTGAATATAGCCGCTCAGGTCGCAACTCTTCCGTTGTGAAGATGAAATTTAAAAACCTGATATCTGGCGCGCCTAACGAAGGTGTTTACAAAGCGGATGATAAGTTCGATGTCGTAATCCTGGAGAAGAAAGATTGCACCTATTCTTACTTTGCCGACCCAATGTATGTCTTTATGGATTCTGAATACAACCAATACGAAGTTGAAGCAGAATTTATGGGTGATGCACTCCATTACCTCGAAGAAGGAATGCCATGTGAAGTGGTGTTCTATGAAGGTAAAGCGCTTTCTGTCGCAATGCCAAACTCTTTGGTTCGTGAAATTACTTACACCGAGCCAGCAGTTAAAGGCGACACCAGTTCAGGCAAAGTATTGAAGAACGCTAAGCTTGCCACTGGTTATGAATTACAGGTCCCCTTGTTCTGTAACACTGGCGACAAGATTGAAATTGATACCCGCACTGGTGAATACCGCAGTCGCGCCAATTAATTACCAAGCCTCAGATCTTAATAAAGCCCGCTAGTAGCGGGCTTTATTATTTGATCAAGTCAAACTCTACGAGTAAGCCCTTGGCATGCTGATATTCAGCCTGCTTTTGTAACCCATCCCAATTAGCTGCACTGGCTGTTGGCATCAAACGATTTAAACGCAATCTCGATTCAGATTGCTTTGCTGCTGAAACTTTAAGCTTAGCAAGCAACTCATCCGCAAGATCTGGACGGTTACAGATCAAGACTGCATCACAACCAGCATCCAGAGCCAACTCAGCGCCTTTGACGACTGAACCATCAACGCTAGCGCCTTCCATGGAGAGGTCATCACTGAAGATCACACCCTGAAAACCTAATTCTTGACGCAAGACGGAGTGAAGCCATATTTTGGAGAAACCCGCAGGCAGTTTGTCTACCTTTGGGTAGATCACATGTGCAGGCATCACCGCAGCCAAACTCAGGTCAAGCCACTCGTAAGGCTTCGCATCATCATTGAGAATTTCTTCTAGAGAACGCTCGTCGACCGGAATGGCGATATGAGAATCTGCTTCTGCCCAACCATGGCCTGGAAAATGCTTACCGCAATTGGCCATACCTGCCATACGCAAACCTTCATTCAGGCTTTTAGCTAGAGCAAAAACAATTTGGGGGTCGCGACTAAATGAACGATCACCAATGACGGCACTGCGCCCAAAATCTAAATCTAGTACCGGCGTGAAACTGAAATCAACACCACAAGCCCTAAGCTCTGCTGCTAATACATAGCCGCAGGCTGTTGCAGCTGCCATCGCCAAGGCTGCAGACTCAGCAGGAAGGCTTGCTTGACTCTTGCTCATCCAAATCTCACCTAGCTTGCGCATCGCAGGCAGATGCGTGAAGCCATCAGTTTTACAACGTTGTACTCGACCGCCTTCATGATCAATCGAAATCAAAACATCAGGACGTAGCTTCTTAATTTCTGCAGTGAGTTTACTCAGTTGCTTGCGATTAGAAAAGTTTCTACCAAATAAAATCACTCCGCCTGTTAGTGGATGCAGGATTCGGCGGCGATCTTCGGCGTTAAGCTCTAAACCGATAACGTCCAGAGTCACTGGGCCCGGAGAAGATTGATGAAGATTTTGCGCCATTGATAGTCCTAGTTAATTTTGTTCAGTCACAACTACAAAAGCAATAGCCATATCGAGTTCATCACTGACAGTGACTTGCGCCTGCCATTGTTTTTCTGTCATGAAGCGTGCTAAGGCGCCTGAATAACTTGTTACTGGTTTACCGCTCACTTCATTCAAAGTCTGTAATGATCTCCAAGTCATTGGCATTCTCATGCCTAGACCAATCGCTTTTGAGAAAGCCTCTTTGGCAGCAAACCGGGTTGCCAGGAAAGCTATACCCCGCTTGTGGTTGCGGGCTAAGCGGGCTTTGAAGACCAGCATCTCGTCAGGGCCCAGAATTTTTTCTGCTAATCGTCCTTGCGTACGATCATAGGCCGCTTGCAAGCGCTCGATCTTCAAAATATCAGTGCCAATACCTATGATCATGATTGGACTTGCCTTGCTTTTACCATCAAGGCTTTCATATCTGCAATAGCTTTTTCCAAGCCTTTGAATAAAGCCTCCGCCACAATCGCATGGCCGATGTTCAGTTCAGATAACTCGGCAATAGCGGCTATAGGTAGAACATTGTTTTCATTTAGGCCATGACCGGCATTGACTCTGAGGCCTAAACTTTTACCAAATTGAGCAGCTTTTTTAATACGTTCTATCTCAGCGGCCTGCTCTGCTCCAGAAAGATCGGCATAAGGACCCGTATGAAGTTCAACCACACTAGCCCCAGCATCTTTGGCAGCCTGAATCTGCTTTTCTTCAGGATCAATGAAGAGAGATACCCGAATACCAACAGCTTTTAATTGTTGTGTCGCCGCTTTCACTGCAGCAAAATGCGTCACCACATCTAAACCACCCTCCGTTGTGACTTCTTCCCGTTTTTCAGGAACTAGGCATACATCCTGTGGCTTTACTTGACAGGCAATAGCAAGCATCTCAGGAGTAACAGCGCACTCTAGATTCATGCGGGTCTTAATTAGTGGACGCAAAGCCAAGAGGTCAGCATCTTTAATATGACGTCGATCCTCACGCAAATGCAAAGTGATTAGGTCTGCGCCTGCTTCTTCTGCCAATTGAGCAGCCCGAATCGGGTCTGGGTAAAGCGTACCCCGCGCATTGCGTAAGGTAGCTACGTGATCGATATTGATGCCAAGCTCAAGGGTTGGGGAAGGGCTCATGGCGATAGATTACTGGAATTTATGGGCAGGCTAGATTTTCTTGAGATCAATCAAGATCTGGCGGGTAGTGAGCACTTGATCCTGAAGATGGAGCCCTAGTAAAAATCGCATCAACTGTTTACTCTCTGCAAGAGTCACTGGATCAGAAAAATTACCCGCTGCAATATTCAGTAGGGATTGCCCACTCAATATTGGCCAATGAGAGGGATCATCGGCTTGGACTGGCCTAACCCCTTTCTCGGGCTGGTAAACATATTGCAAGTCTGGTTCTGGCTTATTTTGTGTCTCTACACAACGATCTAAAGCGGCTGCATAACCCGTTTCTTGCAAGAGCGCCAACTCAAAAGGTCGCAGAATTTCTTCTAGGCCCTTAGATTCAAACTCGAGATTGGACAACGCAGTGATTGTCTCGGTATAGCGGTCATAGAGTCTTTCATAATCATCCTCTCGAGCTAGGAATTTGACTAAGAGCTCATTGAGGTAAAAACCGCAGAGCAGAGCATCGCCTACTAAGGCAGGCGTACCTCCAACCCATTCCGACTTAGTTAGGGTACGTAGTTCAGATTTACCGCTCCAAGAAACCAATAGTGGCTGAAAGCGTTGCAGTACAGGTCGCAAAACGGAGTGTGGACGCTTTGCACCTTTCGCTATCAGAGCCATGCGGCCGTGCTGTCTGGTGAAGACGTCTAGGATTAGGCTAGTCTCTTTATAGGGAATACTGTGTAACACGAAAGCAGGCTCATCAACGATCCGGATCGAAGCCATTTATTCCAAACCTTGCGCCCGGAGTTCAGCGCGATCATCAGCCCAGCCACGCTTGACTTTGACCCAAGTTTCTAAGAACACCTTGCCATCAAATAATTTTTCCATATCAATCCGAGCATCGGTTGATATCTTTTTGAGGCGCTCGCCTTTCTCACCAATGATCATGGCCTTGTGGCTATCCCGATCCACCAGAATCGTGGCAGCAATACGGCGCATTCGACCATCCATCTTGAACTGATCAATGACTACCGTACTGGTATAGGGCAACTCATCCCCAGTAAAACGAAAAACTTTCTCACGCAAAATCTCAGCTGCTAAGAAACGCTCATTACGGTCAGTCAAAGTGTCTGGATCGTAAACTGCTTCAGCTTCTGGTAGGTAGTCCTCTAGGACATCTAGCAAGCGTGCAATGTCAGGAGGACTTTTAGCGCTCATTGGGACGATCTCAGCAAACTCGCATTTATCCTGATCTTCGTGACCACCTAATTCACTCCAAGGACGACTCATGTCTTTCATGAAATTTAATAAAGCCTGATCACGCTCCGATGGTGCTTGGAAACGGCCATTAAAGAGATCAAGCTTATTGAGTATCAAGACAACGGGTATATCAGCGGGCAAGAGTTTTAATACTTTCTTATCATCCTCGCCCCAATAGCCCGCCTCGATAATGAAACAAACCACATTCACATCTTGTAAGGCAGTAGTCACCGTGCGATTAAGCGCTTTATTGAGTGTATTGAGTAAGCGCGTTTGAAAGCCGGGCGTATCAATAAAAATGAACTGGGCATTTTCCCTTGTCTGGATACCTAAAATACGATGTCGGGTAGTTTGTGCTTTCCGAGAAGTAATACTGATCTTCTGCCCAACTAAAGCATTGATCAAAGTTGACTTGCCCATATTGGGACGACCAACAATAGCAATAGTGCCGCATCTAAACACAGTTAGCCCTTCAGCTTTAAATTCAACTGCTCTTCACCAGCATCTTGCTTAGCGGCCTTCTTCTTAGCTGCTCTGGTCTTCTTGGGTTTACGAGATTCCTGTGGCAAGGCTTTGAGTATTGCAGCCAGTGCCAACTTTGCCGCACCTTGCTCTGCTGCTCGGCGTGAGGCGCCCTCGCCCTTAACGGTAATCTTGAGATTCGGAATTAAGCATTCCACTTCAAACTGTTGATTGTGAGCAGCGCCGCTAGTGCCTGTCACGTTATACGTTGGTAGTGGTAGCTGATAGCTTTGCAAGCATTCTTGCAAAAGGGTTTTGTCGTCTTTACCTAATGTTTTAGGGTCTACATTTTGCAAGATCAATGAGTAGAGTTTGCGTAGACAGTCTTTTGCAGAATCAAAGCCACCATCCAAGAAAATTGCTCCTGTAACTGCTTCCAAGGTATCTGCCAAGATTGAAGGACGTCTAAAGCCCCCGCTCTTAAGCTCCCCCTCGCCTAAACGAAGATAGTCTGATAAAGCGAGTGATTGTGCGATTTCATATAGCGCTTGCTGCTTTACAAGGTTGGCGCGTACCCTGGACAGATCACCCTCATCTAAATCAGAGTAACGCTCATACAGCATTTCAGCAACCACACAATTGAGAACGGAGTCTCCTAAAAACTCAAGGCGCTCATTATTCTTTTTACTATGACTACGGTGTGTCAGGGCTTGCGTCAACAGCTCAGGCTTCTTGAAGGTATACCCCAAGCGCTCTTGTAGCGGGACGATATCGATGACAGCGCGTGCGTTCATAGCTTAGTTAAAGCCGCCAATACGACTTAGTGAGCCTAAGTTCAACCAAACAAAGAAGGCTTTACCAACAATATTTTGATCAGGTACAAAACCCCAATAACGGGAGTCAGCACTGTTATCGCGGTTGTCACCCATCGCAAAATAGCTTCCAGGTGGAACTGTGCAAACTAAACCGGCATTGATATAGTGACAGGCTTCAAATCCGGGAAAACGCTCAGCCGGGAACATTCCTGCTGGGCGATCAGGATCATTAATAATCTCGTGATGATTACCACCTAGATCCGCAGGGAATGATTCCGTAAAGCGCTTGTCATAACGCATGCTTTCGGGATCGAGATAAGATTCGCCGCCGCTATAACTTAATGCTTGGCCATTAATTTTTAAACGCTTGTCTTGATACTCAATCACATCGCCTGGTAGAGCAACAATTCGTTTGATGTAATCGACCGACTCATCGCGTGGGTAGCGGAACACTACAACGTCACCGCGCTGTGGAGAGCCTAATTGAATGACTTTTTTATTGATCACCGGCAAGCGGATGCCATAGGTAAACTTATTAACCAAGATGAAATCACCGATTTGTAAAGTCGGGATCATCGAGCCGGAAGGGATCTTAAAAGGCTCAACAATAAACGAGCGCAAAACAAAAACAGCGCAGATCACTGGAAAGAAGCTGGCGGTGTACTCCAGCCACAAAGGCATCCGCTCAATTCCAGCAGCGCGGCGTTGGGGTGCGAAATGCCATTTATCGGCAACCCAAGCAATGCCTGAGATGATCACGAGCACAAATAGAATCAGAGCAAAGTTCATTAATCGTCCACCTGCAATATGGCAAGAAACGCCTCTTGAGGAATCTCTACGTTACCAACCTGTTTCATGCGCTTCTTACCCTCTTTTTGTTTCTCTAATAATTTACGTTTACGAGAAATATCGCCGCCATAGCATTTAGCCAGAACGTTCTTGCGAAGTGCTTTGACATTCTCACGAGCCACAATATTGCTACCAATGGCCGCCTGAATTGCGACATCAAACATTTGACGCGGAATAATGCCGCGCATCTTAGCGACGACTTCACGACCACGATGCTGGCTATTACTTCGGTGCACAATCACTGACAAGGCATCAACGCGATCGCCATTAATCAAGATGTCCACCTTCACCACATCGGCAGGACGATATTCCTTGAACTCGTAATCCATCGATGCATAACCACGAGAAATTGACTTTAAGCGGTCAAAGAAATCCATCACAATTTCTGCCATCGGTAACTCATAGGTCAACTGCACTTGGCGGCCGAGATAGTTCATCCCAGTCTGAATGCCCCGCTTACCTACGCACAAAGTAATGATGGAACCAACATACTCTTGTGGCATGTACAAATTGACGGTAACAATAGGTTCATAAATCGTATCGGTCTTACTCGGCTCTGGCATCTTGGATGGGTTATCCACCATCAAGATTTCGCCATCAGATTGCTTAACTTGATAAACCACTGTTGGCGCAGTCGTAATCAGATTCATTCCATACTGACGCTCTAAACGCTCTTGGACGATCTCCATGTGGAGCAAGCCCAAGAAGCCACAGCGAAATCCAAAACCCAGTGCTTGAGAAACTTCGGGCTCATACAAGAGCGAGGCGTCATTGAGTTTGAGTTTTTCTAATGACTCACGCAACTGATCGTATTCACTTGCCTCAACCGGATATAGTCCAGCGAAGACCTGGGACTTCACTTCTTTAAATCCTGGTAATGGCTCTGGAGAAGGCGTTCGACCTTGTTGACCGGGCGCATGTGTTACCGTGTCGCCGACTTTGGCAGCCTTGAGTTCTTTAATGCCCGCGATGATGAATCCCACCTGTCCCGCAGAAAGTTCTGGGCGATCAACTGATTTAGGGCTAAAGACTCCAACATGCTCAACCAAATGGGTAGAGCCGTTTGCCATCAGTAGAATTTTGTCTTTGGGTTTAAGAGTGCCATTTACGACCCGAACCAACATCACGACACCAACATAATTATCAAACCAAGAATCAATGATTAAGGCTTGTAAAGGAGCAGATGCATCTCCCTTGGGTGCTGGTACACGCCGAATCATTTCTTCAATGACTTCAGCCACACCCAGGCCGGTTTTAGCAGAGCAAGTCACGGCATCGGTTGCATCAATACCAATCACATCTTCAATTTCTTGTTTAGCGCGCTCAGGATCGGCTTGGGGCAAATCAATCTTATTGAGCACTGGCACCACCTCAACACCAAGCTCAATTGCGGTGTAACAGTTGGCTACAGTTTGGGCTTCGACCCCTTGACTAGCGTCGACTACGAGCAGCGCACCCTCACATGCCGAAAGTGAACGACTGACTTCATAAGAGAAGTCAACATGCCCCGGGGTGTCAATGAGATTGAGGTTGTAGATCTTGCCATCTTTGGCTTTGTAATTGAGAGCTGCAGTTTGGGCTTTGATGGTGATGCCACGCTCGCGCTCAATATCCATCGAGTCCAAAACCTGGGCTTCCATCTCACGATCAGAAAGTCCACCGCATAATTGAATAATGCGATCAGCCAAGGTCGACTTGCCGTGATCAATGTGGGCGATGATTGAGAAATTGCGGATTAAATCCATGGCGTCTTGTAAGGTCCTTCAAAAAACGCCTTATCAGAACACACCACTATGATGCGCTGCAAAAAGTCGTCTTATGGGAATTGTAATGGGTGAACCTAAACCCAGCTCCAAGGCCGATTTAGGGGTGAGAAAGGCCTTATTTTGGCCTTACAGGGATCACTAGGGTGCTATCGCCTCGACGGACAAAAACTGGCACAGCCCTATTAGAATCAAGTCCTTTGACCAGGGATTCGAACTGTTTTACCCCTGAGACGTCAGTATCAGCAACCCTCACAATGATGTCTCCAGGTCGAATACCCGCGCGCGCCAAGGGGCCATCAGCTAGGCCGGTCACCTCAACCCCCGATCTCAGCCCCATGTCCTTCTTCTTGGTGTCGGATAGCTCGGTTACGGCAACCCCAAAAGCATTATTAGTAGCTCCAGAATTATTAGCTGGACTATCTGATCTCTTAGCGACACTCGAGTTATTTTCAGTATCGGATACTGTAATACTCAAATCGCGTGAAGCACCCTTCCGCCAGATCTGGACAATCGCTACAGTTCCGGGCCGTGTATCACCTACCACTCTCGGTAAATCCGTTGCTTTATTAATATCACGGCCATTGAAACTCAATATGACATCGCCTGCCTCCATGCCACCAGCCGCGGCAGGGCCACCAGCTTCAACATTACGCACATACGCACCACGAGGTTTACCGAGACCCAAACTCTCAGCCACTTCTTTGGTCATATCGCCTAAAGCAACACCAATCCGGCCTCGAACCAATTTGCCATTGGTCCGCAACTGATCAGCAACGCGCATCGCCTCATCAATTGGAATCGCAAAAGAGATTCCCATGTATCCACCGGAGCGACTAAAGATTTGAGAATTGATTCCGATGACTTGGCCCGCAGTGTTCAACAAAGGCCCTCCTGAATTACCAGGATTGACTGCGACGTCTGTTTGAATAAAAGGCAAGTAATCACCAGTATCTCGACTCTTCGCGGAAACAATACCCGCTGTTACAGTGTTCTCTAAACCAAATGGCGAACCAATTGCCAAGACCCACTCGCCTACACGCACCTTTGAAGAGTCACCCAAAGGAAGCTTCGGTAAATCATGCGCATCGATTCGAACCACAGCAACATCGGTACGTTTATCCATGCCTAATAATTTGGCCTTGAATTCGCGTTTATCTGTGAGAGTCACATAGATGGTTGTTGCGCCTTCAACCACATGGGCATTTGTCAGAATCAAGCCATTCGCATCAATGATGAAACCCGATCCAACACCTCGCTCAGATTCTTGAGGCTTACCGGAGTTAGGTTGTTGGGGTTTTGGGGTATTTGGTATACCGGGAATAGGCACACCAAAGAAACGACGGAAGAATTCAGCCTGATCTTCAGGCATGCCTGGAATACCGCCCTGGGCTTGTTGAATAACGACATTTTCTGTTGTCCGAATATTCACAACTGCAGGACTAGCACGCTCGACTAAGTCGGCAAAGTCAGGAATAGTAACCCGGGGGTTTTGCGCAAACGCAGTAGGCGAAACAAATACTTGCCCTATAGCAAGAGCAACCAGAAGTACGATCAGAAACTTTTTCATCATGCCCTAAACTTACCGAGTTAATGCAAATGAAGCCAATATGAATTGAATATTAGTTTATTTTGCCAAAAACCAGTGAGCCGTTAGTACCCCCAAAGCCAAAATTGTTTTTAAGGGCGTAATCAATCTTCATATCTCGGGCTGTATTGGCGCAGTAGTCCAAATCACATTCGGGATCTTGATTAAAGATATTGATAGTGGGTGGTGATTTTTGATGATGCAAAGCCAGAATCGTAAAGACGGACTCTAAGCCACCAGCACCGCCCAAGAGATGACCTGTCATTGACTTAGTCGAGTTAATCACAGCCTTCTTAGCATGATCACCCAAAGCGGCTTTGATTGCTTCGGTTTCATTCTTATCGCCCAAAGGTGTAGAAGTACCGTGGGCATTGAGATACTGAATTTGATCATTGTTCAAACCTGCATCACGAATCGCATTCACCATACAGCGGCGTGGGCCGTCCATATTAGGTGCAGTCATATGATAAGCATCGCCACTCATGCCAAAGCCAACGAGTTCACAATAAATCTTGGCGCCACGGGCTTTAGCATGCTCATATTCTTCAAGAACAACAACACCAGCGCCCTCTCCCAATACAAAACCATCACGGTCTTTATCCCAGGGGCGAGAAGCGGTAGCGGGATCATCATTGCGTGTCGAGAGTGCACGTGCAGCAGCAAAACCGCCAACACCTAATGGTGAAATCGTAGACTCTGCACCACCAGCAACCATGACATCCGCATCGCCATACTGAATTAAGCGAGCCGCTAAACCAATGCTATGCAGACCCGTTGTACAGGCAGTCACTGCGGCAACGTTAGGGCCCTTCAGCCCAAACAAAATACTGAGATGGCCAGAGATCATATTGATGATCGAACCTGGCACAAAGAAAGGGGAGATGCGACGAGGACCACGGGACAGATACTCCGCATCAGTCTCTTCGATCAGCGGCAAACCACCAATACCGGAACCAACCATCACGCCGACTCTCTCGGCATTAACATCATTGATCTCCAGACCGCTGTCACGAATCGCTTGGGAACCAGCAGCAATGCCGTAATGGATAAAGGTATCCATATGGCGCGCCTCTTTGGCAGACACATACTCTTCTACATTGAAGTCTTTGACCTCTCCAGCGAAATGAACGCCTAGAGCTGCATGATCAAATTTGGTGATGGTCGCAATGCCTGATCTGCCCGCAAGCAAATTGGACCAAGCTACATCGACTGAATTGCCGACAGGTGAAATGAGGCCTAAGCCGGTGACTACTACCCGGCGTCGGCCATTTGATGCTGACACGAAAAGTCCTAAGCTCGGGAATTAACCCTGAGCTTTAGATTTAGCGAAATCGATCGCGAGCTGAACGGTGGTGATTTTTTCGGCTTCCTCATCAGGAATTTCGATACCGAATTCATCTTCCAAAGCCATTACTAACTCAACAGTGTCAAGAGAGTCAGCGCCCAGGTCATTCACAAAAGAAGACTCATTCTTGATGTCTCCTTCAGCGACGCCCAATTGCTCAGCGACGATTTTCTTAACGCGTTGTTCGATGTTATCCATTAAGTCCCCCAAGGGTTGTAAAAAAACGATTTGAGGATTTTATCAGCTTGCTGGAATAAATCAGCAAATCCGCTAAAACCCAATGAAATCCATAGCTTAGCGAGATCAAGCCAAATAGAGCCCGCCATTGACATGTAGCGTATTTCCGGTGATATATCCAGCGGCTGGAGAGGCCAGAAACGCCACAGCTTGGGCTACATCCTCCGGAGTGCCCAAACGGGCTAAAGGAATATTGGCTTTGAGCGCATTTTGTTGCTCTTCACTCAAGGCACGAGTCATATCGGTATCGATAAAGCCGGGCGCCACACAATTGACCGTAATGTTACGACTGCCAATTTCTCTAGCAAGCGCCCGAGTCATTCCAGAGACCCCTGCTTTAGCAGCCGCGTAGTTCGCCTGCCCAGGATTACCCATATGTCCCACAATCGAGGTGATGTTAATAATGCGGCCAGCGCGGGCTTTCATCATAGGGCGTAAAACTGCTTGCGACAACCTGAAGACTGCGCTCAGATTTGTATCAATCACGTCCGCCCATTCATCAGACTTCATGCGCATCGCCAATTGATCTTTGGTGATGCCGGCATTATTAACTAAAACATCGATTCCACCGAAGTCTTTAACAAGCAAATTGATAATGTCTTCACAAGCCTTTGGGTCAGTGACATTGAGCGCCAAGCCCTTGCCACCATTACCCTTCAAGCGCTCATCGATCGCTTTAGCGCCGGCCTCTGTAGTAGCTGTACCGATCACCTTTGCGCCACACTTCATTAACTCATCAGCAATTGCCTGACCAATACCACGCGAGGCGCCAGTAACTAATGCAATTTTTCCGTTGAGATCGAGGTTCATATTCTTTTCTATTCCGTAAGCGATAGTCTACTGGGGATTTATTTCACACCCTGCAATACTTCTTGAAGACTAGCCTCATCGAAGACTGCTAAGCCTGTGACTTGATCATTAATCCGTTTTGCTAAACCCGCTAGCACTTTGCCAGGGCCACATTCAATGACTTGGGTGACACCATGGTTTGCCATCGCATTAATGGTTTCATGCCAGCGTACCGGTTTGGCAGCTTGACGGACCAAAGCATTTTTAATCGCAGCAGGATCGTTCAAGACTTGCACATCTACGTTATTCAAAACGGAGATGCTTGGGATATTGAAAACAACGCTACTTAAGTAGTCCTGTAATTTTTCTGAGGCAGGCTGCAAGAGTGAAGAATGAAACGGTGCAGAGACAGGTAATGGCAAAGCACGCTTAGCACCGGCTGCTTTTAACAGCTCGCAAGCCTTAGTGACTGCATCGCTTGAACCTGCTATCACCACTTGACCAGGGGCATTGAAATTGACTGCTTCTACTATTTGACCAGAGGCTTTACTAGCTTCATCACAAACCCGCTTCACGATCTCATCATCTAAACCCAAAATCGCTGCCATACCACCAGTACCCACCGGCACAGCAGTCTGCATAGCCTCGGCTCGGAAACGCACTAAGGGCACGGCATCTTCAAATGCAATGACCCCTGCCGCAACCAATGCAGAGTACTCACCCAAGCTATGGCCAGCCATCATGGCGGGTGCAGTGCCGCCATCTGCCAACCAAGCGCGGTAGAAAGCAACTCCTGCGGTCAACATGACGGGTTGAGTATTGGTAGTTAAAGACAAGGTCTCAGCAGGGCCCTCAGCAATCAGTTTCGCTATATCCTCATTGAGCGCATCAGAAGCTTCTTGCAGGATGGCTTTAACTTCTGCACGATGTGCGATGGTGTTCAACATGCCTACTGATTGCGAGCCTTGACCAGGAAAAATAAATGCAAAAGTCATGTGATGAATAGTTGTATTGAAATTAAGTAGTTATTTAGTATTTAAGAACAACCGCGCCCCAAGCAAAACCCCCACCCACACCCTCTAATAAAAGATGTTGGCCACGCTGTATTTGACCAGAACGGACACCCGCATCTAATGCGAGCGGAATAGAAGCTGCTGAAGTGTTGCCATGCTCGTGCACGGTCACAATCACTTTATCCATCGACATGCCCATCTTGCGAGCCGTGCCTTCCATAATCCGGATATTGGCTTGATGTGGCACTAACCAATCGATCTGCTCTGACTTGAGACCCGCTTTTTCAATCGCTTCATGAGCAACTTGCTCAAGCACCTTGACGGCTAACTTAAACACAGCCTGACCATCCATGGTCATAAAAGCTGAGCCTTCAACGCCGCCGTGAGCTGCTCTGCCTGGTACACATAGAATGTCGCGTTGACTGCCATCAGCATGCAAAGCACTCGATAAGATTCCGGGAGTTGTTGAAGCTTCAAGCACTACTGCACCTGCACCATCTCCGAAGAGGACACAGGTTGTCCGATCTTGAAAATCTAAAATACGTGAGAAGGTTTCTGCGCCGATCACTAAAACTTTTTTGTAAGTGCCTGTTCGAATGAATGCATCAGCAATCGCTAGAGCGTATGAAAAGCCAGCACAAACTGCTTGCACGTCGAATGCAGCGCATTGATTATGTGCGCCAAGCTTATCTTGTACTACACAAGCTGTGCTTGGGAATCCACCCAAGTGATCGGGAGTAGATGTAGCCAGAATAATAAGATCGATTTCATCGGCAGAAGCGCTAGCACTAGCTAAAGCAGCCTGAGCTGCTTTGAGTGCGAGATCGCTAGTCAGCTCATTTTTCGCAGCGAAGTGACGTGCAGAAATTCCGCTACGACTAAAAATCCATTCATCACTTGTTTCTACACCACTCTTTGCTAGGCGCTCGACCAGATCTTGATTAGTCAGGCGTTGCTCTGGCAGATAACTGCCAGTGCCTGCTACCCGAGAATAGATACTCATGCCTTAGTCTCCACGACAAAATCTTGTGCGATACGCTCCACCATTTTGTTCTTAGCCGCCTCATAGGCGCGATCCAAAGCACAACCAAAAGCAAAACGATCAGCGGAGCCATGACTTTTAATGACGCAGCCCCGAAGACCTAACAATACAGCACCGTTATAGCGACGATGATCTACCCGCTTACGTACCCTCAATAAAGGCACCATGGCAAAGGTTGCCATAATCTTGGTCATCAATGAACGATTAAATTCTTCCCGAATCAAGCCGCTCATCATCTTAGCTAAGCCTTCACTCGCTTTGAGAACCACATTACCAACAAAGCCATCACAAACCACGATATCGGTTGTGCCTTTAAAGATGTCATTGCCTTCAACGTTGCCATAGAAATTGAGTTTGCTTGCACGCAAGAGTTCAGCGGTTTGCTTAACCACCTCATTACCCTTAATCACCTCTTCACCAATATTGAGTAACCCAATTGAAGGGCGATCTTTACCATCAACTACTTGAACCATCACACTCGCCATTTGAGCGAACTGCAATAAATGCATCGGCTCACAGTCTGCATTAGCACCTAAATCTAGCATCGTCGTTCCGCGCCCTAACTCATTAGGGATTGCAGTGGCGATAGCGGGACGGTCAACTCCATCGAGCGTTTTAAGAACATAACGAGAGATCGCCATCAAAGCACCGGTGTTCCCAGAAGAAATTACAGCGTCTGCCAAGCCCTCCTTCACCTGCTCGATTGCCACGCGCATCGAAGAATCTTTTTTACGACGCAAGGCGACCTCAATCGGATCATCCATCAAGACGATCTCACTTGCAGGAATAATTTGAATCTGCTCGATCAGTGTTTTGGAGTATGGCTTTAGGGCGAGCTTAAGTTTTTCAGGATCTCCGACTAATGAGATTCTGACATCAGGGTGTTTTTCTAGAAAGTCGCAGCAAGCAGGAACGGTAACAATGACCCCATGGTCTCCGCCCATGGCATCAATAGCGAGAGTGACACTCATAAGCTGATTGAATACTGCAATTGGGTATGTTCAAGAAAAAAGCGGCTTTTTAGGGAGCCGCTTCGATCTTTATTAGACTAAAAATTAGTCGTTTTTGGTTTTAACAACCTTGCGACCACGGTAGTAGCCGTTTGGTGAAATGTGGTGACGCAAATGCGCCTCGCCTGTGGTGGCTTCAACAGCCTTAGCAGGTGCGGACAAGAAATCGTGCGCACGGTGCATGCCACGTTTGGAAGGTGATTTTTTATTCTGTTGGACGGCCATATTGAACTCCTAAGCAAGGCGATATTCTAGCATGGAAAACCGCCTAAATGCTTGATTTATTGGCAATTTGACTCAAGCCCACCCCCTAACTGCCTGTGCTATCTAGGAACTTTTCTTCATATTTTTCAATATGTTAAAGGGATTTTCTCGCTTTTCAGTGGGGCTAAGTTCTGTCTCATTGGCGTCAACAGAAGACAGGTGGGCTGAACAAGCCCCATCAGGGTGTTTTGGGATTAAAGGCAAGGAAAGGAGGATTTCATCCTCAATGGTTTCAAGCAAATTGAAGTGCTGACTAGCTACCAAGGGCTCTAGCTCATCATCCTCAATGGGATAGGCATCGGCCTCCGCTTCGCTTGCCATCAGCAAAAATTGACGGTTTTCAGCCAGATGCGCAAGAAAAGGCTTGAGGCAGCGCTGGCAGACCAGATGAAGCTCTCCATTGAGACTGAGATCCAAAATTGGGTTGGGATCGCTGCCAGGCGAATGGGTAAAGTGACTCTGTATTGTCCAGTCAAAACCGTCGCCTTTGGCAACTTCAGAGACCTCCTCAGCCACTCGGGGCAAGGCTTCGATAGGCAAGAAGCCTTTGCCTTGATAGGTCTGGGGCGCACAAAAATCGATCTTGCGTAAGGAGCTAGGTTCGCCTGATAAGACCACTTGAGGTAAAACTTGATTACGATTCATGACATCAGTCTAAATGAAGGTAAGTTTTAGTATGAGCAATTTCAAAAATCCCAGGTTGATCTTGGCCTCAACTTCGGTTTACCGCAAGGAACTTTTGGGGCGGCTTGGCATTCCTTTTGAGGTGGTCTCGCCCAAGGTAGATGAAACTCCGCTTGCTGGAGAAACTACTCAGACCCTCGCTTTGCGCCTAGCTAAGGCAAAAGCTGCGGCTGTTGCTTCACTCAATCCAGAAGCTTGGGTTATCGGATCAGATCAAGTGGCTGACCTGTGTGGAGCAGCTATCGGCAAGCCAGGCAACTTTGAACGCGCACTCGCACAACTTCAACTCATGCGTGGCTCAATAGTCACCTTTCATACTGCTTTGTGTTTAATGCGCGGGGATATAGGAACAACTGTTTGTATTCCGACTGAAGTGAAATTTCGTAATCTCAAAGATGATGTTCTCGAAGCTTACTTACATGCTGAAGAGCCTTATGACTGCGCCGGCAGTGCCAAGTCCGAAGCTATGGGTATCAGCCTTTTGGAATACATTCGTAGCGACGACCCAACTGCACTCATTGGCTTACCTTTGATTGCACTCAGTGGTTTATTACGCGATGCAGGTTTTTTAATTCCCAACAGCAAAGAGCGTACTGAGTGAGTTCTTCATTAGGAACTTTATATCTTGTTCCCAATACTTTGGGTGATCAAGCTCGTCAGGCGCAATTAGCATGGGTGCTCCCATCTGAAACGATTGGCCAAGCGGCCAAACTTCAACATTGGATTGTTGAAGAAGCCAAAACAGCTCGCGCATTACTCAAAGCAATTGAAACTGTGACGCCTTTGGTATGCCCTATTCAAGAAATGCAAATGAGCGAATGGCGTGGTGCAGCTCGCAACGCCAAATATGGTGCGGAAATTAAAGCAGCGGATCTACTCAAGCCCCTGCTTGCCGGAAAAGATATGGGGCTGATGTCAGAGGCAGGTGTACCTGGTGTTGCCGACCCTGGTGCGGAATTGGTATTAGCTGCGCATCAACTGGGGGCTAAAGTGAAACCTTTGGTTGGCCCAAGCTCGCTCTTATTGGGTTTGATGGCCAGCGGCTTGAACGGACAACGCTTTGCATTCCAAGGGTATTTGCCGCATGACAATCAAGAGCGCGTTAGCAAGCTTAAGCAACTCGAGCTGGAGTCCAGAAAATTACAACAGACTCAACTCTGGATTGAAACGCCCTATCGCAATACTGTAATGGTGATGGCTTGCTTGAGTAACCTATCGCCACAAACAAAACTCTGCATTGGGATCGACCTCACGCTGCCAACTGAGGCAATTAGCACTCTAAGTATTTCTGAATGGCGCAAGCGTTACCCAAATGAGGCAGCTTGCGCATCTTTACAAAACCGGCCAGCCGTATTTTTAATATTGGCCTAGTGCAGATCTGAAGCTTTCACGATAGCTTTACCAGCAGCCGTTCCTGCCTCGGCACCAAAACGCTTTGCTACTCTCTCAGCAAAGTTTTCTTTCACGGTGTAATCCAAAATGTCTGGAGCCTTGAAGGTATCGCGCGCAACCGAATCGACCGTGCCATAGCCGTCAGCTAAGCCAAGCTTGACTGCTTGTTCGCCATTCCAAACGCGTCCTGAGAAGAGATCTGGTGCATCTTTCAGACGATTACCTCGTCCTTCTTTCACTACATTAATGAATTGCTGATGAATTTCATTAATCATGGTTTGTACCATCTCAACTTGTTTTGGATTTTCTTTGGTGAAGGGATCCATCATTCCTTTATTAGATCCCGAAGTAATCATGCGACGAGTCACACCCAACTTATCCATCAAGCCAGTAAAACCAAAGCCTTCCATGATGACGCCGATTGAACCCACTAAGCTGGCTTTATCGACCAAAATCTGATCACTCGCGACTGCTACGTAATAGCCGCCTGAGGCACAAATATCCTCGACTACAACCACAAAGGGTTTGTTGGGATGAAGCTTGCGCAAGCGATGAATCTCATCATTCATCATGCCAGCCTGGACTGGCGAACCACCAGGACTATTAATGCGCAGAATGACACCAGCACTGTGCTCATTCTCAAAGGCGGCATCCAATGATGCATTAATGTCTTCTGCGTTAGCCATTGAACTTGAAGAAATCTCGCCCTCTAGAGAAACCAAGGCGGTATGTTTTTCAACGCCCATACCATGACCGGGTAAATGGAAATCAAATAATGAGATGGCAATACCAATCATGATTAGCAGCGTGACGACTCTAAAGACAACACGCCAGCGACGGCCTCTCCGACTCTCTTTGAGATTTTCAAGGAGCAAATGCTCGAGTGCTTGACGCTCCCAGTTAGGATTTGGGTTCTGATTATTTTCCATGAGTGCCTTCCAAGCCTTTATTGCTCTATTAAGTTCAGTTTTAACCACTGTGATAATTGAGAAACATTATCCACATGGATCAGGGACTTTGCTTCTCGCAAAGTATCTGGGGGATGTGCCCCATAAGTTACGGCAATCGCATCGACTCCTGCATTATTAGCCATATCCAGATCGTGTGTAGTGTCACCAATCATCAGCATCCGGCGTGTTGGCACTTGCATTACATCCGATAACTCTAAGAGCATGCCAGGATGCGGTTTTGAAAAGGACTCGTCTGCAGTGCGAGTCTCATGAAAGACATGGCCTAATTGATGAAATTCAAGAGAGCGATCTAAGCCTACGCGCGACTTTCCGGTAGCAACACCTAATAAGTAACCTTCATTACGCAAATCCTCTAGCAGCTCACGGATACCTTCAAATAAATGGAGCTCGTGATCTTTGGCTAAATAATGAAAGCGAAAACGGTCTGTCAGTTTCAGAAAATGAACGGGCTCAATCCAAGGCACTGCCCGTCTTAGTGAGTCCTGAATCCCCAAGCCAATCACTGAGCTTGCTAAAGAATCATCTGGCTCCTTGAAACCTAAGTCACGGCAGGCCTGTTGAATGCAGTTCACAATCGTTGGCGTGGAATCCATGATCGTACCATCCCAGTCCCAAACAATGAGGTCATAGCGTCGGTTCAATTTTGGCGCTTTGGTCATACTACTGCTCAAAGCTTTGCATCATGGCTGCGAATTCTGCAGGCAAGGGAGACTCAATACGCATTTTTTCTCCCGTTCGCGGATGGGTAAAGCCTGCTAGATGAGCGTGCAAATAGAGTCGCTTGGATTTAATCCGTTTATCTGCGTCCTCAAAGCCATACTTATCATCACCCAAAATGGCATGCCCCAGTTTTTGTAAATGCACCCGGATTTGGTGGGTACGGCCCGTCTTTAATTGCGCCTCAGCAAAACTGATTGCAACATCCCCTTGTTGCAACTTTTTGACAAGCCGCAAGGCGGTATGGCTAGGTAGTCCTTCAGGATCAACTCTCACCCGACGCTCACCATTAGGCAATAAATACTTATGGAGTGGAAATTTCAGCTGCATGGTGCCTGGACCAGCATCAATTGCACCATGCGCTAAAAGGTAATAGCGTTTATCGGTGTGGCCTTCCCGAATTTGCCGGTGCATCTCTACTAAAGCACTGCGCTTCTTAGCCAACATTAAAACGCCAGAAGTATCTCGATCTAAGCGATGTACCAATTCTAGAAAATTCAGTTCGGGCCTAGTAATACGAAGTGTCTCAATCACGCCAAGCGCAATTCCGGAGCCACCATGCACAGCTAGTCCTGGTGGCTTATCGACAATCAGTAAAGCCTCATCTTCAAATAAGATTGGCATCTTGTCAGAAAAGCCCTGGGCACGGGATTGAGTTTGAGCAGAATTCGCAGCCGCAATTTGGGCTGGTTCCGCAATTCTGACGGGGGGTACTCGAACGACATCACCTTCAATGAGACGGGTTGTGGGCTCTGCTCTTTTTTTATTGACCCGCACTTCACCTGAGCGAATAATCCGATATACATGACTTTTGGGGACGCCCTTAGCCCAGCGCAAGAGGTAGTTATCTAGACGCTGTCCAGCCTCTTCGGGTCCGATCGTTTCCAAGCGAACCGCTGGGGCAACCGGGATTTTGGTCTTGGCGGGCCTACTCATTGGCTTAGTTTGGGGCTTGGGGGATGGGGTCGATTTCATACTTTTATCTCTCGCCAGACTGGCAAGGGACTTAACAATACCCCATTGTCATTCAACTTGTGCCGTATAATCAACGCTCTAGCCAATTTATTGGGCCGAGACCAGTCTAATTTAGACTTGAATCGTGGAGCTTGGAGTCGCCCTTAAAGACTCCCAGGGTTGCCCCTCCCCTGTTTAATGAGGCGCAGGGTTGGTGTGCCGTATGCCGCGACCCGCGATTAGAAGACAGTTTTCAGGCGCGCGCCTGCATTGATGACCTAAAGGAGGTCTCTGTGGCGAGCGTCAAGTGTGGCACCGAATCACAGAACAGTGAATTCAGTGAGCTCAGTGAAATTCACTGGCAATAGTTTGACCCACACTCTTATACCAATGGGCTTGCCCATCACTGGTACAAATCTGTCCCCTAACGCACCGCGCAACGACGCCCTCCCCCTTAGGAGAGTGTTATGAAACGCATGTTATTTAATGCAACTCAACAAGAAGAGTTGCGAGTTGCCATCGTCGATGGTCAAAAACTCATAGATATTGATATTGAAGCTGCCGGTCGTGAACAACGTAAAGGCAATATTTACAAAGGGGTTATCACCCGCATTGAACCTTCCCTCGAAGCCTGCTTCGTAAATTACGGTGAAGAACGGCATGGCTTCCTGCCATTTAAGGAAGTAGCCCGTACCTATTTCAAAGAAGGTATCGACGTTCGCAACGCTTCGATTAAAGATGCCTTGCGCGAAGGCCAAGAAATCATTGTTCAGGTAGAAAAAGAGGAGCGGGGCCAAAAAGGTGCTGCCCTAACGTCTTTTATCTCTCTGGCAGGTCGTTACTTGGTGTTGATGCCAAATAATCCTCGCGGAGGTGGCGTATCTCGTCGTATTGAGGGTGAAGACCGTCAAGAGCTGCGAGATGCCATGTCGCAATTGGATATTCCCGACGGAATGAGCATCATTGCTCGTACCGCTGGTATTGGCCGTGATGCTACCGAATTGCAATGGGACTTAAGTTATCTCATGCAGTTGTGGAAAGCGATTGATGAAGCAGCTCAAGGCAACTCAGCGCCACTGCTGATTTATTTAGAGTCCAGCTTGGTGATTCGCGCGATCCGTGATTATTTCCAGCCTGATATTGGCGAAATTCTGATCGATACCGACGACATCTTTGAACAAGCGCAAGCATTTATGTCGGTAGTCATGCCAGACAACTTGCCACGGGTTAAGCGTTATCAAGATGATGTTCCCCTCTTCTCGCGTTTCCAAATTGAGCATCAAATTGAAACTGCGTACTCACGTACCGTGCCTCTACCATCTGGCGGCGCCATTGTGATTGACCATACCGAAGCTTTGGTGTCGGTCGACGTGAACTCGGCCCGCGCTACTCGTGGATCTGATATTGAAGAAACTGCAGCGCGTACCAATTTAGAGGCCGCCGATGAAATCGCTCGTCAAGCACGCTTGCGTGACTTGGGTGGTTTGATTGTGATCGACTTCATTGATATGGACTCGAGTAAAGCACAGAAGGATGTTGAGAATCGCCTACGCGATGCTTTGCGTCATGATCGTGCCCGCGTTCAGATGGGCAAGATCTCTAAGTTTGGTTTGATGGAAATGTCACGCCAGCGTTTGCGCCCCGCTCTTTCTGAGGGTAGTCATGTCACCTGCCCACGTTGTAATGGCACAGGCCATATTCGGGATACCGAGTCTTCAGCACTGCAAGTCTTGCGCATCATTCAAGAAGAGGCAATGAAAGAAAATACCGCTGCGATTCATACGCAGGTACCAGTCGAAGTGGCTGCTTTCCTACTCAATGAGAAACGCGCTGAAGTGATCAAGATCGAAAGTCGCTTTAAGGTCAATGTCTTGATGGTGCCTAATAAGCACCTTGAGACACCGCACTACAAGCTTGAGCGTTTGCGTCATGATGATCCTCGCTTAGACGATCAAAAAGCCAGCTACGTGATGGCTGAAGAAGCCGCTCGTGAATTAGAAGCAGACACCATCGTGAGCCGTAAAGATGCTGATCTCAAAGTTCGTCCTGAAGCTGCGGTAAAAGGTATCACACCAAATCAACCGGCGCCAATCAGTCAGCCACGTCCACAACGTGAAGCTGCTAAGAAAGTGGAAAGTTCCGGAGGTGTGTTTGGCTTTATTAAAAAGCTGTTCTCATCTGCTGAGCCAGAAGTCAAGCCAGAAGAAAACCGTGGTCGCGGTCGTAATCCCAACCAACGCAACGCCAATGGCAATAATCGAAATCGTGGACGTCGCGGTGAGCGCAACGATCGCAATGGTGAACGTGCTGAGCGGCCCGCTGTGGATGCTGCTTCAGGTGAGCAAAAAACTCGCCCAGAAGGTCAGGGCCAAGGACGCAATCGTAACAATCGTAATCAAAATGGTCCTAAGCCTGAGCGTCAACCAAACAATGCGAATGCCGCAACTCCAGCAACAACTGGTGAGGCGGCCCCTCAAGCTGATGCACCTCAAAATGCAGACGGTGAAGAGCGTCGTGGTCGTGGTCGCAATCGTCGCGGTCGCGGACGGGGTCAACGCGAGCGTGGCGAACGTAATGATGGAGAAAGTAGTCAAGCCAATGATGTTGCTACGAGCACTGTATCTGCGGCTCCAGTTTCAGCGCCTACTTTCTCGGGACCTCCTGTTGGGATGGCGGGATCCTCTGCTTCAATGCCTACCCAAAATTTGGCACAAAGCTTTGGTAAGCACAAGCCTGCTCCTGTCACTCCTGAGCGCACACAGAGAAGCCATAGCAGTCCAAAATCTGCAAGTCCAGCCCCCGCAATTGAAGTGATTGCTAAGCCTGTAGCTGAACTTCCTAAAGTGGCTTTCAAGGCGCTAGAGGAAAGTCCCCTGCAGAATGTCGTGCAATCGGCTGGCATGGTTTGGGTAGCTACCGACTCCAGTAAACACTCGGAAGTACAGTCTCAAATTCAGACAGAACACATTTCTGTGAATTTGGGCCGGACTCCTAAGGCTCCAGCAACACTTCCCGACGGCCCAATGGTTTTAGTTGAAACCGGCGGTCAAGAAAAAACGGTTTAAAACGAATTCTCCAAGCCGCGAGATACCTTACTAGGGTATTCAGCGGTTTGGCAGAAACCGCGTTTCACAGCCATAATTGAACGATGGTTGAAAAAGTCATCCCCATTCGAATTGATGAAGGAAAAGGTCTAACCCCCTCTATTCCTCCTCAACTTCAATCTCCGAATTCATCAAACCAAGACACTCGAGGTCGACTCTTAAGAGATCTGCGAATTTCTGTTACCGATCGCTGTAACTTTCGGTGTACTTATTGCATGCCAAAGGAAGTCTTTAATCAAGACTATCCTTATCTAGCCCATGATGAACTTCTCAGCTTTGAAGAAATCACCCGACTGGCTACGATCTTTGCATCTCTCGGTGTAGAAAAAATTCGCTTAACGGGTGGCGAACCCTTACTTCGGAAAAATATCGAGGTTCTGATTGATATGCTGGCAAAGATTCGGACCCCTCAAGGTGAGGCACTAGATCTCACTTTGACAACGAATGGCAGCATCTTACGTAAAAAAGTTGCTGCTCTTAAAGCAGCCGGACTCAAGCGCGTCACTGTGAGTCTCGATGGTCTTGACGATGCTGTCTTTAAAAAAATGAATGATGTTGATTTTCCAGTTGCTGATGTATTGGATGGTATTGCGGCAGCACAAGAAAATCGATTTGAATCCATCAAAGTGAATATGGTGGTGAAGAAGGGTAGCAATGAACATGAAATCATTGCTATGGCCAAACGCTTCAAAGGTACTGGTGTCGTTCTGCGCTTTATTGAATATATGGATGTTGGCAGCTCTAATGGTTGGAACATGGCTGAAGTAGTCCCCTCACAAGAGGTTATTTCAACAATTCATGCGGTCTATCCCCTGGAGCCTATCTCCCCTAATTATTCTGGTGAAGTCGCTAAACGTTGGCGCTACCTGGATGGTTCTGGCGAGATTGGTGTGATCTCCAGTGTGACCCAAGCCTTTTGCGGTGATTGCTCCCGCGCACGCATTTCAACAGATGGGCAACTGTATCTCTGTCTCTTTGCTAATGATGGTTTTGATTTCAAATCTATGTTGCGTTCAGGCAAAAGTGATTTAGAGATTGCCAATGCCATTATGAGCGTTTGGTCAAAACGGGATGATCATTATTCTGAAATCCGGGGATCGCTACTTGAATCAGCACCTTCAGCAGGACCCAAAGTTGAAATGTCTTACATTGGCGGCTAATGATCTCTCAAACAGAAATCACCGGACTCATTCTTGCTGGCGGTCGCGCCCAAAGAATGGGCGGCATTGATAAGGGTCTTATTCCCTTTCATCATCGCCCACTCATTGAATCGGTCATTCATCGACTGCGCCCTCAAGTGGGTTCAATATTGATCAATGCTAATCGCAATCTTGAACAGTACTCAACTTATGGATTCCCAGTTATTAGTGATGATGATCTGAGCTTCTCAGGGCCTCTAGCAGGCTTTGCAGCTGGCCTAAAGGCCTGTCCCACTGAATACTTAGTAACTGCCCCTTGTGATTCTCCATTACTACCAACAAACTTAGTCGAACTTCTAGTGACCAAGATGACTGAGGGATCTTTTGATCTCGTCTATGCATCTAGCAAAGATCCTGCAGGTAAAACTTGGGCTCAACCTGTCTTTTGTCTGATGCGTGTCTCACTATCAAAGTCACTAGAGGAATTTATTAGTCTGGGTGATTTGAAAATTGATCGCTGGTTCAAAGAACTCAATAGCAGTACAGTAGTTTTTGATTCAGAATCTGCATTTGCGAATATCAATACTCCTGAAGAACTCCTTACTTTAGAAAAAGCTTCATCATGAAGTGTTCACCTAATAATCCTATTCTCCTAAGCTCATCCTTGCGCGTAGATCAAGCGCGTGAAGCAATCGCCGGCTTGGTGAATGAGTTGCTCACAGAATCTCCCCTTGATTCTGAACTCGTGGCACTCAATGATGCTCTCAATCGGGTGTTATCAGAAGATCTGCTCTCGCCGATAGATGTTCCATCTGCCGATAATTCTGCGATGGATGGTTACGCTTTTGATGGCGTTTGCTTGAAGGGTGGCAGCGGAAAAACCCAGTTAAAGATAGCTGGAATTGCTTATGCAGGCAAACCATTTGTTGGTGAAATTGCAAAAGGAGAATGCATCCAAATCATGACCGGCGCTCTGATGCCTAGCGCATGTGACACTGTCATCCCCCAAGAATTAGTAAGCATAAGTGATCATGAGATAGTCTTCGATCCATCCCTCTTAAAGTCTGGCGATAACCGCCGTCTTAAAGGAGAGGACTTGCAAAAGAACAAGCCAGCAATCATTGCCGGCAGAATTTTACGGCCTGCCGATCTCGGCTTAGCAGCTTCATTGGGAATTGCATCATTAAAGGTTAAACGTAAATTACGAGTAGCTATTCTGTCATCGGGCGATGAACTGACCCCTTTAGGAAAAACGCTTCAGGAAGGTGGCATCTACGATAGCAATCGCTACAGCTTAACTGGCATGCTTAAGCGCTTAAATTTAGATGTGATCGATTGCGGCATTGTGCGGGATGATCCAGATTCATTAAAGGCAGCCTTCTGTGCGGCAGCGGTTAAGGCTGATGTACTGATCTCCAGTGGCGGGGTCTCGGTTGGTGAGGCGGATTTCACTAAACATGTTCTACAAGAGCTTGGAGATGTAGGCTTCTGGAAAATTGCCATGCGACCTGGCAGACCAATGGCATTTGGCACTTTAAAGCCAGTTCCTGAAAAGACTCCAGCCCACAAGACCCTCTTCTTTGGCCTACCAGGCAACCCTGTGGCTGTGATGGTTACCTTCTACCAATTTGTTCGATCCGCCCTTTTACAGCTGAATGGCGCCAAGGACACTACACCTCTACTCACTCAAGCGATTGCTGAGAACGCGATTCGAAAAAAGGCTGGCCGCACTGAATTTCAAAGGGCTATTTTGAGCCGAGATCCAGAGGGTAAGCCCAGTGTGAGACTAACTGGTAGCCAGGGTGCAGGCATCTTGCGCTCAATGAGTGAGGCAAACTGCTTCGTCATTCTTGCTCATGATCAAGAAAATATTGCTGCTGGTGACTGGGTAGATGTAGCGCTTTTCGAAGGACTGCTTTAAGATTGCAGCATTATGAAATTCACTAAAAAAGAAGTTGTCTTCCTCGATCCGATGCACACTGCCAAAACTCTGGTTTTGGTTTACCTCTGCTTCTCGGTGCCGATCGTTCTCCTAGCCCTGTTTGTCGCATTTATTCGGGATGGTGCAATTCCTGGATTTACTGTGATCTCTGCATTAATTCTGAATGCACTACTCGGTTTTGCATTGCTATGGATTGCATGCAAAGTCTACAACTGGGTCGCCAGCAAGTTTGGTGGCATTGAATTGGCTCTGCGCGAGCTATCAGACGAAATCGAAACAGAGTAATTACTCTGTTTCGATTATTTATCAAACGCTAGTTCTGCATTAAGTCTGTATTAATTAAGTTTGGCGGTCTTTGACCTGCGAGTCCTGCGCGCAGATTTTTGATTGCTAAATTCATCATGGCTCTGCGGGTCTGCTCAGTCGAGCTACCTACGTGCGGTGCGAGCACTACATTACTGCACGCCAATAACTCTGGGATTACCTTCGGTTCGCCCTCAAATACATCTAAGCCAGCACCAAAGATCTTGCCAGCCTTGAGGGCTTGCGCCAGCGCGAGATCGTTCACAATACCGCCGCGAGCGATATTCGTTAAGGTTGCAGTGGGCTTCATCAGTGAGAGCTCTTTCTCGCCAATCGTGTGATGACTCTCTGCACTGTAAGGCAAGACCAAAATGATATGGTCAGCTGTTTTTAGTAATTCCTCTTTTGATACATGGGTCGCACCACACTCTTGCTCAAGTGCCTCTGGCAATCGTTTGCGATTGCAATAGATCACCTTCATACCAAAACCTAAACCGCGTTTGGCGATAGCTTGTCCAATGCGGCCCATACCAATAATGCCCAATGTGCTGTGGTGAATATCTACGCCCAATGGATTGTTGAACAAGGCCCACTTTTCCCACTTACCCGCTCTGAGCCAATGCTCCGATTCAGTCACTCGACGCGCAGCCGCCATCATCAAAGCAAATCCAAAGTCGGCGGTTGTATCCGTTAGGACATCAGGGGTATTGGTACCCATCACACCTGCGGCAGTCATTGCCGGAATATCCAAGTTGTTGTAACCCACTGCAATATTGGCCACAATTTTGAGGTCTTTTGCGGCAGATAAAACCTTAGCGTCAATTCGGTCGCCGCCCGATACTAGGGCGCCATCCATACCTACAAGGGCTTTTTGTAATTCTTCAGGGGTCAATACCTCATCCGACTGATTTGAGGTCACCTCAAAAGACTCCTCTAATTGGGGGAGTGCATCTGCAAATATCGCTCTGGCGATGAAAATTTTAGGTTTTTTAGCTGTATTTTGTGTAGTCATTTAAATCTCCTTAAAAGAGACTTTACCTCAAGTGAATTAGCGGGTTTACCAAGAAAAAGGGTGAATTCGGCTAAAATGCCTTTAATCCCCATGGCATGCCCTGGGCTACCGAATCGAAAACTGACCAATTACCATGACTTACGTTGTTACTGAATCTTGTATCCGCTGCAAATACACCGATTGTGTGGACGTTTGCCCAGTGGACTGCTTCCGCGAAGGCCCCAATTTTTTAGTGATCGATCCTGACGAGTGTATTGATTGCGCCGTATGCGTTCCAGAGTGCCCAGTCAATGCGATCTATGCAGAGGATGATGTCCCTGGAGATCAGCAACAATTCATCAAAATCAATGCTGACCTCGCATCCTCTTGGACGTCCATTACAAAATCCAAAGGCGCTCTACCCGACGCTGATGAGTGGAAAGACGTTAAAAGTAAATTGGCTGAACTGGTTAAGTAAGCTTTACTTACTCACCTCTTAGAGCGCCCATTTGTCCTCTTCCATTGAAACCGATGCAGTCATCATTGGCGCCGGTCCGGTGGGGCTCTTCCAAGTATTTGAACTTGGTCTTCTAGAAATTAAAGTCCATGTGATTGATGCGCTACCCATTATTGGTGGCCAATGCATGGAGCTCTACCCCGATAAACCGATTTACGATATCCCCGCTTTACCAGTTTGCACTGGTAAAGAGCTAACCGACAATCTTCTAAAACAGATCGAACCTTTTGGCGCCCAATTTCATTTGGGGCAAGAGGTCAGCATGGTCACTCAGAGACCTGATGGTCGCTTTGATATTCATACCAGCGCTGATCAGCACTTCATTAGCAAAACCGTTTTTATTGCCGCTGGTGTCGGCGCATTCCAACCGCGACTGGTTCCGCTCGATGACATTGATAGATTTGATGGCACACAAGTGTTTTATCGAGTCAAAGATCCCGAGCAATTCGTTGGTAAAAATATGGTGATCTGTGGCGGCGGAGATTCTGCACTCGATTGGGCTTTATATTTTGCGGATAAGGTCAGTCAGTTGACTCTGATTCATCGGCGCGATGACTTTAAGGCTGCACCAAAATCCGTTTCCAAAATGCGTGAGCTTTGTGACGCTGGGAAGATCAATCTCAAGATCGGGCAACTATCTGGGTTTGAAGTCCATGATGGAAAACTGAGTGAGCTATTTGTCACTGGTATTGATGGCACCAAGAGCTCTGTGCCTTGTGATGTGATGTTGGCATTCTTCGGCCTGTCCCCTAAATTAGGTCCTATCGCCGACTGGGGCTTGGATATTGATCGTAAGCAAATTACAGTTGATACCGAAAAGTTCCAAACTAGTACGCCAGGAATATTCGCGGTAGGTGATATCAACCTCTATCCTGGGAAGAAGAAACTGATTCTGTCGGGCTTTCATGAAGCAGCCTTGGCAGCCTTTGCAGCTGCAGCCTATCTGAGCCCTGAAAAAACCATTCAACTCCAATACACCACCACCTCAACCAAGCTTCACAAAGTCCTTGGGGTGGGGAATACAGAGTGAAGCCCTTTTACATTACACTTTACTAATCATGCGCCAATATCACGACCTGATGAAAGAAGTTCTCGCCAAGGGAACCCCCAAATCTGACAGAACAGGCACTGGCACACTCTCGGTTTTTGGCCACCAGATGCGCTTTAATTTGGCCGACGGTTTTCCGATGGTGACAACCAAAAAACTCCATCTTAAATCCATCATCTATGAATTACTCTGGTTCCTCAAAGGTAGCACTGATAACAATTGGTTAAAAGAGCGTGGCGTCTCGATTTGGAATGAATGGGCCGCGCCCGATGGTGATCTTGGTCCAATCTATGGATATCAATGGCGTTCCTGGCCAGCGCCCAATGGCCAACACATCGATCAGATCACTGAAGTGCTCGAGACCATCAAAAAGAATCCTGATTCTCGTCGCATCATTGTCTCAGCATGGAACGTAGCAGATATCCCCAAAATGGCACTAGCACCTTGTCATGCTTTCTTTCAGTTCTATGTTGCGGATGGCAAACTCTCGTGCCAGCTCTACCAGCGCAGTGCAGATATCTTTTTAGGGGTTCCTTTCAACATTGCGAGCTATGCTTTGCTAACGCACATGGTTGCTCAGCAATGTAATTTAGAGGTAGGTGACTTTATTTGGACTGGCGGTGACTGCCACTTGTATAGTAATCATCTTGAGCAAGTTGAGCTCCAATTATCTAGAGAATTCTTCCCTCTACCTAAGCTCAATATTTTGCGCAAGCCAGACTCTCTGTTCGATTATGAGTTCGAAGACTTTGAGATTGTCGGCTATGAATCTCATCCTCATATCAAAGCGCCGGTAGCGGTTTAATCATGGCGCAACCTGCAATCTCAATGATTGTTGCTCGTTCACAGAATCATGTAATTGGGCGAGACAATCAAATGCCTTGGAAGATCTCAGCAGATCTTCAATTCTTCAAGCGCGTGACCATGGGTCATCCTGTCATCATGGGTCGCAAGACTTGGGAATCCATTGGTCGTCCACTTCCGGGTCGCCGCAATATTGTTGTGACACGCAATCTTGATCTCCAGCTCAATGGTGGTGAAGTCGTTCACTCTTTAGAGGAAGCGCTTGCTAGTCTTGCAGAGTTCCCCCGAGTATTTGTGATCGGCGGAGAGCAGCTCTTTACCCAAGCCTTCCCTTTAGCGGATCGCCTATACCTGACTGAAATCAAACTCGACGTACAGGATGGAGATACCTTCTTTGAGATTCCAGACCCAGTCCATTGGCATGAGGTAGAACGCATCCCGAATGTCGAAGGCGACATTCACTTTGACTTTGTTACTCTAGAGCGCAAGTAAAGCTTACTTACCGCCGACGGTCATTGAGCCAATCAAGATCGATCCGGTTTCTTTGCTGCCCCGAACCAAAGTATCACTGCCAATCATCGCAATATCCATTAGCATGTCGCGCAGATTGCCAGCAATCGTCACTTCTTCGACTGGATACTGAATTTCACCGTTCTCGACCCAGTACCCAAAAGCCCCTCGAGAGTAGTCACCAGTAACGTAATTCACGCCCTGCCCCATCAGTTCAGTTACCAATAAACCGGTGCCCATTTCTTTTAGTAGCGCAGGTAATCCACCCTTACACGTTTTTTTACTTTGGAATGTGAGGTGGTGTGAGCCGCCCGCATTACCAGTAGTTTTCATACCCAACTTACGTGCTGAATAGGTCGACAGAAAATAACCTTGCAAAATTCCTTGATCTACCACAGTACGCGCATGGGTTTTAACACCTTCTTCATCAAATGGCGCACTACCCATCATCGCATGATGATGCGGCTCTTCAATCAGACTGACATGCTTAGGGAGTACTGCTTTACCCAAACTATCCAATAAGAAGCTCGACTTACGATATAAAGCTCCACCTGAAACTGCTTGGACTAACCCACCCATCAGGCCAGCAGCCAGCGGGGCTTCAAAGATCACTGGACAACGACGGGTACTAATCGATTTTGCATTCAGACGAGAGAGTGCTCGCTGCGCTGCGTATTTTCCAATCGCAGCGGGCTCCGCTAACTCCTTGGGCACTCGAGAGCTGGAGTACCAGTCGTCACGTTGCATACCTGATTTTTTAGTCAGGCCGTTCGCAATCGGTGCGCATGAAATGTAATGGCGTGAGAAAGGATAGCCTCCCATAAAACCATTTGTAGTCCCCATCATAAAATGCCCGTGATGCGCTGATACTGAGGCGCCATCACTATTGCGAATTTGTTTACTGACCGCAAAGGCGGCAGCTTCCGCAGCGCGCGCAATCTCTACGGCCTCAATTGCATCAATTGCCCATGAATGAAATAAATCCAAGTCTTTCGGTTTTTTCTCTAAAAGCTCGGGCTCTGCTGGACCTGCACAATCATCCTCGGCGGTATGTTGAGCGATATGGTACGCAGCCTCTACGGTTGCGCGCAAGGATGCTTGAGAAAAATCACTGGTACTGGCATTACCCCGGCGCTGTCCCAGAAAAACAGTAACCCCAACTTGTTTGTCGAGACTTTGCTCAATAGTTTCTACTTCACCCTTGCGGACAGTCACTGCTAGGCCTTGACCTTCGGAGACTTCAGCAATTGCATCAGAGGCGCCTCTCCGCCTAGCCTCTGCCAGCATAAACTCGATGGTTTCTTGAAACTGATTGGATGAATAAGTAAACATGTCTCAATAATAGCTAGAATAGAAACATGAAGCATACAGAAGCCGCCCCGGATTCGATCAAAATTGGCCTAATCTCGATCTCTGACCGAGCCAGTCAAGGTGTTTATACCGACGAAGGCATACCAGCCCTCAAGACTTGGCTTGAAAAAGCCATGCTTAATCCCTGTACTTTCTCTGAGCGCTTGATTGCGGATGAATCTCATATCATTACCAAAAATATTATTGAATTGGTTGATCAAGAAGCTTGCGATTTAGTTCTAACAACTGGTGGGACAGGGCCATCACGCCGCGATGTCACCCCTGAAGCAACCATTGCTGCTGGCACCCGGGAAATGCCTGGGTTTGGTGAGCAAATGCGACAGATCAGTTTGCGTTTTGTACCTACCGCTATTTTGTCGCGGCAAACTGCTGTTCTGCGAGAAATTGAGAACCATGCTGCTTTAATTATCAATTTACCGGGACAACCTAAGTCAATTCAAGAAACTTTGGAGGGCTTAAAGGATTCCGAAGGCAAATCGATTGTCCCTGGCATCTTTGCTGCTGTACCCTACTGTATCGATCTGATTGGCGGTCCTTATATTGAGGTCCAAGAAAGTGTCGTCAAGGCATTTAGACCCAAAAGCGCTATCAAGAAATAATTGCCCTGCTATTGAGGTAGCGGCACGATAAACTTTTCGCGGTAATACTTTAACTCTTCGATAGATTCTTCAATATCAGCCAGGGCTGTATGGGCCTGTTGCTTGGTAAAGCCCTTGAGTAGTTCAGGGTGCCACCGCTTACAAAGCTCTTTGAGGGTTGAGACGTCAATATTTCGGTAATGAAAGTAGGCCTCTAGTTTAGGCATATACCGAGCCATAAAACGCCGATCTTGGCCGACGGTATTACCGCACATCGGCGCAATGCCTGCTTTGATATGTTGCTTGAGAAAGGCAATACATTGAGCCTCAACCGTTGCCTCATCGAGCACAGACGCTTTGACTTTATCGATCAGACCAGATCTGCCGTGGGTGCCCTTGTTCCATGCATCCATGGCATCTAAAACAGTGTCATCCTGATGGACCACCCAGACTGGAGCAGTCGCAATGGTATTGAGGTGGGCATCAGTAACAATAATGGCGATTTCTAGAATACGCTCAGTTTCTGGATTTAAGCCTGACATCTCCATATCAACCCAAATGAGGTTCTCACTGGCAGGAGGGCTGCTTGGGACATTTTTGGGGGCCTGGGACTCAATATTTTCACTCATAACTATAATCATCTCATGACATTCACAATTGTTTTTTTAATCGCCTTTGCCACCAGTTTCGGCCTTCGTTACTGGCTTTCTCAACGCCAAATTCGCTATGTTGCAAAACACCGCGCTCAGGTGCCCACAGAATTTGTCCAAAAAGTTTCATTAGCAGAACACCAAAAAGCTGCTGACTATACGATTGCTAAATTACGCCTGGGTATTTTAGAGAATAGCGTCAGCGCGATTGTGCTGATTGGCTTCACTTTACTGGGCGGACTCCAAATCCTCAACCTCATTCTGATTGGCAGTCTTGGTCAGGGCATTATTCAACAGATCGCTTTGCTTGTTTCGATTGTGCTGATCTCAAGTGCGATTGATCTGCCCTTCTCTTGGTACAAACAGTTTCACCTAGAAGAGCGGTTTGACTTCAATCGCATGTCAAAGAAACTCTTTTTTATCGATTTGCTTAAAGGCGTCCTCTTAGGTGGAGTGATTGGTATTCCCTTGCTGTGGATCATCTTAAGCTTGATGGCCCAAGCAGGTAGCTTCTGGTGGCTCTGGGCTTGGGCTGTCCTCACTGTGTTCAGTCTATTAATGCAATGGATTTTCCCCAGTGTTATTGCGCCCCTCTTCAATAAATTCCAAGCGCTGGAAGATGGCGCTCTAAAGACACAAATTGAGGCACTACTAAAGCGTTGTGACTTTGCTAGCCAAGGTCTTTTTGTAATGGATGGCAGCAAGCGGAGTGCGCATGGCAATGCTTTCTTTGCCGGTATGGGTAAGGCCAAGCGGATTGTTTTCTTTGATACCTTGATTGAGAAACTCAATGCCAATGAAGTTGAGGCTGTCCTCGCTCATGAACTCGGTCACTTTAAGTGTAATCATATTCGTAAGCGGCTTTTATTTTCTTTCGCCTTAAGCTTTGGGGTCTTTGCCTTACTAGGCTGGATCAGCACACAGGTTTGGTTCTACGAGGATCTCGGGGTAATGCCGAGTATGGATGGCTATAACGGGGGCTTAGCTCTGGCACTCTTTATGCTGGTCTCACCTGTGTTTACCTTCTTCTTCACACCACTAGGTAGCCTCGCCTCTCGTAAACATGAATACGAGGCTGATAACTTTGCTGCTAGCAAATCCTCTGCGAGTGATCTCATTGCAGCACTAGTGAAGTTATATCAAGACAATGCCTCTACGCTAACACCTGATCCAATCTATACCGCTTTCTATAGTTCTCATCCACCCGCTCCATTACGGATCGCGAATCTGCAAAAGAGTTCAGCAAACTGATGGCACAGTTTCGCGCGCTACTGACGGCTTCTTATGGTCGACATTATTTAGCGCAGCGTTTGGCACAAGACTCATCTGGCAATGAGTCGCCCGATGGACCCCTGATTCAAGTAAGTACTCCTGCCAAACAACATATTGGTGCCGTAGGTGATCGGATGTTGCTAGAAAGTACTTCGGCTGACCAAGCCCGCCTGGTCGAGATCGAGCCACGCCGAAATTTACTCTATCGCTCAGATGCATTCAAGAGCAAATTGATTGCTTCAAATGTGGATCAAATTTTAGTGGTACTGGCTACCCAGCCTGCTTTCTCGCCAGATCTCTTAGGTCGAGCCGTTGTTGCTGCGCAGGCCAATCAAATTGATTTGCATATTCTGCTTAATAAGTCTGATCTGCCCGAGAACTTAGCGCATGCCCGCAAACTGATTGAGCCTTATGCACGAATGGGCTATCCCGTCAGTGAAGTATCTGCCAAGTTTGATAGTGCCTCGATTGAGGCCCTGCGTCCTGCGCTGCAAGGCAAAGTCTCTGTCTTTGTGGGTCAATCCGGTATGGGAAAATCGAGCCTACTCAATGCTTGGGTACCCAATGCTGCTGCTATTACCCAAGAGTATTCCGTCAGACTGGATACGGGTAAACACACCACCACAGCCTGTCGTTACTTCGAACTTCCTGAGTCTTGGGGAAGAAACCCTTCAGGGAAGTTGGGGGCTTTAATCGACTCCCCGGGCTTTCAAGAATTTGGGCTTGCCCATATGTCAGTAAGCGAACTCCAGCATGCCTTTAGAGAGTTCCAACCGCTTTTAGGAAAGTGCCACTTTCATAACTGCGCCCATCAATCCGAGCCAGGCTGCGTGATTCGGGAGGCGGTTGAGAAGAATGAAATCGCGCCAGAAAGACTGGCGCTATTTAGACAATTACACTCGGATTCGAGAACAGCGGATACGCAGCTACAGGGAATTACCCAAGCCAAAGAGCGATGGTCAGCATTAACAACAAAGCCAACCAAACGATAACTAAGCGCCACACTAAGCCTACTGCTGAGCGCATAGTTCTTTCGGTAGGTTCGATACCAATTTCATAAATCTGAGGCTCACCCGCTTCTGCCATGAGCAAAGCTTGATCACTATCGGGCTCGGCTAAGGGTTCACCTAAACGCACGCCAAGCGCGCCACTACCAGCAGACAAAATCACTGCATTGATAGAGTCAGCCCATTTATGAGTAAGGTGACGCCACGCATAAGCAGCATCTTCAAAATTACCTACGATGGCAAAGCCCATCGCTGTAATACGTGATGGAATCCAATCAATCACATAGAAAAAGTAACGAGCCGCCTCGCTGAGGTTGAAATCACCTTTAGCAGACCAACGTGTAATAGCCGTGTCTGCCAAGCGATACATCACAATTCCGGCGGGGCCAAGCGGCATCAGGAACCAAAATAGCACTCCAAAGACATGGCGATGGGCGCCCACAATGGCTCGCTCAAGTGCTAAAGAGATAACTTCGGTTTCATTCAGATTGCTCACATCTAAATCTGGGCCATACCACTGGGCTAAAGCGGCACGAGCGGCAGGCAAATCATGAACCTCAATTGCTTCGTGAACTTTAGTAAAGGAATGGCTAAATTGGCGAAAGCCAAAAAAGAGATAAGCAATGATGACATTCCAGATGAAACCTAGAATCGCGTACTTCAGCATACAAGCAATATAAATACAGAATACGATAAAGGTCGGAAGAATAAAAGCGATGGCACAAGCAATTCTTGCACCTACTGGACTTGCGCCCTCTTGATTCTTGCCACCGAACTCTTTGGCGATCCAATCTAACCAGCGATCGCTCATCCGCCGAATCCAATGATTAGCGTTGACTGGGCGATATTGCTCAGCAATCAGGGCGATGAGAATTGAGAAGAAAGTCATGCTTTTAATAAATGATACAGGTTACGCAACATACCGGCAGTAGCGCCCCAGATGAACCGATTCTCGTAGGGCATGGCATAAAAACGGCGCATCCCCTGCGCACTCTGCCAGATACGGACTTGATGATTAGCTGGGTTCATCAGAAAGCTCAGGGGCACTTCAAAGACGTCCGCCACCTCAAACTCGTCATGGAGATATTCTGCCTGAGCCTGAACTAAACCTATAACCGGAGTGACGCTGTATCCAGACACTGTCAGATATTGAGGTAAATGCCCAATGATTTCAACATTAGCAGGGTTTAGACCAATCTCTTCCTGACTCTCACGTAAGGCAGTATTTTCTGGAGTGAGGTCCTCCGGATCCATGCGGCCACCCGGGAAACTAATTTGCCCAGCGTGATCATGAAGATGCTGCGTTCTCTGAGTGAGTAATACCGATAAACCGCCCTCCTTTAACAAGAGGGGAATGAGTACTGCAGCCTGGGTAATTTTCCCTGCCGCTTGACGCTTGGCAATAATATCGGCTGCAATGACATGACGGTTCTCATCGGTAATCTCAGGTTGCCATTGCGGAGGATTTTGAATACGTTGCCGCAGTTGTTCTGGCTGCAAGATTTGGGGAGATACCTTTGGGTCTTGGCTACACTGCAAATGAATTGGGATTGCCTCTGCATCAAACCCTGGGGGCGCTGCAACATTCAACTGCATGTGTTCAGGAGAGGAGGCTTTAGACATAGTTCGATTTTAGGGCAATAAAAAGGCGACCGAAGTCGCCTTTTTGATAGCAAGCCAAGGGCTCAGATTATTCAGCAGCTGGAGCAGCCACTTCTTTAACGCGAGCTTGAAGCTTTTCTTTAATACGTGCAGACTTACCTGAACGATCACGCAAATAGTAGAGCTTAGCGCGACGTACGTCGCCACGACGCTTCACTTCAATGCTAGCGATCAGTGGAGAGTAAGTTTGGAATGTACGCTCAACACCTTCGCCAGAAGAGATCTTACGCACGATGAAATTGGAGTTCAGACCACGATTGCGTTTAGCAATAACGACACCTTCAAAAGCCTGAGTACGTTTACGAGTGCCTTCAACGACGTTAACGCTTACAACAATCGTATCGCCAGGAGCAAAACTTGGTAGCGTTTTGTTGGCAGTGAGGCGAGCAATTTCTTCTTGCTCAATTTTTTCAATTAAGTTCATTTTGAATCCTTAAACATCTTGTCAGAGTTCAATCCCGAGACTTTCATCAACGGACCTGATAGAGGATGTAGTTAAATCATTTCACTAAATCTTGAAGGAACCGCTCATCTTCTCGACTTAGTAACCCATTGGCTCTGGCCAATTCAATAAGATCTGGCCTGATCCTTAACGTCAGCTCAAGAGACTTCTGCCGACGCCAATCCGCTATTTTAGCGTGATGTCCGCCTAAAAGCACGTCCGGTACCGATAAATTTTCATAGACCTCTGGCCGGGTGTAGTGGGGATAGTCCAAAAGACCGTTCATAAAGCTATCCTGCAGGGCAGACTCATCATCCCCCAAAGCTCCCGGAATCAGCCTAATTAAGGCGTCCATGATGGCCATAGCAGGGATTTCACCCCCAGAAACAACGAAATCCCCCAGGGAGATCTGCAGGTCTACATTTCGGTCAACAAAACGTTGGTCAATTGCCTCATATCTGCCACAAATCAGGGTCAAATTGCTTCTTTTGAGGAGGTCTGAGGCCAATTTTTGAGAAAACCGCTCCCCTTGAGGTGCCAGTAAACAAACGGGGCCGCTGGAGAGATTTTGCGCCTGATGGTCGGTCTTGATGGCATTGACCGTGTCTTCCAATGGTTTGACCATCATCACCATGCCAGGGCCGCCCCCATAGGCACGATCATCGACCGTCTTACGGGAATCGCTTGAATAGTCTCTGGGGTTCCATAGTTTTACTTGAGCTAAATCCTGCTCACATGCGCGACCAGTGACTCCCCATTGCGTTAATGCGGAGAACATTTCTGGAAAGATGGTGAGAACATCAAAGCGCATCATGCTTTACCAATCTGCTTGCCAATCAAGCGTAATGAGTTTCTTAGATAAGTCTACGCTTTGCACTACGTCTTTGACAAAGGGAATTAACTGCTTCGTTGTGCCTTCAGCAAGATTACCCAAAGTAATCACACCATGCGCACCATTTTCAGTCACATCTAAAACCTGACCTAAATTGTCACCTTGTAAATTAACGGCATCACAACCAATCAAATCGACCCAGTAATAACTATCTGCCTCTGCTTTTGGGAAAGTATCACGCGCCACCAAAATGCGTGCACCCTTCAAGGCCAAGGCTTGATCACGATCAGTCACACCATCAAGAGTAATGACGACAGTACCACTGTGCATCTTCGCTTGCTTGAGCTGATACAACTCTAAGGAAGGTTTGACGCTAGTCTGAGCAGCCGCCATCCGCGGCAATAGAGAGAGCCAAACAGTCTTGCTAGAAAGTAAGGCTACGGGATCAGATGAATATGGACGAACCTTAAGTTGGCCCCGCAAGCCTTGAGCATCTTGAATAGAGCCCAGTTCAATTAAATCTTCTAGGGAAGGTGTGCTCATATGCAAGTCACCCTATCACCCCTAAATAGTCCTGCTACTAAGAGCTCAATCATGTTGACTAAGCTCTTAGCAAAACAGTTTTTAGACTGCAGGATGATCTTTGATCAAACGCTTAACGGTTGGAGAAATCTGCGCTCCAACACCAGTCCAATAGCTCAAACGATCTTGAGCAACGCGCATAGCTTGTTCAGCTTCTGCAGCTTTTGGATTGAAATAACCAATGCGCTCGATGAAGTTCGAGTCACGACGGTTGCGTTTATCAGTAGCAACGATGCTGTAAAAAGGGCGCTTCTTAGAACCGCCGCGTGCCAGTCGAATGACGACCATATTTATTCCTTAAAATCTAAAATGAAAACGGGTTGATTACAAGCCAAAGCAATTTCTTTCAAAACTGCAGGCTCCAACTAAGAAGGCAAATGCTGAAAACATGTGCAATGCATAGCGGAAAACCTCATATTCTAGACGAAAAGCCCTATTTGTTCCACCTATTTAAGCACTTTAGTCATTAGAATAGATGCACTGTCGTAATAAAAAAATCATTAAAAACAATAACTTACCTATTTATGTCAATCCAAGAACGCACCCCAAATAGCCTCAAGGCACCCGCCAGAGGGCTTCGAAGTGTTGTTTATGGCATCGGATTGACTTTCTTAAGCGCCTGTTCTGGGGTCATTCCACCCTGTGGTGCAAAAATGAGCCCGCCCAGTAGCGAGTTACGCAATACCAAATGGGAACTGATTCGCTGGAATCTGACTCCCAATGCCAATGGTGAAGTCCGGGGTCGACAAATTCCGCTGGGTGATACCAGTAACCCTATTCAATTGGCATTTGATGTCAATGGTGAGCGCGTGAGCGGCTTCACTGGATGCAATCGCTTCACTGCCAGTCTGAGTGAAGATTCAAGAGGCTTTACCTTTGAAAAAATCACTACGACTAAGATGGCTTGCAATTCTCAGCGGACCGAATTAGAAAATGATTTTCTATATGAGCTTAATGACTATCGCAATATCGTACGCGATGGTGATCGCTTGCTCATGATTGGTCGCGATCGAGAAGTACTCACTTTTGCGCAACGCGATATTCCTCAAAGCAAATCAGGATCGAAATGAAAAAATATAAGTTCTTATTTTGTGCACTTGGTCTTTTACTTCCAGGTACTGGCCTCAATGGTTTTTATTTAAAGGGTCCAAAATTCTTTTGGTCCTGGATTCAGTTGTTTGCCCTCATCGGCGGTGTTGCAGGTTGGTTTCTTTTAAAAGAATATCGCTTTCAATCTGCACCGGGCTGGGTCTTAATCACGCTAGGCTTTATTGCCATGGAGGCAAGCTGGCTGACCACCATCACCTTTGGTCTGCGTCCTGATGAAAAATGGGATGCACAATTCAATCCACAGCTTGATGCTTCTCAAGCAACCCAATCGCGTTGGCCTACGATATTGACTGTAATCTTCTCACTCATTCTTGGCGCAGGCGTAATGATGACTTTCCTAGCGATTTCTTTTGAGCAGTACTTTGTATCCCAAATTTCAGAAGCGAGAAAAATTTCTCAGTGAGGCATTGCAATATTAAGAGATCGCCTTAGTAAGCTCAGGCACAGCAGTAAAAAGATCAGCAACTAAGCCATAGTCAGCAACACTAAATATTGGCGCATCAGGATCTTTGTTAATTGCCACGATGACCTTGGAGCCTTTCATTCCTGCTAGATGCTGAATCGCCCCAGAAATTCCGATGGCGATATAAAGATCAGGAGCCACGATCTTCCCAGTTTGGCCTACTTGATAATCATTGGGCACATAACCCGCATCGACAGCTGCACGTGACGCACCTAAAGCAGCACCCAATGCATCAGCTAAGGGCACGACTAATTCTTGATAGGCCTCACCAGAACCTAGTCCGCGCCCTCCCGACACAATGATCTTTGCTCCCGCTAATTCTGGGCGATCCGACTGATTCAGATCGCGACTCATAAAGATCGATTGCCCAGCATCAGGCACAGCGACCAACTTTTCAATGCTGGCAGAGCCGCCGCCAGCTTGGGCAGGTTCAAAGCTAGTAGTCCGAACTGTAATGGCCTTAATGGGATCAATGGATTGAATCGTTGCGATTGCATTACCAGCATAGATCGGACGCTCGAAAGTATCGCTGCTGACTACCTTCGTAATATCTGATAACTGAGCTACATCTAATTTGGCTGCAACACGTGGCATCAGATTTTTACCGCTCGCATTCGCTGGCACAAGGATATGGGTATATTGACTTGCAACAGCCAGCACCTGGGCAGTTAAAGGTTCAGCTAACCGATTGGCTAGATGAGGGGCATCTGCTTGAATAACTCTACGCACTCCAATAATTTTGGATGCTTCTAGTGCAACTGTATCTGAGCCATGACCCATAATGAGGATATCAACCTCGGCATTACATTGCAGCGCTGCAGTAACGGTATGCAAAGTTGCAGCGTTTAAAGATAGATTATTGTGTTCAGCTATAACAAGTGAGGCCATTTAAATTACCTTCGCTTCATTCTTGAGCTTCTCAACTAGCTCTTCAACATTAGCCACCATGATTCCGGCAACGCGCTTAGGCGGCTCATCCACTCTGAGGGTCTTGAGCCGAGGGGAAATATCTACATCCAACTCTTCTGGCCTCACAATATCTAAAGGCTTCTTCTTGGCCTTCATGATGTTAGGCAGCGTGACGTAACGAGGTTCGTTCAAGCGTAAGTCTGCAGTAATCACTGCAGGTAGTGAGAGGTTGATAGTCTCAAGGCCGCCATCCACTTCACGCGTCACAATCGCTTTTCCATTCTCAATCGTGACCTTTGATGCAAATGTTCCTTGTGGAATATCCATCAAGCTAGCTAACATCTGGCCAGTTTGATTGCTATCGTCATCAATCGCTTGCTTGCCTAACAAGATCAGTTGGACTTGCTCTTTTTCACAAATCGCTTTGAGTAATTTCGCAACTGCTAGAGGCTGTAACTCAACATCGGTCTCTACGAGGATTGCCTTATCGGCTCCAATCGCTAAAGCAGTGCGAAGGGTTTCTTGGCACTGTATAGATCCAGCTGAAACTACTACGATCTCACTGACGATACCAGCTTCTTTTAATCGAACGGCCTCTTCAATTGCAATTTCGTCAAAAGGATTCATACTCATTTTGACGTTAGCAATGTCGATTCCAGAATTATCGGATTTGACGCGGACTTTTACATTGTAATCAACGACGCGCTTTACTGCCACCAAGATCTTCATGCTGCTTTCACAATCTATCTAAAACGATGTAAATAAGGTTAAGACCCTTATTTTATCTTTATCAATTGGCGATTGTGGATATTGACTAAAGATCGGCCAATGCCTTGACATGAGCGACTACGCTACGCCCCAGCGCAGAAAGGTTATAACCCCCCTCCAGACAACTGACGATTCGCCCGCCCGCATACTGATTTGCAAGCTCTTTCAGTTTTTTAGTAATCCATACATAGTCTTCCTCGACTAGACCCATCTGTCCCAAATCATCTTCGCGATGCGCATCAAAACCCGCAGAAATAATGATGAGCTCAGGCTCAAAAGCCCGCAGACGAGGTAACCACTCCTCCTCTACGATTGAGCGGACCACATCTCCTCTAGTGGATGCTGGCAGCGGAATATTGACCATATTCTTCGCATGATCTAAACCACTATATGGATAAAAAGGATGCTGGAAGAAGCTACACATCAAGACATGGGGATCATTTATGAAGGCAGCTTCAGTTCCGTTACCATGATGGACATCAAAATCAATTAATGCAACGCGTTCAATGCCGTACTCCTCAATAGCGTAACGCGCTGCAATGGCTACGTTGTCGAATACACAAAATCCCATGGAGCGAGTGGGTTCTGCATGATGGCCTGGCGGTCTCACTGCACAGAAAACATTCTCTACCTCACCTTTCATGACGGCATCAACGCCTGCAATCGCAGCGCCAGCGGCTCTCAAGGATGCCTGCCAAGTATGGGGGTTCATGATCGTATCCCCATCGAGCATGCGATAACCACTTGCCGGAGCTTGTTCTTTAACAAAAGCAATGTGATCTTGAGTATGAACAAGCTCAAGTTGGTCCTCTGAAGCCAGAGGTGCATCAAGATGTGTTAGAAATTGATCTACTCCACTTCGAATCAGTTGATCATTAATAGCCTGAATTCGTTCCGGGCACTCAGGATGATGACTTCCCATTTCATGTTTCAGAAAATCTGGATGCGTAATATATCCTGTAGTCATTAAGAGTATTCCTTCATAGCCAAATGATCTTTTTTGTAATCTAATGCATTGTGCTCACAAACCTAGAAATTCCCCATTCAAGAATGAAGTTATCTCTACCGTTATTTCCCAAGCTCTTCCTGCTTACTTTAACCATTCTTTTGGGAGCTTGCTCTACGCCAGCTCCTGAGGTAAGCGATTCTGTAGATGCTGGGAACTCAGATTCGATTTCCCAGGCAGCTTTAAGTCAAAATCTTCAGCTTTTAATTAGCCAAGTAAGCCAATCCCAAGATATCCCCTTAGCCTTTATAGAGTCCGGTTTTTCCGATACTAAGACCATCCCATCTATACGCAAATTGGTATTACCCCCATCCGGAACTTTTAAGAAAAATTGGGCGGTCTATCGACAGCGTTTTGTCGAACCCATCAGGCTGAAGGCCGGAAAAGTCTTCTGGGATCAAAATGAAGCCTATTTAAGCCAAATTGAGCAGGACTCTGGGGTGCCAGCTGAGGTCATTGTGGCCATCATTGGTATCGAAACCATATATGGTCGCCAAACCGGCAATTTCAGGGTGAAGGATGTTTTATCGACTCTCGCCTTTAATTACCCCGATACACCCAATAAAACTGTCCGCGAGCAGTTATTTAAGGATGAAGTCAAATCCCTCATTCTGCTTTGCTGGACCCAAGCTGGCGGAAAGTTGCCTGCCAATCAGTCCACTCTGGGAGTAAGCCCTGCTCTATTCAATAATTGCGTCAATCAAAATAGCTCTTATGCAGGTGCAATTGGTCTACCCCAATTTATGCCCAGCAGTATTCGAGCTTACGCAGTCGATGGCGATAGTGACGGGCAAATTGACTTAAGACAAAGCCCCAGAGATGCGATTGCGAGTGTGGCCAACTTTCTAAAGAAACAAGGGTGGCATCCGGGTATGCCAATCTATTTTGCAATCCCAGAGAGTGCCTTTGCACAAGCCAGCCTTCTTGCTGATGGTGAGCCTCAACTGAAATACTCTGTGCAAACATTCATTAATCAAGGTATTTTGACGCCTGAGCAAGGTGACCTGCAAGCAGGTGGTGTATCACCACAAAGTAAAGCCCTCATTGTTGATTTACCTTATATAGATAAAGATGGCACAGATAAGGTTCGGTATGTAGTTGGTCTCAATAACTTCTTAACGATTGTGCAATATAACCGTAGTTATTTTTATGCCCAGAGTGTTGCTGAATTTGCAGAAGCCTTGGGCTATAAGAACCAAAGTGTCATTGCTGCTAATTTACCTGCATTGCCATCAGCCAAGCAAAGTGCTAACTCTAAAAAGAAGAAAGTACCTCACAAGAAAGCGACTAAAGCCTCAGCCAATTAGGCCGGGAATACACCCGTGGAGAGATAACGATCACCCCGATCGCAAACGATAAATACAATCGTGGCATTCTCAACCTGTCTCGCTACGCGCAGCGCCACTACCAGAGCACCTCCCGCAGAAATGCCGCAAAAGATACCTTCCTCTGCCGCTAAGCGTCTTGCCATTTCTTCCGCATCGGCTTGACTAACATACTCGATGCGATCAACACGATCTCCTTGATAGATTTTAGGGAGATATTCAGGAGCCCATTTACGAATACCTGGAATTTGTGAGCCCTCTTCAGGCTGGACGCCAATAATGAGAACATTCGGATTCTTGGACTTTAGGTAAGTAGAGACACCAGTAATAGTCCCCGTAGTCCCCATCGAAGAGATGAAATGGGTTATTTGACCATCAGTATCACGCCAAATTTCTGGGCCAGTGGTTTCGATATGCGCACGAGGATTGTCAGGATTGGCAAACTGGTCGAGCAATTTACCGCGCCCCTCTCTTTGCAATTGCAGTGCGTAGTCACGCGCAAACTCCATACCACCTGAAGCTGCGGTCAGAATGAGTTCTGCACCATAAGCGGCCATACTCTGGCGACGTTCGATACTTTGATTTTCTGGCATCACCAAAACCATCTTGTAACCCAACATGGCAGCAGCCATTGCCAGGGCAATACCGGTATTGCCACTGGTAGCTTCTACAAGGGTATCGCCTGGTTTGATTTCGCCACGCTCTTGTGCGCGCAGAATCATCGACAGCGCGGGTCGATCTTTGACCGACCCGGCTGGATTGTTACCCTCTAACTTACCCAATATCACATTATTACGAGCCGTATTATCAGCACCCGGAATACGTTGCAATTTAACTAAAGGCGTATTGCCAATAGTCTGTGAAATGGTCAAGTAGTTAGGAGTCGCCATAAGGACATTTTAGCCACAAGACCGCTCAGACATGGAAAGGTTTAATTTCGGCGATTTGTGCTTGGGCGATCCTGATGATTGCGAGTATTGCCCTGATTGCGGGAAGAACGACGGCTCGATGCGGATCCCTCTTTTTTCGTCCGACCATGAGGCTCCCGAAAAGAACTTGGGCTTTCAATCGTTAAGCCGTTGTCTACCATTTTTTCAACAGACTTCATCCCAATGCCCCGAACCCGCTTTTGTAAATCATTAGCATCTTGAAAATGGCCGCCATCTTCACGTTCAGCAATGATGGTTCTTGCTTTGGCTGGGCCAATGCCTTTAATGGTTTCTAACTCAGTCTGCGAAGCCGTATTCACATTAACCGGTGATGCCTGTGCATGACTAACTCCTGATATTGCTAACCAAGCTGATAGCAATACAGCAGCGACAGGAACAACAAAATTATTCAATGCAAAATGTTTAATCATCTTTTCTCCAGAAGTAAATAAAAAATCCACGCCAAAAGGACGTGGATCATTTACAACGGGACGAGTGATCTTAAGTTGACTCCATCATAGACCACTACAAATCAATCCGTAATGACTGATAGCTGCTTAATTACCGAGAATAAATTTTGCCGCTCTTCTGATGAGCTCTGGCTCAGTTTGATTGAAACCATGATAGGCAAAGGATTGGCACTCATCACCCTGAGAAGTTCCACCTTCAATCATTTCTAATTGAGCAATAAACTTAGGCGGCCTTCCCTTAATAATTCTAGCGGAAGCATCTGGTGGGGTACCTCCACAAGAGTCCTGAACATGATGCAGAGCAAGAATTGGTAAAGACACATCGTCGCTAACCGAGGCAGTTCTCACGGTACCAGCAATAATGATTCCGGATATTAAATGGGAATTTTTATCCAAGCTATTGGCAAAGTTTGTTGCAGTTGAGGTGCCCATACTATGCCCAAAAATCCAGATTGGCAGGTGGTATTTATCTTTGTAATAAGCAGCAACTTCAGCAACTCTTTCCAAATGATCAGAGCGACCCCGAAGATCTCCTCTTCGGTAGTCACCTAAATCATATGGGGTATCAACTAGAACAGCATCAATATGGTATTGACTCCATTGATCCACCGAACGAATAAAGGTATGTCGATTTTTAGTGGAGCCATCATCCTGCAATCTCATCATTCCACCGCCACCAGGAAAGAGTAAAACGAGTGCTTTAGGATTTGGCGCAGTAAACAATAGGGTTCTAGTTGCCGCGTCTTGTTGGTGCGGAATATCAATCACCTGAGCAAATACTGGAGATCCAATATAGGCCAGGATCAATGTAAGAAAAAACTTTCTTACTAACATGCAATTCTTTACAGCGGATTAGCTAAGAAATCCGCATTAGCGGCCAGCCAGTCGATATAACGACTGACCCCCTGCTCAACATTGAGAAAGGGTTCGGCGTAACCGGCGGCTCTGAGTTTGGTGAGGTCTGCCTGTGTAAAGCACTGATACTTACCTTTGAGTGCTTCTGGGAAGGGAATGTACTCAATAGCCTTCATCTTGACAAGTTGTTCTAATGATTCTGAATTAGCACCATCCAGCTTTCTGAGTGAATTCACTACGGCATGGGCTACGTCATTAAAGGGTTGGGCACGGCCGCTTCCCAAATTAAAGATGCCGCTGATTTCTGGATGATCAAAGAAGAAGAGGTTGACCTTCACTACATCCTCTACCGAGACAAAGTCACGGCTTTGCTGTCCTTGTGCATAGCCACCATATTCACCAAAGAGCTTTACCACTCCGTCTTTCTTGTATTGGTGGTACTGATGGAAGGCTACTGATGCCATACGACCTTTGTGGGATTCACGTGGGCCATACACATTGAAATATCTAAAACCAACTACTTGGGCGGTATTGGCTTTTTCAGAAAAGCGCTTACGCATCACTTGGTCGAATAAGAATTTGGAATAGCCGTAGATATTTAAAGGCTTCTCGTGCTCACGGCTTTCAACAAACACATCTGATCCGCCGTAGGTGGCTGCAGAAGAGGCATAGAGTAATTGCACTTTTTGCTCAGTGCAGATATCGAGCAGATCCATGGTGTAGCGATAATTATTCGCCATCATGAAGATGCCGTCTGTTTCCATCGTATTGGAGCAAGCGCCTTCATGAAAAACGGCCTTCACTTTACCAAAGCGACCGCTTCTAAAAGCTTCTAGAAACTCATCTTTATCAAGGTAATCAATGATATCGAGATCGGCTAAATTGCGATATTTATCAGCAGGACACAAGTCGTCGACTGCAATAATATTTTTCTCGCCACGAGCATTGAGGCCCTGAACAATATTGGCACCAATAAAGCCGGCGGCTCCAGTTACGATAATAGTCACTGTAATTCCTCGGAAGTAACGGTTGCAGTACCCAACTTGCCAACCACAATGCCACCAGCACGATTAGCTAATGCCATCGCCTTCTCAAGCGGCCATTTTGCAGCCAATGCAACTGCTAGGGTAGCAATCACAGTATCACCAGCGCCTGAGACATCAAAAACTTCACGTGCTTGGGCTTTGACATGGCTCACACCTGCATCGGTAAATAAACTCATACCCTCTTCTGAACGAGTCAAGAGAAGCGCCTGTAGATTAAGCGAGCGGCGCAGGTCTTGGGCTTTTTTAGTGAGGTCCTCTTCACTACTCCAGCGACCAACCACCTGGCGCAGCTCGCTGCGGTTTGGTGTTAGGACAGTGGCGCCACGATATTTTTCATAGTCCTCCCCCTTGGGGTCAACGAGAATCATTTTGTTTTGAGCGCGAGCCTGCTCAATCATCAGCGTGACTTGATCCAGGGCACCCTTGCCATAGTCAGACAGAATCACGACATCAGCATCAGCAAGAGACTTTTCAAAACGCTCGAGCTTTCTGGCGAGCGCCTTATCGCTAGGGGGCTCTTCAAAATCTAAACGAATGAGCTGTTGTTGTCGTGCAATCACCCGCAGCTTCACAATGGTTGGGACTTTGCTATCGACTTCCAGCTGACTATCTACTCCGCTGGCTGTGAGAAGTTGAGTAACGCGCTGACCAGGCTCATCATCGCCAATCACACCCAAAATCGTGGCATGGCCGCCTAAGGCTGCAACGTTACGCGCTACGTTAGCAGCACCACCCAAACGTTCATCAACCTTGCCTACTTGTACTACCGGCACAGGAGCTTCTGGAGAGATCCGATGGGTATCGCCAAACCAGTAGCGATCGAGCATCACGTCACCAACAACCAGTAAGCGGGTTTTGGCAAATTGTTCTAGGTTAGCTTTTTCCACGGGCAAATGAGTCTTTAAATGCAATTTAAGTAATTTTAATTATGACGACCAATACCTTGGTACTCAATGCCTAATTCTTGCATAGCTTGAGGCTCATAGAGGTTTCGGCCATCAAAAATGACTGGATGCTTGAGTTTTTGCTTAACAACATCAAAGTCAGGGCTACGGAAGGCCTTCCACTCAGTCACGATCACAAGAGCATCACAACCCTCTAAGGCTGTTGTGGGGTCATCAACCATCGCAACTTTTTTCAGGCCCTCGGGATTACCTTTAAAGTCTAATTCAAGCGCGTGCTTCGCTTCGGGCATTGCTACCGGATCAAATGCCACAACCTCGGCACCACGCCTAACCAACTCGCCAATAATGACGCGGCTTGGGGCTTCGCGCATATCGTCTGTATTGGGCTTAAATGCTAAGCCCCATAAAGCAAACTTTTTGCCTTGTAAGTTTTTACCAAAGCGTTTTTCAATCTTTTCAACCAAGATCGTTTTTTGAGCTTCATTGACTGCTTCAACAGCTACCAAGATTTTGAGATCTTTACCATGCTCAATGGCTGTTTTGCTCAGTGCTGAGACGTCCTTTGGAAAGCATGAGCCTCCATAACCAGTTCCCGAATACAAGAAGCCATAACCAATACGAGAATCTGAACCAATACCTTGACGAACGGCTTCGATATCAGCACCAACCAGATCAGCTAAGTTAGCCAATTCATTCATGAAAGAGATGCGGGTGGCCAACATGGCATTAGCGGCGTACTTCGTCAATTCAGCACTCTTCACATCCATGTAATAAGTACGCTCGTGGTGACGATTAAAGGGAGCATAGAGTTTACGCATCTGCTCTTTAGCGCGCAAACCTGCTGCATCGCTAGAGGTACCGATCACAATGCGATCAGGGCGCATAAAGTCCTCTACAGCAGCGCCCTCTTTTAAGAATTCTGGATTAGACACAACTGAACACAGCTCAGGGCTAAGATTGCGCTTTGATAGTTCTTCAATGATAGCGGCGCTAACCTTATCAGCAGTGCCTACAGGAACTGTTGATTTATCAACAATCACCTTTGGCGTGCTCATATGCTTGCCAATATTACGAGCCGCTGCAACGACGTATTGCAAGTCTGCTGAACCATCTTCATCAGGAGGGGTACCTACGGCAATGAATTGGATCTCACCGTGGTCTACTGATGCTTTGATGTCGGTCGAAAACTGAATGCGTCCTGCAGCTCGATTACGCTCAATCATTTCTTTGAGACCAGGCTCGTAAATAGGCACACCACCAGAATTGAGAATATCAATTTTCTTGGGATCGAGATCTAAGCAAAAAACATTGTTGCCCTGTTCTGCCAAGCATGCACCAGTTACCAAACCGACGTAACCACTACCAATAATCGTAACTTTCAAAACGCCTCCGACTGATTTAATAATGTAATCGTCATTAAACTGTAATTTAATGACGAATTAGTTAATTCTCTTTATCTACCAATCACATTGATGGTCCGCTAGGAGCCACCCCTTCGCTTCTTCTAGGAGAATACGCTTCCCAATGATTGCACCCAGGGCACTGCCAGTAAAAACGACGGGCTCTAAAGCCACAATTACCGCAGGTATAGCGGGCTAGGCTAGTCGTACGCTGCTTTAATAAGCCCAAAATAGCCTTGATCTCTGCAACCTTATCGTCAGAGCCATTGCTTTGTGCTAGAGCTAAACGGGTTTCGGCAAGCTTGGATAAGGCACTCAAACTGGGTGAGCTCTGCATCACCTCAACTAGCATGGTCTGTGCAACATGAGAGCCCCTTAATTGGGTGATGTGCTTGTGAACAATATCCAGCAATTCACCTGATGCTTGGGTTTTTAACAAGTCCACCAAGCGATCCAAGCCCTCTTCAGCTTTATTCAAATTGGTATGGGCAAGCATCCAACGGTCGGCCAGCAAATGCATGTAAGCAGGATGTAGCTTAGTAAGCACGCTCCAAGTCTCAATCGCTTGCACAGGACGATCCATCGCCATCAAATAATCGCCTTGCAAAATGAGGGCACGTGCATGATTGGGCACCGCTTGAAGTGCGCGAGTGATCGATTGTTCTGCCCCGACTAAATCCTGGCGGCGCAATGCCTCTTGACCTAACTCGCAATGAAACTGAGCGATTTCTATTTGATGGGGCTTGCTTTGAAGTGATTCCAACTCCTGTGCAGCAATGATCGCTTTTTGCCAATCTCGCTCGATCTGATACATCTCGAGCAAGCTCTCTTTTGCTGGAGCAGCATATTTGCCTTCTCCAACGCGGTTCAATGAGGCTTCAGCACGATCCAATAAACCAGCACGCAGAAAGTCTCTACCGAGCTCATAAGCAGCATGATCCCGATCACGCGGCTTTAAATCATCTCGATTGGCTAAGTGTTGATGTACCCGAATCGCACGTTCAGTTTCACCGCGGCGGCGAAATAGATTTCCTAAGGAAAAATGAAGTTCAATAGTTTCTGGATCAAGCTGTGCAATTTTCACCAGAGTTTCAATTGCTTGATCAGGTTGCTCGTTCAATAATAGGCTTAGGCCTTTAAAGGTAGAGCGCTGTTGACGTAAACGTTCACGCTCATCCATCCGGTTCTCAAGTCCAAGATCCCAGCGTGCCGCCATCCAACCCAAACCAAATAAAATTGGAATAAGAAATAACCAAGCGGTAGCGATCTGAATCATAGCGCTAGGCTCTTTAATAAAAAAATGGTCCGAATGGACCACTGGTGGTTTGCCGAATGATTAGGCACCAGAACCCTCTTTGGGCCCTGACTGCTTCAGTGGCTTGTAATCAACCCGTTCGCGTAACTCTTTACCAGGCTTAAAGTGTGGCACCCGTTTTTCTGGAATAAGCACTTTCTCGCCAGACTTAGGGTTGCGTCCAGTTCTAGCAGGACGGCTGTGCAAAACAAAACTGCCAACACCCCGTAACTCAATCCGCTTGCCTTCGGCCAAAGCGTGGGTCATGGTGTCCAACAATGTTTTGACGGCCAGCTCTACATCCCTTGGAAGCAACTGGGGAAACTGTTCCGCCAGGCTCTCCACAAGTTCGGAGCGTGTGATTGCTTGTTGCTCTTGATCTGACATGATCTATCAATAAAAAACCGCCGTCCCCAACTCTGGAGACGGCGATATTGATTTAGCCTTGATTGTCCATTTTTGCTTTAAGCAAAGCACCCAAGTTGGTGGTGCCAGACTGCGCATCACCTTGGAGCTTGCTCATTGCATCTTGTTGATCAGAGCTATCTTTTGCCTTAATCGAAAGATTGATGACGCGGGACTTACGATCAATATTAATGATCATAGCAGTCACGCTATCACCCTCTTTCAATACATTACGTGCATCTTCAACGCGATCGGTTGAGATTTCAGAAGCACGTAAGTAAGCTTCAACTTCGTCAGCCAAATGAATGGTTGCACCTTTAGCATCAACAGCCTTCACAGTGCCAGTAACAAGACTACCCTTGTCGCTAACAGATGTGTAGTTGTTGAATGGGTCGCCAGACAATTGTTTGATACCGAGAGAGATACGCTCTTTCTCAACATCAATCGCCAATACAGTAGCTTCAACTTCGTCACCTTTTTTATATTTCTTAACAGCCTCTTCGCCAGGCTCATTCCAAGAGATATCGGAAAGATGAACCAGACCATCGATGCCGCCAGGCAAGCCAATGAATACACCAAAGTCAGTAATTGACTTGATTGCACCGCTTAACTTGTCACCCTTTTGATGGGCGCGTGAAAACTCTTCCCATGGATTGGCTTTGCACTGCTTGATACCCAAGCTAATACGACGCTTGTCTTCATCAATATCCAAAACCATAACTTCAACTTCAGTACCCAAAGCAGTTGCTTTACTTGGAGCAACGTTCTTATTGGTCCAGTCCATTTCTGAAACGTGAACGAGACCTTCAATACCGCTCTCGATTTCAACGAATGCGCCGTAGTCAGTCAAGTTGGTTACTTTGCCGAATAAACGGGTATTTGGTGGGTAACGACGAGCGATACCAACCCAAGGATCATCACCAAGTTGTTTTACACCGAGGGATACACGATTCTTCTCTTGATCGAATTTCAAAATCTTAGCGGTAACTTCTTGACCAACAGTCAACATCTCGCTTGGGTGACGCACACGACGCCATGCCAAATCGGTAATGTGCAAGAGGCCATCGATACCACCAAGGTCAACGAATGCGCCGTAGTCAGTAATGTTCTTAACGAGGCCAGTCACTACTGCACCTTCTTTAAGATTCGACATCAACTCAGCACGCTCTTTACCTTGGCTAGCTTCAACCACTGCACGACGTGACAAGACAACGTTGTTACGCTTACGGTCCAACTTGATAACCTTGAACTCCATGGTCTTGCCCTCGTAAGGGCTGGTGTCTTTAATAGGACGGGTGTCAACGAGTGAGCCAGGCAAGAATGCGCGGATACCGTTCACCATTACTGTTAAGCCGCCTTTAACTTTACCGGTAACCGTACCAGTAACAATCTCAGCTTGCTCGAGTGCTTTTTCTAGATTCATCCAAGACGCTAAGCGTTTTGCTTTATCGCGTGAGAGGATGGTGTCGCCGTAGCCGTTTTCAAGGGCATCGATCGCAACAGAAACGAAGTCGCCAGGGCTTACTTCAATTTCGCCAGCGTCGTTATGGAATTCTTCAACAGGAATAAACGCTTCAGACTTCAAACCAGCGTTAACAACAACGAAGTTATGGTCGATGCGGAGGACTTCAGCCGAAATAACTTGGCCGGTCTTCATATTCGATCGGGTTAATGATTCTTCAAATAGTTCTGCAAATGATTCAGACATGTTTATTCACTTTGTGCCGTCAGAAGGCCTGACGGGTTAGGTTGTAAAAGTCTCAAGAAACACGCTGATTAAGAAATCGCGTTGTGGAGCTTCCGAAGACGCCAAAAAACTACTGCATTCAACTACTTACGCTGATGTGGATTGGTACCAATCCAACACCGTTTGGACCGCTTGATCGATCGATAAATTCGATGTTTCAAGCACTTGCGCACCTTTTGCAAGAACTAAAGGGGAGGCACCTCGACTACTGTCTCTGGCGTCACGCTCTTCTAAATCCTGCAGCAAGTCTTCTAGTTTAGCAGAAATTCCCTTAGCTATCAATTGCTTATACCGACGCTCGGCTCTAGCTGAGGCGCTGGCCGTCAGAAAAACCTTCAAACTGGCGTCTGGAAAGATAACGCTGGCCATATCTCGCCCATCGGCTACTAGGCCGGGTTTTTGCCTAAAACTACGCTGCAGGCCCACTAAAGCCCCCCGAACTGATGGCTGAGTAGCTATATTTGAAGCTCGCAGCCCATTAGCCTCAGTCCGAATGGCTTGCGTTACCTTCTCGCCCCCGAGGAAAATTTGGCCATCTCTGAAGCTAATCTGAAGGTTTTCTGCTAACCGACCCAAGGCAGGGCCATTGTTGACATCAATGTCCTCTTTTTGACTAGCAAGCGCAACTAAACGATACAAAGCGCCACTGTCCAAATAATGAAAGCCCAGCTTCTGAGCTACCAAGGATGCGACCGTCCCTTTGCCAGAGGCGGTGGGTCCATCAATAGCGATAACTGGGGGCAAATTCATAGCGATCTAGGAAACAATCTTGGCAAATTCAGCAAAGTACGCAGGGAAGGTTTTTGCAACGCAATTGGGATCATTGATCTTGAGGGCATTGGGGCCAAAGGCAGCGAGCGAAAAACACATTGCCATCCGATGATCATCGTACGTATCAATTCCACTTGCAGGAGATTTCCAATCAGCCAATTTGGCTGGAGCTTCTACCGTAATGTAATCAGCACCCTCCTCCACAGCGGCGCCAAGCTTACGCAATTCGGTTGCGATTGCCGCAATACGATCGGTTTCCTTAACGCGCCAACTGGCAATATTATTCAGACGCGTTTGCCCTTCAGCAAATAAAGCAACGACTGCTAAAGTCATTGCTGCATCAGGAATCTCGGTGCAATCCAAAGTAATTCCCTTGAGCTTGCCGCTTGAATTGCTTACTCCAGAGACCTCAATCGATTCATCTGTTGCAGTAATGTTAGCGCCCATCTTGGCTAAGGCATCTGCAAAAGCCACATCACCCTGAATACTATTGGATCCTACACCCAAGACTTTCACGGGGCCAGCACCAATGGCGCCAAGCGCCAAAAAATATGAAGCTGATGAAGCATCCCCTTCAACGAGTAACTCGCCTGGACTGGAGTAGACCTGGTCGCTTATTTTCGGGGGGATGATAAAACTTTGTGCATCAGGACAAATGACTTTCACACCAAAACGCGACATGAGTTTGAGCGTGATATCGATATAAGGTCGAGAAATCAGCTCTCCGATTACTTCGATTCGAATCGGCTCTTTGGCTACCAGAGGTAATGCCATCAATAGCGCAGTTAAAAACTGGCTCGATACATCACCCCGTACCTTCACAATATCGGTAATCTTGATTGGGGCAGCCCCGATCTGAATCGGTGGGTAGCCCTCTTGTAACTCATAAGTAATCTTTGCACCGACTTGACGAAGACCATCGACTAAATCCTGAATGGGCCTTTCATGCATGCGCGGCACGCCCGATAGACGATAGTCTCCGCCTTGCATCGCAAGCGCAGCAGTGAGTGGGCGAATGGCGGTACCAGCATTACCCATGAATAAATCTGCATCCCTGACTGGGAAATGTCCGCCACATCCTTCGATCACGCAGACTTGATTAGGTTGGTCAGTAACGGATACACCCAGCTTACGCAAAGCATTACGCATCACTTGCGTATCGTCGGCATCTAAGAGATTCTTTAGTGTGGTTTTACCATTTGAGAGCGCCGCTAACAGTAGCACTCGATTTGAAATACTCTTAGATCCTGGTAGAACTACTGCGCCTTGGGCTCGCGCCAATGGACCGATTGTGATACTGGGAGAAGCAGTCATTAGCTTGCATCCAAGTCTTGTCGCGCTTTACTCGCTTTTGCAAATAGCCTTTCAATTCCAGCGCCATCATTGTCTGCAATCAATTTACGTAAATGCTGAACGATCGCCAAATATTGATCTAACTCTTTGAGGATTGAAGTACTGTTAGCCAAGCAGATGTCACGCCACATCTCAGGACTTGAGGCTGCAATCCGGGTAAAATCTTTAAAGCCTGCACCAATGTGACTTAATTTATCTGCAGCGTCTTCAGAATTGATCACACTTGCCATCAGAGCGTAAGAGAGTATGTGGGGCAGATGGGAGACTGCTGCATAAATAGCATCGTGTTGCACACTCGAAAGCATTTTTACTAGCGCACCCACTGCCTGCCAAAACTTCTCAATCAATGCGATATCTTGCGGAGAATTTTCTTGCAGAGGGCAAATAATGACTTGCTTACCGAAGAACAAATCGGCTTTAGCAGCAGATGCACCATGCTGAGCGCCGCCAGCAATTGGATGCGCAGGTACAAATTGGCAAGCTTTCTTACCTAAGACTTCTTTAGCAGCCAAAATAACATCACCTTTGGTACTACCAGCATCGGTAATTAAAGTCTTAGAGGCAAGATGGGGTTCGATAGCTGCAAAGGTAGCGCGCATTTGCGCAACGGGCACACATAGGACAATCAAATCAGATTGCTTGGCAGCGTCGACTAAATCCACTGCACCATCGATCGCACCAATCTTTAATGCTTGCTCCAAATTCAACTGGCTTCGGCCAACACCAAGTACTTTGGTGACTACTCCAGCCTGCTTTAGTGCCAAACCAAGCGAGGCACCAATCAGGCCCACGCCAACAATTGATACCACGCCGTAGTTTGGTTTTGTCATCACTTAGCCCAGAATCGCTCTTAGGGCGTCAATAAATGCCGCATTTTCTTCGGGCAGGCCAATAGAAATTCTGAGCCACTGTGGCAAACCATAATTTGCGACTGGACGCACAATAATGCCGCGCTTGAGCAGAGCCAAATTCACCTTCGCTCCAGCATCTGCCTCGTCACCCACTTTAACTAAAACAAAATTACCTGCGGAAGGCAAGTATGTCAATCCCATCTCTTCAAAGGCATCGGTTAATTGGAGATAGCCCACACGATTGAGGTCGTATCCTTTTTGTAAGAACGCTGTGTCTTGCAATGCTGCAATCGCTGCAGCTTGCGCCAAACTATTCACATTAAAGGGTTGACGAATACGATTGAGTAAATCGGTGAGGACAGGCTGTGCAATGCCGTAGCCAATCCTCAGCCCCGCCAAACCATAGGCCTTAGAAAAACTCCGTGAGACGATCAAGTTTGAAAAACGTTTTACCCAATCGATTGCGTTGTATTGCTGATCGGGTAAGAGGTATTCGTTGTAGGCTTCGTCTAGCACTACGATGACATTAGCAGGAACCTTCTCCAAAAAAGCTTCAATCTCTTGCGCGCTTAAATAGCTGCCAGTCGGATTATTGGGATTTGCTACAAAAACCAATTTTGCTTTTGCACCTGAAGTCTGAATGGCTTTGAGCATTGCCTCTAGATCATGGCCATAGTACGGTGTTGCAGCAACTTCTATTGCGCGCGCCCCAACTGCCTGAGTAGCTAATGGATAAACTGCAAAGGCATGCTTAGAGAAAATAATTTCATCATCGGTATCCGCAACTGCTCGCGCAGTGAGCTCAAGAATGTCATTACTACCATTGCCGAGTGTGATCCAGTTTGTTGGAATACCTAGTCGCTCCGATAAAACCTTCTTAAGCTCAAAACCGTTGGAATCGGGATAACGACCTAAGTCACTAGCTGCCTTAAGCATCGCATCATGAGCCGACTGAGGCATGCCTAGAGGATTTTCATTAGATGCCAGCTTGATAATCTTGCTCTCATCTAAACCATATTCACGCGCAACCTCGCTGATGGGTCTACCACCAACGTATGGTGCAATAGCCTGAATATGTTTTAAACCGAAAGAACTCATGATCAAATTGATGAGCGAGGATAAGAGCCAAGCTTTTTATAGAAAGCTGCGGTATCTTGGAGCTCAGTTAATGCTTTAGCAACCTTCTCTTCGTCTGCATGGCCAGCCACGTCAATAAAGAAGTGATACTCCCAAGTTCCCTTCCGCGCCGGACGAGACTCAAAACGATTCATGGAGACGCCATGCTTTGCCAAGGGAGCAAGTAAGCGATGCACAGCACCAGGTTGGTTATCAACAGATAACACCAGTGAAGTTTGATCATTACCAGTCGCTTGACATACATAGTTGCCAATCACTACAAAGCGAGTGCGATTATGGGGATCATCCTGAATTTGAGATGCCACAGCTTGTAAGCTGTAAGCAATTTGTGCAGGCTCACCGGCAATCGCCGCTAAAGTAGGATCAGCAGCAGCCATGCGAGCAGCTTCTGCATTACTGCTAACTGCTTGGCGTTTTAACTGAGGAGCATGCTCGCTCAACCACTGTTGGCATTGGGCGAGTGCTTGAGCATGGGCACAGACAGTAGTGACCCCATCCAAGCTTCCACTCTTGGTCAACAAGTGATGACGAATCGGTAGCACTACTTCACCGCTGATTTGCACAGGAGCATCAAGCAACAAGTCTAAGGTTCGAGAAATAGCGCCTTCACTAGAGTTTTCAACTGGCACAACGCCAAATTGCGCTGCGCCCTTCTCAACCGCCTTGAAGACCTCATCGATACTAACGCAAGGTAAACCTGCGATGGATTGACCAAAATAGGTTTGCGCAGCTTGCTCAGAAAAAGTTCCCACTGGTCCGAGGTATGCAATCGTTTGGCGCGCCTCTAGAGCGCGACAAGCAGACATCACTTCACGCCAGATAGCAGCAATCCCATCGGGCAGCAGTGGACCCTGATTGATCTCTTGTAGCTTAGCCACAACTTGGCGCTCGCGCTCAGGACGAAATATTGGTGAAGCAAATCCACCTTTGACATGCCCTACTTCTTGTGCGGCTTGGGCGCGCTGTGAGAGCAGATCCAAGATCTTGGCATCCAGAGCATCAATCTTGTCACGCAGGGGCGCAAGTCGCTGTTCTTCAGTACTCATTAAGCCCGCCTTTCAAAATCACGCATAAATTCAACCAAGGCTTTTACACCTTCTATAGGCATTGCATTGTAGATACTCGCCCGCATTCCACCAACTGCTTTGTGACCTCTCAATGCTACCAAACCTGCAGCATGGGATTGCGCCAGAAACTCGGCGTTCAAGGCCTCATCCTTCAAAAAGAAGGTGACGTTCATTCTGGAGCGATAGAGTTTGGCAATACGGTTCTCATACAAACTACTTTGGTCGATACATTCATAAAGCAAATCGGCTTTGGCTTGATTCTGCTTAGCAATCGCTTTAACACCACCCTGCTTTAACAACCACTTGAAGCTAAGACCAGCCATATAGATGGCAAAAGTAGGCGGAGTATTCAACATCGATTGATTGGCAGCCTCCTTGGCCCAATCCCAAACTGATGGGGTAATTGGCATGCAGTGGCCCAACAGATCTTTGCGCACGATCACAATTGTGACACCAGAAGGCCCAATATTTTTTTGCGCGCCTGCGAACAAGACGCCGTATTGGCTTACATCCATTTCTTTTGAAAGAATGTTGCTCGATACGTCCGCGACTAAAGGCACATTGCCAACATCGGGCGCATGGTCAAATTCAACGCCACCAATTGTTTCATTTGCGCAGATGTGAACATAAGCGGCATCGCTAGATAAGTTCCAAGCGGAGCGTGGCGGAACAGTGGTGAATTTTTCTGCCTCTGAAGAAGCGGCTAGATGGGCCACTCCATACTTTTGAGCTTCCTTGAAAGATTTCTCGGACCAAATACCCGTCACAATAAAATCTGCCTTGGGACCATTCTTGCCAAGACCCATGAGATTCATTGGGATTGCCGCGTTTTGACCAATACCCCCACCTTGTAAGAGCAAAATCTCATAGTCATTGGGAATGTTCATTAGAGTTCGCAGATCGTGCAATGTCTCTTCATAGACTGCCATGAACTCTTTGCTGCGGTGGCTAATTTCCATGACGCTGCTACCTAGACCATGCCAGTTCAGCATTTCATCGGCAGCCTGCCTCAGAGTCTCCTCTGGCAGAGTGGCGGGACCCGCAGCGAAATTGAAAATGCGGCGGTCAAACGTCATGTTGGTATCGACTAGTCTTTAATCGATGCCAGTTTAGGCATCACTAGCAGTATCGCTAGCAGTATCACCAACATCGCCAGCATCAATCGAATCATCTTCTCCAAGATCATCCTCGTCATCTGAATCGCTCTCAGCAATTCTCTGCAAGCCAGACAGACGTGTACCTTCGTCAACGTTAATCAGCGTTACACCTTGAGTAGAACGACCCATCTCACGGATTTCAGAGACGCGCGTACGAACTAAGACACCGCCCGTAGTGATCAACATAATTTGGTCTTCAGGAGAAACGAGTGCTGCAGCAACAACTTTGCCGTTACGCTCTGATGTCTGAATGGCAATCATGCCTTTAGTACCGCGGCCATGGCGGGTGTATTCTGCGATTGGCGTACGTTTACCAAAACCATTTTCTGTTGCAGTCAATACGCTACCGGTGATTGCATTCGCTTCAGCATCCGCGTTACTAATCTGTGCACCTTCAGCTGCTTCAGCAGGTGCTACTAGCATTGCAATGACTTGCTGACCTTCGCCCAAGTTCATACCACGCACACCACGAGCAGTTCGGCCCATTGGACGAACATCATTCTCATCAAAGCGCACTGCTTTACCAGCATCGGAGAACAACATCACATCGTGTTGACCATCGGTAATCGCCGCGCCCACCAAGAAATCGCTCTCATTGAGATCGACCGCAATAATGCCGGCCTTACGTGGGTTAGAGAAGTCCGATAAACGGGTCTTCTTAACGGTACCTAAGCTGGTTGCCATGAAGACGTACTGATCATCTTGATAGCCTTTAATTGGCAAAATCACAGTGATCTTCTCGCCTTCAATCAGCGGGAACATATTGACGATCGGTTTGCCTCTGGAAGTACGACTACCTTGCGGTACTTCCCAAACCTTGAGCCAGTACATACGACCGCGATCAGAGAAGCACAAAATCGTATCGTGTGTATTTGCTACGAATAGAGTGTCAATCCAATCTTCATCTTTAGTTGCTGCAGCTTGTTTACCGCGACCACCGCGCTTCTGTGCGCGATATTCGCTGAGCGGTTGGCTCTTCATATAACCCGTATGTGAGAGCGTAACCACCATGTCTTGCGGTGTGATGAGATCTTCAGTGAAGAGCTCAGTTGCATTCATCTCAATGAATGAACGGCGACCATTATCGCTACCCGCGATGCCAAACTCAGCTTGCACTTCTTTTAATTCGCTTTCGATAACCTGAGTCACACGCTCTGATTTAGCCAGCAGGTCGAGCAGGTCAGCAATCTCGGACATTACGTCTTTGTACTCTGAAACAATCTTATCTTGCTCAAGACCAGTCAAGCGTTGCAAACGCATTTGCAGAATCTCTTGCGCCTGACTATCTGATAAACGATAGAGGCCGCTACTTTGCATGCCGTACTCAGGTAAGAGCCCGTCTGGACGATAAGCATTGCGACCGCCAGGTGTATCCGTCTCAGCGCGCGCCAACATCTCACGCACCATAGAAGAATCCCAATTCTTACCCATCAACTCTGTCTTCGCTTCCACTGGGTTAGCAGCAGCTTTGATGATCGCAATGAATTCATCAATGTTTGCTAATGCGACAGCTAAACCTTCGAGCACATGACCACGCTCACGCGCTTTACGTAATTCAAAGATCGTGCGACGTGTTACAACCTCGCGACGATGCTGCAAGAAATACTCGAGCATCTGTTTCAAGTTCAACAAGCGTGGCTGGTTATCAACCAAGGCCACCATATTCATACCAAAATTATCTTGTAACTGTGTGCCCTTGTACAAATTATTGAGAACAACCTCAGGCACTTCACCCCGCTTAAGCTCAATTACAACGCGCATACCGGATTTATCGGACTCATCCCGTAAATCCGAAATACCTTCAATCTTTTTCTCATTCACTAACTCAGCAATCCGCTCGAGCAAGTTTTTCTTATTCACTTGGTAAGGTAACTCATCAACAATGATGGCTTGACGTGAACCCTTATCAATATCTTCAAAGTGGGTCTTCGCACGCATGACCACACGTCCACGACCCGTGCGATAACCTTCGCGTACACCTTGCACGCCATAGATGATTCCAGCGGTTGGAAAATCTGGTGCTGGGATGATTTCAATCAATTCATCAATCGTGCAGTCTGGGTTGTGCAAAACATGTAAACAGGCCTGCACGACCTCGTCTAGGTTGTGGGGCGGAATATTGGTTGCCATACCTACCGCAATGCCTGAGCTGCCGTTAATCAGCAAATTAGGCACTTTAGCCGGCAGAATCAGGGGTTCCTGCTCGCTACCGTCATAGTTGGGGCCAAAATCAACTGTTTCTTTGTCTAAATCGGCTAACAGATCATGGGCGATTTTGCGCAAACGGATCTCGGTATACCGCATTGCAGCAGCGTTATCACCGTCTACGGAACCGAAATTGCCCTGGCCGTCAACCAACATATAGCGCAGAGAGAAATCCTGAGCCATCCGAACAATGGTGTCATAGACCGCAGAATCGCCATGGGGATGGTATTTACCGATTACATCGCCAACTATACGGGCAGATTTTTTGTAAGCTCGGTTCCAATCGTTGTTTAATTCATACATCGCAAATAAGACCCGGCGGTGTACCGGTTTGAGGCCGTCACGCACGTCAGGCAAGGCTCTGCCGACAATGACGCTCATAGCGTAGTCCAAATAGGACCGCCGCATTTCGTCTTCTAGGGATATTGGTAGTGTTTCTTTAGCGGCTTGTTCCATTTAGAAATAATATCATTTTGATGACGGAAGGCCCCTATGCTAAGATTCTGTCAGTTTGTACGAAATTGAGATGTGTCGCTTTGCGGTGTTTTTGCTTCAAAGTAGGGCGAATTACATTTAAGTTTGACTTTAATTAAAAAGAGATTTTTGAGGACTAAAAATGAACAAAACCCTAAAACTGTTGCTCGCTTCCGTTATTACCGTTTCTGCATCCGCAGCAATGGCTTCTGATAACTGGCAAAACGGCGACGGCTCCCTGAACTGGAAAAACGGCGACGGCACATTGTGCTGGCGTGATAACGCTTGGACTCCTGCTTCTGCAGCTCCTGGCTGTGACGGCGCTTTGAAAGGTCACTCTGCATCTGGCGTTAGCCAAAGCAAGATCACTTTGCAAGCTGACACCCTCTATGATTTCAACAAGTCTGACTTGAAACCAGAAGGCAAAGCAACTTTGGACAAGATCGCTGCTGATCTTTCCAAGATTAAGTTAGAAGTCATCATCGCTGTTGGTAACACTGATAGCGTTGGTACAGATGCATACAACATGGCCCTCGGTCAGCGTCGTGCACAGTCTGTTAAGGCATACCTCGTAGCTAAGGGTATTGATGCAAGCCGCATCTACACAGAATCTAAAGGCAAGAGCAATCCAGTTGCATCAAACGCAACTGCTGAAGGCCGCGCTAAGAATCGCCGTACCGATATCGAAGTTGTTGGTACAGCTAAGTAATTCGCTTCAAACCTAAAAAAGCCCGGTTCTGCCGGGCTTTTTTATTTCCGCTATATTCGTTTACATGAACGTCGATCAATCCGAAATCGCTAAATTTAGCGCCCTAGCCCATCGCTGGTGGGATCCCAATAGTGAATTTAAGCCTCTGCACGCCATTAATCCGCTGCGCTTGAACTGGATTAAGTCCTTTATCAGCCTAGAGGGTAAACAAGTACTGGATGTCGGGTGTGGTGGTGGCATCCTGGCAGAGTCCATGGCGCAGTCTGGCGCCAGTGCTACTGGTATCGATCTATCAGAGAAGGCCCTCAAGGTCGCTGAATTACATGCTCTCGAGGTAGGAGCCAAACTCAACTATCGCGCGATTTCGGCCGAAGCACTCGCGCAAGAGAATGCTGGCCAATATGATGTTGTGACCTGCATGGAGATGCTTGAGCACGTTCCAGATCCGGCATCGGTTGTAAGGGCCTGTGCGGCGCTTGCAAAGCCCGGTGGCACCCTTTTCTTCAGCACACTCAATCGCAATCCCAAATCCTACTTATTCGCCATTCTTGGCGCTGAATATCTTCTTCGACTGCTCCCTAAAGGGACTCACGAATACGCTAAATTTATTAAGCCATCTGAGCTAATTGCCTTTACTCGTGAAGCACAATTAGATCTACTAGGCATGAAAGGGATGAGCTACAACCCATTTACTCAAGTCTATTCACTGGGTAGCGATATGGATGTCAATTACATGATTGCTGTTCGTAAATGCACTTGATACAGAGTCCTTATCGCGGGATCTTCTTTGACTTAGATGGCACCCTAGCAGATACCGCCCCTGATTTAGTTGCCGCTGCAAATCAATTACTCATTGCCCGCAAGCAAGCTGCACTCCCTTATGAAATATTGCGCCCTCGGGCCTCTGCTGGGGCTCGTGGTCTTATCGCAGGCGCCTTTGGTATTAACCCAGAGCACCCTGACTTCAGTCTCTTGCGCGATGAGTTTTTTACCAACTATGAAAAAGCCTTGCTAGTAAATAGTGTTTTATTTGACGGCATTGATGAGTTACTCAATCAGCTTGACCAAGCCAAACTACCTTGGGGCATAGTGACCAATAAGCATGAGCGCTTTACGCATCCTCTTACTGAGGGGATGGGCCTACGTCAGCGTGCAGCTTCAACAGTCTCTGGTGACACCACACCTCATGCAAAACCTCACCCAGCGCCGATCTTGCATGCTGCCAAGCTAGCTAAAGTGGACCCCACAAAAGGACTTTATGTTGGCGATGACATCCGCGATATTGTTGCTGGTAAAGCAGCAGGCATGAAAACGGTTGCTGCAGCCTATGGCTATTGCGGCTGCGCAGAGCCGCCCGAAGCATGGGGAGCCGATTTTTTGGTGAAAACCCCACAAGAACTAATGGAAATCATCTTTCCTGGTCAGCCTTAAGGTCTTTGGAAAAGATAACGAGCTTTTTTAAGCCGTCCGCCTTAAAATAGATTTCCAAATGCACAGTCTTCGGGGTCGACATGGTTTCGACGTGGATTACAAAGCATCAAGGGCATACCGAGGACCCGTTATCTCGTAAATCAATGGGAATGTAATAACTGCTAACGACGAACGTTACGCACTAGCCGCTTAAATGCGGTTGCCCCTGAACTGATTCTCTCTTGGGTCAGGTAGCGCAAGCTACATCAGGGTCATTTACAAGAGATAAGACTATCTCGTGTCACGAGTGATAGTTCGAAAATCAAGTGAATCGCCAGTCAGTAACGTGTCTATTCGTGACTAGCTGGTTAAATCAAATGATAAGACTAAGTATGTAGAACTTGTTGTGGAGGATTTGCGGACGCGGGTTCGATTCCCGCCGACTCCACCATTATTAGTAGTAGCCTCAGCAAAAACCCCTTACGGTGAAAATCTTAAGGGGTTTTTTGTTCACTCTCGTTTTTGACTTTATACCAACCTTTTTCTAACATGCAGCGACTGTATAAGTCTGCCTTAGGTCCAGTATTGCGCATAGGCTGAAACAGGGCATTACCTTGATCGGGGAGCGCGCTTTGTCGTATAACTCGATCGCAATGTGCCTCATCAGCTTCTAGGTTTGCATTACTGTTAGTGTTATGCCACTCATTTTTAGTAGCACAAGCAGCTAAGCAAAGCATGCAAGCAAACATGCTTAAAGCAAGCAAGAGGCGATAGCCCAAGATTGAACGAAGCATAGCGAATTTCATCAACAATCCCCTGAATTTAATCCCTGATATTTCCGATATTACCTGAAATTTATTTCAAAATTAGACGCCATAAAGAAGTTACCTCTTTGCTTCTGGCGACATGCAAAGGATCTGTTTGATCAAAGACCTTTTTGTGATGTGGCTTGATATTCATACGATCAACTACCTTGACCCCAGCCTCATCGAACCAGGCTTGTAGTTGCTCTCGGCTACGCAAACCTAAATACTCAGCTAGATCAGACAGAACTAACCAAGCCTCACCTTCAGGCAACAAATGATCTTTCAATCCCGATAGAAACCCTGTAAGCATTTGGCTATTAGGATCGTAGATCGCACCCTCCAGGAGCGAGCTAGGCCTCGCAGGAAGCCAGGGGGGATTACAAACTATCAGAGCGGCTTTACCTTCTGGAAACAGATTGGTTTTAAGCAGCTCAATCTGTTTAGCAAAGTTCGATCGCTCAATATTATCTTTGGCGCAATCCAGCGCCCTTTGATCCAAATCTGTTGCAATGATTTTTGCTATACCCCTACTGGCTAGGACGATGGATAAGATCCCTGTCCCCACCCCAATATCAAATGCAATGGGATGTGAATCCAGTATTCTAGGTAAAGGCGCTTGATTAACTAGGTCAATATATTCACCTCGTATCGGCGAGAACACACCGTAGTGAGGATGAATGTGAAATGCTTGAGTTCCACTTAGCGCTGGAATAAGAACGCCTTTCTTGCGCCATTCGTGAGCACCAACTACACCTAGCAACTCTCTTAGCGAGACAAGATATGACGATTGAGTGGGGCCATAAGCCTCTTCGCAAGCCTGCGCAATATCGGGCGCTCGTCTTAAATCAATATGATGCTCAGCAGTACATTCAATTAAGAGCATGCCTAAAGTACGAGCGCGTTGTGATTGCGCAAGACGATGCAAATTAAAGATGTCTAGCTGGCTCTGATGAAAATCTTTTTTGCTACGTACCGATTTCTTAGATGGTTTATCGACTCGTCTTGCTAAGGCTTGCAATAGCTGACGCGCATTCTGAAAATCGCCACGCCATAAAATGGCAGTTCCTTCGCAAGCCATTCGATAAGCTGCGTCTGCAGTCAGAGTGTCGTCAGCAATCACCAGTTTTTGATGGGGTCGAATCCCATTTTCAGAGCGCCACAGGGCAGAATGGGTTACACCATCCTCCTCCCAGCCGATGGATTGATCAGAGCTCAACTTAGCTTAATGATCTTCGGGGGTTACGTCTAAGGCAATGAGGAAACGTGACACCATGTTGTATGCCGCAATGACACTCACCAACTCAACTACTGCAGTATTTCCAAGTTCGGTATGTAGGCGCTTCATCAGTTCTGGGTGAACTTGAATGTTGCGCGTCATTTGTAGAGTGAGCTCTGCAGCATCTTGCTCAATAGAATTGAATAAGTGCTTAGGGAAAGTTGCCTGTCCTAATAAACGAAGGGCCTCAACCTGCTCTTGTGTTCCACCAGCTTCTTTAAAGGGGGGTGCATGATGAATAAATTCATATTCAGCACCATTTAAAACGGCCACTCCACACATTCCCAGTTCACGCAACTTGGGATCTAAAGAAAGCTGATTTCGGATTGCACCAATGTAATGATTCCAGCCCTCTGCAATTGGCACGCTATGTAAAAGCATGCGATCCAGATTGATAAATTTGCCGCCACGTCGTTTCCGAATGGCAGCAACCAACTCTGCAGGCTGGGCCAAATCCATCGGCTGGTAATCAATTAAGCGCTTATTCATTACTTGCGTTACTGAGAATCTTTAATATTGTTCTCAATCACAAACTTGCCCCAGATCGCAATTTGTTTACCAACAAAATCGCCCAATACCTCTGGACTGCCGCCCACAATTTGAATGCCCTGTGCTTTAAATTTCTCAGAAACAGCTGGGTTCTTGAGAGCCTTATTAACTGCAGCATTCATCGCGTTCACAATGGCTGGAGGTGTCTTGCCTGGCGCAAGTAATCCCCACCATGCTGGCGCATTAAATCCTGGGAAGCCACTTTCAGCAACAGTGGGCACATTAGGTAGCTCTGGAGATCGTTTGGCTGTAGTGATGACTAAAGGCACTACCCCGCCATTTTCAATATGGGGCATGACCAAAAATTGCGAGCCAATCCCAAGGGGCACTTGGCCACCCAAAACATCTTGCATCAAGGGGCCGCCGCCACGATAAGGAACGTGAATCCAATCAAAGCCCGCTGTCTTCGCTAGACGGGCAATCGCCAAATGTCCAAGACTTCCAATACCAATTGAGCCATAGCTAAACTTCTTACCTGCCTTTGATTCTTCCACCAATTGCTTAAAGGTTTTAATACCCGAGGCCTTACTTGCAACTAAGACCATTGGAGAAGTTCCAATTAAACTCACAGGAGCAATATCTTTGATCGTGTCGTAGGGTAATTTGTCTTTAAGGCTGGGGTTAACGCCGTGAGTATCAAAGACCACTGCAAAGGTGTAACCATCTGGCTCAGCTCGCGTCATGGCAGCCGTTCCAATCACACCAGAGGCACCACCGACGTTCTCCACAATCACGTTCTGCTTGAGTTCTGCCTGCAATGCGGGGGCCAAAATACGGGCAACCTGATCAACCGATCCCCCTGCCGGGAAAACGGCAATTAAACGAATGGGTTTCTGGGTAGGCCAAGTGCCAACCCCCGAGTCTGCAGCCAACGCAAGGCTACTCATACCGCACAAAATAAGGCCCATCGATAGGGCTCTAGTGATTTGATTAAATAGGTGTCTCATTGACAGGTCTCCTCCACTTAAGGACATAAGATTACCACTCCTACAGCGCCTTGTTTGATAATAGAGGGGCGTATTAGAAAGAAAATCCATGAAACCCATTCTGAACATTGCCGCCTACTTGTTTGTTAGCCTTGACGGGCTAGAAGACCTGCGCGCGCTCATGCTCGAAGAGTGTCAACAGCGCCATTTAAAAGGGACAATTTTGCTCACTGGCGAGGGTATCAATTTATTCCTTGCCGGCACAGAGCCAGATATGCGTGGTTTTTTAAGCTGGTTACGGAGTGACTCCCGTTTTAGTGCTATCGAGTCAAAAGAGAGTTGGTCGGATGAGCAGCCCTTTAAAAAAATGCTCATCAAACTCAAAAGCGAAATTATTCGCATGAATCATCCAACTATTCAACCAGAAAAGGGCCGGGCTAATTTCCTTCCTCCCCAGAAGTTAAAAGAATGGTTAGATCGGGGTACTGATGATTTAGGACGGCCAGTCGTGATGCTCGATACGCGCAATGCATTCGAAGTTGACTATGGCACTTTTGAAAATGCCCTGCACTTCAATATTGAAAAGTTCACTGAATTTCCAGAGGCGATTACGAAGCACAAAGAAGCATTGCTAGACAAAACGGTTGTGAGTTTCTGTACTGGCGGCATTCGCTGTGAGAAGTCTGGACTGTATATGCGTGAAATTGGAATGGAGCATACCTACCAACTTGAGGGTGGAATTCTGAAATACTTTGAAGAGGTTGGTTCAGCCCATTACCAGGGGTCTTGTTTTGTCTTTGACGAACGTGAAGCACTCGAGCCCAGCCTAGATATCATTCCCCCCGAACACTCAATACGTAAAAAGCTTCAAGCCAGCTAACTAGCAAGCTGACTAGGCTGACTTTCCTACCAAATCGAAGTGCTCCACCACTGGAGGCTTTAGGAAAAAAGGTCCGACAATCGAGCGCCATTTTGCAAAGTCAGGAGATTGCCGAAAATCAACAGTGTGATTCTCTAGGGTGTCCCAATAGTTCATGAGTAAATAACGTCCAGGGCTTTCCTGGCTGTGATTCACTTTAAAGCCTTGGAAGCCCTTGGCCTTTGAAATGACGGTCTGGATGCCCCGCAAAATAGCCTCTTCGAACTCTTTTTGCTTGGCTGGATCAATTTCTATATCGGCAACTTCTAGAATCATGACTGTTCCCTTATTTCTGCTTCACTAAATAGTAAAATTCCTACATAACGATACATTAATCCAAACCCAAGGATGCGAGACATGTCTAAATTTTGCAATCGGCTGCTGCCGATTTTTTTATCCTCATTCATCTTGGCAATCAGCTCTTCTGCTTTTAGTCAGAGTGCCTATCCTACGAAAACCATTCGATTGATTGCGCCGGTATCTGCTGGCGGCGGATTAGATAATATTGCCAGGGCAGTCGCAGAACGCCTATCGAAGAATTTAGGCCAAAGCGTCATCGTTGATAACCTCTCCGGTGGTGGTGGCGCAATCGCAGCCATCACTACTGCTAAAGCAAATCCAGACGGTTATACCCTCATGATTGCCTATGTGGGAACCCATGGCACTAATCCAGCAGTTCGCAAGCTCAACTACGATGCGATAAAAGACTTCACACCAATCGGTATGATTGGTGCAACCCCCAATGTTTTGATTGTGAATCCTCAGGTGCCAGCAAAAACACTGGGTGAATTTATTGCCTATGTAAAGAAGAATCCGTCCAAGCTGAGTTACGGTAGCTCTGGTCCTGGGACCCTAACGCACTTGTCGATGGAAGAATTCAAAATGGCGACTGGGATCTTTATGGTTCACATACCTTATCGCGGCATTGCTCCCGCCTTTACCGATCTGATTGGTGGCCAAACCGATGCCATGTTCCCAGGCTTATTTGCAGCCATGCCTTACATCACTACAAACCGTGTGCGCCCCTTAGCAGTCACCGGTGTGAAACGCAGCCCTGCTGATCCATCGATTCCGACCTTTAAAGAATTAGGTTATCCCGGCTTTGAAGGTCAACAGTGGTATGGCATTGCAGGTCCTGCCAATATGCCACCAGCCGTAGTCGCCAAATTAAATACCGAACTTAATAAGGTGTTATCGAGCCCCGAGTTCGCAGACAAAATGTCTGCAGAGGCACTTACCGTGCTGCCAATGAATCCACAACAATTTGCTACCTATATTAAGGATGACATTGCACGCTGGAGCAAAGTAGCTAAAGACCGTCACATCGAAATTGAATAACCTATCTCACTCCTCACTTCTCATTAGGAATTCTTATGTCACAAGTTATCGCCGCAGCAGCCGATTTGAACGCTCCACCAGTCACCAAGACCTTGGCGGACTTTGTCAGCACTCACCCATCTCAGGGATGGTCTGCAGAAGTTGAGCACGAGGCTCACCGCACTTTTTTAAATTGGTTAGGTTGCGCAATTGGCGCAGCCCAGCACGAGAGCGTAACGTCTTCCCTTGCAGCTGTTCAAGAGTTTCAACCAGCACCGCAAGCCTCCATCCTGGGACGGAAAGAGCGCGTGGATATGGGTGGCGCTGCATTAATCAATGGCATCAGCTCACATACTTTTGACTTTGACGATACCCATCTGAAGACTGTTATTCATCCAGCGGGCCCAGTTGCCTCTGCCATTTTGGCGCTTGGTGAACACATCAATACGAATGGTCGTCAAATTATTGATGCGATGGTTCTAGGTATAGATGTGGAATGTCGAGTGGGTAATGCAATGTACCCAGATCACTACCATCGTGGCTGGCATATTACCGGCTCTACCGGCATGTTAGGTTCTGCTGCAGCCTGTGCCCGCATTCTGGGTTTAGACACTCACAAAACAATGATGGCTTTAGGTATTGCCGCCTCACAACCCATTGGCATGCGTGAGCAATTCGGCACAATGACTAAACCCTTTCATCCGGGAGGTGCTGCCCGTGCAGGACAAATGTCAGCCCTCTTAGCTAAACATGGCTTTACCGCGAGCTTGCGTGCATTAGAAGCAGGTCGAGGTTATATGCAAACCGTCTCCACTAAAAATGATTGGTCAGAAATTGATCGTGATCTCGGCAAATCGTTTGAGATTTCACTCAATACCTACAAGCCTTTTGCTTGCGGCATTGTGATTCATCCTGCGATTGATGCTTGTGCGCAATTACGCGCCCAGGGTGTTAAAGCGGATGAGGTTGAGCGAATTGAGCTGCGTGTTCACCCTCTCGTGCTTGAGCTTACTGGCAAAAAGACACCTAAGACAGGTCTGGAAGGCAAGTTCAGTGTGTACCACGGCTGTGCCATGGGCTTAATTTTTGGGCAGGCAGGTGAGAGTGAGTACGCCGATGACATCGTGAATCGTCCTGACGTTGTAGCGCTGAGAGCAAAAGTCAATGCCACCACCGATAGCGATATTAGCGAGGCATCAGTGGATGTCAAAGCCATTTTGAAGAACGGCAAAGAAGTTCACGTCTTTGTGAAGAATGCCATTGGCTCTGTTGAAAACCCAATGAGTGATACTAATCTGGAGCAAAAATTTACTAGCCTAGCTGAGCCTATTATTGGTAAACAAAAAACGGCTCAACTAATTTCTGCTCTCTGGAATTTAGGTAAAGCTGCTGATCTCAAGCAAATTATTCAACTCTCAACACCCAATTAAAGTAATGACCGAAATTACCAAACCTACGATTGTTGTCCTCGGAGATTACGAGCAAGCACTGCGGCGCTTCTCATCCTGGGATCAACTCGACCAGCGCGCGAATCTCACCATCCATCACGAACCCTTGAGGGATGAGGCACTCTATGAAGCTGTTAAAGATGCAGATGCGATTGCGATTGTGCGCGACCGCTCTCCTTTTAATGAGGCGATGATTGCACGCTTACCGAGATTGAAGTTTCTGATGTTTACGGGTGAGCGCAACGGCACGCTCGATGCGGCAGCTTTAATCAAGAGAAATATCCCCATGGCATGCACCCATGGTGGCCCCTCAAAAGAGACGACTGCTGAACTGACTTGGGCCATGATTCTAGGTGCATCCAAACGCTTGATAGAACAAAATCATCTGATTGCTTCAGGTGGTTGGCGAGATTCCTTATCGCTACTCCCAATGCTTTCTGGAGAACGTCTCGGCATTATGGGCTTAGGTGCGATTGGCAGTAAAGTAGCAAAAGTAGGCGCAGCATTTGGGATGGAAGTGGTTGCTTGGAGTCCTCGCATGACTCCTGAAAGAGCTGCGGCAGAAAATGCAAAGTCCGTTAGTTTGGAAGAATTGCTCAGCACCTCTAAAGTGGTGACGATGCATTTAGTCGCAGGTCCTGGTACGAAAGGTCTTATTAGCGCAGATCAATTAGCACTGATGCGCCCCGATGCGATCTTGGTGAACACATCGCGTGCAGCACTCATTAACATGACTGATTTACAAAAGGCATTGGCTGCTGGTAAGCCAGGTCAAGCTGCGGTCGATGTCTTTGATCTAGAGCCACTTCCGCAAAACGACCCACTTCGCAATACGCCTAACTTGCTGGTTACCCCTCACCTGGGTTTTATTGCAGAACCGATTTTTGAGACCTTCTCCAAAGGCATCACGCAAACTTTGGAAGCATGGTTAGATCAGAAACCTGTACCCATGCCCTTCAAGCCATAACAATTTTTCCCCCTTGAAAACCCTTACTCCTCTACAACTATTTATCGGCTTTTCTAGGATTGGCCTGTCAGGATTTGGGGGTGTTCTGCCTTGGGCAAGACGCACGATTGTGGAACAAGAGAAATGGCTCACTTCAGAGGAATTTAGTGCCATGCTTGGCATCTGCCAAATTGTCCCAGGCCCAAATGTAACCAACTTAGCAGTGTGTGTTGGCTCTCGATTCTGTGGTGTAAGGGGTGCAATCGCTTCGGTTTTAGGCTTATCGCTTGGCCCAATTTGTATCGTGATACTTCTAGCCCTGCTTTACGATCATTTCAGCTATTTAGAATCTGTGAGCGGCATCTTAAGAGGCATTTCAGCAGTAGGCGTAGGCTTAATTGCCTCTACCGGTTTGAAGATGCTCAAAGATGAATTTCACTATCCACCGAGTCTGCTGGTTGTGGTCGTAGTGATCATTGCAGCCAGCTACTTTCATCTAGGATTAGCTTGGGTGGTACTCATTGCTTCACCAGTCGCACTGTTTTTAGCATGGCATAAAGCAAAAAGATAATGCCAACACTGATCACTCTTTTTCTGAAGTTTTCGGCTTTCTCCCTAATTGCCTTTGGGGGTGTGAACGCTCTACTTCCCGTATTACTAGAACTCGCTGTTTATCAAGAGCATTGGTTGGATTTACAAACCTTCTCGGATTACTTTGCAATTGCTCAGGCTGCGCCCGGTCCAAACTTTATGACAGTAACCTTAATTGGTTGGCATATTAGCGGAATTCTCGGTGCATTTATGGCCACTTTTGCTATTATTTGGCCCGCTGGGATTCTGGTATTTTTCTTGCAACGTTTTATCTTGAAGATGCAAGATCCTATGCGGAAGAAAACAGTGCATTATGCCGCTGCTACTTTAGCAATTGGTCTAGTACTCTCTTCTGCCATTGAAATATCATTACAAATTAACCATGGCACTATGGCCTTTTTATTGAGTGGAATCACTATTGCCATAGTTTTATTGACACGCTGGCATCCTTTATATTTAATTGGATTGGGCGCCCTCCTGGGTGCATGTGGCTTAATTTAGAGGTGAACTGCATGAGTAAATTGAATCTTTGGAAACTGGGCTCCTTGGTCCTGATCATTTTTGGCCTTCATTCTGCTTGGGCAGACAACTACCCTAGTAAACCGATTAATTTCATAGTGCCCTATGGCGCTGGCGGTGGTGCAGACGCACGAAGCCGTCAAATTGCGCAAAAGATGAGCGTCATTTTGAAGCAACCCATCATTGTCGATAACAAGCCTGGTGCTGGCGGCAACATTGGTACCGAGTACATAGCCAGAGCTACCCCCGATGGATACACGATCGGCATGGGGAACTTTGCTCCAATGGCTGTTAACAAAACCCTCTTTGGTAATTTGCGTTATGACCCTGAAGCTGACTTAACACCCATTGTCTTGGTTGAAAAAGGTCCGCTAGTATTGGTTGTTAATCCCAACTCGCCTTATAAAACGGTCCAAGATATTGTGGCAGCTGCCAAAGCAAAACCTGGCAGCCTTACTTTTTCTTCTGGTGGCATTGGTGGTAGCCATCAATTGTCTGCTGAATTGTTTCAGCAAAATGCCGGCATTGAAATGATTCATGTTCCATACAAAAGTGGATCTGCTGGCTTAACCGATCTCATGGCGGGTAATGTCACGATGATGTTCGATCAAATGTATTCAGCAATGCCAAGCATTAAGGCAGATAAACTTCGTCCAATTGCGATCACCAGTAAAAAACGCTCCCCCTTGCTCCCCGATGTGCCAAGCTTTGCAGAGGTGGGGTATCCCAAGGTTGTTGTTCTGAATTGGCAAGGTCTGATAGCGCCAAAGGGAACGCCTAAAGTAATTATTGATAAGCTCAATGCGGCGGCTAATGAAGCTTTGAAGGATCCTCAACTCAGGGATCTAATGCTCTCTCAGGGAAATGAAATCGGCGGGGGCAGCCCTGCAGATTTTGCTGCTTTGATTAAATCAGAGTCTGCTAAATGGGGCGCTGTAGTCAAGCTGGCAAACATCAAGCCAGAATGAGACAAAGTCTTACCTAGAAAACAATGCCTGGAACGTCATGATGCCAAGGAAGGTCAGCGTTAGGGAACCCACTAGATGAATGACTGCTGTACCCAGTGCCCAGGTGAACTCGCCGCGCTGCATAAAGCCAACTACTTCAGCAGAGAAACTCGAGAATGTAGTCAGGCCGCCCAGAAAACCTGTCACCACTAAAAGGCGCCACTCGGGAGAAAGACCAGGGTTGTTGCCAAAGAAAGCAACTGCCAAACCAATCAGGTAGCCGCCGAGCATGTTCGACAGCAGAGTACCCATCGGGATGATAGAGGGGGAGTTAATTGTCCAAAAGTTAAAGCCTGCCCTGAGTAAAGCACCGAAGCCTGCACCAACAAAGATTGCGAATATCGATAGCCACATAATGGTCTCTATTGTAAATAAAAGCTGAGCATACTAATCGAACTCATTTCAATACCATCGACCAGTAGCTCAACCTGCTCTTGCTCAGCCTGTAATGCCAAGGTATAAAGCGCGGGCCAATAGTGCTCGGGGGTTGGAATCGACAAATGCGCAGCTTCACCAAATTGCTCCCAATCAATCAGGGGCTGGTGTTGCCGAGCTTGGATATGTGAAATAAAGAATTGATTAAACGATTGCGCCCAAGGATAAGGCTGCGCATCATCTTGCCAGTGGATAGTACGTAAGTTATGAACCACATTGCCACTCGAAACAATCAGAATATTTTCATCACGCAAAGCTTGCAACTGCTTAGCCAAATCGTAATGCGACTGTGCACTCATTGCCCCATTTAGACTAAGCTGTACTATGGGAACATCCGCCTTAGGGAAAAGATATTTCAGTACCGACCAAGCACCGTGGTCAATCCCCCATTCATGTTCTTCAAGAACAACTGGGGTGCTTAATAATTCTTGGATACGGTCTGCTAGTGCCGGACTTCCAGGGGCGGGATATTCAATTTCAAAAAGGGCTTGCGGAAAACCGCCAAAGTCATGAATGGTTTTAGGCTTTGGCATTGCCGTGACCCAGACACCTCGTGTAACCCAATGCGCAGAGATCATCAGAATCGCATCGGGTCTTTTAAGTGACTTGCCTAAATTAGCCCAAGCCGCTGTATAGCGATTGGGCTCAAGGGCATACATCGGACTACCATGGCCTACAAAGATTGCAGGCTGGCGGGCAGTCATCGGGGGCTATCTAATCGCTTCTTTTAACCGAATACGTAGCCGATATGAGCGGCAACGAGGGCAAATAAAATCGCTAGGCTGGTAGCGACTGCCAACATCACCACGAGGGTGATGATCTTCTTATTGATCACTTCTTTGGTTTCGTTTTGCCATTCATTCATACCAAATCCTTAGTAAATACCGTATTAATCCCTTAATTATCCACTATCGGCCGCGGCCGGCCTTACGCATCATGCCTTTACCGCCCCCAAAGCCAGCCTGTGGGCGTCCACTTCCAGCCCCAGGCCCCTTAGAAACTTGAGGGCGTAGTGCAGGCTTTGCGGTTAAGGGTTTAGCGGGAACTTTTACTACGGGCTTTTTGTCATCGGTCACAATGGTCTCCTATCGATATCATATTGCCATGATTACTGACTATTCTATCCAAGCTATCGCAATTAATGCGATTCCCTTGATTTTCGCTATTACGATCCACGAAGCTGCCCATGGCTATGCGGCCCGTTATTTTGGCGATAACACCGCTTACGTCCTCGGACGGGTTAGCCTCAACCCTGCCAAACACATTGACCCCATAGGCACTGTTTTAGTCCCTCTGATGCTCATCTTGGCTGGCTCACCCTTTTTGGTGGGATATGCAAAACCCGTCCCAGTTCGCTTTGATCGTCTGCATCACCCCAAAACAGACTCGATTTGGGTGGCTCTTGCAGGGCCTGGGGCAAACTTTATTCAGGCTATCTTATGGGCTATGGCTTGGATTGTGATTCAGGGGCTTAGCATCCAGGAACCCTTCCTAACAGGCATGGCTCAAGCCGGGGTGATGTGGAATATCGGCCTCCTTGTCTTTAACTTATTTCCCATTCCTCCCCTGGACGGCGGGCGGATTTTATCTGGCCTACTGCCAACGCGCCAATCGCTTGCGTTTGACCGATTAGAGCGCTGGGGATTCTTCATTGTTTTGGCTCTGGTATTTACTGGCATTATTGGAGAGTTGTGGATGCAGCCATTGAGTAATCTATTTATGCGTCTGATTGATCTGCTCATGACCCCTTTGCGGATGATTTTTTAATTGAACTCGATGTCGCCTAGTAAGGGCTTTAAAACGATTCTGCTGTATCGCGTTGGCAATACGCTAAGCTATCAAATCATGATGGTTGCTGTCGGCTGGCACCTCTATGAAATTACGAATAGCGTTGTCTCTTTGGGTCTCGTGGGTCTTGCTGAGCTCGTACCCTATTTTTTATTTGCCTTGTGCTCCGGACATGCAGTTGATCACTACTCCCGCAAAAAAATTGCGGCTTTAGCTTGCTTCATTCACATGAGTGTTGCCTTATTTCTTACGGCAATCGCGTTGGGTTGGTTAAGCCCTCCCGTACCACTCATCTATACCGCAGTCGCTTTGATTGGAGTTGGTCGCGCAGTGATGCGGCCTGCGTACCAAGCCCTATTTGGTCAAGTGATCCCACGTGAGCATCTAGCCCGCTACACCGCTTACGCTTCATCGGCCTTTCAGATCTGTGTGGTTGCAGGTCCTGGCTTAGGCGGTCTCTTAATTGGGTTTGCTGGCCTTGAATGGACCTACCTTTCAGCAGCAATTGCAGGCGCTCTTGGTTTATACGGTGTGAGCTTGATTAATGTTAAACAAGAAATTACTGGCAATCTTTCAGGAAACTTTCTGAAAAGTTTTCTCGAGGGCTTTCATTATGTGAAGCAGCATGAACTTATTCTCGGCACAATGGCTCTGGATATGTTTGCCGTTTTATTTGGCGGAGCCGTTTCGATATTGCCCGCTTTTGTCAAAGAAGTACTTCATTCAGGGCCAGAGATTTTAGGAATTTTGCGAGCAGCTCCTGCAGCAGGCGCTGTCATTACTGGAATTTATTTAGCCAGCAGACCCCTTATGATTGATTCAGGAAAATATTTGCTTATGGCTGTCGCTGGCTTTGGCTTGGCCATTATTGCTTTTGGTCTTTCAAGCAGCCTATGGGTCTGCGCCTTTTTTCTGTTCATCTCGGGATGTTGTGACTCGGTCTCAGTTGTCATCCGCGGAAGTATCATTCAGCTAACCACGCCCGATCATATGCGCGGCAGAATTGGTGCGATTAATGGGATTTTTATTGGCTCCTCAAATGAGTTGGGGGCTTTAGAGTCTGGTATTGCTGCCAGCTTGATGGGTTTAGTACCCTCAATCGTCTTTGGGGGGATTGCCACTATTGTCGTGGTCCTGATTACCTCCCAAATGGCCCCCCATTTGCGTAAATTGCATATTCGAGATCTTTCCTAAGACAATTAATTTAGAAGTATGATTTACCCATTCAATCTCATCTGACACCCTATTTCTGATTTGGAGCCCCTATGACCTTCGCCCTCCACCCATCTAGCTTGCCAGCAGTTCTCTCCCCAGTCCTAACCCCTTTTACGGCCAATGGCAACGTAGATCATCAGCGCCTGTTGAAGCATTGTCAGTGGCTAGCCGCAAATGGAGTTGGTCATGCATTATTTGGCACAAACTCAGAGGCTAACTCGATGTCAGTCCGTCAAAAGATGGATGCGCTAACCAAGTTAATTGAAGGTGGCTTAGATCCTGCTCATATCATGCCTGGCACTGGTGCTAACGCTATCGATGCTGCAGTGAATATGACCAACCATGCGCTTGCCCATCATTGCGCTGCAGTTCTCATGATTCCGCCTTTCTACTACAAAGATATTTCAGATGATGGATTGTTTGCCTATTTTTCTGAAGTGATTCAGAAGGTTGGTAACTCTGCATTACAGCTTTATTTTTATAACATCCCTCCCGTAACCAAAATTACTTTGAGCCTCGCTTTGTTAGATCGCTTAGTCAGAGCCTATCCAAAAACAATCGTAGGTATGAAAGATAGTTCTGGAGACTGGTCCTATACCGAGTCGGTGATTAAGCTCTTAGCGCCTCACGGTTTTAGAGTCTATGCTGGTAACGAAGCATTCTTATTGCGCACTATGAAAGCGGGTGGTGCTGGCTGTATCTCAGCAACAGTGAATATGAATCCAAAAGCGATCGCTAAACTTGCAGCTCATTGGGAGGATGCAGATGCTGCTGAACAGCAAGTCGGCTTAGATCGGGTGCGTTCCGTATTTGACAAACATCAAATGATTACCGGGATGAAAACAGCGCTCGCTTTCTTTAGCAAAGATCCTGACTGGCTTCGGGTTCGTCCTCCACTGATGCAATTGAGTGGAGACCAGCAAGGGCAATTAATGGGTGAATTGAAAGCCATTCACTTTGATATGCCAGGGCTGTAATTTAGCCTTCTAAAAAATTGGTGTCTACTAGCTTTGGTAGATAATGATGTTGTGAAAAAAATTGTGCTCCTAAGGCCTCGTTTTCAGAGGTTGAGAATTCTTTGCATTGCCTTGCTAATTGCAATTCAGATTCCTGGCCTTGAGCTGATTTCGTATGCTAATGCGCAGACTAGCCAAAACAATAAAACGGTACAAATACGAAAACGGGCTGGATCTCAAAATACTCGCCCTGTTGGATTTAAAGATAGCGCAAACTCTAAATCAAATAGCCTAAGCCCCAGCCTAATTGATAACAGCTCAACCCAAACCTTTACTGGCGATGCAGCTGATAACTTAGACTATCGCGTGACAAGAGGCTGCTTACGCCGCAGTCTCAATGATGACAATTTGCCTGCGAGTATTGGTATAGAAGATCGCACTTTCTCTGAGTTTTTCAGGAATCAAACTAGGACTTTCTTTGAACACATGCGCGGCAATTGTGTTCCTTACGCCGTAGCACTTGGTAAGCGTAATCGCTTTGAATCACTTAGCATTATGAATGGTCCTGTACAAGATAATAAGACTGAAATTTGGACTTTTACACCATCTGCTGTTGGTGGTTTTTTGATTCAACAAGATTACCTCAAAGATGAATCTAAGCGCTTCGCTGAAATTCAGATTCCTTTGCGTAATGTTTTGTACGATCCCAATAAAGTTAGCGATAAGCTTCCAGTTGAATTGGTTTGGGATCTGAATGCATTAATTAAGCAAATTTATCCCGAGACCAATAACACGCTTGAAAATACTAATAGTGTGGTTAGGCTCATTATTGACTTTGGTGATCGAGAGCGCTGGGCACAGATTTGGGCCGTTGAAATCATCAATCCTACTAATGGCGAAGTCTATGCAAGCGCCTATTGGTTAGAGCGTGGAGACATTCCAGGGGGATTCTTTACAGCCAATGGCGAACCCTTAGAGCATGCTTTCTGGACCAACCCACTAAGCTATCGCCGCATCTCACGAGGCGTTGGAATGGTGCCAGCAGGAAGAAGAAAAAGTACTAAGCCTTCTGCTGCCAATACTAAAGCTGCTGTTGCAGCAGCCACCAACCCACAGCCACAGTCTGGGCAGAATAAGCAGCGCTATCGAGCCCATATGGGAATTGACTATGCAGCACCGATTGGAACACCTGTCTTTAGCGTTGCTACAGGTAAAGTGATTCAGCTCGGATTTAATGGTGCTTTTGGCAATCTCATCATCCTTGAGCATCCTGGAAACTACCGTACCTATTACGCACATCTGAGTAGCTTCAATCCTGAACTTGAACTGGGCAATGAAGTCCGTCGCGGCTTTGAAATCGGCTCAGTAGGAATGACTGGCAGATCAACAGGCCCTCATCTTCACTTTGAATTACGTAAAGATGGAGTTTATGTCGATCCATATAGCGCAAAGACGCAACTCAATCTTTGGCTCATGCGCGATACTGATAGCGGCCAACTCACCCGAGAAATTCTTTTACTCGGTAGCGTGCTGAAAAACTAATCCTTCTGAACTAGCCCAGTACTAATACTGGCAACTTAGCATGCACAATCACGTCGTGGGTTTCACTGCCAAGTAGTACGCCTGAGATTCCAGTACGTTTATGTGAAGCCATCACAATCACGTCGGCCTTGGATTTTTTAGCAGCATCCAAAATTCCTTGAGCCAATGAGATATCGAGCGCATGAATCGTGCTCACCTTAATTCCAGCGCCAAATTGGGTCTGCGCTTGCTTGAATACACTTTTAGCAAAAGCTTCGCATGCCTGTTTATGCTCTTTAGTCGTAATCATGTACCCCATGGTGCTATCTGAGTAAGCCAAAGGTGGGGTTGGATCAGAAACGTAAACTAAGGTCACAGCAGCGCCATCGGATTTGGCTAATTGAGCCACTTTCTTAAGCGATTTTTTACTGATGTCTGAACCGTCTACTGGAACCAATAATTGCTTAAACATATTACCCCCTGGTTTATTTACTATCGTGATGTTGGCATTATTCCTAATTCCATCATAATGCTATTTATTGACTCAAACCTTACAAAGGTAACTTAAATGCTCAAGTATTTTTTACTCTATCTTGCTTTTCTCGTGGCGCTGGCTTCAATCGATCTAGTATGGCTATTAGGGATCGCTAAAAACGTCTACCGCGATGAAATGGGCAGCCTCATGGCAACCGAGCCTAAACTCTTGGCTGGGCTTGCCTTCTATGTTTTATACGCCCTGGGAGCTCTTATTTTTGTCGTGATTCCTGCGCTATCTAAGCAGTCTCTATCGCATGCACTGTTGTATGGCGCCCTCTTTGGCTTTTTTTGCTACATGACCTATGACTTAACCAACTTGGCAGTGATTCGGGATTTCCCAAGCCGCTTGGCATTCATTGATATTGCTTGGGGTAGCCTGGTTACTGCTGGCGTATCCGGCTTGATTTATAAACTCGGTGAGTGGGCAAAATAAGTACCGCCTTGATTTAACTGGCCTGCTCTGCCCAGCCTCTGCGTCTTTCATACATTACGAATAAAACGCCCCACATCACAATCGAGGTATAAGCCCAGATCCAGGCATGGGGTGAGCTTCTCGATCCGCTCATATCTAAAACAAAACCAAAAATCGCTGGGCCAACTAAACCACCGCCAAAGCCCATCAAAGAATGGAGCCCCATAGCCGCCCCTTTAATATCAGAACGAGCGCTAATGACTAAGCCGGCCGTTAAGGTGGAAGAGTCTGCCATGATGAAAATTGCATGCGCAACAGCTAGCGCAACAATAAGCCACCAACTTTGACCTGTTGAAGCTGCTAGAGAGATTCCGATGACAGCACTGATGAGCATCACAATACAGACCCACTTTTGACGGCCAATACGCAGAGCAACTTCATTTCCTAAAATGGATGCTGGAACGGCAAAAAAATTGACAACGCCTGCCAGTGTGGTTGCCGCCAGTAAAAAGCTCTGTCCAGCATATGCTGTACAAAATCCAAAGAAAGCAACTAGCCAACTACGTGAGGCGAAGAGTTCTAAAGTATGGGCGGTATAGCCCAAGATAAAGCCAGCAGCATTACGGTCTTGTAACACCAGCTTCCACTTCGCAATTGGAAAAATATCCTGCATGCGTAAATTAATCGGTCCATGCCATTGGGCGGATACTAAAGGCGGAATACAAAAGAACACAATCACTACTGCAGCAAGGGGCGCTAGAGCAATCCAAGCGAAAACTGCGTGCCAGCCGAAGGCCGCATAAATCCAACCAGAACACAAATACGAAAGCCCGGTACCAATTCCAAAAAAGGCGGTATAGAAAGCAATATGTCGTGTGAGCTCTCCACTTTGAATACGATCAGACAAGATTTTTAAACCAGGCATATAGGTCGCCGCTAGACCTGCGCCATTCATTGCCATCCAAAAAAGTGCAGTGAAAAATCCATTAGCGAAGAACGCCATACCCAATAAGCCACAACTCGCTAATGCCCCGCCACAGAAATACACCTTACGAGCATCGATGCGATCTGTAAGCGCAGTAGCAAGAGGTACGGCCAGCATATAACCAAAGAAAAAAGCGCTAGCAATTAAACCGGATTGGAGATTATTAAGATGCCACTCCTCTTGCAAGGGAGTGAGGACGACTGCGTAACAAGCAAAACCGAGTAAAGCACAGATCTGCGCTAAGAGCATGAATGGAGTGTAGGCTGCCGAACGGATGCGCACTGGGAGAATGATTTTTACTGCTGCGTCTGCAAAGGAGAATCCTGAAATCCATTCGAACGATAGGTCAGCACCAAAGTATCACGATGACCATGCGCTCCCAGCGGTTGAATCGGAGTCGACTCATGAATCATTTTTTCATCATTCATGAGCAGCAAAGACCAAGGCTGAGATAAAGTAAAACGAAGACCAGCGGAACCATTCGCATCAAAGATACGGGTTTCACCACCCTTAATGCCCACTCGGTTCAATAAGAACACTGCAACAAAATCAACCCCGTCTCGATGTGCTCCTTCGGGTGTTGGGCGGCCAATTCCATCGGTGGTATCAATCCGAAATTGATGCGCCTCTATAAACCATGTTTTGATTGGCTTCAAACTACTGAGCGTATTTGCAATTCCAAGCAAGACTGCCTGCCATGCGGCAGACTTGGCTAAATCGACATGGATAGGATCAAACCATCGCTCAATGCCACCATGCAGCGCGTTATAAGTGACAGACTGCCAATGAGCACGATGTGGCACCATCTCTAGCTGCTGACCGGTGATTTGATAGCTAGCATGACGACGATAACGATAGCGACCGCCATCCTTCAAATACGGATCTCTGGGCATCTCATCCCAAAAATGATTGAGGGCTTCCAGGTCACTCACAGCAACATGACATAGCTCGGCGACCGATTCAGCAGAGATCACCACATATCCATTCTTTTTAAGCGACTGGACAATTTCCTGGCGCGGGGTTAACAAGGGAGCTAGGGTCATCGCCCTATTTTAGGCTAATGCGCCAACGTGAGCTCTCCCTGACCGCTAAAATGGGGCCAACATCATGAAGCCAGCCCATCATCCGCTCGATTTTCTCCGTCAAGGTCAACAATCTATCTGGCTCTTGTGGGCTCTGACCTACCTGATTGCAATCGCCAGTGCTTGGATCGCAGAGCTTCTCCATACCCCACTCCCTTGGATGCTGGGACCCCTCTTCGTTTTAGCCTTGCTGGGCTCTCTCGGCATTCCCTTGCAAGCACCACCCTTAGGTAGAAGTGCTGGGCAATGTTCGCTCGGCATTGCGATTGGACTTTACTTCACGCCGATAGCGGTAGCAAACATTGGACATGACCTTCCCTTTATTGCAATTGCTTGCGTAGTCTCAACCATCTTGCTTGGCTTTGGCACCTGGATGCTATGGCGTTTCTTTCATATTCCCCTTCGAACCGCCTTTTTTGCTTCAGCACTCGGCGGCGCATCCGAGATGACCGTGCTCGCAGAACGCCATGAACAAAGGGCGGACTTGGTGGCAGCAGCACACTCTCTGAGATTACTTTTAATTCTGGCAATCATTCCAGGAATTTTTCAGGCTTATGGAGTTCCGGGTAACCTCGACTTCCAATCAATGCATTTACCAATCTCCTATTCCGGGGTTGCCTTACTCTTACTCTGCTCCTCAATTGGTATCACCACCTTTCATGTACTAAAACTCCCTAATGCATTTCTATTGGGGCCTCTTGCAGTCAGCGCAGGACTCACAGCCTTTGGAGTGGAGTGGACCACTTGGCCAAAAGAGCTTTCTAATGCGGGTCAGCTTTTAATTGGGGTTGGCTTAGGAATTCGTTTCACCCGAGACTTCGTAGTTCATGCCAAAAAATTGGCAATAGGTGTCACAATTTATACCCTGCTAGCCTGCGTTGTTAGTCTCCTATTTTCATTAGCGATTGCCAAGCCATCAGGACTTGATATTGAATCCCTCATTCTGAGTACCGTTCCTGGTGGCATGTCAGAAATGGGCATCACTGCCAAAAACTTTCACTTAAACGTTCCTGCTGTTGCTGTCTTTCACGTCCTGCGTATGGCTTTTGTCATTCTCTCCGCAGAATTATTCTTCCATCAAGTTTTAGGTAGACTTGAACGTAAATTTGACCTACATATTGATCACCCAAGATAAGATGATCTTTATACATTCTCATCAGAAAGATTGTTATGAGCACAACTCACAATAAAGTCGCACTTGTCACTGGAGCTGGCGCAGGTATCGGCAAAGCGGCAGCCAAAGCACTTCTTCAAGGTGGTTATCAAGTTGCACTGACGGGTCGTAATCTTGATAAGCTTCAAAAAGCCATTATCGATATTGGCGGTAGTGAAGACAGCTGCTTAGCCGTAGCATGTGATGTAGGCAAACCCGAGCAAGTGAAACGTCTGTTCGTCGCCTTAAGAGAACGCTTTGGTCGCATTGACGTGCTCTTCAATAACGCAGGTATGGGGGCTCCAGCGATTCCCATGGAAGATCTGAGTTATGAGCAATGGATGAATGTGGTGAACGCGAACCTCTGTGGTGCCTTTTATTGTTCTCAAGAGGCAATTCGGATGATGAAGACCCAATCTCCGCAGGGCGGCAGAATCATTAATAATGGGTCGATTTCTGCACATGTACCGCGCCCACTATCAGCACCCTATACTGCCACCAAACATGCAATTACTGGTCTAACTAAAACGATTGCCTTAGATGGTCGCCCTTTTAACATCGCGTGCGGGCAAATTGACATTGGTAATGCTGCTACTGAAATGACTGAAGCAATGGCGGCTGGGATTTTACAGGCCGATCAATCTATCAAGATTGAACCCAGAATGGACGTCGATCATGTGGGGCAAGCAGTACTTCATATGGCGCAATTACCACTCGAGAGCAATATTTTATCAATGACCATCATGGCAACCAACATGCCTTATGTTGGCAGAGGCTAAATCACGTATTTACTTTTGAACCTGATCAACGTTGATACGCAGATTGCTCGAACCAACTTTGACGGTTTGCACATTAGAAATAAGATCGCCCGCCTCCGCTTTAGCCATACCTGTCTTAGAGATTCGCACCTCAATCGTAACTTCCGACTGCTGAGAGATCAGCGCAGCAGGATTCATGGCTAAAGAATCGTCCAAGGTAAATCGCATCGGGAAAGCGCTCACGGGCCTCTTCAGAACTGCTACTGGCATTCTTTCGCCAGGCTTGCGTGCGATGACCATAACCAGCTGATCCGGCTTCACACGTGAGGCTAAGTCTGGCGTAATTGTGATGACTCCACCAATACCTTTACCAGCAGATGCAATTGGCGCTGCTAAGTGTCCTTTAGCTCTTGCCTCAGCAATCGAATTCATGACCGCTCGAGCCTCTTCAGATTGAGGGGGTAATTGCTTTGCTAACTTCTCCCAATTTTGGACAGCTAATGCAAACTGCTTGGTACTGAATGCATCGCTACCGGCTAACCATAGAGCCAAGAAATTATTAGGATCCAACTTAAGGGCTTGGGCAATGAGTTGATGGGGTTTACCAGAAAAATTCCCATTCGCATTCGCGGCTAGGAGATCGGCGTAGTCAGCCAACAGTTCAGGTTGATTATTAATATAGGAGCCTGCTCGCTCATAAGCCTTGATAGCCTCTGGAATGCGCCCCATTACTCTATAGGAACGCGCCAACATTGCCCAACCTTGGAGGTTAGTGGGATCTTTCTCCATCTTGGCCGCAAACTCGCTAACCATTTTCTCTACGTCGGCTTGCGAGACAGGCTGTTTGGCATTTTCCTCTGCTATCTTGAGGGCATCGCCTTGATAAAAGTAGATGCCAGATGAGAGTAAAACGATCGCTAGACAAACAAAGACAATCGTTTTTTTGGTAGAGCCAAAACTGGCCTGATCGTCCACCTCTTGCGTATCTTGAAATAATCTATGGCGTAACTCAGCATGAGCCATCTCATAGCTAGCTGTATCGATTTCACCCGTTTGGCGCTCTTGCTCTAGCTTCTCAAGTTCTTCACGATAGATTGCTGCATTCATTTGACGACGAGAAGTGCTTGCTGCCCGCCTTCTAAAGAATAGCGGGCGCAAGAGCAAGCCCAGCGCAAGCAAGAGGATACAAAATGCTGGAATCAAAAAAGACATCATGGACGTGAATCCTTTTTAAATTCTGTCTCAACAGTATTTAAAAGTGCATCTAGACGACGATTTTCATCATCTGAAAGCGTCCTGCTATCCATGCTGGTATTTCTTCTTCGTAAATACATTAATAAGCCGATGATTCCAACCACTAGAATCGTAAAAGGGCCAAGCCAGAGTAACCAGGTTGTTGGCTTGACTGGTGGACGGTAGAGCACAAAGTCGCCATAACGATCAACCATATACTGCCTAATCTCTGCATCGCTCTTACCGGCCTTGATCATGCTTCGAATCTGGGCCCGCAAGTCATTAGCTAAATCAGAACGAGAGCCCGCCAAGGATTCATTTTGGCAAACTAAGCAGCGCATTTCTTCTGAAATACCAATCAGCCTTTGCTCGACCACAGGATCTTCTGCTAAAGGAGCAGCCTCATTTGCCATCAACCCATAACAAGCCAACATCAGCAGAATAGATACAAGAGACTTCATGATCGATTTAGCTCTGTAATCAGAGGAGAAATCTTCTCCCTCAGAATGTCTGGGGTAATCGGCCCAATATTTTTGTAACGAATCACTCCTGCCTTATCAATGATGTAAGTCTCAGGGACGCCATATACCCCATAGTCAATGCCGACGTGGCCATCACCATCAAAGGCACTCAATATATAAGGATTCCCCTCTCGAGCCAGCATTGCCATAGCAGCAGGTCTTTGATCTTTGTAATCGAGGCCAATAATCGGCAAAGTTTGGGTTTTGCTAAATGCAATTAAGAGGGGATGCTCTTCGCGACAAGCAACACACCAAGAGGCCCAGACATTGAGCATCCATACTTTCCCCTTCATGCTCTCTGGAGAAAACATTTTTTGAGGATCAGCTAACTGCCCAAGCTCAAAAGTGGGGGCGGACTTACCAATTAAGGGTGATGGGACTTCATGAGGATCTCGACTGAGGCCAACTGCCAAGAAAATCACGAGTAAAACAAACAGAATGAGAGGAATTAACAGTCTAGATTTCATGCTTACCTCTCAACTTTGAGCGATAGCGCTTGTCCAACATTGCAATGATTCCACCAATCGCCATCAGCAAACAACCGCCCCAAATCCAGTCAACAAAGGGCTTGTAATAGACCCTCACTGCCCAAGATTGATCGGGTAGCGCTTCACCCAGGGAAACATAAATATCGCGTGTCAAACCAGCATTAATCGCGGCTTCAGTCATCGGCATCGTTGAAGCAACGTAATTCCGTTTTTCGGGATAGAGCGTGGTTTCTAGTTGACCCTTACGGCTCACTACAAAAGTTCCGCGTGTAGCCATGTAGTTTGGTCCAGTAACAGCAGCAATTCCCTGCATCTGAATTTGATAACCACCCACTGCAACCGTATCGCCTGAGGACATCTTTACGTCCCGTTCTTCTTGATAAGCCCCAACCATGGTGACACCAATCACAAAGATCGCAATGCCAAGGTGAGCAAACTGCATACCAATAAAGGAACCGGTAGGCTTCCCTGCTTTAAATTGACGAATCACCTGCTGAATGCCAGAGCCAATAATCCAAAAAGCCAAGAGAAAACCTAAACTCGCCAGCCATGTGAACTCGCCCATCACCCTCGGAATAAGAAGCGCTGCAAGTACCGCCAGCAAGACGGCAATCCAAAGACGCTTAATCACTGCCAGCAGATTGGTATTTTTCCAGTTGGTCCATGGGCCAATTCCCATCAGGACTAACAAAGGAATCATGATGGGCACAAATACCGCATTGAAGTAAGGAGGCCCTACTGAAATCTTGCCGAGATTTAAAGCATCAATCAAGAGCGGATAGAGTGTCCCCAGTAAAACAGAAGCTGCTGCAGTAACCAAGAAAACATTACCGAGCAAAATCATGGTCTCACGCGCAGTCAAGGTAAATTTTGCGCCCATCGCTCGCTTAGGAGCTCGCACAGCATACAGAGTCAAGGATGAACCAACGACCAAAGATAATAAAATTAGAATAAAAATACCGCGCCTAGGATCTGTTGCAAATGCATGTACTGAAGTGAGCACACCCGAGCGAACTAAAAAGGTACCAAGCAAAGATAAAGAAAAGGCGGTAATAGCTAATAGAACAGTCCAACTTTTAAACACGCCCCGCTTTTCAGTCACAGCTAAAGAATGCAACAAAGCCGTACCCACTAGCCAAGGAATGAAAGAGGCATTTTCAACGGGGTCCCAGAACCACCAACCGCCCCAACCCAATTCGTAATAAGCCCACCAGGACCCCAGTGCAATACCGAGAGTCAGAAAAATCCAAGCAGCTGTCGTCCAAGGACGCGACCAACGTGCCCATGCGGCATCTAAACGATTCGAGAGTAAGGAAGCAATCGCAAACGCAAACGCGACCGAGAAACCCACGTAGCCCATGTAAAGCATAGGTGGATGAAAGACTAAACCAGGATCTTGCAATAAAGGATTGAGCGAACGACCTTCTTGAGCAGCAGGTAACAATCTTTCAAAAGGATTGGAGGTGGCTAATACGAATAAGAGTAAGCCGCTTGATACCAAACCCAGCACCCCAATAACACGCGCAACCATAAACTCATCCAGAGTTTTTGACAGTTGCGCAACCAAGAAAGTCCAGGTGCTAAGCAATAGCAGCCACAGCAAAAGAGAACCTTCGTGTCCGCCCCATACCGCCCCAAGGCGATACACTGTAGGTAGCAAGGTGTTGGAGTGCTCGGCAACATAGAGTACCGAAAAGTCATTGACATAAAAACTCCATGCCAAGCTCCCAAAAGCAAAAACCAATAGCAAGAAAACTGTCTGCGCTGCTGGTCTTGCTAAAACCAACCACTCTCGTCGACCTTGTTGAGCGCCGAAAAGTGGCAATACACCCTGAACCAAAGCAACACAGAAGGCCAAAATTAAAGCGTAGTGCCCTAGCTCTGGAATCATTTTTTTACTTCCTGCTTTTGGGCTTGCTCTAGTGCATGTTTTGCTTCTGGCGGCATATAGTTTTCATCATGCTTAGCGAGTACTTCGCTTGCCACAAATTCTCCATCCTGATTTAAGCGCCCTTGCACAACTGCACCCTTACCTTCTTTAAACAAATCAGGAAGAATGCCGGTATAGTTCACTGGGATATCTTTAACGAGGTCAGTCACCACAAAGTGAACGGTGATGCCATCGCGTCTTAATGAACCACTTTTCACTAAGCCGCCAATCCGGAAGGTCTGAGATTGAGGTGCTTTGCCATTAGCAACATCACTTGGCGTGACATAAAGAGCGATATTGCTATTAAGTGCATTCAGGATCAGCAGGGCTGCAACCCCAATGGCGATGAGGGCGCCAATAATGAACAGGGCCCGCCTATGACGCGGCTTCAGATTGGTCTGAAGACTCATTGTTGACCCTCTTGATGAAATTGGTCGGCAAGTAATTCTTGTTTGAGTCTGCGCAAGATGGCCTTACGTTGTGAACGAACCATAAGTACCTCTATACAAAAGGCAATTGCACAGAGTCCAAAGCTACTCCAAACATAGAGCGCATATCCGCCCATTGCTAGAAACTCGCTGGCACTATTCCACATTAGCTTCTAACCTCTTCTAATTGCTTAACCCAATCAGTATGAGTCTCTCTTTCTAAGATAATGACACGCACTCGCATGAGAGTTACGGCAATGGCATACATCCAAAAACACAAAGCCATGAGTAACATTCCCCAAAGCATCGTTTGAGCCATCGAAGGCGCTTTTGACATCGAGACTGAAGCGCCTTGGTGTAAGGTATTCCACCACTTCACCGAGAAGTAAATAATTGGCACATTGACAACACCCACCAAGGCCAGAATAGCGCCTGCCTTATCGGCACGACGCACTTGATCAATCGAAGCCTGTAAAGCAATGAAGCCGAGGTATAAAAAGAAGAGGATAAGTTCGGAAGTCAGACGTGCATCCCAAACCCACCATGCTCCCCACATTGGCTTGCCCCAGAATGCGCCTGTCCATAAAGAGAGAAAAGCCATGACAGCCCCAATCGGTGCTATGGCTTGCGCCATCATGGCCGAAAGTCGGGTATTAAAGACTAAGCCAATGCCAGCCCACCCGGCCATCACGATGTACAGAAACATTGACATCCAGGACACTGGAACATGGACAAAGATAATGCGATAGCCTTGACCTTGCACTGCATCTACTGGCGCAACAAAAAAACTCACCCACAGACCAGCTAAACCGAATGCAATCGACAAAATCCAGAAAAAGGGTATGAGTCTTCCAGCCACAGGATAAAAAGCACTGGGGCTGGCAAGCCTAAACCAATTGAGCCAAGATTTGTTAGTCAGATCGTTCATTGAAATTATTCAATCGCAATTCTAAGGGCAGCAGCGCTAACCCAAGGCATAAATGCTAAAGCCAAAACCAATAAAGCGCCTAAGAGTGAAAAATGCCCCGTGACATCGAGCCCAACACTTTTGGCATATACCGCTCCCGCCCCAAAGATCAGTACTGGGATATAGAGGGGCAAAACGAGTAGACTCATCAGCGCTCCACCGCCCCGCAACCCTAGCGTCAACGCAGCACCAATCGACCCAATCAATGAAAGCACTGGAGTTCCTAATAGGAGCGTCAGCAATAGGGTTTTTAAGGAAGCAGTATCGAGGTCGAACTGCAAACCAATCACAGGCGCCAATATCAACAGTGGTAATCCGCAAACCAGCCAGTGAGCCGTGATCTTTCCCAAAACGAGTACGACGAATGAGCGTGGCGACAAAGCCAATTGCTCTAAGGTTCCATCTTGATAGTCACTTGCAAAGAGTCTTTGTAAACCCAATAAGGTAGCCAATAAAGCCGACACCCAAATCACCCCAGGGGCAATCTTACGCAGCAAGGCCGTATCCGCTCCAATACCCAAAGGAAATAAGCTAGTCACAATCACAAAGAAAAACAAGGCAGTCAGCACTTCACTCTTACGGCGCATCACTAACAATAAATCCCGCTGAACAATCATGAAGAAGGCATTCATAGTTGCAAAGCCCTCAATCCAGTAATACCGAGCTCTTGATGACCTGTTAATACTGCGATTCCACCTCGAGAAAGATGTTGCTCTACCAACCCGATGAATCCTTGCACTCCCTGAGAATCAAGTGCATTAAAAGGTTCATCCAAAATCCACAGGGGTACTCCTCGCATTGCAATGCGCGCTATCACTACCCGTTTTTTTTGACCTGCCGATAAATAATGCACAGGCAAATCTTCTCGACCCCGTAAGCCAAATTGCCATAGGCATTGCAAAGCCGATTCGCGACTTGAATTGCTTGCTCCAAGCGTCGCATACATCATGAGATTTTCTAAAGCGCTCAGGTCTTCCTTAAGGGCATCACGATGTCCTAAAAAACACAATGCTTGATGAAAGGCTTCGCGATCACTCTTGATGTTCGATGCATTCCAGATGACTTCGCCCTGCTCTGGTTGCGAAAGTCCAGCCAATAATCGAAGGAGACTAGTTTTACCAACGCCGTTCTCTCCCCTCACATGCAAACACTCACCTGAAGTTAAAGCAAAACTCAGGCTGGCAAATAATGTTTGATCGCCCCGCACGCAGGTCAGATTCTTCGCTTGAAAGCTCTGGGCAGAAAAAGGGGGATGAGAAATATGGTTAGTCATGGAGGCAATAGCTTGAAACAAAAATTTGTAGAATATTGTCTTTTATTTCAAGTATTTAAAGAATTATAGACGCAAGCCTAGGATATGAAAAACCACCCGTAGGTGGTTTTTTCTCGACTGCGGGAAGCTAGAGTTATTCAGCCTTAACTGCCTCAATTGCGATCGCTATGGTGACTTCATCGCCAACGTTAGGAACATACTTGGCCATATTGAAATCGCTACGCTTCACTTTAGTTTCTGCGTTTGCACCGCAAACATCTTTACCAGACATAGGGTGCTTTTTGCACTCAAAATGGGTAATCGCTAAAGTGACCGGCTTGCTGACACCCTTCAAAGTTAATACACCCTTCAATGCGCTAGGTTTATCGCCCTTAAAGACCATTTGATCAGCCTGGAAAGTTGCTGTTGGAAACTGTGTAGTTGATAGGAAATCTTCACTCTGAATGTGTCCATTAAATACATTGGAACCAGTATCAACTGACTTAGTATCAATCGTAATATCGGCACTTCCTTTTTTAGCAGCCTGATCAATTGTCACTGTACCGGTGACTGTATTGAAACGGCTAGTCTGTATCGAAAAGCCTAAATGGTTATAGGAGAACTGAGCGAATGTATGGTTTGGCTCAGCGGTGTAAGTTGCTGGTGCAGCAAAAGCTGCAACGGTTAATCCGAGGGTTGCCAAAAGGGCAACGAGTAATTTAGATTTCATTGATTTCTCCGTGATTAAAAAACACTACTAATTAGAATTTAATACTAAATGGACTTTTACGGGTACTTCATTAGCAACAGCAGAGGTATCAGCCCAATTACCTGCTCCTAAGCCGTAATCCAGCCTAAGTAACTGAAATGACGAATCAAAGATGACCCGCTTGCCCTGCACCTGGTAGGTTACTGCCATAGTTAATGGCATTGCCTTGCCCTTAATCGATAGCTTGCCAGCAATCTCGAGTCGATTATTGCCTAAGTTCTTAACTGAATCACTCACAAAATTGGCTGTTGGAAAACTTTTGGTATTGAACCAATCTTTACCTCTAGCCTCTTCTTGCAAATCGTCACCACCCGCATTAAAGCTAGCGATCTCAATGACTAAATTGGCTTTAGCCTTCTCAGGCTGATCTGGATTGAAATCCACCTTGCCAGAAAATTTACTAAAGCCACCATTGAGATTGGAGCCCATCAATTTGGTTGTAAAGGTAATTTTGCTTTTAGCTGCATCGATGGCGCTGAACTCTGCTGCATTAACAGCGGGGATAATTCCACCCAAAATTAAGGAGGCGCTAAGTACCGCTAAAGCTTTAGAAGACCTACTCATATAGCACCCTTTTTATTGGATGACTTATGGAATGACATCCGAGAGAGCAGGCCATCCTTATCAATAAATTGATGTTTCAAAGCTGCCAAGACATGCAGACCCACCAGGATCATCAATCCATCTGCCAACAGAGCATGTAAATCTTCTAGCTGCTCTCCTAAGACTTTATCTTTTGAGACCAAATCTGGTAGCTCGAATAGCCCAAAGTAGTTCACTGTATAGCCATGAGCAGAGCTCATTAACCAACCCACCACAGGAATGGAGAACATCAAAATATACAAAGCCCAATGCGTGAAGGCCATGGTTCGCTCTTGCCACTTTGGCATCGCAATATTGAGTTCAGGTACTCGATGGGTCAAGCGCCAAACGATCCGTAATAAGACCAAGAATAAGACTGTGATCCCAATCCACTTATGCCAACTAAAGCTCACGATACGGTCGGGGCCTAAAGGCATATCTACAGCGAGCGTTCCAATGGTCCAGGCCACAATAATTAAAGCGGCCATGACCCAATGAATCAGGATAGCGGGGGTTGTATAGCGAGTTTGTTCCATCAATATCTACTCCTTTGATTTGCTACTTTGCTGAGACTTCTTAGGCAATGAAGCGAGAGTACTTGCATCATTTAATTGCTGGTCTACTAAATAAAGCGTACCACCGTAATTTGCTTGCAGATCGTAACCCGATAAACCCACGGTATAAAACGTGATGTCTGGGTTAAAGGAGCGAATCGTGCCACCTGAACCCGCAGAAAAATTTGCAGCGATATCAATGCCGCCTTTTTGACCGTCTATAGATGTTAGAAGAAACTCATCAATCGATCCAGGAGTTTTAAAGAATGCGATTTGATATTGATCTTGATAGCCAGCTCCGACGCCCTCTCCTGTTTTGAGAGCATTCATAAAGACGGGTTCTTTGCGGCGTTTATCAAAGAGCACTCCTTGCCCTCTTGCCACTACGATCAGCACTACATTGATATTAGTTGTGCTAAACACAGCGTATCCAGCTGATTTCGAAACCATAGCTTTGACTTTGGGGTCTTGCTTGATTAAGGAATCTAAACCGGTTTGGGCCATCTTTAATCTGGCTTCGCGCATTTGAGTAATTTGTGCTGGAGTCAGCGGTTCTCCATCCTTACTAGTGGATTGGCATCCTGCCAGAAACATCAATAAAACCAATAAGAAGGTAGTAAGTTTTTTCATGACCTTAGTAGTTGCATGTATATATTAATAGACCCCAGGAATCAGTTTAGCAGTGCGTTTTTGATACCCAGCGTACTCAGGGTATACCTGCCCCATCCAGTATTCCTCTTTTTTAGACTTGATCTCAAAGAAAATAATTAAGGCTACTAGTTCAACCAGCGTAAGGACTGCCTGAGTATGCAAAAACCAAGCTAGTGCTGCCAAAATCACACCAAAATAGATTGGATGTCGCACATAAGCATACAAGCCTGTTTGGATGAGTTCACCTCGCTCTACTGGCATCGGCAAAGGCGTAAGGTTTCGCTTGAGCTGAATCGCCGCCACAATCGCGATGAGAAGGCCAAGCGGAAAGAGTGCTACTGCGATTAAATGCAATGTCTCGCTTACTGATTGAGAAAATGTTAGCGTGCCCCACCAATCAGTAGGCCCTAGAAAAAGTATTCCCAAAAGAATGGCTTGAACCAAAACGTAAGCTGCGCCATTTTGAAGTAATTTTTTACTTTTCATAAAACCCCCTCAATCCATAAACAAAAAAGCCCCACATGATTGCGAGGCTTTTTAATTTGCAACATCTTTGTGCTTAAGGAATCATGATGATGGCGCCAGATACTTTTCTAGCCTCTGCTGCCCGATGAGCATCAGCAGCTTGCTCAAGCGGAAACTTAGCGCCAATCTGCACCTTCACTGCACCACTCTTGATCGCATCAAACACATCTTTTGCATTTTCCTGTAACAGGGCAGCTGTTGCGTTATGAGGAAAGACAGATGGTCTGGTTAAAAACAAGCAACCCTTCTTATTCAGAATCTCCGGATTGATATCGGGAGCGGGACCAGACGCGGCACCAAAGAGTGCAACCGTTCCAAAAGGTGCGGCGCAATCTAATGATCCCAAGAAAGTGGTCTTTGCAACGGAGTCATAAACAACGTTAGCTTTGCGACCACCAGTCGCCTTCAACACCTCTTCTACCCAATTGGGCTTGGAGTAATCAACGACTGCATCGCAGCCTGCAGCCTTGGCTGCAGCAAACTTCGCTTCAGAACCAACGGTTCCCACTACAAATGCGCCTAAGGCCTTAGCCCAACCCGCCAAGATCTGCCCTACTCCACCAGCAGCAGCATGCACTAACACCACATCGCCCGCTTTGACTTTATAAGTCTTCTTTACTAAATACTGCGCAGTCATTGCCTTGAAAAACACCGCGGCAGCAACTTCATCTGAAACACCTTCAGGAATATGTACCAATTTTTCAGCAGAGACATTGCGTCGGCTTGTATAAGCACCAATACCAGCGTTGATGTACATCACGCGGTCACCGACCTTAAAACCATTGACGCCCTGACCAACAACTTCAACTACGCCAGCTGCCTCATGGCCTAAACCGGTTGGCAGCTCTAAGGGGTACATGCCCGAGCGCTGATAAATATCAATAAAGTTAAAGCCGACAGCGGTCTGACGAATTTGTACTTCACCTGCTGCTGGAGCTAGAAGTCCCTTATCAATCAATTCAATTACTTCTGCACCACCATGCTTTGCAAGACTAACCATTCGAGCTGTTGCCACAAATCACCTCATTATTATTTTGTTAAGAAAAACATCATAGTGCAAGACTATCGTCTTACTGTGCCAAATCAAATACCAAGACCTCGGCATGATGTCCATTGCCTAGTTCAATTTTAGGCTCCTGATCGAGATAAGCTGCATCACCACCCTGAAGCACTTTGCCATTAACAGTCAGCTCGCCCTTTACGAGATGAATATAGGCCTTACGGGCAGGGTCTATAGCCAAAGTTGCTGACTCGGCTCCATCAAATAAGCCGGCATATAACTTGGCATCGGCATGCATCACAACCGAATCTTGCTCACCATCAGCTGAAGCTATTAAACGTAATTTGCCACGCTTTTCTGCCTCTGGAACGGTTTTTTGCTCATAGCCTGGAGCAATGCCTTTCATGCTCGGCTCAATCCAAATTTGTAGGAGATGGGTTTGCTTACCTTCAGCATGGTTGAACTCGCTATGAACTACGCCAGTGCCGGCACTCATTCTTTGGACATCGCCAGGCGGGATAGCTTTGATATTGCCCATGCTGTCTTTATGGGCCAGTTCTCCCTCAACAACGTAACTGATGATTTCCATATCGCGATGACCATGATCGCCAAAACCTCGACCAGCCTCGATCCAGTCCTCATTAATCACCCTTAAATTACCCCAGCCCATAAATTGAGGATCGTAATAGTTGGCAAAGGAGAAAGAATGGAAGCTTTTTAACCAGCCGTGGTCCGCAAAACCCCGCTCAGCTGATTTACGAATATTGATCATTTGGATAACCTTAAAACATACTGTGTCTGCAAAAGACTATCCTACACCAAGGCGCAAAATCGGGCTCTGCCCGCCCCCTGCTTGGTTTGGGAGGCACTTGGAACGTGGCGGCATCATCTGATTGTCATAATTCAATGGGAAACTCGAGCCTTATTCGATACCTCAATCGACCGGGAGTGATGCGATGCTCTACCAAATTATTCCTCTTGAAATTGGCTCCATTGTTGAGCGCGAGATCTTTCGCAAAGCCAATATGGAAATCAAGTGTGGTCTGGTCTGGAAGCTAGGCTCAGTTTTGACCCCCCATAAGCCTGCTTTCCTTAAAACCTATAACCCAGCTCTGGGAATATGCCTGGAGGACATCAAGGGCGCACAGATCAGCGATACCTACAACGGGGAGAAGGTCATCTATTTCTCAGAAACCGTTCCTGATGATCTACAAGAAGAATTAACTGATATTTTTTATGGGATCTCTCAAAAATACTCGGGCCCCCACCAAGCTGTTTTTGAAGACTTAGACTGGACTCTTGAAAAAGTAGAATCCTTTATCTTTGGCCAACTTGAAGTCAAAGAGTTAAAAGAAGAATTGGCTTCCTATAAATAAGCAGCAGTAATTGGTTTTCTAAAACCAGTAGTCGTGCTATTGTCTTTTCGACGTACCCCCATAAGCCTATTTCGATACCAATATGACTCGCTACTTTGTTTGGAACGCCTCGGTTTTTCTGTGTTTAGGATTTGCCTATTTACTTTTTAGTGGCCGCCAGACTCCCATCATTTGGGATGGCTTCATTCTCTTTTTCATTCTCAGCACGATCGGTGCCCTCGATCAGATTCAAAAAAAGCATGCCATTCTTCGTAACTATCCTGTCATTGGGCACCTGCGTTTCTGGCTTGAATTCATTCGTCCAGAAATTCGGCAATATTTTCTGGAATCCGATAATGAAAAACTTCCTTTCTCTCGAAATCAACGTGCTTTGGTGTATCAACGCTCTAAAAATTTATCTGATCAACGACCATTCGGCACGATTGACGATGTCTACAAGCCCGGCTATGAATGGCTGAACTACTCTAATGCGCCCATTACAGATGAACTTCCTGATGACATCCGAGTAGAAGTAGGACAAGGCAGTTGTTCAAAACCTTACTCGATCTCGCTATTTAATATCTCAGCGATGAGTTTTGGCTCCCTCTCAGCCAATGCAGTTCTGGCTTTAAACAAGGGTGCTAAGCTCGGCGGCTTCGCTCAAGATACTGGTGAGGGCTCGGTCTCCTCGTATCACAAGGTCTACGACGGTGATCTCATCTGGGAAATTGGCTCGGGCTACTTTGGCTGTCGTAAGCCAGATGGTCGCTTCGATATTGAAAAGTTCACTCAGGTTGCGATTGATCCACAAATCAAAATGATTGAGATTAAGCTATCTCAAGGCGCTAAACCTGGGCACGGCGGTATTTTGCCAGCAGCCAAGGTAACGCCAGAGATTGCGCTTACTCGTGATGTGCCAATGGGGGTTGATTGCGTTTCACCGAGTAGGCACACAGCTTTCAATACGCCCATTGAGATGTTAGAGTTTTTCTCCCTATTACGAGAAAAATCTGGTGGCAAGCCAGTTGGTTTCAAACTCTGTATTGGTAAGCCTGAAGATTGGTTTGCGATTCTCAAAGCAATGATCGACACCCAATTAACACCAGACTTTATCGTTGTGGACGGCAGTGAAGGTGGCACGGGTGCAGCACCAGTCGAATTTATCGATCATATCGGTATGCCGATGCGCGATAGCTTGCGCCTCATTCATGAAACCCTCATCGGTGCTAATTTACGCTCTCGCATCAAGCTAGGCGCTGCAGGAAAAATCATTTCAGCATTTGATATTGTGCGCGCCTGCGCCATCGGTGCGGACTGGTGTAACTCGGCACGCGGATTTATGTTCGCGATTGGCTGCATTCAATCTCGCACATGCAATACGGATATGTGCCCTACTGGCGTAGCCACTCAAAACACTCTGAGACAAAAGGCTTTAGATCCTGTTGATAAAGGAACCCGTGTTTATCAATTCCATAAAAACACGATGCATGCCTTGAAAGAAATCCTGGCTGCAGCCTCAATTCGTCACCCTTCGGAGTTAAAACCGAATCACATCATGCGGCGTGATGAAAATGGAGTTACTCAGCCTTTCTCAAAACACTTGCTTCATATTGAGGCGGGTGCTTTATTACAGACTGAGCCAAGCCTTGCTTTTACAGGCGAATATGCCTACTTAAAAGCCGCATGGAGTACAGCGAACCCCAAGAACTGGTAGTGACTTAAGGTTTGTAAAAGCTTAGCGTCACTTCACCCAAGTAAATACCAAATTTACTCATTTGCGCTTTGTTGATCATGACCTTGGGAGTCACTAAGTACATCCAGTCATTAAACTGCACGTTATAGATATCTTTGTCGACTGGTAGTGCTAAGGTGTATGTCCAATTTAGGGCATTGCCTGCAGATTCACCGATGGCTTCACCGACAACATCATCGGCCTTACCAATATATTTTCCTGGCGACACTTCAGTTAACTTCCAGATCCGCTTTTGCTTTGTGCCATCTGAATATTCAAAGCTTTCATCCAGAGTGCCAACTTTCTTACCATCTATCACTTCCCAGCGGCACTTCATTAATACGGTAAAACGCTTCACAACCGCTCCGCTACGATCGGTAAATATTCCATAAGCATCTAAAGTGCCATTAAAGTAATCTGATAAATCGAGGACAGGCTTCTGATTTGCATAATCACTCACCTTAGGGCTGGCACAGGCAGCCAATAAACCAATGAGGAAAATCGCTAAGAGTCGATAAATCATTTTCATGGTGTGCAGGGTTCGTTAAATAATGGTGTTAGGCAGTTCTGGCCCAATAATGCTTTGCGCAATTTGGGGGAGCTGGTTTTATCAGAGAACCAAACTCCAAAAAAGGCTTTCGAGAAATCCTCTCCTGGAACTTGAGCTAAGGGCTTTTGATTCAACAAGAAAGTAGTTCCTTGTTTTGGTATATAGACTGCAGTCAACATCGTGCCAGGTTCTACATTTGGGAAAATTTTTGCTAACTCTTTACCCCATAAGTCCGCTTGCTTTTCAGAAACTCCCGTCTTGATCATTTCGTCTGCGGTTCGGCTTGCCAAAGCATCACCAGAAATCGAACGTTGATAACGAATCTCTAAAGCAAACTCGCTAGCATTAGGTGCAGTGCTTCGATAAAGAGTGGCATCGTAAATTGGTAAGCCCCAGAATGTCAGGCGTCCGGAGCTTTGCACCTTAGCTTGATTGAGTATCGGATCCATATAGTTCGTTTCAGCTGCATCACATTGGCTATATGCCGTGATCAACAACACTGAAGCAACAAGGATTTTGAGGGTTAATTTCATCAGATGGCACAAGCTGTAAATACAGCCATCTTATTGCAAAAGCATGTAATACGTATTACCAGCTACCTATAACGCTTCTAAGACCTCGCTCAGGGACTTGCCTTCATACGTGGGCTTTTCACCAATCTCTTCAAATGGGTGCCCAATGCGATTGACCCAAAAGACATCAAAGCCAAACCATTTAGCAGCAAGTGCATCCCAAGCGTTGCTCGATACAAAAAGAACCTCTTGTTTTTGAACTGGAAATGCTTTTAATAACAGCTCATACGCTTGCGGAGCGGTCTTGAATAAACGGACATCTTCAATTGTCACCACTTTGTCTAGGTAGGACTCTAAGCCATTACTCTGAACAACTGTCGCCAGCATCTCACGACTACCGTTAGATAGGATCGCTGTAGAGATCCCTTTTTCTTTGATCGTCTTGAGCACATTCAGACTATCAGCAAAACCGGTGAGCTTAGCGTACTGATCCATTAGGCGCTTTTCATTGGCGGATGACAACTCAAGATTCATCCGTTTGCAGACATAACGTAATGATCGAATCGTCAAGTCCCAAAAAGGTAGGTAGTATTTACTTCCCTGAGGACTGGGATCACTCATCGTCACTAAACGGGTGTACTCGATCTGGCGATCCCGCCACATCAAGGCAAGTACTGCACCATTACCTGGAAACAATTCTTCTGCCAATGCCCCCATCGAGTAAACATCGAACAAGGTGCCATAGGCATCAAAAGCAATGAGTTTGTACATAAAATTAATTATTTCCGTTTTTATTTTGCTTAAGCATGTTTGAGCAATCGATTATGGACTGCTAATAATGCTAGAAGAGAAATTGTTGCTGCGGCAGACAAGTAATAACCCACAAACTCTAAACCATAGTTAGTTGCTAGCCAAGTTGCAATGTAAGGAGCTAGTGAGGCTCCCAGAATGCCAGCCAGTGTGAACGCTAGCGATGAACCGGTATAGCGCACAGCCGTTGGGAACAGCTGGCCTAATGCAGTACCAAGTGGGCCATAAGTAAAGCCCATCAATAACAAGCCAATTGCCAAGAATACGACTGTGGTCAGCCAGCTACCTGAAGTAAAGAGGGGTGCAAACAAAAGGCCAAACACAACAGCCGACAGCATCGTAACAATGAGTACCTTGCCGCAGCCAAACTTATCAGAAAGCATCCCCGAAATAGGTACGCCAATGGCGAAGAACAAGACCCCAATCATTTGGGCAATCAAAAAACTCGAGCGAGGGTAGTGCAAAACTGAAGTCCCCCAACTCAAGGTAAACACGGTCATCAAATAAAAGACGGCAAAGGTCGTGATAGAAAGTAAGGTTGCCAGCACCAAGGTGGAGGTGTGCTTTGTGAGAACTTCCATCATCGGCATTTGGACGCGCTGATTCTTTTGAATAGCTTCTAAGAATGCAGGTGTCTCCTCAATCTTCAAACGCACATACAAACCCACAAATACTAAGACTGCACTTGCTATGAAGGGAATGCGCCAACCGAAGTCAAAGAACTGTTCATCCGTTAAATTTTTACTCAAAATGAGGAAAGTTCCACTCGATAATAAGAAACCAATTGGTGCGCCCATTTGTGGAAACATGCCATACCAGGCGCGCTTACCGGGAGGGGCATTTTCAGTAGCGAGTAAAACTGCACCGCCCCACTCACCCCCCAAGCCCAAGCCCTGACCAAAGCGAAACAAGGCCAATAAGATCGGAGCCAAAATACCAATCTGGGCATAGGTAGGCAAAAAACCAATGGCTACGGTAGATGGGCCCATCGTCATCAACGCTGCTACCAGCGTCGCCTTACGTCCAATACGATCGCCAAAGTGCCCAAATAAAGCGGCGCCAACAGGGCGGGCAAAGAAAGCCAGCGCGAAGGTGGCTAGGGACTGAAGAACCGCTGTGTTCGCATCGCTTGATGGAAAGAAGAGTTTTGGAAAAACCAAAACGGCTGCCGTGGCATAAATATAAAAGTCAAAGAACTCGATCGTAGTGCCAATTAAACTAGCAGTTAAAACGCGAGTTGCTGAATTGCCTTGAGCCATACTTATCTCCCATTTGTAATCATTGCTAGCCTCATTGACTAGTCTTGCCCAAAATCATAGCATTGGCAAAAAAGATGACTTTTTATTAACCCCCTCCAAAACCCTTAATCGACATACCTAGCAGACTGCAGAATGATTCTTTTAAGGTACATTACAAGAATCCATGTTGACTGAAATGTCCATCACAATGACCCAAACCGCATCCATAGTCCCTTTGCGCAATTTCATTACAAGCATGACTCACTTGGTTGAGAAAACCCAAGATGAAACTCTTTTGCTTGCAGAAAGTAAGCAGCTACTGTCGAACTTAATTCAAAATGACTCATGGTTGCCTGAGTTTTGCACCGTACCCCACCCTGAGTTTTATCAACAATACTTACTGCATGCCGATCCACTCGAACGATTTTCAGTGGTGAGCTTTGTTTGGGGTCCGGGACAAAAAACACCGATTCATGATCACTGCACATGGGGCTTAATTGGCATGCTCCGGGGCGCGGAAAAAGGACAGCGTTTCCAAATCGATAACACTGGCAAGCTCGTAACAGATGGTCCAGAAACTAGGCTTAAACCAGGCGACATCGAAGCAGTGAGCCCCAATATTGGTGACATTCATATTGTGAGCAACGCCTATGATGACCAAACCTCCATCAGCATCCATGTGTATGGTGGAAATATTGGTGCCATCCAGCGGCATGTCTACGAGCCAGAAACCGGTGAAATCAAACACTTTGTCTCGGGCTATTCTTCCACCCAAACCCCCAATTTATGGGATCGATCTGCCGAAGTCAGAGCCCAAATTCAGAAATAAGCTGTAAAAACAAGAATTTAGACAAAATTGATACTTATTGCTGTCATGCAATATTCATGAAAAAGGCTCATAATATCTAGGTATTAACCCTAATACGCTAAATAAGGAGCCTTAAATGACACAATTATTGAGTCTCTGGAATGAGGTTTTTGCCCAACAAAGCAAGACCGCCAATCTTGAGCAATTTATTAACAGCCACAACCCCGCCTCTGAGCACGACGTTGAAGAGCTCACACGTGATTATTTATTTCACTACAGCACTGTAAGAGGTTTCTAAGCATTAAATCACTCTTAACAAAGTGATCTAGATTCTCATAGTAGATTCTTGAGAGATAAAAAAATACCAACCTCTAGGTTGGTATTTTTGTTTAAGATCCTACGAACTTAATAAGTGAGTAATACTGATTTAGTAATAACTAAGTGGTTCCGTTTTACCCCAAAAGATTCTATAGGAGTAAATGGTGTAGCCAATGATCGTTGGCAGAACGACAATTGCGCCCCAAAAAATCATCCACAAGGAATCCGTTGCAGAAGCAGCTTCCCAGATCGTCATTTTTCCAACAACGATATAAGGAAACATACTGTAAGCAATTCCTAGAAAAGCGAGGACAAAAATAGCGACACTCAGCGCAAATGGAAGCCATATAGGTGCAGGTTGATCTCTTTGCATTTTTACCAAGTTCAGATCAATTAAGATAAAACACGCCAGTGATAAAACTGGGAATGGCAACAAGAAAAAGAGGTTTGGGAAAGTAAACCACTTTGCAGCAATCTCAGCACTAAAAAATGGAGTAGCTACAGAGATAATGCCTACGCCAAACGCGGTCAACCATAGACATTTTCTGGCCCAAGCCACCGCCTTACGCTGCAGCTCACCCGAGGTCTTCATAATCAACCAGCCCGCGCCCAATAATGCGTAGCCAGCGGGTAAGCACAAGGCCACAATGAATGCGAATACCCAGCCCAAGCCTCCAGAGTCAAAACCAATTACCTCTCTGCCAACCATAACGCCTTGGGATGCGGCGGCTAGGAAGCTACCAAAGAAGAATAAGAAATTCCATACCGATTTTTGACTCAGATGCGCCTTAGCACGAAAGTCAAAAGAAACACCTCGCAAGATCAAACCAGCAAGCATGATGCCAACGGGTAAATAGAGCTCGGTCAAAATAATGCCATGCGCCATGGGAAAGGCGATCAAGAGGACACCAACACCAAGTACCAGCCAGGTTTCATTGGCATCCCAAAATGGACCAATCGAAGAAATCATGATGTCTTTTTCCTGATCAGTCGCTTGGTTAAGCAAAATACCGACGCCTAAGTCATAACCATCGAGGACAACATAGGCAACCATGGCAATACCCATTGCCACTAAAAAGAATAGAGGTAACCAGCCGGAGGGTTCAAGTAGATTGGGAATCATATTTTTTCTTATGCTCCAATGGGACGGTTAACTAAATTTGGTCTAGCATCATCAGCAGTCTTTACAGGGCCAGACTGACGAGCCAAATAAAACACCACCCAGATATAAGAAACAATCAAACCAAGATATAAGGCGAGATACATCACCAAGGTTCCCAAAATCATATTGGTTGGTAGCTTAGTAACCGCATCAGCCGTTTTCAAAACTCCGGTTACTAGGAAAGGCTGTCTACCCACTTCGGTCACATACCAGCCCGCCACTACGCCGACCCAGCCAGAAAAACTCATCACAGTCAAAGTCTGCAAAAGCCATCTGGGTAACTCTTGTTTTTTTCTCACAAGGTAGAAACCAACAAATGCAGTCAATAGCATTAACAATCCAATCCCGACCATAATCCGAAAAGCAAAGAAGACAGGCTTAACGGGGGGATGCGCACCTGGAAAGGCGTCCAAGCCCTGGACTTCGCCATCCCAAGAATGGGTGAGATACAAAGACGCTAGCTTTGGAACAGCCACTTCATACTGGTTGGACTTAGTAGCTTCATCAGGAATGGCGAATAAAACTGCATCGGCACCTCTAGCGGTCTGCCAAATACCTTCCATCGCTGCTACCTTAGCAGGTTGATATTCCAGGGTATTCAAACCATGTACATCGCCTAATACGATTTGTAGGGGTGCTAAAACTACTGCTACGGTCATAGCCAACTTAATCAATGCTCTGCTACCGACAGGATTAATACCGCGGAGGTAACGATAAGCTGAGATACCTGCAATCAAAAAGGTAACCGTTAGAAATGAAGCCGTCATCATATGAAAGAGTCGATATGGCATGGAGGGATTAAAAACAATTTCCATCCAATTGGTCGCATGCGCTTGACCATTAATCATTTCAAAACCTTGTGGAGTCTGCATCCAAGAATCTAAAACGATGATCCAGAAAGCCGACAGCGAAGTTCCAAAAGCAACGAGGAAGGTAGCAACAGTATGGGCTCGTTGTGAAACCCGTTTTGCTCCAAAGAGCATGATCCCCAAAAAGGTTGCCTCAAGGAAGAAGGCCGACAACACCTCATAACCCAGCAAAGGGCCAGCAATATTGCCAACCGTTTGCATATAACCTGGCCAATTGGTGCCGAACTGAAAGCTCATCGTAATGCCGCTCACAACACCTAGCGCAAAGGTCAAGGCAAAGATTTTGACCCAGAACTGGTAAGCCTCACTCCATTCAGAATCACCAGTCTTATTAAACTTAATCTTGAAATACAGCAGAGCCCAAGCTAGCGCGATAGAGATAGTTGGGAAGAGGATATGGAAAGTAATATTGGCAGCAAACTGAATTCTGCTCAAAATAAGTGTATCAAGCATCGAATTACCCCTTATTGATATTCTGTCCTCTCATTATGCTCCTCGGACTAGGGAAAACAATTGCTTGATCAGATTACTCAACTACCAATACTGATAGAAAGGCTACTGCTCTAGCGCGCTCTCGCTCGATATTCCTCAGCAGCTGCATTTTGAGCGATTACTTTTTCACGAAATTGCTCAACAAACTTTTGGTGATAAGGATTGTTACGCGTTTTGAAGAAGTAAATCAGGCCAAGTACCAAAAACCATATCGGCAATGCGTATAGTGCAATACGAGTATCTTCACTCAAAGAAAGGGCATAGATAACAATCGCAAAGAAGGCAAAAGAAACGTAAGGCATGGTTTTACTCAAAGGCATCTTGAACTCAGACTCATCGTGAGCTTGCGGTAGACGCTTGCAATATACAAGATACGCAATCAGGATCATTGACCAGATGAAGATGAAGATGATCGCCGCAACGCTACCAACCAATTCAAAAGCAGACATCATTGACTGAGTGTTAGTAAGAATTAATGCCGCTGACAAAATCAGTCCCGTTCCCAAGAAAATACCACCCGATGGAATCTTATGGGATGACAACCTACCAAATACTGCAGGAGCATGGTGTTGCTTAGCTAAGCCATATAGCATCCGCGAAGTCGCATAGATCCCACTATTGCTCGATGAGGTCGCAGAACTAATCACTACCAAGTTCACAATAGATGCAGCGCTGACCATGCCAATTAAAGAGAACATGCCAACAAATGGACTTTCGTCGGGAGAGATATCTGTCCATGGCGTTACCATCATTAGAACCAAGATTGTGCCGACATAAAAAATCATAATCCGCATGGGGATTTTATGGATTGCATCTGGCAACATCACTTTGGGATTTCGAGTTTCAGCCATCATGGTGCCAATGATTTCCATACCAGCAAAAGCAAAAATCGTCATCTGCAAGCCAGCAAGTAAACCCGTAACCCCATGCGGCATAAAGCCGCCATAAGACCAAAGATTACTCACTTTAGCCTGAATTCCAGTGGGAGATACAAATCCAGTCACACATAAATACAGACCTAAGAAAATCAATCCGACGATCGCGACGACCTTAATGATGGCCATCCAAAATTCCAGCTCTCCAAAAGCTTTAACAGTCAGCAGATTTAGCGTGAGCAAGAGCAAAATAATACAAACTGCTGAAATCCAATGGGGTAAATTGGGGAGCCAAAAAGAGATGTAGCCGCTAATCGCAATAATTTCTGCAATTGCCGCTACGATCCACACAAACCAATAAGACCAGCCTACAAAGAAGCCGGCAGTCGGTCCCAAAATATCTTCGGCGAAATCTACAAAAGATTTGTACTCCAAGTTATAGAGTAAGAGTTCGCCCATCGCTCGCATAACAAAGTAAAGGATGAAGCCTGTTAAAGCGTAGATAAACAGAATCCCTGGGCCAGCCAAAGAGATTGCCTTACCGGAGCCCATAAAAAGACCGGTTCCAATGCAACCACCAATGGCGATCATTTCAATATGGCGCTGGCCTAGTCCGCGCTCAAGATCTTTACTTTTTTCCATATGGGATCGTCTCAATCAAAATAGAGGTGAAGAGGAAAGTTGATTTTTATGGAATTACTGAGATTTAGCTGCAGTGGGAATGTTCGATTGAGCAGGAGCAGTTGAATTTGAACTTGGCGTTAATAAGATCACTTGATCTACGCACTCATTGTTGTCGTAACTCACTTCATACACAGTCAAATTACCATCATTAATTGCTTCTACCGGGGTAGTAATCACCTCAGTAATACCTAGAGTAAATACGTCTGCAGTGCCCTCTGCTAAAGCGCGCGCTGTTTTAGCTCCTTGGCTATAGCCTTGGGTAAAGCGGTAAATTTCAAACTTCTTTCCATTCTTAACCTCGCTAGAGGTTGGAACACCAAATTCTGCAATTAAGACATCTCTTGGTGTGCCTACTTTAAAAAGTGAGATATTTTTTTCGGACGGCTGATGCGCGGCCATATATACAGAGCAGCCACCCAACCATAATGCTGAGGAAATGATTACTATCGATTTAATAAATTGCATTGTATGTCTCATTTGGTATTAATGAGCCTAGTTTATTCGATTTAAGGGTACTTGTTACTTTCCATTTGATGTAAGCGCATTTGCTATTGAGCTAACCACGTCAAAAACATAACGCAGTTGCTCCATGTCGGCAATGCGTAATTGGTTCACCTCAAGCTCAGAAGTTAATGGCTTAGCAAGCCGAGGTATTGAATAATTGGGGCATAGCCCATCTTCATTCCTCTACATTGCGCCATATCTTCAGGTCTCGTTACGATCACCGGGACAGGCTTCCAACGATCGTCAGGATCAGAACTCATGGTGATTACTGCTTCAACAACTCCTTGCTCCAGTAAGACCTCACAAAGTCGCGTGATAATTCCCGTCCACTGGGCGCCCTTTAATGGCTCCTTTAACCTAGCCCTAAACATTTCCAAATATGGTCCAAAAAAGACTTCGTCAGAATGCTCTGTAGCACGCTGCCTACCGTGAGCTAATGTTTCGAATTTTGGATAATTCGGCTGAATAAACTGACAGGCAGTTGCGCAACGTTTGGGTTGCGTAGTTCGAGATACCCCGCAATCAGTGCATAAATCACGAAATGGGGCAATATCAATTGACACCATCTTCAGTCAAGCCCTACGCAAATCGTGCCAACACTCTTTGTTGAATCTTTTCCTTAGATAGGCCATAGCTATCAAGCAGCAAGCCAAGCTCACCATGTTCCACATACTCATCTGGAAGCCCTAACAACAAAGATTCAATCTGGATATTCTGCTCTGATAAGACCTCTAGACAAGCGCTTCCAGCGCCACCTTTAATAGCACTATCCTCAATAAAGACTAGTCCGTCATGAGTGGCTGCAATTTCTATTAATAAGTTTTCATCCAATGGCTTTACAAAGCGCATATCCACCACGGTGGCATTCATTTCTTGCGCAATCGATAATGCGCTATACAACATGGGTCCAAAACAAATAAAGGCAATTTTTTTCTTTTGAGGGAAAGCTTGATCGATTTTTCGTACTATGAGCCCTCTACCAATAGGCAAGGCTTCTAAGGGTTGATCTGCCGTCTCTAGACCAACTCCAGAGCCACGTGGGTAGCGCACTGCTGCTGGGCCATCGTGTTTAAAGGCGGTCGTCAACATTGCTCTACATTCTTGTTCATTGGATGGTGTCATCAGAACTAAATTTGGTAAGCAGCGTAAAAAAGCGATATCAAATACTCCGGCATGCGTTGCCCCATCAGCGCCCACCATCCCTGCTCGATCAATGGCAAATACAATTGGTAAGTTTTGTAAAGTCACGTCATGTATCAGTTGATCGTAGCCACGCTGTAAGAATGTCGAATAAATCGCGACTACTGGCTTAAGCCCTTCACAGGCAATTCCAGCCGCAAAGGTAACGGCATGTTGTTCCGCTATGCCAACATCGTAGTAGCGATCAGGGAAACGCTTCTCAAACCCCACTAATCCGGAGCCCTCACGCATGGCAGGCGTAATAGCGATGAGGCGCTCATCAGCCTGTGCCATATCACATAACCACTCACCGAATACTTGGGTGTAGGTTTTCTTAAGCACTGGCTTTGTCACAATCCCTGCTATCGGGTCAAATGGGCTTGGACCATGATAGGCAATGGGGTCTTGCTCTGCTAATGAGTATCCTTTGCCTTTTTTAGTAACGACATGAAGGAACTGTGGTCCCTCAGTTTGGGCAAGGGTTTTCACGTTTTGTAGGGTGGAAATTAAGACATCTAAATCGTGGCCATCTATTGGACCGTAATAATCAAATCCGAACTCTTCAAAAATAGTTGCTGGTCCAACCATCCCCTTTGCATGACCTTCCAATCTTTTTGCAAATTCTCGAATGGGTGGGGCTACAGAGAGTACTTTATCGATTCCCCTCTTGGTGGCGGCATACATCGATCCAGAAATTAACTTCACTAGATAACGGTTCAATGCGCCTACCGCCGGTGAAATTGACATCTCGTTGTCGTTCAGAATGACAATAAGCGGGACTTTTTTATTCACACCAGCATTGTTCATTGCCTCAAATGCCATACCAGCACTCATTGCACCATCACCAATAATGGCCACTACATTACGCTTCTCATTTTTTGTTTTAGCAGCTACTGCCATTCCTAAAGCTGCTGAAATGCTGGTAGATGAATGGGCAGTTCCGAATGCATCATATTCACTCTCGCTGCGCTTCGGAAACCCTGAAATACCGCCGAACTGTCTTAGGCCCGACATGGCCTCCCTACGACCAGTAAGTACTTTATGAGCATAACTTTGATGACCTACATCCCAGATCAGACGATCATAAGGGGTATCAAAGACATAATGAAGTGCAACGGCGAGCTCTACAGTTCCTAAGTTAGAAGAGAGATGTCCTCCAGTACTTGAAACCGAACTTAATATAAAGTTTCGCAACTCACGCGCAATTTGAGGAAGCTTGGATACCTCATGCTCCCTCAGGTCTTGCGGGTTGGATATGGTTTCAAGGAGGTTAGTCATTTTGAGCATAGCCAACTCACTTAGATGAATAGATTTTAGAAATAATCTGTTTATATTCTTCCAAATTCGCATCAGAAGACTGCTTCAATGCATGAATTGGGGCATGCATAAATTTATTGGCAAGTGCTATCGCCATATGTGAAAGTACAACCATTGGGTCATCACCATTCGCAATTCTTCTGCTTGCTTTTTCTAGCTCAATCTTTTGATATTGCTCACCAACGTTCTGAATTGACTTAATAATGGGTACAACAGCCCTTTTCTCCAAGGTTTCATAAAACTCAATGACGCCTCTTTCAATGATTTTTTCTGCATCACCAATACAATCTTGACGGTTGGCCTTGCCAGCGCTGACTATTTCGCCAAGATCATCAATAGAGTAAAGATAGGCATTTTTAAGACTCTTGATTTCTGGCTCAAAATCTCTTGGTACTGCTAAATCTATCAGAACAATAGGGCGAGATTGCCTAGCTTTAAGCGCTGTTTTAACCATTCCCATGCCAATGATTGGAAGCGAACTAGCAGTGCAAGAAACCACGACATCGTATTCATGCAACTGCTTTGGTAAGTCAACCAATGGAAATACCTCAGTTTGTAAATTCTTATCGGAAAAAGTTTTAATTAAGTCGTTGCCTCGGTCAACAGTTCTGTTTGAAATTGCAATCTTTTTCGGATTTTTTCCTGCAAAGTGATTTGCGCAAAGTCCGATCATCTCCCCAGCACCAATAAACAAAACACTGCATTGGCTCATTTTCCCAAAGATGCGCTCAACCAATTTCACGGAAGCGCCCGCCATAGAGACTGAGTGCGCACCAATTTGGGTATTACCTCGAACGACTTTTGCTACAGAAAAGGTTTTGTCAAACAACGGTTTTAAGTAAGCCCCCAAAGCACCTACTTGATTAGCATTTTCGATAGCCTTTTTCATTTGCCCTAGGATTTGAGTTTCTCCTAAGACCATTGAATCTAAACCACTGCCCACCCTGAAAGCATGTTTGACTGCATCACTTTCCTTAGCTGAATAGATGTAGGGGCGTAATTCATGTTGATGGACATTATTCTGAGCAGCTAGCCAATCAAAAGTGCGCTCCTCTAAATAATGATCAGGATAAGTAGCGTCATTAGCCGCACAATAAATCTCCATGCGATTGCAGGTAGATAAAATGGTTACCTCTGGCGTCAAATCTGAATACTTCCCCTTCAAATGATTACGAAGATCCAATAAGGAATCCTGCAAATGTTCCGGGGCAATAGCAACCCTCTCCCGAATGTCAATTGGAGCGGTGTGATGATTGACACCAAGATTCAGTATTTGCATGCTAGTGGCTATTTAAAAATAGCTTGGACGGATCAAGAAAAATCATAGAAATGATTCTTCCTCTTGATTCGCAATATGTCAATCAAGATTGACACCTATTTGAGTATCACCTAATAGGGAAAACCCCCATAAGGGCCACTACTCCTGATTCTTGGTAGCAGCTTCGTAGGCTTTAAATTTTTTGTACGAATTAATAGTGGAATACAAGGCTAAAGCTGTAATCAGCACAAAGACGAGATTTGTAAAGGAATACTCTTGATAGAGAATCCAGATCTGGCCAATGAATGCCAAGGGAAATACAACAATGGCAAATTTGAGCCAAAGCAGGGTTCTTTTCAATTTTGCGTCTACTTGTCCAGGTACAGATTGCTCTTTCATCACTTATCCTTATGGTTAAAGAGGCTGAGCCCCAAATTAATCTCGTCTGAGTATACGAAATATGAAGCTTGTAAGGCCTTGAGCAAGAATAAATGCAAAGATTGCCCCCATCAGCCCCATAAATACTGCAGGCACAGTTCCCAGATCCAGTTGCTTGGCGAATAACAGGGACATGGCAAATCCAACTGCGGCGCAAGCGATCTCAAATAGCATTTTTATCATGGCAAAGCACTCACTAGTTTGACTGCTTTGACACCCCAAAACAGCCTTTAAAGAGAATCATTCTATATCCCATCCAGATTAAACAAGCCCTAAAAATTAGCGTGATGAGCAAGTTATTTTGCACTGCAATAAAAGAACTTGTAAGGGAAATTACCCATAAAACTGTATATTTTTTTGTACACATTGGTATAAAATTCACCCTGTAGTACAGAAGGTTATTCAGTGCCCTCGTGTGGGTTAGCACGACGCAGTTAGATTTGAGAGGAAACGCTATGACAAATAACACTCTTACAGGTCTGAGTGTTGAGGAGGCGGAAGAGTTGCATCGCAACCTCATACAAGGTACGCAATTTTTTGGGATGATCGCAGCACTTGCCCATTTACTTGCTTACATCTATTCACCTTGGTTGAAGTAATTTAAGGAGCTTAAGATGATCTACGGAAAAATGTGGACAGTAGTAAAGCCAACAGTTGGTATCCCATTATTTTTGGGTGCAGTAGCCGTTGGTTCTTTTTCAGTTCATTTGGCATTACTTAACAATACAACTTGGGTGAAAGCTTTTTTAGAGGGCGGTAAGGCTGCTAAAGCTGGATCCGTTGCTGCGGCGCCTATGGCACCATCAGCGCAAAAATAAGTTTTATCTTGTCTCATAAGACCTGGATCATTCGATCTAGGTCTTATTTTTTTTGTTTTGCAGATCCCTCAGTTAAACTAAGTTTTAAATGAATCGTTTTAGCAAAAAACTTATCAGTACCTGGGCTAATTTAGGCCCACGCTTTTTACCTTTTGCAGACGCTGCTACTGCTGAATTACCGCTCGCTAGATTACTCAGGCTATCCCTATTTCAAGTATCGGTAGGCATGGCCCTCGTGCTATTGGTTGGCACCTTAAATCGCGTAATGATTGTGGAGCTACACGTACCCGCATCATTGGTGTCAATCATGGTTGCATTACCCATTATTTTTGCCCCTATTAGAGCCTTGATTGGCTTTCGCTCTGACACTCATAAATCCGCCCTCGGTTGGCGTCGGGTTCCTTATATTTGGATGGGAACGATGGTGCAATTTGGCGGCCTAGCTATCATGCCTTTTGCTTTGTTGGTCTTAGCAGGTGCAGGCAATGCCAGTGAAGCGCCGGCATGGATTGGATTAGCTGCTGCAGCACTATCATTTTTATTTGTTGGCGCTGGTATTCACACCACTCAAACAGTAGGCCTTGCCTTAGCTTGTGATCTTGCGCCACCGAAAGCACAACCCAATATTGTTGGTCTGATGTTTGTGATGTTATTAATCGGCATGATTGGTAGCGCACTTATTTTTGGTCAAGTACTGGAAGAGTACAGTCCAGGGCGCTTAATACAAGTGATTCAAGGCAGTGCTGTGGTGACGATTATCTTGAACGCTATCGCACTTTGGAAACAAGAAAGTCGCGAGGAAGCGCGCGCTAGAGCGCAAGTAGCAAGAGAGCAAAACTTTAAAGAGTCTTGGGCTACCTTTAAAGAAGGTGGGCAAGCCGTTCGTCGCTTAATTGCTGTTGGCTTTGGCACGATGGCCTTTAGCATGAATGATGTCTTGCTGGAGCCTTATGGCGGTGAATTACTCAATATGAGTGTAAGCGCCACTACCGTGTTAACTGCCACTTTAGCCATTGGCTGTTTATTTGGCTTTAGCATTGCCTCAAAAGTATTAAGTGCTGGTTACGACCCTTTTAAGATGGCTAGCAATGGTGCAAAGATTGGTATTCCCGCATTCATTCTGGTGATCGTAGCTGCACCTTTAGACAGCACACTCATTTTTATTGTGGGCGTTGTCTTGATTGGGTTTGGCAACGGGCTATTTAGTCATGGCACCTTAACTGCCACCATGAGATACGCTCCTGAAAATCAAAGTGGCTTAGCATTGGGCGCCTGGGGAGCTGTACAAGCAACTGCCGCCGGAATTGCGGTAGGTGTAGGAGGAATATTTCGGGATATTTTGGCAGGCATGGCCTCCAGAAATTATTTCGGTGCCGACCTCAATAGTCCAGCAACGGGATATTGCGGCGTCTATCTACTAGAAATCATCCTGCTTTTCATCACCATAGCGGCAATGGCCAACTTTACTTGGCCCACTAAGCCCGTGGAATCGGTAGCCTAATTGACTAAGTTACCGCAATTAATTGAAAAGGTTTTAATATTTTTTGGGTTCTTCATCAGCTCCATTAGTTTTATATTGATTACCTTGGGCTTGTGGGACTTCATTTCTATAGAAATATTCGCTTTTGGCCTTTCTTCTGGCATTCGCGTATTGGGTAGCTGCGCTATCATAGGATGCCTCCTCAGCGCAATTGGCTACGGAATTGGCGACTATTTTAATAACGAAGTGAAGGAGTGACTATGTTTAAAAAATCAGATTACTTCATTCTCATGGCAGTGGTGATTTCTTTCTTTACCTCGGCCTATTTATGGTTTGTGGTCGAAGATCGAGAGCAGTCCATTTTTACTGCGCTCTGGGTACCCTCAATATTTTGCTTTGGGATTTATTTCAAATTATCCGCATTATTGAATCGTAAAAAATGAGTAATACAACATTACTCCTCGTATCCATCTTTGTTTTCAGCCTATTAATTGCTGGCCTTTATTACATGGTCCGAGAATTTATGGGAGAGGTGCAAGACGCTTTCCCCGATGTCAATGAATGGCTAGATTCCGAACAGAAGAAAAAGAAGTGAGTACTACTTGCTTGAAGTAATACTCATCAGGCCACTTTAAAACTACAGCAGTTTTTTGATCGCAGCCGACATCTTGCTTGCGCCATCTGCAGATGCAAGGCGTGTGACTGATTCACCATCTTTGCTTACCAGAAATTTAGTGAAATTCCACTTAATACCGGCAGTTCCCAGAATGCCTGGAGCATGCTCTTTTAAATAGGCATATAAGGGATGGGTGCTGTCACCATTCACATCCACCTTCTCAAACATCGGAAATGTCACGCCATAATTAGCGCTGCAAAATTGTCCAATTTCCTCAGCTGAGCCAGGTTCTTGAGCCCCAAATTGATTGCAGGGAAAGCCTAAAATTTCTAGGCCATGAGCCTTATTTTCTTCATAGAGATTCTGTAAATCTCGGTATTGTGGTGTAAACCCGCAGCGACTGGCCACATTGACAATGAGGAGAACTTTGCCGGCATAATCCTGCAGATTTTCTTGGGCTCCATTGAGTCTTTTTAGGGGGATATTCGGCAACATATTTCATTCTCCAAGAGGATTAAAGTGGTCTGCAAATACTCTATACTCAGTTCATAATAAATGGATTATGAAGCTTTAGCTATATAGCTTTGCCCCTTAAACTATAAAGATTATTAAAGGCTTGCGTGACTACAGACACAGCACCGTATCGTAGTTTGTGTACAGACTGCGGCATCTCTCGCAGCAGCAATCCAAAACGCTGTGGTGATGCCTGCCAGTTCATCAAGCCCAAATACCCCGAATTAGAAACTCAGGTTCACGGCAGGCCAAGAGACTTGAACCGACCGGATGAACTCCATTTTGGTCCATTCACCAAGATGCTCCGCGCAGGATTAAAAAATCCGAGCACAGGCGCACAGTGGACCGGCATTACCACCCGCATTGGTGAACGCTTATTGGAGACTGGCGCAGTTGATGCCATTCTAACCATGACCGAAGATCCTAACGATCGCTGGAAGCCATTGCCCATCATCATCGATAAAGCAACTGATATGGCTAAATGTCGTGGCATGAGAATGGGATATGCGCCACTACTGTCTCTCTTAGAGCCAGCCATTGCCAAGGGTTACAAGAAAATAGCGGTCATTGGTATCCCCTGCCAGGTTTACGCCTTAAGAGCACTAGAAAAAGAGCTTGGCCTAGAAAAGTTGTATGTCATTGGCACACCCTGTTCAGACAATACAACGACAGAAAACTTTCATCATTTCTTGTCGCTGATTAGCTCAGAGCCAGAAGAAATTAACTATCTTGAATTTAGGGCGGATTACCACGTAGAGGTTCGCTTTAAAAATGGCAAGAAGAGAGAGATCCCATTTCTGCAATTACCACTCTCCACTTTGCCGAATGATTTCTTTCCATTAACCTGCCGCACCTGTGTTGACTACACCAATGTGTTGTCTGATATCACAGTGGGCTATATGGGGGGCCAGGGCGAACAATGGCTCATTGTTCGCAATCAACGCGGCGAAGAATTGCTAGGATTACTGGGAGATGAAGTACGCACCTCCGAACCGGGAAGCGCTGGTAAACGGCATTCAGCTGTAGTGGGGTTCATGAAAAACGTCGAGCGTGCCGCTGGTGGACTCCCTTTGCGAAAAATGCCGAATTGGTTAAGACCCATTGTGGGTTGGTTGATGCCTAAAGTCGGCCCGCGTGGCTTGGAGTTTGCTAGAACGCGCGTAGAAATGAAAGCAATTGAAACAGTACTTCACCTCAGAAGAGAGCAGCCCGCAAAAATGGGTTCCATGATTCCGAAACATATTTGGCCATTAGTAGAGCCTTACGGTATTAAACCGAGCGAACAAGAAATTCATAAACCCTAAACCCCATTTTCTCTTTGGAGCATTCCATGGCTTTATTCCTCATCGGCCTTATCATTTTTCTAGCTAGCCACTCTTGTCGCATCTTTGCAGAGTCATGGCGCAATCATATGATTGATCGCATCGGCGAAGTAAAATGGAAAGGTTTGTACACCATCGTCTCCTTGGTTGGATTCATCATCATGGTGATTGGCTATGGTCAAGCAAGGCAAAACACACTAGTTTTGTGGCAACCCAATGCATTACTCATTTATATCGCTCTAGCGCTTAACCTAGTCGCATTTATTTTCCTAGCAGGAAGCTCGCCTTCAAATAATGCGATTCGCCTCAAACTCAAGCACCCCATGATTTTGGGAGTTAAAGTTTGGGCACTTGCGCATTTGATATCCAATGGCACCTTAGTAGATCTCATCCTATTTGGGTCTTTTTTACTGTGGGCTGTACTGGATTTTCGTTCAGCCAGAAAACGCCCTATTCATATGCCTCAACAGGCTGAAATCAGCACAAAGGCAACGATGATTACCATTGCTTCTGGGGTAATTCTTTGGGTAGTTTTCATATTTGGGTTGCACCAATACTTAATCGGAGTCTCTCCTCTCGCCCAACTATCTTGAGCGCTATCTTTAAATCGGTCAACATGAACACTAGATCAAGATTCATCGGTCTCATGTTGACTCTGGTTTTATGGGGATGTGACTCTCAAGCTCCAAAAATAGAGGCCATAGAAAGTCAAAATAAGTCGCTATCATGCTCGCTGAATGGCAGCCCCCTTAAGATTGAAATTACTAAGGGTTCGCTCGATGCAGCAATGTACTATGAAGGTAAGGAATCCAAGATTAACCTCTTAGAGGTAAAAGATTTTTATCAAATCATCATGCGTTTTAATCCACAAATTGGGCAGCTTAAAATCAATAAAATGGGAAATGAGTTGATTCAATTACGCAACTCTGAAGAGCGTATTACGTCGTGTACAACCCAACTAAAATCTTTATAGCCGAAACATTCTCTTCTTTGGAGGCATCATGAAAATCACTTATTCTATTATTAGCCTACTGGCTTTTAGCTTAATTCACACTACAGCGATTGCACAAGGCAGCCAAAAGCCAGTTGAGCCCATCAAAACTATTGCATCACTCGATGTGCCACGCTATCAAGGTACTTGGTATGAGATTGCCAAATTTCCAAATTGGTTTCAAAGAAAATGTATAGCCGATACCAATGCCACCTATAAGATCAAGGAAGATGGCAATGTGAGTGTTACCAATCGCTGCACATTTGAGAATGGCGAAAAAGGCGAGGCACTTGGAACCGCAAGACAGATTGGTGACTCCACCTCACCCACTCTAGAGGTTCGCTTTGCACCAGCATGGCTTGGGTTTCTGCCTATGGTCTGGGGAGATTATTGGGTAATCGATATCGATCCCGAATACCAATTGGCCGCTGTGAGCGACCCTGGAAGAAAATATCTCTGGATTCTCTCCCGCACCAAGACGGTAGAGCCCAAAAAATATCAGGCGCTTCTGAATCGCCTAGTGAATGACAACGGCTTCAGTCTTGAGCAGCTGAGCCTGACACCCCAAAATTAAACGGAGAATAGGAATTTGATAAAGGTAATTCCGATAATCAAGCCTGAAAATGCAACGATGCCAAGCAGATATAATTTTCCAGTTTTATTTCTTAAAGTTGTTGCGCTGTTATCTTTCATTTTTACTTCCCTTCAGTAGTTAAGACTAATTAATGGGTACTACAGCTTAGACTTTTGCAAAACCCAATAAATGGGCGGTATCTTTAAAGAAAATCTTTATGTGCGCCATAGGGTCACGGCGTACAAGCTTCTTATTCATATAGGATTCAAAGGTTAAGCGCTGCACATCTTTATCTTCACACATTTTGACAAAGCGCTCGCGACGTTTGTCGTTGTTGTACCAAAAACGCTGCATGATTCCGAGAACTAAGAACACGGTACCGTGTTCTTTCATAAATTTTTTGCGGGCTTTTGCCAAAACCTTGCCATTACCAGTAACGAGTAGCTCTTCTACTGCCTCAGCAGCAACACGACCACCATACATTCCGTAGTAAATCCCTTCACCCGAAGCCGGAGCTACTACGCCTGCAGCATCACCAGCCAACACTACATCCCTACCGTTATCCCATTTCTTTAAGGGCTTCATTGGAAGCGGCGCACCTTCGTGTCGCAGCATTTCAGCATTCTCAAGACCAGTCTGCTTTTTAAGAGCGGTGACTGCGCTACGCAAGGAAAAGCCTTTATCAGCAGTTCCTGTACCAATGCTCATGGTATTACCATGCGGGAATATCCAGCCATAAAAGTCGGGGGATAAAGCACCCTGATAAAACACATCGCAGCGGGTACCGTCAAAACCTGCTGGCGGGTTTTCAGGAACCTTAACGATCTCGTGATAGGCGAAGACGTATTCCACATCCTTTGCACCTGGAATGGCCTGGCGTCCGACTCCTGATTTGGCGCCATCGGCACCAATCACTGCCCTAGCACGTACCGATACGGTTGTGTCAGGTGAGCCATGCTTACCACGCACAGCATAGTGAATGACTGAGACTCCATCTTGATCTCTAGTGATTTTCTCAAATATGCCCGTTCTTCTCTCGGCTCCATCATTGGCAGCACGGACACGCAAAAACTCATCAAACTTATCGCGGTCGACCATCCCTACAAAGCCGCCCTCAATATGCATATCTACCGCCTTATCTGATGGCGCAATCATTCTGGCGCAATTGGCCTTGGCGACTAAAAGCTCATCAGGGATTTCAAAATCCTTAATTAAGCGTGGAGGGATAGCCCCACCGCAAGGTTTAATTCGGCCCATCCGATCCAATAAGAGTACTTTTCGACCTTTCTTAGCAAGGTCACTTGCAGCAGTAGCTCCAGTAGGGCCACCGCCAACAACTACGACATCAAAAGTTTCTAAAGTACTCATTCTGATCTCCATATATTGAGTGCATTACTTCATCATTGATAAATTACACGCCAACCAATTGCTTTGATAGTTCGTTTGTTTGTTTTTGCGCACGCGTCTGAAATGACAGGTAGGCAGCCACAACAAATAAAACACCTTCCAGAAAAAACACAAAAGCATACGCAGAAGCAGGATCACCTAAAACAATCCTAGCGATATCGCTTAAGCCAGTTCCAATAATTCCACCTAAACCAAAGGCCATCGCTTGCGATGCCCCCCAAATACCCATGCGAATACCTTCACGCTGCGCGCTACCGATGCTGGCAAATTGCATCATTGATCCAATAGCGGCAATAGAAAAAGCGCCATTAAAAATGCCTAACAAGAAAACAGCCGCCTTAAAGAAAGTCACGCTTTCAATAGGGCCTGATAAAACAAGACCCAACATTGCCAATGCTGAAGCCAGGCAACCACCAATAGTCCAATTACTTAATGAAGTTAAAGACTGAGATTTGGCTTTGCTCGTAATAAAAGCTAAGGCAAGCATTCCCAGAAGTACGCCGCCATTTTGTATGCCAGACAAGGAGGTTGTTTCTGCAGGAGTAAAGCCAAATGCGACCGCAGCAAAAGGCTCCAAGATCAAGTCCTGTGAGCTATAAGCCAACATAGATACAAAGACAAACCAGGTAAAAGAACGTACCCTGCCTTCTTTCCAAACCTCAGCAAAGGCTTCACGAAAGTTTGCTTTGGTAGGCGTCACTTCTGACTGCGCTTCAACTACATTAGCGATTGACTGTTTGGCCTTCAACACTGGAGACTCCATTCCCCAAATTGCCAAGAATGTAACTGCCACAGCAATCACAGAGACAGTTGATGACACTATTAATAGACGCTCAAATGAAAATGGCGTCAGAAACTTTCCACTGACACTGGCCGTAAATGCAAAACCAAAAATCATCATCAACCAAACGCAAGTAGCAGCTGCAGCCTTCTTTTTAGGCTCCACGCGTTTCGCCAAAAGAACTAATAACGCAGTGCCGCTAGAGCTAACGCCAATACCAATCATTAAAAAGGCAACTGTAGCCAGCGCAATACCCAGTACAACTGAGCTACTCAATAAGATTGTTGAAGCCGCAGCCAAAACTCCACCGCAAGCCAGCACCAATATCCCACCCCGAATCCATGGAGTGGCTCTGCGAGTTTGGTCAGAGCCAAAACCCATGCGTGGGCGTATTAACTGAATAAAATAATGAATCGCCACCAATGCACCCGGCAGGATTGCTGGTAGAGCTAGCTCAACTACCATCACGCGATTTAACAGTGAAGTAGTTAGCACCACAATCGATCCCAAAGACGCTTGGACTAAACCAAGCCGTGCAATTTGAGGCCAAGTGAGATAGGTGGATTCGGAAGTGTTCATGGTTGCCTGATTAATTGACCGAGAAACGTCCTGCCACTGCAAATGCACTCACCATCATTCCTGCAACAAACAATGGCACCCCAAAACCACTCAGAAATAATGCCCGCTTGACTGGGTCCAGCAGGAAATTACGCATCATCACTATTTGCCCCGCTATCAACAGCACAATCACACCAGCCTGCCAATAAGCACCCCAGATCAGTAACAGGCCAAATACGCCAAACTGGGGAGCTAACATCATCAAGCAAGCATTCTCGGCGGCACCTGCAACACCGAGTTGGACAGGCAAAGAAAGCACGCCCATTTGACGATCACCTTCAATTGCCTTGAAGTCATTCAAAGTCATAATGCCGTGCGCGCCGATGCTATACAAAATAGCGAGAAGAATAGATGGAGTGGATGGGAATAAGTCCCCCATCATTACCGCTGAGCCTGTAAACCAAGCTAAGCCCTCATAAGAAATTCCACAAGCCGCATTACCCAGCCAACCATTTTGCTTAAAGCGCAATGGCGGCATGCTATAGAACCAAGCCAGCAAGAGGCCTAGCAGTGTTGCCACAAATGCCCATGGACTAATTAGCCAACCCAATAAGAGTGAGAGGCCGGTCCAAATAATTGCGACATATAAACCCCAAGCCCCTGGCATCCGGCCAGAAGGAATAGGACGCTGCGGTTCGTTAATGGCATCCACTTCACGATCAAACCAATCGTTTACTGCCTGACTAGCAGCGCAGACCATCGGGCCAGCGAGAATCACTCCAGCAATTAATAAGTGCCAACGTCCCTCAAAGGAAACGCCGGTTGCAATGACTCCACATGCAAAAGCCCACATGGGTGGAAACCAAGTAATGGGTTTTAGTAACTCTAAAATTGCGGACGGCGCAGGAAAGCGGCGCATGGTGGGTGTATTTATGATCGCATCCCCCATTTCCACAAGCCTTCGCTAGAAAAAGGAACCACCATCAAAATATGCTCTAAGACCGCTAAAGACAAAATAGCGCCAGTTAATGACATTGAGGCAACCACGAAATCACTTGCATTAGGATCGAACGCAGCTTGCCATAATGGAATTGCACAAAGAGCACCGCCGATCACTGATATCGGTAGCAATGGATTCATTGGCTTACAGGTGAAATAAGTAAAGATATATTTGAGGTGATTGGGCAGGAAGCGCTCATTGAGATTTAAAACACCCAAGAAGATATTTAACTTCGCACTCTGCCTCATGAGCCAAAGAATTATAAAAGTCCAAAATCCAGTCTGATTTGAGCCGCCCCAAGTCATCATAGTCACGGCTAGAGCCAAAATGACCAACGCAATCTCATGATGCTGGATTGTCTTAAATGCAAGATACGCTTTCTGCCAACCCCGACAACTCTCTGGACAGGGCTCTCGACAAGGACCGGTGACATAGCCAAATAAGAAACCAATTTCTTGCCAGCCCCAAACCAAAATGGCGCAGGTAAAACCACAATACGCGCCAGCGACTGTGTCTAAATTAGCACTGGTTTTGAGCCCTACCAAAGCCATTGCGAGCACCATGCCACTTACCCAAAAAGTATTTTTATAAGTGGAGGGATCACGCTGATTTAAGAGCAGAATAATCCCGGTACTAAACCACCAGATAAAAATCGAGTAGAGAATAGGCCAAACAATGTTCATCAAATTACCAAGAAGGAATCATGCGAACATCAGCCGGTAAGGCATTGTCTTGCACTGGCATGAAATACAGCTTCAAAAATACAATGCCAGCACGAGCACCTAAAAGAGCCGTCTTCAACTTGTTGATGAGGCCACCCTCTTTTTTATAAACATCCATCTTTTCGAACAGTGCCCTCATCTCTTCAAGGCACTGATAGAAACGGGGGTCATCTAAATTCACAGAAATTGGGAAAACTTGCTTAATAATTTCGTTGGTAATAAAAAGTACCTTCTTGTCATAATCCGTTGGCGAGATCTTCATGGCCTTATAAAGCTCAATCCGGGTATGGTCACGAACATACATCGTGGCATATACCGCGAGAATGAAGAAACGAATCCATAACTTATTAACACCTTGAAGTAATTTAGGATTGGCGCGCATGATGAGCGCAAAGGACTCGCCATGGCGAAACTCGTCATTACACCAGCGCTCAAACCATAAAAAGATCGGATGAAAGCGAACTTCGGGGCGACTTTCCATCTCCCGGAAAATGGTGATGTAACGGGCGTAACCAATCTTCTCGGAGAGATACGTGGCGTAAAAAATAAACTTAGGCCTAAAGTAAGTATATTTCTTGGATTTCGCCAAAAAACCTAGATCAATACCGATATTAAAGTCTTTGAGCCACTGATTAATGAAGCCCGCATGACGACTTTCATCTCTAGCCATGTAACCGAACAACATGCGCATATCTGGATTAGTGACTTTACGCTTGATCTCTGCATACAAAATGCAACCAGAGAACTCGGAAGTAATGGAGCTGATCAAGAAATCAACAAACTCGTCATATAAAGCTGGGTGTAGATTGGAATAATCTTTTTCCATATCTGCAGGACGTTGAAAATGATCATGATTATTGTCACCTTCATACTCCGCCATCAATGCATCCCACTCCGGGCGCAAGGAATCAATGCTGATACGATCCATCTCTTTAAAATTGGTTGTATAAAAGCGCGGGCTCAATACAGCATCTTCCAATGCCATCTTGGTAGATTCATTAATTTCACCCTTTGCAGGGATTTGACTTTGCAACATACTTTCTGCGCTATCTAAATTCATTTCCTACTCCAAATAAAAAGAAAAATTATTTAACTGTTGCTGCTAAATGCACTGGGTCAAGCAATTTATAAAATGTTCCCGCATTCGTAGGCCCAAAAGACTCCAGATCGACCATGCGACCCGTTGCTGTATCCGATAAAGTCAAGCGACCATCCGCTCTGTAAATGAGCTCAAAGGGTGGCCCACTGTCCAAGCCCCTACGCTTTCTTTCTTGGGCAAGCCCGCGCAAAGTACCCCTAATAAATCCTGCCTCACCCTGAACAGACTCAATCTGCTGTCCAGTTTTGTAATTAATGACGGCAATCGAGCCATCTGGCCGATCTTCAAAGCGCAATTGCAAGACTTTAAATGGCGCTGCATCCGACTCTCTCACCTGACTTAAATCGCGGCTATTAATAAATACCAATAAGAGCACGATGACGATGACGTCGACAACCAGTATTTTTGCTACTGGCGATAGAAAATCTTTTCTTTCTGGAGCGCTCATGCCGTCTGCACTCCCGCTTGTGTCACTTGAGCATCGAGTACTTCCATTTTGCTAAGTCCGGTAGATACAGTCCAAGCTTCTGTCAATATGCTTGCAACTGCCTTGGCATCAGGAACGCAACGCATCATAGGTTCCGGTGTAGCTAAACGCCATGGGCGTACATGAGGCCATAAATGAAAGAAGGCAATCTTATCCTCGGTAGCAATCTGCATCGGAATATCGCCCGTTCCATCTTTGTATAGCTTTAGATCTGCACTACCCAATGTCTTATAAGGGAGATTAAATGTCACAGTCAAAACAATGCCAACCCTCATTACGATACGACGGTTCGTTAAGGTATACATAGTCGTCGTTGCAGACCAGTAAGCTAATAGTCCAACCAACACAAGACCAATCACAGCTAAGAAGAAGGCAAGCGCTACGCTACTCCATCCTTCGGCCAAGCCACCCTCACTACCGAATACTGAAATCGCTTGCCAAATCACAATCACTGCAAAGTACAAGCTAAGCCACTGCAAACGAAATACATGCTTAGCCATAGAGATCCAATTGGGAGCGCCCTGCCACAAGATCACTTCGTCTTGTGGCAATGGTTCTGGCAGCCCTAAGGCAGCCTCAAACTCATACTCTGCTGATTGATGTGGTTTTTGATTCACAAAATACTTTCAATGAATAGCAATTTAAATAAGGGGTTCTTGACGCTCAGGTGTTGCATACAAGGTTCCGCCACCAAAGTAAGCCATGATCTTCTCTTCTTCCAATAGGGTGATTTGATCCTGACTCTTTAACCCTGGAACCAAAGCAAATTGATTCGCAAGAATCGATTCAACCTTGATATAGTCCCGATGAATTCGTGAGAAATTCATCGGCAGTAATACTCTTCTGCCACCAAACTCTGGCAAGGTTTCAATTTCAAAATAGCGAATCACGACTTCAGCCTGATCAATCCAGAGCTCTTTCACGGTACCAGCGATCAAACCATCGTCACCCATGACTTCCATACCAACTGGCGTTTTATCTTGTTTGGCTACCGTAAATTGACCGAGTAAACGTCCAGGCAGAATTCGCTTTTGACCTTCTGATGTCATATCAGGAATGTCTGCGCGCTTCGTAAATGCACCTGGTCCAACGCCATCTAACATTGGGTTTCCGGTTGGAACTAAAGGAGCGCCATTGAGGTAGCTTGAAGGTCTGGCGGCCACTTGTTCCAAAGGCCCATCTTTTGGAACGGTCACATCACCCCAATACTCCGTATGAAAAGTCTTCGGTGCCGGCATACCCGCAATTCCGGCAGCTCGTCGTGTCTCGCCTCGAATGTCATATTCCAGCGGAAACCCTTCACGCTTACTTTCGATAGTAAGGTAATAGACTAGCGCTGCAAAAAATACCCAAAATGCATACAGCACTAATTGCGCAACATCTACATATTCTGTAATTGCTCCGGTTGCCATCTTGCTCTCCCTTTTAACAATAACGCTTAATGTGAAAAAACATACTGTGCCGCTATTTAACTCGGTAATTCATCTAAACCAAACTTCTGAGAACCATTCATCACGGGCTGCTTGTTCATAATGACTAAAGGCCCAATTGCGATCAATGTAATAAACAGTAAATAAAATTCAATGTGATAAACAAAGCTATAACCTGTAGCGGTAGATAGCAGACCGTCCCCTAACAAGCCACTGGTCGCTAAGCTAGAAATCCCATCACGTATTACGCCGCCAGCCGCAATAGCAATGCCCGATGCGGAAGCATGTACTGCACCCCAGGCACCGAGAACTAAACCATTCATGCCGCCCGACTCAAAACTCATTGCAGCTGTTAAGGTGCTTACGGAAAATAAACCGCCTCCAAAGCCAATCAAAAATGCACCGCAACGAAATAGCGTTGGGGAGAGCAATGGTTCGGAAAAAATCACACAACTAAATGCCAGAATGCCAAATAGAGCGCCAATGGCAGCAAGGCGATAGGAATCAATAGAGCGATTTAAATAACGCGCTGCTATAGCAAAAGCAGTTAGGGCTCCTAATGAAGTTAAGCTGGTCAATACCGTGGTTGCACTGACTGATAGACCCAGCACTTCAGCGCCGTACGGCTCCAAAATAATATCTTGCATGCTAAAGGCCGCCGTGCCCAAACCTAAGGCCACTAAGAAACGCATCACTTTGCCTTGCTTTGCAAAAGTTGCCCAAGTTTCTTTAAAGCTAGGGGTTGGAGTTGAGTAGGCTGTTAAATGGGGCTGGCGAGGCTCTTGCTTCCAGACTGCGATTACATTGAGTATCAGAGTAGTAGCAGCGACACCCTGCACTACGCGAATTAACAGCAGAGGTGTAATGTCAATAAGCAAATAGCCGAAGATGGCACTGCTGACTGCCATACCTACTAACAGCATCATATACATGAGTGCAACTACTCTAGGTCTGGCCTGAGGTTCAGCGAGGTCTGATGCCAAAGCCAAGCCAGCCGTTTGCGTAGTCTGCATGCCAGCACCCACCAATAAAAAAGCTAGCCCAGTTGCTGCTTGTGCAAACCAAGTAGGCCATGTGGTGTCACCTGACAACAGAATTAATGCAAAGGGCATGATGGCAAAGCCACCAAACTGCAACCAGGAGCCAATCCAGATATAAGGCACTCTGCGCCAGCCAAGGAAAGACTTGTGACTATCACTCTTAAATCCAACCAAGGCTCTAAAGGGCGCAAATAGTAAGGGTAGAGCAACCATAATCGAAACTAAAGCGGCGCTCACTTGCAGCTCAACAATCATCACGCGATTTAAGGTGCCAATGAGCATCACCATTGCCATGCCTACTGAGACCTGAAATAGCGATAGCCTTAAGAGACGGCTGAGTGGCAACTCTTTGGTGGCGATATCAGCAAAAGGCAAGAATCTTGGACTCACTCGTTTCCAATTTTCAAATAGCTCTTTGCCGCGCCAGGTCAGAGTAAACATTTTCATCTCTATCGTACTGTGCTTGAATTGGCCTGCTTCTTACTAAGACGCATAGCCTGTGAAAAATAAAAAGCACGCTGTACTTTTTGGGTGCTCACTGGCGCCCAATCAACTAGACCATCATGCTGACTAAAAGTTCTGGTGAGGGAATCCATCGAAATCGGTTGGATAAACGGTGATCGATCACTACGCGGAAATAAGCTGCCAAGAGTGAGTAATGTACTCAGTGCCGCATTGTTGGGAGCAAAAGTAAAGGCGATATTGGCTCGAGTTCTATCAGCCAGTTTGGCCATAGCATCAGCAATATCCAAATGGTGATAATGAATCATCGAATCCATACAAACGACATGATCAAATTCACCTAAGGCAGGATCGAGCATATCGCCAGAGCGAAACTCAATAGAGCCCGCTCCAAAATCATTGCCAATTCTCTCGCGAGCTAAATCAACTAAAGTGGGTGATAAGTCAATCGCGAGGACATGTGCCCCGCGCTTCGCTAAATCGGCTGCCAACACTCCCGTGCCACAGCCAGCATCCAACACTCGGTGCCCAGTCAAATCGTTTGGCAAGTAACTAAGTAGTAGGTGGCGCATCTCTTCACGACCTGCTCTGACCTTGGCGCGAATACCACTCACTTTCGCAGTCGAAGTTAACTTCGCCCAAGCATCAACCGCCGTCCGGTCAAAGTATTCCTCTAACTGGCTACGTTTTTGGGTGTATGAATTCTTTTGCATGAGTAGTGAGGGAGTCTTTTAAATTATTTCAACCAAGGGGAATAAATATAGGCGAGGAGATGCGCAATGATTGCTATAAATCCAAAAAATTGTGTCCCTTGAACTAGATTGCGATGCAACTCTTCCGCCTCCTCCGCACTTAAACCGGTTAAGGTGGCTTTAGAGCTATAAACACTCGCCGCTTGAGCAGCTTCAAGGCGAATAGCCTCAGCGCCAATCCGAGACTCGCGCTGCTTCTTTTCTTGATCTAAGCGCGCCATCCGCAACTTCCAAATAAATTGGCCTGCATTAATCACATAAGTTGCATATGCCGCTAATGCCAAAATCATTAATTGATATTGGTCTAAGTATCCCGTTGCTAAAGCCACTAGATATAGAGTATGCAAAAGCAATACCAACATACTGAAGACATCTTCCCAGAAGAATGCCGGCGCAAATAAGTAGCAATTGAAGACTACTTTTTCCCAAATGCATCCAGTAATCATGATGGTGTAGAGCGTTAAAGTTTTCACCACCACCGAGATATTGGCCGCGGACTCCCCTTCCCCTGTCCACAAAAAACGAACAACTAAATATAAGCTGACTAAAAAAACTAAGAATTGAACGGGCGCTAAAATTCCCTGAACCAGGGTCCATTTAGTCTGGTCTCTTCTTACCCTCTCCTCTGGGGTGTAAAGAGGTTTATATATTTTTTGCATGCACAGTCTGCTGTATTTTCCAAAACAACTTTAAGACAATCGGTAACGCACTTTTTAAAGCCAAAAGTGTCACAGAAAGTTTACGGTATTTAAGAAAAGAAAGTCCTCGGGATAACCCTAGACTGGTATTTTCCCTATGGCAAGTTCCTGAAAAAGGAGGCTAAATGGTACCGGATCAAAGTAGTCCCTTTTGACACAAACTGGATTACTTATTGCACTGCAGCATATTTTCGGTGAGCATTCAGCACCCTTCGCTTTGTATTACTCATTACATCTTTGGGAGATGGGCTTTGTCGGAATCGCTGAAAAAAAAATTCGAATCTAATTTAGGCGAATTAGATAATGCAGAAATGATGCTGTGGCTCAATAAAACCATCGAATCTGAAATCATTCCCCGCTTGCTCATGGGACATAAACTTTTTTCTGCCGATGATCAGAATGGAGAAGAAGCTAGTGAGATTGAGGTGAAACAGACTGAAATTGTCGATTTTTGCCAAACGCTACTAGATGGTCCCGTAGAAGACTGCTTCTCCTATATTGAACGGATGCAAAGATCGGGGCATTCTCTTATCTCCCTTTATGTCAATCTCATCCCAGCATCTACTAGGCGCTTACAAGAGCTTTGGGAGAATGATGAAAATAGCTTTACGGAGGTCACGCTTGCCCTAGGCCGCGCTCAGAATCTGATTCACCAGCTTAGCCCCATCTTCGTAAATCAAAGTAATTTCAGCGAGTTCCAGGGAAATGCCCTTCTTGTTAATGTGCCAGGATCACAGCACACCCTAGGCATCTTAATGTTGGGTGAGTTTTTCAAACTCGCCGGCTGGAATACAACGGTAGAAATTGAAATTTCTAGCGACGAGTTGAAGGATCGAATTCGTTTGCAAGCCTGTGATTTAGTTGCCATTTCTGTCTCAACTGAGGCTCAGTGGGATACAATGGAATCATTGTTAAAAGAAATAAAAAGAGTCTCAAAAAATAAAGGGGTGTTGACGATGGTGGGCGGTCCGTTGTTCGACTTTAAACCCGAGCTAGTCAGTAGCTGCTCTGCAGACGTTTGTGCCCTTACGGCAGAAGAAGCTATCAAAAGAGTTTCTGACCTGCTATCACAAAGAACTCGCTTAAATTAAGATGCCCATTTCACAGCAACCACATAACCTCTTTCAGAACTTAAGTAGTGAAGAGCTTAGCCATTTAGCGCAAGCATCCACAGACATCTCCTTTGTATTGGATGACGCTGGATCAATACAAGATATCTACTCCCATAAACAGAGTCTAGCAAAGCATATTCCAGATGATCTCATTGGGAAAAAATGGCTAGAGGTAGTGGAGCCTGACAGTAGAAAAAAAGTTCAGCACTTGTTGGACGATGCCAACCGAGACAATATTTCCAAATTTAGACAAATTAATCTCTCTAGCAATGCGAAAGATAGCTCATTACCAATCATGTGCGCCTCTATCAAGGCGCTGTCGAATCAAAAAATTATTGTGATTGGTAGAGATCTTGCAGAAGTTGCTCAGCTTCAACAAGATTTAGTGGCAGCTCAAAAACAGATAAGTCAAAACTATCTGCAAATAAATCAGCTGGAAGAACGCTTTCGGTCTATCTTTGAAATAGGCGCTGAATCCATCATCATTCTTCAAGCGGATGATGGATACCCAATAGTCGAGATGAATAACAATGCTATCAAACAACTACTGGTTGCTAAAAATGATTGCATTGGAAGATCGTTTCTATCGCTCCTACCCGCCGATGAACTCAGTAGAGTAACCAGCTTTTTTCAAGAGATGCTCGAAATAGGTGAGTCTAGAGACTTAAACACCTCTTTTATTGGCGGCAAAAAAATTCATATCAGCGCAAGCTCTTTTACCAATAGCGGGAAACCCCACTTACTACTGAATCTGAATCCACTGGACCTCAACCAACCAGCTCTGTTATTAGAGTCGGACTCTTTAACCGTGAAGGCTATTGAAAATAATGCTTACGGTTTTGTCGTTTGCACCCCGGAAGGCCTAATCCTAAAAGCCAATAAAGCTTTTATTAAGTTAAGCAGTGCCAAGGGTGAGCAAGAATTAATCGGCACCTCTATACAAAATTATCTAGGCTCAGAGACAGCGGATTTTGATCGGATGATGCAATCCCTTAAGGGAAGAGCGAGTGCGCAATCCTGCATCTCTTCGATTAGCAACAATGGTAGTAGCTTTAAATTGGTCGATATTTCTGCAGTATCCGTGTCCCATCCACGCGCTTGTGTTGGTATGATTTTTCGACAAATCGATTCGAGGGAAAACAAAGGCAAACGCATAGACAAAAAACTAGTGCGTAGCTCTGAAGAATTATCAATGTTAGTTGGAAAAGTTCCTCTAAAGGACATCCTTACCGAGACAACTGACTTGATTGAGGAACTTTGCATCAAGGCTGCCCTAGACTTAAGCAATGACAACCGCGTTTCAGCCTCTGAAATCTTAGGCTTATCACGTCAAAGCCTATATATTAAGCTGCGAAAATATGGCTTAGTAGATAGCGACATTAAGGCTATTGATTAGAAAGACCGTAATGAACGGCCAAGTTGCCTTAATGGTTTTGGTTGATATCCAATTATCAGCAAAAATCAGCGGTATTCTCAGACTCATGTTTGCCCGCTTAGGGCTCTGGAGAACTCCAGGACTGAAATTCTATAAACATATGGGTTCAGGTAAAAATGGTGGCTTCTCGATTCATCCCAGCGGAACCCATCAAGCACTATTTTGCGTTTTTCAAGACATAGCTAGCCTAGAACAGTTTTACCAATCCTCAAGATTAATTCGCTGGTATAGAGCACATGCTCAGGATTTTTTCTCAGTCAAACTGAAGGCCTATTCCATCAAAGGTAAATGGTCAGGCTTCGCTCCACACATCACAGCTGAAGCACCCTCTGCCGGTCCAATCGTATCGATTACCAGAGCATCTATAAAGCCGCAATATTGCATTCCATTTTGGCGCAAGCAACCCGCAGCAGAAATCTCACTTGGGCAATCTTCTGGTTGCATTATTGCCGCCGGAGTTGGTGAAGCGCCCTTCTTTCGACAGGCAACCTTCACCATTTGGGAGTCTCAAGCGGCGATGGATCAATATGCCCGACAAGGTGCTCACCAAAATGCAATTCGCGCGTCCTTGAGTGGTCATTATTTTTCTGAATCCATGTTTTCTCGCTACATCCCTTTTGATGCAGATGGCAGCTGGAAAGGTCGCACCCTTGTCTAAACTGCCAGTTGTTATTGTCGGTGGCGGCATTGGTGGCATAAGTTGCGCACTCGATCTGGCATCCTCTGGAGTGGAAGTCATTCTGATAGAAAAAGAGGATCGACTAGGCGGCAAGATTCGGCAATTAAATTGTTCTAGCGACCCTCTCTCTCCTGCGCCGATAGACTCCGGTCCAACGGTCTTTACCATGCGCTGGGTTTTTGATGCACTCTTTCAAAAAGTGGGTACCACCTTAGAATCTGAACTAAAGATTACTAAGCTGGAAATATTGGCCCGTCATGCATGGAGCAAAGATGAGCGGCTAGATTTATTTGCTAATGTGGATCAGTCAGCCGAAGCGATCAAGGAATTTTCTTCTGCGGCGGAAGCAGATCGCTTTCTTCAATTCTCCCAACAATGCCGCAAACTCTATCGAGCACTTGAGAAACCCTACATGCTTTCTGAAAAGCCTAGCTTCGGAGGCATGATTACGGATCTTGGAATATCAGGATCCAAGGTCTTGTACGAGATTGGCTTATTTAATACATTATGGAAATCACTCGGCGACTACTTCCACGACCCCAGATTGCGCCAACTCTTTGGAAGATACGCAACGTATTGCGGATCATCCCCCTATCAAGCACCCGCTACCTTAATGTTAATTGCTGATGTGGAGGCGCAAGGGGTATGGGCAATTGAAGGTGGCATGTACAGCCTAGTCAAAGCCCTTCAGAAGTTAGCGCAAGATAAAGGTGTCCAATTCATGACTGGCCAAGCCTGCGAAGAAATCCTAATAGAGCAAGGTCGTGCTAGTGGAGTGAGATTGGCTGACGGCACAAGCATTCAAGCACAAGCAGTCATTTTTAATGGTGATCTGGCTGCGCTTCAAACGGGTCTACTGAACCCAGCCAGTAAGCAATCATTGAATGCAAAAATGGCAGCACCTAGCGCAGCCAAAAGATCGCTTTCTGCAGTTACTTGGTCCATCAATGCTAAAGCAGATGGCTTTCCTTTAGTCAGACATAATGTATTCTTTAATCAAGACTATCGTGCTGAGTTTGATGATACTTTTCAAAAAAAACGTCTCCCCCGAAAGCCAACGGTATATGTATGCGCTCAGGATCAAGGTGATGTCCATCAATCAAGCTCAAACCCTGAAAGACTACTATGCCTAGTCAATGCTCCAGCAAATGGCGATCAGTCAGAATTCAGTACTCAAGAAATTGAAGCATGCGAACAAGAAACTTTTAGCCTTCTACAACAATGTGGTCTTAATATCGACTTGGATAGCGCAATATGTCAACGCACAACGCCCTCTCTTTTCAATCAACTATTTCCAGCAACGGGTGGAGCTCTTTACGGCCAAGCCAATCATGGCTGGATGGAAACCTTTGGGCGAGCCTCAGCGCAAAGCCCGATTCCGGGTCTCTACCTAGCGGGGGGCAGCGTGCATCCAGGTCCGGGAGTGCCAATGGCAGCACTATCGGGACGCATGGCGGCCGCAACCCTGATGGATCACCTCGGTTTGATCAAGCTGTCAGGGAGAATGCTTATCTCTGGTGGTACATCGATGCTCTAAGCGATGATGGTAAGAATGGCATCGTACTGATTGCATTTGTTGGTAGTGTTTTCTCCCCCTACTATGCCTGGGCAAGAAGAAATAATCCGGCAGTCAACCCTGAAAATCATTGTTCTCTGAATATTGCGATCTATAGTCCCGGAAAAAATCGTTGGGCTATGACTGAGCGAGGAGAAAAACAAGTCTCCCGAAACTCAAGCGAGTTTGTCATTGGCCCTAGCAGCCTGCAATGGGACGGTAATAAATTAACTATTCAAATATTAGAACGTGCAGTTCCTTTTGGGCAAAAGATCGCAGGCACTGTTGAACTCTATCCCAACAGCTTATTTAACTTTAGTACGCCACTAGATGCTGCTGGTAAGCACCGCTGGGGGCCTCTGGCCCCATCAGCACGTGTCAAGGTGAACTTAAATTCTCCAGACTTGAAATGGGAAGGGAATGCTTATTTAGATTCTAATGAAGGAGATGAGCCCATCAGCCAAAGCTTTCATGAATGGGATTGGTCAAGAGCAGAAATGAGTGGTGGCAGAACTTCGGTAATTTATGATGTGCGAGAAAAGAATGCCCAAGAAAATATATTGGCATTGACATTTAATCCCAATGGCACGATTGATCACTTTGAGCCCCCTCCAAGGCAAGCACTGCCAAAAACGATATGGGGTATTCAGGGGCATATGCGCAATCAAAATTCTGAGAGTTTGAGAGTGCAAAAGATTTTAGAAAACACACCCTTTTATACCCGCTCTGTTTTAAATTCTGAACTACTGGGAGAAAAGGTGCTCTCATTTCACGAGACCTTAAGCGTACCGAAGCTTACTTTAGCTACAACGCAATTCATGCTCCCCTGGAGAATGCCCCGCGTTACTTGGTAATGCCCCAATAACTACTGTAGAGCCCTACCACTCTTGCGTGGATTACGACGTTGCTCTTGTCGCTCCATCAGATCTACAAACCAGAGTAAACGATCGTGAGCTGTTCCTTCGAAACGCTTTTCATGAGGCACCTTAATGACTGCATTTACTAAATACTGAATGGCTTTATCGGCATCCACTTTAAGCTGCCTTGAAAATATCTTAGAAATTGCGGTAAAGGCTTCTGCCAAAAGAATGACTTTTCTCTTAGAGGGTACATAAGCTCTTGTTGAAACAGAATCCAAATTAAGTTTTTCTACTTGTCGACCAATCTCTGCATAAATCAATCGAGCTGCCTGAATTGCTGGACGACAATCCCACGGTAAATCAGAAATTCCACTTTCTGCACGAGAGTACAAAACATCGGCATGCTTTAAGAGACGAGCAATAACACTCGCAATTTGTTCGTTAAACTCAGGCTTACTTAACCAGGCTTGAGGATCTAGACCAGCCTCTCTCAGCCAATTCAGAGGTAAATAGATTCGCCCATTAGCAGCATCTTCGCCAACATCACGTGCAATATTAGTGAGCTGCATCGCAAGGCCAAGCTCACAAGCTCTTGCCAAAGTTTCAGGCTCCCGACGATCCATGATGACGCACATCATTGCTCCTACTGTACCGGCAACTCTAGCGCAATAATCCAATAAGTCCTCTAAGGTATCGTAAGTTCTAAATTGTGTATCCCACTCATAACCTTCTATTAAGGCTAGGGGTAAACTGATGGGAAGATCAAATTCTTTGACAACAATGGATAAGGCTCGATCAGCAGCAATATCATCTGGCGTGCCTTGATAGATTCGATCAAGACGTTCACGCAACTTAGGAATTGCATCAGGCTCTGCATCTACCGCATCCGCAACATCGTCAGTAATCCGACAAAATGCATAGAGTGCAGTTGCAGGATCTCTAACTCTTTGAGGCAAAATTCTAGAGGCAGCAAAGAAGGACTTGGATCCATCTCGCATAGTTGCGACACACTCTTGAAGGTCTTTAATATTTTGACTCATGCTAGAACTTTTTTAGGATCTGGTACTACAGACATTAATGCTTTTGCAGAAGATAAAACACCGGGGATACCCGCACCTGGGTGAGTTCCAGCGCCAACCATATAAAGGCCTTTAACATCTTCGCTACGGTTATGCGGCCTAAACCAAGCGCTTTGGAGCAGAAGTGGCTCAAAACCAAATGCAGCACCTTTCACTGATAAGAGGCGATCCTGAAAATCTTGCGGTGTCATACAAAAGGACGTTTTAAGATGCTTTTCGAACCCCGGCAAAACACTTTTATCCAAGTACTTAGCGATCGCTTGACGATAGGGCTCAGCTTCTTTAGCCCAGTCTGTGCCACTGGCTAAATTCGGCACTGGAGCTAATACATAAAAAGTATCGCCTCCAGCAGGAGCTAGAGATGGATCGGTGGCAGTTGGCCTATGCAAATATAGGCTAAAGTCATCGGCAAGCACATGTTTCTTAAAGATGTCTGTTAATAAGTCTTTATAGCGTTTACCCAACAAGATCATATGGTGAGGAACATCGGGATATTGCTGATCCGTACCAAAGTACCAAACAAAAAGACTCATAGAGTATTTGCTCTTATTTACTTTGGAGTCAGTCCACACTTTGCGATGCTCTGGGGCAATCAATTTTTGATAAGTCCAGGCAGCATCCGCATTAGAGACCACAATATCTGAAGGAATAAATTCCCCATTAGCTAGCGTTACGCCTTGAGCTTTCCCATTTACCACTTCAATGCGCTTGACCTCAGAGTTCAGACGAATTTCAACACCTCTTCCAGTCAATAAACCCGCTAAGCCTTTAATTAAAGAGCCTGTTCCGCCCATCGCAGAATGCACTCCATGGCGTCGCTCTAAAGAGTTGATGAGCGCATAGACTGCAGTAACAGAAAACGGGTTTCCCCCAATTAAAAGTGGATGAAAACTCATCACTTGACGTATCTTGTCATTCTTCAAATGACGTGCAACTAATTTATAAATACTTTCCCAAGCCTTCATTTTGATCATTGATGGAATTGCACGAATTAAATCACTCATTGAGTCAAATGCTGTTGAGCTAAGTTCTTCAAATCCAAGTTTGTAGCATTTTTCTGCTTCGGCTAAAAATCGCTCATAACCTGGCAAGTCTTCTGGTGCAAACTTCGCAACTTCAGCACGCATTCTGGCTGGGTCACCCGTGTAATCAAAGTGAGTACCATCATCAAAACGAATTCGATAAAAAGGATCCATTCTGCGCAGATCCACATCATCTGACATCTTCTTACCACACAACCCCCATAATTCTTCAAGCAAGAATGGCGCAGTAATGATGGTAGGCCCTGCATCAAACGTAAATCCATCGCGATGATGGACGTAAGCCCTGCCCCCTGGAGCATCGAGCTTTTCTAAAACAATGACCTTGTAACCTCTGCAAGATAAACGAATAGCAGCTGCCAACCCACCAAAGCCACTACCAATGACAATCGCAGTTGATACTTCATCTTCTTTCAAGTCAGCTTTTTTTAACATTTACTTAAACTAGATTTTCTACAAAAAAATAGCGTCATATTGAACCTATGACGCTATTGGTGTGAACAAGCAATAGACTACTTCATTGCCACTGATTTCGCTGCAGGATCAGAATCTTTTGATTTCTGAGTCACCTTAGCAGGTCCAGTTAAAAAAGGATAATCTGACAACATCGATACACCATAAAGAGGCTTATAAGCGCCTTGGTGGCAAGTAGCGCAATTGGCTTTAGCGACATCACCTGTTGGACCTAAACGATGCGGAGGAAATAACCCCTTGATAGGCTCCATATAGTTATTGTTAATATCTCGCGCCATTCGAATCGCATACCAAGCCCTTGCTCTTTGAGGTGGGCTTTCTTCCCATGATGAGAAGTTACGAGAATTGTGACAATAGGTGCAATTGACCCCCAAAGATTTTGAAAAATGCATCATCAAAGCATAGGTCGATTCCGTTTCATTGAAGCTGTGCTTATTACCCGTTGGTAATGCTGTATTACCTGCCACTCTGATGTTGCTTGATTTACTGAGGTATTGAGAGAAATAGTCATTTGGCAAGGAAGCATAACCCGAGCTACTTACCGGAGTATTTTGCCCATTTTTATTACCAAGAAGACCATTACCAGTTTGTTGTTTTGGCTCTTTAAACCAAACCTGCTGAGGAATGTTATTACCGCGATGGCATGTATAACAAGTCACACCAGTCTGAGCAACGTGGTCTTGCCATTGCGTATTCACCCGTTGTGTCATTAAAATCATATTGCGCGCGACTTGCTTGGTATACAGCGAGTCATCTGCAAAGTTTGCAGGATTATGGCAATAGGTGCAACCTTGTTCTGGCGCTACCCAACTGGTGATTGCAACCATGAATCCACCAAATTGAGCAACACTGAGATTACCAAGAACCTTTACATTTTTATATGCCGCTCCTGCTTTAGGTCCATCAGCTGGCGCAGGCCCATATGAGACAGGTACAGTATTTTTCTGTGCTTGCTCAGCTAATAAACGAGGGTTATAGACAAGGTCCATACCAGTTCCACGGAAGCCATGCTGAACCGATTCCATTGGCGGTCTCTCGCAACCTGACAGTAACAGAATGCTTACCAGCAATGCCGGCAATATTAAAAATTTTCTCAACAACTTCATGGCTTAACTCCTGTGATAACAGGAGCAGCAGGAGTAGGCGGCAGAACAAATCCAGAGGTAGCAGGATCAGCCACTGGAGTACCAAATACATAGGGATAGGAAGGGGCAACGTGGTGCTTCACAGCCCATAAATACCAGTTATCTACTACGGTTCCAGTTAGCAAAATACCAATGCCGCCAACAAGAGGGGTTAGAACAGCAAACCACCAAGCCCAACGGTGAATCGATTCCATTGTGGCGTTAAAGCCCATGGTCCATCTCCAGAATAATGCAGCTCTTTCTGAGGCTGTACCACGATCGACGATTTGCTCAATCTCACGCTCTCCTCCAAAACGACTCACTGCCAGAATGGTAGCGCCGTGCATTGCAAATAAGAGTGCAGATCCATAGAGGAAGACAATCGATAGCATATGGAATGGGTTGTAGAACAAATTGCCATAACGCAATGAGAAAGCCGCAGTCCAATCTAAGTGGGAGAAGATTCCAAAGGGAACTGCCTCGCTCCAGCTACCCATCATGATGGGACGTATAAATCCTAATACTAGATATAACCAGATCGCCGCTAAGAAGCCCCAGGCGATATGCGTACCCATACCCAAGGCAACAGCGCGGCGATACATTCTTGCCCACCACAATAAAATCGATAACGTGAGGAAGAAACCAGCCATCATCCACCAGCCGCCCTCATTTAATGGCATAAACAAAGATAGGCCATGCTTAGGTAAAGGTGGGTCAAGTGATAACCAGAATAATTGGCGCACAAATTGAATTGGGCTCCAATTCACTGAGGCCAACATATTCCAGCCAATGATCTGAAAGGCAATAATGCCGAAAAATAAAGAGGCTAAACCTAAGCGACCTAAATAAATTGGTCCTAGCTGAGCATTACCTAGACGACCAAATAAATGGTATAGCTTAGGTTCACCAAAGCGCTCACGCTCATCATAGGGATCAATAGAAACACCGTGATGCGGTGGCGCAACTACCTGTACTTGAGTAAAAAGGTTTTGATATTCCATAATATTTGTATTCCTCTCTTATCGCCAAATCGGGAGGTTCAACCACCAACCCCACCATTCAGGCCAACCACGAGACCAAAATGGACCACTAATCACAATACAAACGGCACTCCAGAAAACTGCTGCTAAAGCCAAAAATAGTCCAAGGCGATGTATGCCCAAAGTTCCAATGGAATAACCAATCGCATCCCTAAAGAATGTATCTTCGTGCTCAGGTGTTTTAACAAACTGCCCTTTCTGCGGATTGGTGGATGACAAGACTAAGCCGCCATGTAAAACGAGGGCAAAGGTCGTAGTAAAGAATAAAGACACAGCAATCATATGGGCTGGGTTGTAATGAAAATGTAAGTATTGATAGCCCGTATTAGAAACCCAATCTAGGTGGCTTAAGATGCCGTATGGGAATCCATAACCCCATGCACCCATCAGCACAGGCCGAATAATGACCAGAGTGAAATAAGCAAATACCGCCATTAAGTAGGCAAAGGGAACATGAAGACCCATGCCGAGTTTTCGACAAATTTCAATTTCCCGTAAGGCCCATGAAAAGAATGCGCCTAAGGCACAGACTGTAATCAGTTGCCATAGCCCGCCCTTTAATAAGGGAGCAAAACCTAATCCGTAACTAATATCCGGTGGTGCAATATTAATCTGCCAAGGGTTCCATGTTGGCCCCTGTGAAGCACCCCACAGAATTAGTGCAGTGCCTAAAAAAGCGAAGAAAACAGTGGTGACACCAAAAAATCCAACATAAAACGGCCCCACCCAAAAATCGAATAAGTCCCCACCGACTAATGTACCGCCCCGAACACGATACTTTCTTTCAAAACTAAGCATGGCCATTTTTTATGCTCTCCAATGAATGGATAAATAGGGTTGAGCTAAAACTCGTTTTAACCTAACCCTATTCACCATTTTTTTATACAAATTACTTTGCTGCTGGAACTGCTGGCGGCATTGCAGAACCTTCTTTTGCTTCCATTGCCTTGAACTGGGCTTGGCTCAAACCATCCAACCAGTTGTAACGCACACTGCTAAGCAAAATGAGGTGAATCATCGCTGCAAGACCAAACAGAAAAATACCTTGAACAACCATTGATCGCAAAGGATCATAAAGTTTCCAAATTCTCCACATAATCTTCTCCTAATTTAAGTAAGACATAAAGCCATAAACTGCCGAGCTCGTGCCATCGATAAGCGATTTTTCTTCAGCTCCAGGAAGCCAAGAACTCCACTTCGTTGGCAAAATCTGGGTGAATAAAGAAATAACAAAACACACTATGAAACATAAAATAAAAATAAGATTAAAAGTGATTGAGTCCTCTCTAATCATATTTTTTTCTCTGCTGATAACGTGATCCATTTTCATATCATTCCCCTAAGATTTATTCCGTTTTCAATGGAACCAAGGACGCCATGCCCAAACTAAAATATGGGCTACGACAGCTATAGAAGTAAAACCAACTAAACCTTGGATATACAACTGGTGAAACTCCTTGGCTTCGTCATCAGTAAGGCCAGATATTGAACCTGTTCTGTGATCACTCATAACCAATTACCTCCTTCAAAAATAGCCTTGCGGCCGTTACCGCGCTTAACCCGCGCGACATGGGCTGTAGCGTACGGCATGCCACATTCCGTTTCCAACAAATCAATGGATTTGTTGTAATTAACTTTTGATGTTGAGAAAATCATGCTTCGACCTCTTCAATAATTTCTTTGCAAGAGGACTTCACTCTTGCAGCTGTAATTCTTTCTTCGCCAGCCTTTTCTGCATCTTGCTCTACGCGGTCTCGCATCTCTTTTGCAGCAGAGATCTGAATCAGTACTGGCCTGGTTTTAATGAAGTCCGCAACCAATTTCTGAGCATCCTGATCCCAAGGTAAAGCATTGGATCGATAAGTACGGGTAAGTGATGCATCAACCTTGTCCATATCCGTCCCTAACGGCAGGATATAAAAGAGCGCATCAAATAATCCGTTACAAAATTCTTGAATGATGTATGTTGCACCGGCGTAACCCATAAATGGTGTACCGGTATGGCGGCGAATGATCGCGCCAGGAAATGATGAAGGGATATAAGAAGCTTTACTGCCAGTTTCAGCCAGGTACATTCTTTCGTTGTAGCTACCAAACATCACTAGTGGTGGCTTCTCTTTAGTCAGTTTGCGAACATCTTGATTATTGGTTTTTTCCCCAGGCTTTCTTGGCACAGCAAAGCTGCAAGGCAAACCCATCTCATCTGATAAGAAGTGACGGATACCTCGGGTATATGTTTCATTAGCAACTACTGCATAACTGGCTGTACTGAAGAAATCTTGGGTCACTGAACGCCATAAGTCCCAGATTGGCTTAATGGTGGTGTGTTTCTCGCGCTCAATAAATGGCTCTGGATCTAAACCAAGCAATTCACCGAGTTTTCGTAAGAATTGAGTAGTACTATGTAAACCCAGTGGTGCTTGCAAGTAAGGGCGCTCTAAAGCTTCACAAAGCATGCGGCCAAACTCGCGATACATACAGATATTGACATCTGCATTGACCAGGTTCTCCACTTCAGATAAATGAGATCCTAGCGGGAACACCATATTAATATCGGCACCAATGCCTTCAACTAGACGACGAATCTCGGCTAGATCACTTGGCATATTGAATGTGCCATAGCAGGGTCCAATAATATTGACGCGCGGCTTTTCACCTTCTGCTCTTGGTTTACGTTCTGGAATCTTACGAGTACCGTATTCACTCCATAACCAATACATTGCACGGTTAGCGCATTGCCATTGATCTTCATCAATAGTTCTTGGCAAGAAGCGGGCAATATTCATGCCTTCAGGAGTAACACCACCACCAATCATTTCTGCAATAGAGCCAGTCACCACTACTGCAGGGAGATCGGGATCTAAAGTAGCGTGGGCACGTTTCATTGCACCCTCAGTACCTTCGCGGCCTAACTGCTCTTCCTCTAAACCGGTAACTACAATCGGCAACTCATGTGGAGGTAGCGCATCGGTATAGTGCAGGACTGAAGTTACTGGTAAGTTTTCACAGCCGACAGGACCGTCAATAACTACTTGCAATCCTTTGATTGCAGTAAATACATAGACCGCCCCCCAATATCCACCAGCACGATCGTGATCGATGACAAACATTACATCATCTCCTCAGCTTTGCGCTTCTTCAATTTCTTCTCTAGCTTGCGGCGAACCTCGGCCTTGAACTCTGGGTGATCTTGTGGAATATTCTCCCAAACGCCTGATTTATAGCCAGATCCAACATCGCCAAAGAACGCCTTCATCTCATCAAAGCGCGCTTGATTACCAATCGCAGCATTGATTACCTGCGCTAGTGAACCAGCGCCTGCAGGACCCATCAGCGGTCTTGCTGAGATCAAATTCGTAAAGTAAAGCGAAGGGATTGAAGCTTGCTTAGCTGCTTGAACTACTGGAGTAGTTCCAATCGCCAAGTCTGGTTTGAACTCTTTCATCGCGGCTAAATCTTGCTCTAAAGAAGCGCGGAATTGAACGTGAACGCCCTTTGCCTCCAACCATTCACGATCTTCATCACTCCAAGGAGTGCGTGGGCATGCTGAGCCAACGTAACGGACATCAGCGCCACTCTCAATGAGCAAACGGGCAACAATGAGTTCTGAACCTTCATAGCCGCTCAAAGTAATGCGGCCCTTGATCGGTGCTGCAGCGAGTACGCCCTTAATCGCAGGGAGAATCCGGTTTTGTGCAGCAGCAATTAAATCTTGTGGAGTGTTGGTTGATTTGCCAATGGCCTCCAACCAACGGGCGGTGCCTTCGTAACCCACAGGGGCAGATCCAACAATAGATCTTCCCGCTGCTTGAAATTCGCGAATACATGAGGTGTAAAAGGGATGCAATGCGGCAACCGTTACACAATCAAGCGCTTGATACATTTCACGCCATTCACGAGTGGGTACCGACGCGCCGACTGCTAAACCCATCGGCTCAATCATCATACCGATGCCAACCGGATCGGCGGGGAAAATTTCACCTAATAAAGTAATCGTTGGTTTGCTTGAACGACCAGCGCGTGGTGCTTGGACTGGACCAGACATAGCCTCATTGCGAGCGTAATTGAGCATTGCACCTGCTAGCACATCTTTTGCTTCTGCATGAGTTGGCACGCCGAATCCTGGCACATCAATACCGATGATACGTACACCATTAATTTCTTTTGGTAACAATTGCAGTGGCACACCACTAGCAGTTGGTACGCATAAATTAATGATGACGATAGCGTCATATTTTTCTGGATCGGCTTCTTGATAGACTGAATCACGAATATCTTCAAACAACTTACCAGTGACCAATGTCTCTGAATTAAATGGTACATAACCAACACTACGGCGTGCACCATAAAAATGTGAGGTAAAAGTTAACCCATAAACGCAGCATGCAGAACCAGAAAGAATCGTGGCAGTTCTACGCATCCGCAAACCTACCCGCAATGCTCCAAATGCAGGGCACATGCTTTGTGGTTGATCATGCGGCCCCTTTGGATAGTCTTTTGCATACTGCTGCAATGTTTCAGACTTACCAGCTGCCTTAGCAGCAGCTAGCATCTCTGCTTCACCGGAGTGACAACCTAAGCCATCTCCTAAAGTAGGATCAGTCTTTAACTTTTCCTCAGGGGTAATGGGAATAATGGTTTTATTCATAGCAGCGTATAGCTCTCTATCTCTTTAAGCTTGATCGTAGATAACTTCGAGTGTTTTCTTAATGACTTCGTCTTTACCCATCATGTCTTTCACAGTAGCGGGTTTCAAAACGATATCGCGACCAGTTACTTCTGAAGAGAACAAGCCCAATAACTCATCTTGACTGAGTGGCTTAGGACGTACTGGGGGAGCTTCTGAAACATTCGTAGCCAGCTCCTCAAATAGCGACGCCCACTGCGTACCAGGCTGACCAATAATTTCATAGCTAGCACTCTTACGACGAATATCTTCGTTTGCAGGGATAGCCGCTAAAACTGGAATGCCGGCCTTTTCAGCGAAAGTCTGGGCCTCACCAGTTAGGTCATCTTTATTGATCACCATGCCTGCTACACCAACGTTACCGCCTAATTTGCGGAAGTACTCCACTGCTGAGCAAACATTATTCGCAACGTAAAGAGATTGCAAATCGTTACTAGCAACTACGATTACTTTTTGGCACATATCTCGAGCGATTGGTAAGCCAAATCCGCCACAAACCACGTCTCCCAAGAAGTCGAGCAATACATAATCAAAGCCCCAATCATGAAAGCCTAATTTTTCTAATGTTTCAAAGCCATGAATAATGCCGCGACCACCGCAGCCACGCCCTACTTCTGGGCCACCGAGCTCCATCGCAAACACACCATCACGAATAAAGCACACATCACCAATCGATACTGATTCGCCAGCTAATTTTTTCTTAGAAGAAGTTTCAATAATGGTTGGGCAAGCTTTGCCGCCGAACAGGAGTGAAGTCGTATCACTTTTTGGATCGCATCCAATCAATAACACTTTCTTGCCTTGTTGGGCCATCATGTATGACAGATTGGCAAGGGTAAAACTTTTACCAATACCGCCTTTGCCATAAATAGCAATGATTTGAGTTTCTTTAGTTACTGGACCAGTGGACACTGGATCTGGCTCAATAGCAGCCTCTTTTTTTAAGTCCATAAACTGAATTGTTGCTGTTGCCGGGATGCTTGATGAACTCATTGCAGATTTCTCCAATCTAAAACCATTTTTAAACAATCGATATTGTTGAAAGCCGTGTGATAGGCCTCGTTTGCATCTTTAGGTGATGAGCGGTGCGTGATCAAGCCGTCTAACTTTAATTTTCCTGACTCGACTAAATCTTTGATTGCAACTAAATCCCCAGGAGCCCACTGCGCCGCGATACGAATGCGGGCTTCACGCATAAAAGCTTGGGGGAATGAAAAAGAAATCGTGTCATAAAAACCAGCAAGCACTATTTCACCGCCAGGTGCAAGACAGCTGATTAACGTATCAACTAGGCGGGCGTCGCCGCTGACATCTACAATCGTTTTATATTTCTTTACTTGATCGTCCTTAGGATCTATAGCGTCATAACCTACGGCGCCCTCACGGCGGCCTGCATTGGTTTCCCACACTACCGGGCGCTTACCCTTCGCAACCGCAATCCGTGCAATCAAGCGACCTAATACGCCATGACCAATAATTAAATCTGGTTGCTCTTGTCCAGGACCAGAAGTCACGTGGTAGCCAGTAGCTGCCAGCGCAAACAGAATCGCCTCTTCACCCAAGTTGTCGTCAATTGCAATTACGCGCTGACTGTCCACAACCACCCGCGACGCTGCGCCACCGAATAAGCCCTTAATTTCTCCGTAGCACTTTGCTCCAGGAACGAATACTCTTTGCCCTACTTTCAAGCTGGAATCTGTACCTGCTTCCACTACCCTGCCAACAGACTCATAACCCGGGACCAATGGATAGCCCATACCTGGAAAATTAGGCATTTTTCCAGTCCATAGTAATTTTTCTGTACCCGTACTGATTCCGCTCCACTCCATATCCACTAAGACGTCTATGGTGGTCATAGGGGTTAATTCAAGATCGGTAAGAGTGACACTTTCTGGTCTTTCCAGAACGATCGCTCTTGTTTGATATTGATTGGTCATTTCTCGCTAAGGCTTCTTGTTTTTTGGATTAAAAGTGTATAAAAATATTTACACTTTGTTTTTAACCTGTATTTGCCCACTTGTCATCTAGGGGTTTTCTCTACTAACTCAATTAATCTGAAAAAACCTGTCCGGATAGGTCTTTTAGGCACTTTAATTAGCTAATATTGGCAGGTTTATTGCACTGCAATACTTGGGCATTCAGCGGCATATAAGAATTCAATAGCTTGATACCCGTAAAGCCTGCTTGACTTAATAAACCACTAATTTCCGCTTCAGTTCTAGGCCTTCCCCTACCCATAGCCAGAAGATAAAAGCCGAAATAGGCATGGCCCATCGCCTCGAATCCTTTGGTCTCAGCCATAGGCTCAGCAAGCAATAAAGTCCCGCCTGGATTGAGAGCATCAAACACATTGGCCAGTAACTGCCTTACTCGAACGTCATCATGATCAAAGATCACCCGAACTAGGGTTGCCAAATCACAGCCCTTGGGTAGCGGGTCTTGGAAAAAGTTTCCACCTATGGCCTGCGCTCTATTTGATAGACCAATTTCCTTAAAGTGAGCATTAGAGATCTCTGCCACGCCAGGAATATCAAATAATTTAAAACTAAGGTGGGGGTAGCGCTTAGCCAATCTTTTAATAAATGCACCTTGGCCGCCTCCGATATCTAAAACAATGTGGTGTTTAGCCATGGGGTAGGCATCAATAATCTCATCTGTCACCAGTGATTGGGTATGCGCCATCAATTTAGAGTAGTCAGCAACTGTTTCAGCGGATAAATTTTCTGGTGCAGCGCCCTGCTCAGGGGTGATGTAGGACCAGTACTCATTGAGAGCAACAGAACTTTTATCGCCCTGTAATAAAGCAATCGGATCAGACAAGTCGCGATAGAAATCAGCATGGTGTTTGACCATATCCAGAATGGCAACATTACCAACCAATGGGGCGCTTTTCATGCTGAGGGCATAACGATCATCACTGCGCTTGACTAGCAATTGGATGGCAACTGCTGCATCTAGCAAACGTCTCAAGCCGGCTGGCTTTAGGGGTACTTGTTTTTGAAGGTCACCAAAGCTCACAGCACCCTTTGCCAAGATGTCAAAAAGGTTTACTTGGGTACAAGCAAGCAGGACTTGGGTGTAGACAAAGCCCGCCATTAAATCAAAGATATCGGAGGCTTGCCTTCTGACTATCCAGCGAGTGAGTGGAAAACGGGTAGCCCAGCGTTGAAATCTTGGTGAGGCAATTAGACGATTACGCCAATCGAAGAAACGTTCCATGAATGGCAGTTTATGAATGAGAAAAAAACAGGGTGCGGCTTAAGAATGGCTAGCTTGGCTAACCAGGATCTTTCTCTCTTTATCCTTAAACCATTCTGATGGCACTAGCCGCTCAGACTCTTGTCGCACTAGGCTACGCAACATTTTCTCGCCTTTGCAATGCGGTATTGATGCAATTGCCTTTTGTACTAATTCATCAAAACGTTGCACTGCTCCAGTTAAGCCTAAATCTTTTGCTGAGCTGGGGCGATTATGAGCAACATCCTGGCCACAGGGCTTTCCTAAAACATTCTGGTCTGCAACTACATCACGAATATCGTCCGCTATTTGATAAGCTTCGCCTAGCCACTCTCCCAGGGGTCTCCAAGTTGCCGCATCCGCTCCCGCAGCTTGCGCACCAGCGGCAGTTGCCGCTTCAAATAGGGACCCTGTTTTAGCTCGCTGATAATCACCCAAATCTACTTTTGATTCACACTCCCAGGCTTGGCCAGCAACAATTCCATGGGGAGACCCCACACTCATTGCAATTGTGTTCATCAATGGGGCTAAGCGGAATATTGAACGAGTACCTGAGCTCGCTAGACACTGAAAAGCTAAAACGATAAGGGCATCGCCTGCGAGAACAGCTATACGCTCACCATAGGCCGCGTGTACCGAAGGTCTGCCACGTCGCAACTCAGCATCATCAAAACAAGGTAAGTCATCGTGGACTAGAGACGCGCAATGCAATAACTCAATTGCGCTCGCTGCTGCATTAGATAGAGCGGGATCGTCATCACCACAAGCAGATGCCACCGCTAAACATAATTGAGGACGAATTCTGGCGCCGCCAGGAAATACTGAATAGTGCATTGCTTCCTGTAACAGCTTTGGACCCTGCTTAGAGTAGGACAAATGCATTGCATCTTCAAGGCTTTGATTAATTCGATCTAGCATACTCATATTGATTTCCTCAAGCGGCTACAGCAACGTTGTCATAAATACCTTCGAGACGATCTTCAAGCTCATCGTTTGCTTCTTGCATCTGCTTCAGCATCTCTGCATCAGGCTGCCAGTAATTTCTTTGCGATGCCTCTGTCAGGCGATTTGCTAAACGTGCCGCGGCGGTAGGATTAAGCTTAGCCAAACGTTCGCGCATCTCTGGGTTCAGCATGAAGGTCTCGGTAAGTTGCTTATATACCCAGGGTTGAACTTGACCTGTAGTTGCAGACCACCCCATGGTATTGGTGATATGAACCTCAATTTGCCGCACGCCCTCATAACCACTCTCTAGCATGCCTTCATACCATTTTGGATTGAGCATGCGAGTACGAGTTTCTAAAGAAACTTGTTCCGAGAGGGTTCTGACTGCGCCCTCACCCTTCGTTTGGTCACCGATAAATACTGGCACATCAGCCCCACCCTTCGCACGCTTTACTGCCCTAGTAATGCCACCCAAGGTATCAAAGTAGTTATCAATCGTAGTAACTCCCAACTCCATTGAGTCCAGATTTTGATACGTCATTTGCACATCGGATAAAACACTCTTCAACAAAGCGTTATTCTGAATCGGTACACCAGCGCGTCCAAAAGCAAAACCTTTTCTGCGGGTATAGGTTTCAGCGAGCTCATCCTCTTCTTCCCACACGCTGTTTTCAACCATATTGCTCACGTTCGATCCATAAGCGCCATCAGCATTGCCATAAACTCGGAGTGAAGCAGTTTCTAAGTCACAGCCATGTTCTTTTTGGTAAGCCAAGGCATGTTTACGAATGAAGTTTTGCTCAAGCGGCTCATCTTCAGCAGAGGCTGCCATAAATGCGGCTTCAGCTAACAATTTAATTTGCAAAGGCAAGAGATCTCGGAAGATGCCAGACAAAGTAATGACTACGTCGACTCTAGGGCGCCCTAATTCGCTTAATGGAATCAATTCCGCGCCAGCTAAACGACCGTAACTATCAAAGCGTGGTTTAGCACCCATCAATGCAAGAGCCTGACCAATTTGTCCACCCTCAGATTTCAAGTTATCACTGCCCCATAAAACCATCGCGATTGATTCTGGAAGTTCATGACTGTCTTCTTGGTACTTATCGAGAATGCGCTGAGCTTGCTTAGCACCATCCTTGACAGCGAAGACGCTAGGAATTCTAAAAGGGTCAAAGCCATGCAAATTACGCCCTGTAGGGAGTACTTCAGGATTACGCATCACATCACCGCCTGCAGCAGGTCGAATGAAGCGACCGTCTAAGGCATCGAGCATCCCAGTCACTTCAGTCTCAGCAGACATCAGCTCGTTAGACTTGACCATCTTGCCAAATAAATCTTCTAGAGTTTCTCGACTACCTAATTCAAGTAACTCAGGATTGGCATCGATCACTTTGTCAAACTTCTCACCATTCATTAGAGCTTCGACTACAGCATCCTCTATAGGGTGATCCAATGCCACATCTGCCATAGCCTTCAATAAACCAAAGCGCTCAGCTAGTGGAGGCACAGCACCAACTACATGCAAACCATGAGGTATTAAGGTGTACTCGAGCTCAAGCAATTCATTAAAGAGATTGCTGACCGTATTTTGCAAACCTTCAACATCAGACTGGTCCCATACGGGCTCGGCTTTACACAGATCAATCTCTGCAGCTTGGGCCTGAATTAATTCGGCTAAATCAAGCCGTTCTTGATGCGCATCTACATCTAAAGATCTGAAGCGCTCGATGGAGGATTTCAAATCTGCCAAACCAGCATATAAACCCGCTTGAGTCACTGGCGGGGTAAGGTAGCTAATGAGCGTTGCACCAGAGCGACGCTTAGCAATCGCACCCTCAGAAGGATTATTCGATGCATACAAATAAATATTCGGTAGATCATTTATTAAACGATCTGGCCAGCAAGCACCACTCATACCGGTTTGCTTACCCGGCATGAACTCCAATGCACCATGAGTACCGAAGTGAATCACTGCAGTAGCAGCAAAGTCTTCCCGCAAGTAACGGTAATAGGCAGAGAAAGCGTGGGTCGGAGCAAAGCCACGCTCAAACAACAAGCGCATAGGATCACCTTCATAACCAAAAGAAGGCTGAACAGAAATGAGTACATTGCCGAATTGTTTGCCAAGCACAAAGATCGAGCTACCGTTTGAAAGTTGCTTGCCAGGAGCCGGGCCCCATTGAGCCTCGATTTCTTTTAACCAGCGTTCACGACGTACATGATCATCTACTGGAATCAAGGTATGAACGTTAGCATCAGCGCCATACTGCTGTGCATTGCCTTTTAAAATAGAGTCACGCAATTCATCAACAGATTTTGGAACATTAACGGTATAACCACGCTCCTTCATGCCAATCAATAAGTTTTGAACCGATTGGAATACGCTTAAGTAAGCAGCGCTACCAATATTTCCGGCATTTGGCGGGAAGTTAAACAACACAATGCCCACCTTGCGCTCTGCGCGTTCCGAACGACGCAGGTCAACCAATTTACCCACGCGTGCGGCCAACATCCCCACACGCTCGGTACAGGTAAACATATCCTGAGGATTGTGGTCATCCGTAAATGAGCATTGCTTATGACAACCTGTGCAAGTCGTACCAGATGCACCGGGACGTCCGCCATAAACCATCGGAATGGTAGAGCCGTCTAACTCCGGAATCGCCACCATAATGGTGCTCTCAACTGGAAGTAAGCCGCGCTCAGAACTACCCCACTGCTCCAAGTTTTGAAACTCAACAGGGTGAGCAGCAATATAAGGAATATCTAATTTAGCCAATACCTCTTCAGCTGCGTGGGCGTCGTTGTAGGCTGGTCCACCCACCAAAGAGAAGCCCGTTAAAGAAATCATGGCATCGATGGTTGGTTTACCGTCTTGACTAAAGTAATCATCAATCGCTGGACGAGCATCTAAGCCAGCAGCAAATGCAGGTACTACCTGCAAACCTTGAGCCTCTAATGCGGCAATAACCGGATCATAGTGGCCGCTATTACCAGATACCAAGTAAGAGCGAAGCACTAAGAGCCCCACTCTGCCGCGCGCTTTTGCATCGGGCACAACCTTAGGTAGATCGCTTAACTTACTGCTAAGACGATTCTTCATACGGGGGTGATACACACCAGAATCTGGATATTCAACTGGATCAAGTGCCTTAGCATTTTTACGCAAAGCCTCACGCGAGCCTGAGGCGTAGCGATTGATGAGATTGACCATCATGTTGTACATATTTTCTTGAGAGCCGCCCAACCAATACTGCAGCGATAAGAAATAAGCTCTGAGATCTTGAGCGGTACCCGGAACAAAGCGCAACATCTGCGGAATCACACGCAACATTTTCATTTGCTTTGCGCCCGCAGTCGAAGCTTTACTCTTGCCATCTTTATCTTTGGCGCTTGGGCGCAGCTTTTTGAGCATCGCCATCAAACCACTAGCTGGTTGACTCATATCCAGCTTGCCAATTTTTGTTAACTTAGTAACGTCCCCTGCAGACATGGCGCAAACCATGGCATCGCAATGTTCCCGCCTTGCTTTGAGATCATCCAAGATGGGTAAATAGTGATCTTCCAAGAACAACATTGTGGCAATCACAATGTCGCCACTAGCAATGTCATCCTTACAATTTTGTAAATGCTCTGGATTACCGGCAAATTCACTGGCTGAGTGAATCTTTAAAGTCGCTCCCGGAATCGTCTTCTTGAGATCCTCATAGGCACGGTTTGCCGCGCTATTTAAATGAGTATCCATCGTAACAAGCACCAGCTTGATAGACTCATGCACATTAGAAGCTTTTGTTTTTGTCAGCATTAAATAAGGTTGATTAAAAAGGTCAAATTTAAAAAATTTACTTTTTACTTTTTTGTCTTAGTTTGATTCTTTAAGATTCCTACAATACTGTCAACTAAAATTGACACTTTATTTCATATAAAGCTATCATTTAAGGGTAAATCCTAGTAAAAATTTAATGCCATATATTTGTGGGATGAATGACTCAATGATTGATTTGCTGCCGTGCAATAAATCAAAGAAGCAGGTTTGAATTACACAATTTCAAGGAATCTGAATGGCACGTAACTACCCTTTCTCTGCAATTGTTGGGCAAGAGGACATGAAATTAGCAATCCTGATTGCGGCACTCGATCCGAGTGTTGGGGGCGTGCTGGTGATGGGCGACCGCGGCACTGGAAAATCCACGGCAGTGCGCGCACTAGCCGCATTACTTCCAGAAATGAGCTCAGTCCAAGATTGTGTCTATGCCTGTGATCCAAATGCCGCAAGCGGAACTTGCCCGGTATGCGATCAACTCAGAGCCAAACTCAAGGTTGGCGGCAAACTGAAGGCCATTAAGAAAGCTGTGCCAGTAGTTGACTTGCCATTGGGCGCTACTGAAGACCGAGTCATCGGCGCATTGGATATTGAAAAAGCCCTAAGCTCCGGTGAGAAGGCATACGAACCCGGTCTACTTGCTAAAGCACACCGCGGCTTTCTGTATATAGATGAGGTCAATCTTTTAGAGGATCACCTAGTCGACTTATTGATAGACGTTGCTGCTTCTGGTGCAAACGTAGTTGAAAGGGAAGGCTTGAGTATTCGTCACCCAGCTAAGTTTGTATTAGTCGGAAGTGGAAATCCAGAGGAAGGTGAATTACGTCCACAACTATTAGACCGTTTTGGTCTTGCGGTAGAAGTCAAGACGCCTCAAGAACCAAAGTCTCGGGTAGAAATTATTAAACGTCGTGATGAGTTTGAGCGCAACCAAGAAAAGTTTATGGCGATCTGGGAAAAAGAAGATGAGATCATTCGACAGCAGATCCAAGCAGGTAAAAAGAAATTACCTTCAGTCAAAGTAGATGACGATATGCTTGAGAAAGTCACTCAACTTTGTAGTCACTTGGGAACCGATGGCTTACGTGGCGAATTAACACTGCTGCGTGCAACTCGTGCTTATGCAGCCTTGTGCGGAAAAAATCATGTCACGATTGAGCATCTTAAAAAGATTGCAGTACCCGCCTTGCAGCATCGTCTCAGGCGTAACCCCCTAGATGATTCTAGCTCTGCTGTACGAGTCAGAAGGGCCTTAGAAGAGTTATTCCCTGAAGCAAGTAAGTAAGCAAGATCAATCAATAAATACAGTCTTTTGGAAACTCAAGAACAAACCCAAGAGATCAGCAAGAGTGCCAAACTCGAAACTTGGTTGCGGGCACTTCAAGTTGCTCAACTCTTAGTCATTAATCCACATGGCTTGGGAGGCGTAATTTTGCGTGCGCGCTCTGGTCCCGTCAGAGATCGTTGGCTAGCTTATCTCAACACCGTTGCTCAATTAGGCGGTATGCGACTGCCATTGCGCAAAATGCCACTTGGAATCTCTGATGAAAATCTGATTGGTGGCATCGATCTTGATCAAACTTTGCGCACTGGTAAAGCTGTTCTCAGGCAGGGACTCCTCGCTCAATGTGATCAGCAGTTATTACTCATGCCAATGGCTGAAAGAGTTGAAGTAGGTGCCGTAGCAAAAGTGGTGAGTGCTTTAGACAATGGATTCATTGCGATTGAGCGTGATGGTCAAAGCCGTAGAATTGAAAGTCACTTTGGTGTTGTTGCTCTAGATGAAGGCATCGAAGATGACGAACAACCGAATGAAAAGATTCGGCAAAGAATGGCCTTTCTTTTAAATCTAGACATCATCGGCTGGAGAGATTTACCAGAAACAGATGATGATTTTTTACCGGATACGCAGTCACTAGATTACGCTCGAGAAAATTTCTCAAATATCAGCATCAGCGAAGATAGTCTGAGTGCGCTTGTAGGTGTCGCTGAGCAACTCGGTATTGTTTCAATTCGTGCATTGAACTTAGCACTCAATACTGCGAAATGTTTAGCTGCCTTTGATAGAGAATCAGAAGTCAGTAGCATGCACCTCCAGCGCGCTATTGCTTTGGTGTTATCACCCAGAGCAACCCGCTTACCGCAAAGCGCACCTCCACCTGAAGAGGAAAACGAAGCTCCGACTGATGAAGAACAAGCAGACGAGCAGCCAGAAGAAAACATAGACCAAGATCAGCCACCCCAACCAGAGCCGCCTCCGGCAGAGCCCACTGAAGATCAAAATCAGGACCAAGAAAAAAAGGAAGAGAACGAGAAGGATGAGGATGAGTCTGAGAAAACAGATTCAGAAAATCCCCAAGCTCTCGATGATGAAATTCTCGAAGCAGCTCAAGCAGCAATACCCTCCGATCTCTTAGCTCGCTTGGCTGATTTAGCCGATTTGAAAACACCTAAAGGCATGGGCGGAAAAACAGGCGCCGTCAAAGTTGGGCGTATGCGTGGGCGTCCCTTAGGCAATATGCCAGGTATGCCCGAAGGTGGTAAAACCTTGAGCATCATTGATACCTTAAGAGCTGCTGTTCCTTGGCAAGGCGTACGTAGAGCAGAAATGATCGCAGCTGGTAAGTCCATCCCCGCAGGAAAAATCATCATTCGTAAAGAAGATTTTAGGATCAAGAGCTATCAGGAGCGGACTCAAACTTTAACGATGTTTATCCTAGATGCTTCTGGCTCTTCTGCAATGCATCGCCTTGCAGAAGCCAAGGGTGCTGTAGAGCTCCTATTGGCTGAATGCTATGTAAGACGTGATCAAGTGGCGGTGATGTCATTTAGGGGTGGCGTCGCTGAACTCGTTCTTGCCCCTACACGATCATTGGTAAAAGCAAAGCGTGCCTTAAGTGGGCTACCTGGTGGAGGTGGGACTCCTCTATCACGGGCCATTGATGAGTCTTTTGAGATTGCTAGCGCATCGATGAGAAAAGGTCTTACTCCCGCTCTCGTATTCTTAACGGATGGCCGAGCCAACATTGCTAAAGATGGTTCTCCCGGCAGACCGAAAGCAATGGAAGATGCTCAGCAGTCAGCTCGAGCTGCTTCTCATTACTCCTTTAAATCCCTATGGATTGATACCTCACCCCAAGCCAGAGATGAAGGCAAGGCTCTGGCAGCAATGCTTGGGTCTATGTACTTGCCTCTCCCGAATGCAGGTGCAAACGAAGTTTCTCAAGCAATCATGCAGGGGCTTAAAAAGGCTTAGCTAAGCTAGCCCATCTAGAATCAGCTTCGCCACTCTGCTTGGCTCAAGCTCATGCATGATGTGACCACCCTCCCACTTCAAAACTTCTGCGGCAGGGAAATAATCTCCAATAATCTTCTCTAGAGGCTTCGCTGGAATCCACGCATCCTGATTACCTAATACACAAATTAATTTACCGCGATACAAATTGGCTTCGGCCAAGACCTTTTGAATGTCTGCTGCTGCCATGAAATTCATCGAGCCGCGCACGTGGTCTGAGCGTTCAAAAAGTTTGCGGTAATACACTCTTCGTGCCTCTGGCAAATTGGTATTTGTTGAATCTAGTAACTTATCCACCATTCCCAAACTAGGTGATAGTGAAGCAAGCAAACTGGAGAGTGTTGAAGATCTGGTAATAGGGCCTAAGAGTGGTCCAAAGAAACTAGTGTAGACAGGCAGTGGCGGTATGAACGACGGGTTTAAAGCAATGACTAGTTTTGGCTGTTTTGCTGCAGCTACTGCAAAACGTATCGCTAGGGGCGCCCCAGCAGAATGCCCTACTACGATCGAGGGCGCTTCAATCCCCAATTGCTCGATGAGTTTTTGCAATGAATGCGCAATGACATCTAGCTTGAGGTCTTCTAATTTTGCACCTTGGGTAAATGCATGGCCTGGTAAATCTGGCACCAGCACTTGCGAGTGAGGCTCTAACAGAGGAATCAAATCTGACCAAGAGTGGGTTGAGCTACCAGTGCCATGCAGTAGCAAAACTACTGGGCCCTGACCTGAAAGCTGAACATGCCAATCTAAATCTCCAACAGAGATAAGTCTGCTATGTTGTCGATTGGGCCAATCTAAGGGTATGCGTTTCATGACTTATAAAAACTCTTTGAGAGCAGCAAGACCGATGGCTGGCTGCTCTTCTTGCGGTAAGTGTCCAATATTAGGCAAGGATACTCTCTTCGCATTATGCATCGCCTTCAAATAATCATTGGAATTGGCAATAGGGATAAAAGCATCTTTTTCGCCCCAAAGTAACAATGTAGGTACCTTAATAGTTGCTAAGGAGGGGATTGGGTCTTGTAAAACCGTTTGCTGCATGCGAGCCAAAATTGCCCCCCTCACTCCGGGGGCTAGCATCAGATCGTAATAGCGATTCACCAAAGCATCATTTAATGTTTTTGGATTAGCGTAGGCTGGCTCTAGATTCATTGCCAAAAAAGTTTTAGAAAAGAAGTAGCGATAAAGCTCAGCGATGGCGGGAACTTCCGTCTTTTTACCGTACTCCATTCCTGGGCTGGCATATCCATCTGGGGATATAAGTACCAACTTGGCAACCTGATCCGGGTAGCGTGCAGCAAACTGCCAGGCAAACTTTCCGCCCATTGAATTACCCACCAGCGTTACCTTCGGAATCTGCAATGCTTTCAAGAAGGCCTCGATGACTTCCACACTCCTCTGATCGGTATAGATACCACTAGGGTCCTCACCCGTTAGCGCAAAGCCTGGTAAATCGAGGGAAATAACACGGTACTCACCACTTAAATCTTCTGCCCAGGCATCCCAAGTCTGCAAGCTAGATCCGAAGCCGTGCAAAAATAAAATGGGAATTGGATTTTTGGATGGTCCAGTATCTTGGTAATGAATATTGACTCCCAAGGCGCTGACATAAGCAGTTTTAGGTGACCCATAGACCTTCTCCAACTCTGCTTTAGACTTGTCGGGAGTCCATAAATAGAGAGCAGCAAGAAATAGAAGTGCCGTAAGTACAACAGCAATAATCTTGAGTGCTTTTAGAAACATTGCGTCTAGCCTTAAAATGACAATAATTCATTATTACTAAAACTAAGACTGTAATAGAAAAATGACTTCAACCACAACTCAACCGCTTGCAATTATTACTGGATCCTCATCCGGCGTTGGTTTATATACCGCAAAAGCACTGCTGGCTCGAAACTGGCGACTGATACTGGCCGTCCGAGATCCCCAAAAAATGGAGTTGGTTGCCAAAGCCCATCAATTTGACTCAAGCCAATATGAAATCTGGCAATTGGATTTAGGTAATCTGGATAGCGTTCATGCATTTGTAAAGCGCTTTAATGATGGCGGTCAAAAACTCAATGCCTTGCTCTGCAATGCCGCAACCTACTTACCACTCCTAAAAGAACCAGCACGCTCGCCCCAGGGATTTGAGATCAGCGTAGCAACGAATTACTTTGGGCACTATGTCTTAAGCAGAATGCTGCTTGAAAATCTGAAGCAAACGGCAGCAAAAGGTGAGCATGCTCGCCTCATAACCTTGGGAACCGTGACGGCAAACTCAGAAGAATTCGGAGGCAAAGTTCCGATTCCAGCCCCTGCAGATATTGGTGCACTAGAAGGTCTCATGGCTGGATTTAAAGCACCTGTTGCCATGATTAATGGCAAGCCCTTTAAGCCAGGCAAAGCCTATAAAGATAGTAAGTTGTGCAATATGGTCATGAATCGAGAGTTACAAAAAAGATATCACGCCAGTACTGGCATCATCTTCAACACTTTATATCCTGGATGCGTAGCTGAAACGGCACTTTTTCGAGATACGCCCCCACTCTTCCAGAAAATATTTCCTTGGTTTCAGAAAAACATTACCAAAGGTTTTGTGAGCCAAGAACTTGCTGGCGAGCGTGTTGCTCAGGTAGTAGCGGATCTACGCTTTACCCAATCCGGCGTTCACTGGAGTTGGGGTAATCGTAACTCTGCAATTAGGGAGCCCTTTGCCCAAGAGCTCTCCATGAAAGCCAAGAGTGAAAAACTGAGCAAGGATCTCTGGGAAATTACCGCCAAGCTCGTTGGCATGCCGAGCGATTAATTAAGCGGCCAACTAGGCCACTTAATCAAAACCAAGCAGATCAAATATATCCCTGTCCTTCATAGGTATCGAAGGTAATGGGTCTGCCCCGAGCCAAAGTGCGGCAGCTAAACGCATGTACTCTTGCTGAACGAGTTCAAGCTCTGGAGAGTACTCCATTTCAAATAAAGTCGATTTCTTCAAACGACTACGACGAATCACATCCAAATCAGGAAAGTGCGCCATCGTCTTTAATCCAACTTGCGAATTAAATTTATCAATTTGATCAGTATCTTTGCTGCGATTAGCAATCACACCACCTAATCGCACGTTATAGTTTTTGGCCTTCGCACCAATTGCTTGAATAATACGATTCATTGCAAAGATAGAATCAAAGTCATTGGCAGTGACAATCAACGCACGGTCAGCATGCTGCAATGGTGCAGCAAAGCCACCGCACACCACGTCACCTAAAACATCAAAAATCACGACATCGGTGTCGTCTAGCAAATGGTGTTCTTTTAGGAGTTTCACTGTTTGACCGACAACATAACCACCACAACCCGTGCCAGCTGGCGGACCACCTGCCTCTACACACATCACGCCGTTGTAACCCTCGTAAACAAAGTCTTCAACACGTAACTCTTCAGAATGAAAGTCCACCTTCTCAAGTACGTCGATTACCGTAGGCATCAGTTTTTTGGTCAGAGTAAATGTCGAGTCATGCTTAGGATCGCAACCAATCTGGATAACCCGCTTTCCTAATTTTGAAAAAGCGACTGACAGGTTTGATGAGGTTGTGCTCTTACCGATACCGCCTTTGCCATAGATTGCAAATACTTTAGCCTTACCAATTTTCAAATTGGGATCGAGTTGAACCTGAAGACTACCCTCGCCATCAGGTGGAGCGCTGCGAAAATCTGAAACAGGTATGTTGATTGCTTTCATTCTCTCTAACCTTCACTCTTCTCGACACGGGGTCGATATTTAACTTCTAAAATGTGCCTTTGCATCATACAAAGTTTCTAATGTAATACTTACTAGTCCCTGCTCTACTGCATAACGCTCTGTATTTCTCCTGGCTTTACCTCTGACAAAAAAGGGAATCTTATTGAGCTCTTTTTCTGCGTCAGTTTCCCAGGCAGGTGATCCATTTTTAGAGGCGGCCATAGCGGGTGGTTTGTCTGAGCTTTCTTTAGCAGGAGCTGTGGCATGACCCAGATGTGATGGCATAGCGCCGTCATGAAATTCAAAATCTCCCTTGAACATGCCAATTAAATGCTCTTCCAGACCCATCATGAGAGGATGGACCCAAGAATCAAATAACACACATGCACCCTCAAAGCCCATTTGCGGCGAGTAACGAGATGGAAAGTCTTGCACGTGCACTGGAGAAGAAATCACTGCACAAGGTATTTTCAAGCGCTTAGCAATATGGCGTTCCATCTGGGTACCCAGGATTAACTCTGGTTGAAGCTCAGTAATCTTTTCTTCAACTTCTAAATAGTCATCCGTAATGATTGCTTCAAGCCCAAGCTCAGCAGCTGCCTCACGCACTTCACGAGCCAATTCACGGCTATAAGTTCCCAATCCAACTACTTTGAAACCCATTTCATGAGCCGCTACTTTTGCCGCTGCAATTGCATGGGTGGCATCACCAAATATAAATACGCGTTTATTGGTGAGATAGGTTGAGTCTACAGATAAGGCATACCAACGCGCTTTAGACGATTGGCTTAATTTTTCGACATCGCATTCAATACCTGCTAACTGGCAGACTTCAGCTATGAACGCTTTAGTACCTTTAAATCCAATCGGAATAGTTTTAGTTGAAGGCTGACCAAAGCTTCTACTCATCCAGGTTGCTGCAGTGTTTGCAGTCTCTGGATATAAATTCACATTAAAGTCTGCCTCATGTAAACGAGCAATATCCGCTGGATCCGCACCTAGTGGCGCAACCACATTGATCTCAATACCTAAGTCACGTAATAAGCGTGAAATTTCTTCAACGTCATCGCGATGACGAAAACCCAAAGCAGTAGGACCCAAAATATTACAACTAGGCTTTGCACCCGATGCACGGGCTGGGCGTTGTTGTCCTGGCGCCAAAATAAAAGACTGTCCCAACAAACGGACCATTTGATAAAAAGTCTCTGCTGCACCCCAGTTCTCCTTCTTTTGATATGCCGGTAATTCAAGCGGCAATATCGGAACTGGTAAATCCAGGGCAGCAGCCAAGCCACCTGGATCATCTTGAATGAGTTCGGCCGTACAAGAAGCCCCTACCATTAATAAATCGGGTTTAAAACGGGCGTACGCTGTCTTCGCAGCATCTTTAAATAACTCTGCAGTGTCGCTACCTAAATCACGTGCCTGAAAAGTCGTATAGGTCACTGGCGGCCGCTTTTTCATCCGCTCAATCATGGTGAACAAGAGATCCGCATAGGTATCGCCTTGCGGAGCATGTAGCACGTAATGCACTTTCTCCATTGCAGTAGCAATCCGCATGGCGCCCACATGTGGCGGACCCTCATAAGTCCAGAGGGTTAACTTCATGCAGCCTCCGTCATCATGAGCTTCGCTTTTCTCGTTAAGGGTCGAGCAAACAACTCTGCTAGATCAGCAGCTTGGTTGAATCCTTGAATCGGCGTGAAGACAAGCTCGATAGACCACTTAGTCGTAAAGCCCTCAGCCTCTAATGGATTCGCCAGTCCCAGGCCACATACCACCATGTCTGGTTGTTGCGCACGACAACGATCTAATTGATTCTCTACATTTTGACCTTCGGACAATTGAGTCTTGGGGTCTAACATTGCCAACTCTTCTGCCATGTGCTGGCGATGCAAATAAGGAACGCCAACCTCCATCAAATTCATGCCCAGCTCTCTATTTAAATAACGCGCTAACGGTATCTCCAACTGAGAGTCAGGGAAGAAGAAAATAGATTTACCTTGCAATACTTCACGATGCGGCTCAAGTGACTTATTGGCGCGATCTCGCTGTGGAGCAATGACTTTTTCAAATACCTCGGGAGAAACATTCAAGGCCTTAGCTGCGGCAGAGAACCATTTTTCCGTTCCTTCCACTCCCAACGGAAAAGGCGCAGAAATTCTTTGAGCCCCCATGTTCTCCAGGAACCTGGCGGTATCCGTCAGAAATGGCTGGGCCAATAAATATTTGGTCTTTGGGCCGACAACGATTCTTTGAGTGGATTCGCGTGGCGGGAAAAAAGCAAAAGACTTTAAACCCAGATCTTTAAAGATGCGATGAAATTGATCCTCAACAACATCAGCCAAGCAACCGACCACCAATAGCTCAACCTCATCGGATTGATTAGATTTAGGCAAATCCTGCACTAGCGCAGCCAAACAAGCATCTTCGCCTTGGGTAAAGGTTGTTTCAATGCCGCTGCCAGAGTAATTCAGAATGCGCACATTCGGGGCAAATGTTTTGCCTAGGCGTTGTGCCGCCCTTGATAAATCCAGCTTAATCACTTCAGAAGGACATGAGCCCACCAAGAACAAGAGTTTGATATCTGGACGACGCTCAAGTAATTGCTTTACCACCTTATCCAATTCATCATTTGCATCTGCAAGGCCGGCTAAATCACGATCATCAATAATGGCAGTTGCAAAACGGGGCTCTGCGAAAATCATCACACCTGCTGCAGATTGAATCAAGTGAGCGCAGGTACGAGAGCCGACCACCAGAAAAAAGGCATCTTGAATTTTTCGATGAAGCCAGATAATCCCAGTGAGTCCGCAGAATACCTCTCTTTGCCCACGCTCTTTTAAGGGCTGGAAATCTATCTTCACTTCCTGGGTTACAGAATTCAATTCTGGCCCCTAGAGTTGATATACGACTTGAATTGAAGATTAAAGCTGTGAATCATGGGATTAATTTCAAAAAGGGTCAGGCAGCAAGAAAATACTTACTCATTTAAATGTAACAATAATCTTACACAATAAAAGCTTCTTAAGAGCTATTAGATATAAGTGTTTATACCCATCAATTGACCAAGATCAAGAAATGACTTATTCACAAATCCAATGAAAAAACCCCAAATACTGGAGCATTTGGGGTTTTTTACTAACCAAGAGTAAAGGCTTATCTTTGCGACTTTAGTAATGCCTTGAATGTCAGAACACTCAGAGCAATCCCAATGCCTAGGGACACTAAAAACATGGCAAATTTAGATTGGGTCTGTCCAGCAGGGAAGATTAGATAGAAGGCAACGGTAATGCTGACCACCATTCCAAAAAATCCCGCTATCTTGGAAATCCGGTCTCTCATGTCGTGAAATTTAAACATACTCTGCATCCTTTCAAGTTTTGCCAATTCATGAAAACTTTAAACTGCGTTATTAATCGAGTCAATATGACTAGGGAATACCCTCTATCTATTAGTAGATTTCTCTACCTCAAGCAAGCCGTCTTCTATGGTGTAAGGCGCCTCATATGCTAATTGATCTCTAGCCTTTTGAATAGAGACAGAAAAAGGATGCGCCATTAAGTGAACCATTTCTCTAATTAAGGGAGGCTCACCGCGAAGCGGCAAGTATTTCCAGCCATTTTCTGTAAAACGTGCAAGGGGTCGGGCAAAGGAACGGGGTATAGATAGGGTTGGCACCTTGTACTTACCCGCCTTCAGTCTCATGCTCATCCATTGCCTAAACCGCATTGGCGGTCCATCGCTGATAAAAAAACTTTCTTGGTTTGAATCCGACAACAGCGACTTATTCATCGCTTCACAAAGATTTTTAATGTAGCAAGTTGAGAAGAGATAATCCCCTTGATCAAACCAGCCAAATTTATTGAGATCAGCAGCTCTGCCCAAGAGTCGATCAACGATATCACCTTTGCCCCAGACAGAAGAAGGCCTGAGGCTAATTGTTTGAAGTGCTTCATTCCCAGCGTGAAGGACTAACTGCTCTGCTTGGGACTTGCTATGACTGTAAGGAAAGTCCTTTAATAGTGGCAAAGCTCGAGATTCTGAAATATTCAGATTTTGTCCCAATGGATTTTTAGCAATCGAGGCATCACTCATGTAAATGAACTTCTTAATCCCAGCCTGCTTTGCTGACTCTAGAATATTTTTTGTCATGAAAACATTAGTCTCTAATAATGCTTTTTCTGAATCCCAAAGCTTCATCTCTGCTGCGCAATGAATTACGGCATCCAAACCCTGCAGTCTCTTGGATAAGCTTTCCACATCATTCAGGCTTCCCGACCAAACCGCAGTATTAGAGTGAGATTGAATATCGATAGCTTGCGGTGTACGAAAGTGACATACAAGCTCATGACCCTCCGCGATCAAAGAGTCAATCAAATGACTGCCTACAAAACCACTAGCCCCAGTCAAAAAGATCTTCATTTACTAAAGAGCTGGCCAAGAAATAATGCAGATCTTCCGTAGTAATAAGCGGTGGCTAGTAATACCTTGGGAGAGAGGGCAATAATTGAAATAAGCAACAAGATATAGAAGAACCAATGCCTAGTAGATCCATAGGCAGTCAATGTAATGAGCCCCAGAAAAATGAGCCTGCGCACTTGACCACGGGGTAGCCAAGGGCTTCTTTTATAGAGGGGTGCTTTATGAGTTACGGAGCTTTCGCCTGCCATCTTCCTGTAGTCACTAAAAAAATTTAATCCAATCTAAGTGAACTATCATAGATAATTATTAGGGATTATTCAATGACCAAGCAGAGCAACAAAACAAGTCCCGGTGGATTTCGCACCCTAGCAGCGCTACTCCCTTTTTTAAAGCCATATAAAAAACAATTTGTATTGGCCATCTTCAGTCTAGTACTTGCTGCAAGCGCAACCTTGGCTGTCCCCTTCTCTTTTAGACAAATTATCGATTTGGGATTTAATACCAACAGCGGCAACCAAATCAACACTACTTTTTTAACGCTATTTGTTGTTGCTGGCTTAGTGGCCTTAGGAACGTCTCTGCGTTTTTATATGGTGTCCTGGTTAGGCGAAAAAATTACGACTGATATTCGCTCCGCAGTTTATAGCCACGTTATCAAGCAGAGCCCAGAGTTCTTCGAGTTCACTCATAGCGGTGAAATACTTTCACGCTTAAATACGGATACGGTGCTGATCCAGACACTCATTGGAACCAGCGTTTCAATGGCCATCAGAAATCTTCTTTTACTGGCAGGCGGCTTGGTCATGATGTTTATTACCAGCCCTAAATTATCAGTACTGATTTTTGCCACCCTATTACTCACCATCATTCCAACCGTGATCATGGGTAGACGAGTCAGAAAGCTTTCTCGAAACTCACAAGATAAGATTGCGAATGCCTCTGCCTTGGCTAGTGAAAAATTAAATGCGATACCGACAATTCAATCATTTACTAATGAGAACATTGAAATTAAGCGCTTTAATCAATCCATTCATACTGCTCTTGATGCAGCCATTACTCGCACACGGGCAAGAGCATTACTTACATTCGTAGCCATATTATTTGGCTTTACTAGCATTATCTTGGTGCTGTGGCTTGGTGCTTATGCAGTCATGGACAATCAAATAACTGCTGGAGAATTGTCTCAGTTCATTTTGTATGCCGTGATTGTGGCGGGAGCGATAGCAGGTATTTCTGAAGTCATCGGCGATACCCAAAGAGCGATTGGTGCAAGCGACCGCCTTCTAGAACTCTTAAATGTGCAGTCTTCGGTTCAAGCTCTTGCTATTGCGCAATCAATCCCCCAAGTCAGTGCAGCTGGTATTGAAGTGAAAATAGATAATCTGAACTTTCACTATCCATCGAATCAAAATAGTGTTTTGACTGATCTATCTCTAGAGATTAAGCCCGGTCAAAGAATTGCTATCGTAGGCCCATCAGGCGCAGGGAAGACCACGCTCTTTCAACTATTACAGCGCTTCTATGACCCCATTAGCGGAGAAATTCTTTTCAATGGCATCGATATTCGCAAGCTTGAGCTCGAAGCGCTAAGAAAGTTGATCGGCGTTGTTCCCCAAGATATTGTGATTTTTTCAGATAATGCCATGGAGAATATTCGTTTTGGCAGGATGAATGCGACTGATGATGAAGTTCTAGCTGCAGCTCGCCTCGCCATAGCGGATGAATTTATTTCCAAACTACCAGAGGGATATCAAACCTTCTTAGGTGATCGAGGTATCCGCTTGTCCGGAGGACAAAAACAGCGGATTGCAATTGCAAGAGTCTTATTAAAAAATCCGGCCTTGTTACTCTTGGACGAGGCTACTAGCGCCTTAGATGCCGAGTCGGAATTACTTGTACAGCGGGCTCTTGAGGCAGCAATGGATCATAGGACAACTATTGTGATTGCCCATCGACTCTCCACCGTAAAGCAAGCGGACAAAATTATCGTACTGGAACATGGACGGATCATTGAGACCGGTACTCATGCTGATTTAATTCAACGAAGTGGGCTTTATGCCCGTTTAGCTAAACTTCAGTTTACTGATCGCTAACAGAGCATCCCCTTAGGGAATAAATTCAGGAGTTCAGTGCTCTATGGACTCCAAGGGTTTATACCGATAATTAGAGTAAACACTAGTTAACGAAAAAATTATTGGCATTTAGGCTTAATGTTTTAAGCAGCAATCCGATGGTAGCTCACTAGTCATACTTTAAACACTCCATGCTTTCTTCAGACGCCAATCAATCTAAACAAATTTTTTTAGCCCAGCCCAGAGGTTTTTGTGCCGGTGTCGAGAGGGCCATCACGATTGTTGAAGAAGCCTTGAAGAAATATGGCAGCCCCATTTATGTCAGGCATGAGATTATTCACAATGCCTATGTTGTCAAAGATTTTCAGGCAAGGGGAGTTATTTTTATTAACGACGTAGCGGAGGCACCAGAGGGAGCTATTCTGATCTTTAGTGCACATGGTGTAGCTACAGCAGTTAAAAATGAAGCTCAATTTCGCAATCTAAAAGTTTTTGATGCAACCTGCCCTTTAGTTTCAAAAGTGCATGCTGAGGTCATTCGCTTGCACGCAAGTGGTTATCAAATCATTATGATCGGTCACCTCGGACATCCTGAGGTTGAAGGCACGATAGGACAAATTGATGCTCCAGTTCACCTCATAGAAAAAGTAGCTGATGTAGAGGGCTTAAGTTTTAAAGAAGCTGAATTGCTCGCCTTTGTTACTCAAACCACCCTATCGGTAGACGAAACCTCTGAAATCACTGCCGCTCTGGTCAAGAAATATCCGCATATTCACGCGCCTAAGAAACAGGATATTTGTTACGCCACGCAAAATCGACAGGATGCTGTTAAAGCAATGCTGCCTTTAGTTGAGATCGTGATTGTCGTTGGCAGCCCAAACAGCTCAAACTCCAAAAGACTTCAAGAATTGTCTTTGAAGATGCAGGTTCCTGCGTTTTTAGTAGATGAACCCCTGGATATAAAACCAGAGTGGTTTGCTGGAGTGCGCAACATCGGCATCACTGCTGGCGCATCAGCTCCCGAAGAATTAACGGCAAAAGTAATCAAAGCCATCAAAGCGCTTTCAAAAGGTGTGGTCTTACCCATGAAAGGTATCGCTGAGAACATCAACTTTTCTTTGCCTAAAGGCTTGGTTTAGGCATCCCGCTTAATTTCTATTTCTAGAAATAAAATACGTCCAATAATGAGGACTATTTATTCCAGCTTTTGAAAAAAGAGCTTGATATAGTAGCTAAAAAATAGCATGCCATACCAATAATGAAGATGTAATACTCACCAGTATTAAAAAATAGCACTAACCCTACTATCGTTATACCAAGGGAGAGAACGCTGAGTATTGTTTTTGCAAACATATTAATTCCTAAAATTAAACTATTAATCTTTGCTTATATTAAGACAAAAAGGGATTTAGTGTGAACTGCTGTCAATTTAGGTCCACTACCAAAGAGAGTTTTTCTATAGTAAATCATTGCAGCAACATGGGTTGATTTTGTATTATTTGGGGTACTTGGGTTTGGGGTGCTGGTGGTCTGTAACCTAAAGCGCTATGCGGCCTGACATGGTTGTAATGCTTAACCCACTCCCCCACGATGATCTGGGCTTCTTTTAAGCTATAAAAGATCTCCCCATCCAAAAGGTTGTCCCTAAAGGTGCCGTTAAAGCTTTCACAAAAACCATTCTCCCAAGGGCTCCCGGGTTCAATGTAGGCTGTCTTTACTCCAATGCCAGATAACCAACTACGCAGCTCTTTAGCAATAAATTCTGGGCCATTATCACTTCGGATGTGCTCGGGGATGCCGTGAGTAATCATGGCGTTCGCCAACTGCTCAATCACTTGGATCGAGCCAATCCTTCTAGCGCAGTGGATCGTTAAGCATTTCCTGGTGAACTCATGACCAAAGGAAATCCCTTTAGGGACAATCATGGTGAGCATCCGGATCTTGCCACCATAAGCATCTCTAATAAAGACAAAATCATAACTCCAAACATGATTTGGGTGGTTGGCTCTTAGCCTCATACAACTACCATCGGAGAGCCAGAGCCTGCCTCTAGGAGGCTGCTTTTGTGGGATCTTCAGACCCTCTTGCCGCCAGATGCGAGCAACCTTAGCGGTAGTCGCTTGCCCCCAACCAGCGTTACGCATCATGCCCGCAATAAATCTATAACCGTAACGGCCATAGGTGCTGGCCATGCGGATGACTTCGGCTCTAAGGGGCTCTTCGTCATCTCTAGGCAATGGCATATAGCGATACGCTGCTCTAGATAGCCCCACTAAACTGCAGGCAGTCCGCTCAGAGATAGAATGCTGGTCCATGAGCAGCTGCGCTGCATTTTTACGCCTAGTCCCTGAAGGGACTTCCGCTGGTCGTAAGCTTAGAAGTTTCCCTTAATGACTTCCTTGAGCATCACCTCTCGTAGTGATAAGTCCGCTACGAGCTTCTTAAGCCGGGTATTTTCCAGTTCCAGATCTTTGTACTTCTTTGCCTGATCGACCTTCATACCACCATAGATCTTGCGCCAGCGATAGTAGCTTTGCTCAACCGTTCCCACTTCTTTACAAGCTTGAGCTAAGGTTTTGCCATTGGTGGTTAAAACATCGATTTGACGCAATAAGGTGACGATTTGCTCGGGTTTAAGACGTTGGCCTTTTGCCATATTTAGCACTCCTTTAAGGTGAAGATTATCAAAAATCCTCTCTTCTGGAGTGGTACTAAAAATCAGGTCAGTTCAATTATCAAAAATCCTCTCTTCTGGAGTGGTACTAAAAATCAGGTCAGTTCATATGCACCAGCAAGCATTCGAGCTTACAAAGCGGACTTTAATGAACTGATTCACTTTTGCGATGAAGAAGAGGAGAATGCATTACCCACTCACCCTCGGACAATCGCAAGCTTTATTATAAAAATGAGTGATGGTAAGAGATCATCTGCCAGCATTCGAAGAGCAGTAGCTGGTATCGCAACCATTCATAAACTCAATCGCCATCCAGACCCCACCAAAGATCCAGATGTCGTTCTTGAGATGCGCAGAATGCATCGCAAGTTAGGGCGCTCATGTAGTCAGGCTGGCAGCATCAATGCAGATACCTTGGAGAAGTTGTTATTAGCTACCGATGATTCGATTAGAGGCATTCGAGATAGGGCTTTATTGCTAGTGGCCTATGACACCCTATGCAGACGTAGTGAATTAGTCTCGCTAAAAGTCAAGGATATCAAAATCAACATTCAGAATGGTACTGAGACTTCATCCATTCTCCTGAGAAAAAGCAAGACCGATCAAGACTCCACAAGGAAATGGCTACATCTAAGTCGAAGAGCCCATCTAGCATTGGTGGAGTGGATGAATGAACTTCCTGAAGGACAGGAATACCTCATGGTCGGTATTGACCGCGGGGGAAGAATTTCACTCAGCAGTCTGGGTTCAGGTCAGGTCAATCGCATATACAAACGAATAGCCAGGAATGCAGGACTCGATGAATTAGTTATTGAAGGGATCAGCGGCCATTCAATGAGAGTAGGTGCCGCGCAGGATTTACTCAATTCGGGAGCAAGCATGCCAATCATCATGCAACGCGGAAGATGGTCCAAGACTGATACTGTTATGAGATATCTGGAGCACAGCGTTAGAGCTAGCTAGGATTTAACAATCTACAGTTGCGCACTAAACCCCACGGTGGGTTTACCCATATAGTGCAAGTTGGTCCCCATAAACTGCAATTTGGTCCACCATAAAGTACAAGTAGTGCGAATTTGAATCGAAATGCTTAAAAATTTGAGGGCGACTGAATTCTGAGGGTAATCAGTGGTTTATTTTTAAGCAGATAAATCAACTAATAGTTGATTTATCTGCTTAAATTTACACTCAGAGGGAAATTTAAGCGTGAGAAGTGAAAAAAATCTTCTTAGAGATATAAACCCAGAAGAAAAAGTTAACGAAAAATTAGGCGTGGGACGGTCACTTGCAGCTTATGAATAAACCCACACTGAGAAGCCGAAATAATGCCCCTGTAGTCGTCAAGGGGTATGTACGCAAAATTGACTAAGATCCAATAAAAGTTTCCAAGATGAATCCTTTAAGAGATAGACTAGCGGGCAACATGCTTTAACTTTAATGAAACTATCGCATAGAGCCATAGCGATCCTACCCATAAAAGTAGGAAGTAAATTGCATATAGAGCTAATATTAGTTGGATCTATTTATGCGCAAGCAGCGAAAAACTAAAAGTTTAGAAAAATTGGTGGGCTTTGCTTAAACTTTTCCAGAATAAAGCACAGATACCGCCGACTTTATAGCATCTTAGAGCTCGATAGTCCTCCCTCATCTTAATTAATAAATGATTTAAAGACCTATTGCTCTGACCCCCGACTCGCATTTTTATCAAAACACGCTCTATGTAAGCGGATTGAATATCGCCCCGACTAAAGTAACGAAGAATTGCATCATAGTCTCCTGAAATTCTATAGCTTGTGTCATATGTGCCGTAATCGTCAATAACGCTGCGCCTAATAAATATAGTAGGGTGAGGAGGCATCCACCCCCAAGAAAGCTTATCTTTTGAAAACTGCCCAGCAATCCAATGACGAATTGTTTTGGTTGAATCAGATTTGGATACGTAATCTAAATCACCATAAACAATATCTACCGAAGGGTTTTCAAAAATCTTTACTACTTCTGAGATGACAGATTGGTCAGCAAAAAAATCATCGGAGTGGAGAACGCCAATAACACCTCCACTAGAATAACGAATCCCTTTATTCAGTGCATCATAAATTCCTTTATCTGGCTCACTTACGAGAATATCTTCATCTCGAATTAGACTTTTTATAACTTGCACTGTTCTATCATTAGAGGCACCATCAATTATTACATGCTCTATGAATGGGTAATCCTGACTTTGCACGCTCATGACTGCTTGAGCAATCAGGTCCTCGCGATTATAAACAACAGTAATGATTGAAATTTTCGAATTATTCATCGCATCCTGCAATCTTTTTAGTATTTATAGCTATTCTAGAGATACTTGCAGCCACGCTATCCCAGCTTTTTGGCACAGAACTAAGGCTGGCATTCCAATCTGGCTTCCAGCCCTTTTTAAGCAAATCTTTTAATCTATTTAAAGCATTCTCAAGAGATTCAATACTGTCAGGATCAAAATATATTGCCCCCTTTCCACAAAGAGCATGCGCATAAGGCAGATCAGGACAAATTACCGGCAAACCTAAAAACATCGCTTCCAATAATGGAAATCCAAAACTTTCTTTGTTTGACAAAAATAATAAAGCATCGACCCCTTTATAGGCGTCAATCAATTCGCTCGGAGAGAGAAAACCGACGCAATGGACCCATGGTATCGTAGGAGCGGGATTAATGACGTTATTAAGCGTCAACTTAAGCTCTAAAACCGGCCATTTCACAGATTGTGTTTTTTGTATTTTGCTAAGTATCTTGTGATTCTTATGCGGGTAATCTGCTGATGGATATATTAATCGAAGGCCCCGCTCTTCAATTAGGGGGATTGGATCTCGCTGAAATTTACAGGCTAATAACCACTCTGGCACTGGATGAGAAACAACATGAACCCTTTCCCGGATTGATGGATATGTGTCAATGAGGGTATCTCGCATAATTTTGCTCTGAACAATAAACGCGTCAACTCTATTCATATTAAAGCGAAAAATGAATCTGGCAACTACGTACTTCAACTCACTAAGTTTTAATTTTGATCCAGCAGGCCTTGTTAGGTGCGGGGACTGCAAAAAAAGAATTTGTGGCGATCTAACTCTAAGTGGAATATCCCCCAAAACTAGCAAGGGTGAGTCGCCATTAAATTTGTAAGCCAAGAAAGTGCACTCCAAAAATCTTGAAATCACTTTGGGCATATAACGCTTATATCTACGAAGCACTACGTTTCTTGATGTAGAACTAAAATGAGATAGTTGGCCGATATCCGGCAAATATATTTCGGAGATATGTATATTATTTTCTCTGATTAACGCAGGAAGTAGCGACTTTAGGAGCTGACTTGCGCCCGCTCCAGTTACATTTGTAAGGTGAACTCTTATACCATTGCTTAATGACGGTTTAGACATCATGACTTGTACCAAGGTGATGGTATGGTCGCCCTCTCTGAATGAGGGGCTCTAATTATTCTGAGCATATAAATAGCCGCAATTTCTGGGTCAATAAATTTCACAGCCTTGCCAGCATTCTCTTTCAATATCTTTAGCGACTTAGCATTTTTTTCAAGCCTGATTATTTGATGGGATAACTCATCAATATCACCTGACTTAAACTTTACTCCACAATTAAATTTATCAATAAGGACTCCAGCGCCCACTTCGTCACTACATATAACCGGTACACCAGCAAGAATCGCTTCGTTAACCACCACCCCCCATCCATCATACCTGCTAGGAACAAGCACTAAATCATATTTACCCATTACACCCTGAGAATTCCCAAATGGGATTACCCCCCCATACTGAATATTTCTTGACGAAAAGCGTAATAAATCAGAATTTCCTGGACCATACATATCTATCGAAATTTTTGAACCTTGATTCCATAGAATCTTGCCAACATCAATTAGCAAATCAAAACCTTTTGTCTTTAGAAGGCTGCCTATAAAAATAATTTTAAGGGTTGGATTAAATGAATACCTCATATCGTCTCTCGACTGATCAACGTCTTTTATTTGCTGAGGTATAAAATAGCCAAATCCAAATAACTTACTAATTGGAAAGCCTGCACCCAGAAATTGAGCGTGAGAACGTTGGGATATTGTAAAAATTCCAGCCACAGACGATTTAAGTAATGATCCATACAACTTATATAGCCAAGGGCGAATCAAAACTTTAATATACCCAAAAAATGGGGAAGTTTCCTGCAAATATCCATCAAGCCTTGGGGAGTAAGACTCGGAAATAATATAATATTCAGCGCCCAGCCATGAGGCGAACAACATACATGGAATAAATCTTATGTCTGAAAATGGGGATGCAAATATATGAACACTATTTCGCTGCTCCCGAATAACAGAAAAACAAAACCAAAAAAAATTGTTTCTTGGTATTAGCCTTTTTTTACTTGACAGAGGATTTAAGTCCTGCCATCCCTGTATTTTACGTATCTCATCTTCTTTTGTTACCACATAAGGTATTACTTCGCCGCCAGCTTGTTTGGCAAGGGCTTCGTAGGTATAAGCCTGATGGTCAGTAAGAACTGACTGCCATGTGTATATATCGTAACCCACAACTAGACTGATCCGAAAATAAACTCAGAGAGTTTTTCACCAGCAATCCTTGGCATACAAATTTTTTGAACAGCATCTCTCCCAACTATTGAGTAATTTAATGCGTCTTTTTGGTTAAGGGCTATAAACTTTAAAAGTTTAATAAGCTCGGATGGTTCGTCACGCTTTAAATAAATTGCCCCCTCTCCAAGAACCTTTCGCACGTCACTAATTTCTGTAGTTAAAACCAAAACACCGCTAGCTGCATACTCAATAACTTTTGATGGAAATGTTGTATTTGCATATGGCCCTCCGATTAATTTCAGCGAAAGACCGATATCAGCGCTGCTCAATATATTCAAATACTCTGGACTAGAAAGGCGTCCATGAACTACTAAATTTGGAATGGATAGCTCGGAAGCCAGCAAATGAAATCGATCTAGACTCTCCCCTTTTCCTGTAATCTCAAATCTAATATCCCTTACCCATGGCTCATTTTTTTGACGTAACATCACAATAGCATCTATCAGCAATTCAGCACCAGTTTCATGACTTAAAGTTCCACTCATTAAAACAGTTAACTTTTTAGATTGAAATCTAGGAGTAGCTGGCGAAGGGGATGCTGTACCGTAATAACAAAGCACAGGTCTTATGGAGGTAAAAGCCTTTAGTGCGCTACAAGCCAATAGCGCTTTTATGCAGATCTTATCGAACAACTGAGAAACTATTTTTAGTTGTAGAAACTTTAAAACACTCCTAACTCCTGATGTTTCCCCGTCCTCTAGATCGAGAATATTCACATACCCCAATACTCTCGACAAAAGTAACGAAGGAATGAAGGTTGCGGTACGATTGTAGTAAATTAAATGTGTAAAGCGCCGTATACGTAATATAAAAATGCAGTAGGCTAATGCTATTGATGAAAGTAAATGTGAAAAAATAGGTATAGTTGAGAATGGAATATAGATTATTGGCACCCCATCGACACGTCGAACTAATGCCGAAAAATTTTTCCAGCATGCAATTTCACCGCCTCTTCCCATGCTTAATATAACTGCGGTTACACCACTTATGCGCAATGCCTTACAAAGCATAATTATTTTTTTTGTTGCTGCAGGACTATCGGTTGTAATGTCGCGCCCGATTCTTGTAAGGTCATCTAACGCATTACACATAAAAATTACTCGTCGCTTCATAAACCCAATTTTTTCTTTATAACTCCTGGAACACCAGCGACCAGGCAATTGTTGGGTACATCAGCCCTCACCAATGAACCCGCTGCTATGATTGAGCCGGCACCTATCGTGACACCTCCCAGAATGATACTTTTTGCACCGATCCAAACTCCATCTCCAACTTTTATTGATTTTGCAAACCCCTCTCCAGCGCGCCTGCTTGAATAGCCAATCCTATGGCTGCCAGTTATAAATTCAACCCCGGGACCTACATCACAGTTATTGCCTATGAATATCTCCGCCTCAGTATTGGTAAAAATTACTGCCCCAGGACCAATCCAGGTATGGTTGCCTATTGTTAATTTACCTCGACCATAAATCCAAGATCGTCCACAGAAAGAGGTGTGTGAGCCCACCCGAATTCCAGCTATTTTTAACATGCAATTACGAAAAGAAAAAAATCTCGTTGGGGGCAAAAGGCAGAAAATGATATTAAAGATATGGCGAATCATAATGATCCCTGTGGGTATGTCTTTAGCTTAGACTTTATATTATTCACACTATTTTTCGAAATATATTGCATAAGTGAACTAAATTAACCATATTAAGCCCTTATAAAATTTCATATATTTTACAAGTCTTATAGAATTTTATGCAGTTGGAGTTGTCACTTTATTATCTCGCTATAAATATCTCTATACTTTTTAGAAATTATTTTGGCATCAAAACACCTCTCCGCTTTAATTCGAGCCGCCAGCCCTAGCTGTGATTTTGATGAATTTTTTAAAACAAAGTTTATGCCAGCTGCCAAATCTATAGTGTCATAAGGCTCAGCAAGATACCCCGTTGATTTATGGTCAACAATGTCGCGTAATCCGCCTATATTAAATGCAACGACAGGCGTTCCACATGCGTGAGCCTCAGAAGCAGTTTGCCCAAATGACTCTATACGAGATGGTACAACCATCAAGTCTGCCGCGCTATAAGCCAACCGTAATGACAAGTCGTCATTTAAGTGCCCCAAATAATGGGTTACAAAGTTTAGATCGCGCTTTATCGGCGGCTCACTTTGGCCAAAGATGACAACCTCAAAATAAACACCTTCTCCCGAGAGGTGTCTCAGGGCATCTATCAACAAATCAAACCCCTTGTTGGGGTCCAGCCCTCCCCCCATTGCCCCAAACATAACCAAAGGAATATCTTGCGGTAACCCTAACAATGTTCGCGATATATTTTTTGGTACAGGACTCCAGATATTAAGGTTAAGGGGATTGTGAATTACAGAGATTGGCCAGTCACGCATTAATTGACTCTCCATAGCACACTGGCCAAGCCAACTACTTGGGGCCACTATATGCATTGGCCTGCTCCAGTGCTTAACCTTTCTTTTCCACGTCCATCGATTCAGATCAAAGCCACCCTCATAGTAAGGACGATTATTCTTATGGTATCCCTCCCTCCATCTAAACTCCGGAGTAACATGCTCTGCACCGCAGAATGCCCACATATCATGCAATGTCCAGACAATGGGCTTTTTAATTTTCCCTATATCCGATATTGATAACATTTCCCAGGCGATCCAATGCAAATGAACTATATCAGCAGGACTATTGTTTAATTCAACCACTCTTGCAGAGGGTGTAATACAAGGGGAATGTAGCGCTAGATTAGAGGTAGTAATAAATTTTCTAAAAAATTTAACAGCTTGCGGAGCAACTAAATTACGCAGTTTTCTAATAGAAGAATAAGGTGCAGAAACAGTCGAATCATCGATTGTTGAGCTATCAACCAATAAACTTGAATTTAAATTTGCATCCAATAGCGCCCGATGTATTCTATATGCCGCTCGGGCAGCCCCGCCAGAAGAATCAGAATGGGACAAATGAGTTACATTCATACGAAACCTTAAAAATTTATTTGATTCATACCAGCTCTTTATATGACATGAACCTCAATTGCAAATAGAGTCAAGGACGCCAATTTATCAATCTAGTTTTTGTAAAAATTAAATTGACCTATATACGTCGGTTATGGCAATAAACTACACTTATTCGATAAGCGCCTATATGAAGAGATAAACAAGGATTTCTTGGCTTTTATATTTACAAAATTTCTTAATTTAAAATAATATCAATTCAACCTAATCATAAGAATATTAGTTGGTGAATTAGTGTGCCTATAAATTGCAATAATTCTTAGGCGCAACTGCTTCCCAGGATATGCTTGATTGAATGAACTTCAGATATGTATACTCATTAAAGTCTCCATATATTTCCTTACATTTAAGTTGATGGCCATCAAGAATTTCACCATCCACAACCGGAATCTCTACAATAGCGGGATCATTGAAAATAAATTTGAACATATTTCCGGTACCATACTGCCAGTCACCATCAAGGTGACTTGAACTAATGTCTAGAAAAATTACTTTAGGATTTAGAAGGCCCTTAATAACAGGGTCTTTTAAGCCTCTTGCAACAACTCGAACATACTCACTATAGCGAACACCATTACTGCTTAACTCTTGCTTTACAGCGACTTCAAATTGAACCAAAACAAAGACTGAAAATATAATAGATATTAATTTTGTATTTCGGTTCAGGAAATTATTTCTAGCTATATTCACATAAATGGCGCGTCCATATAATATGGTTATATATATCGAGGCTGTATAAAAGTGCCAAGTATTGCCGCCGAAAAAAATTGGTATAGGAAGTGAGCTGAGATACAAAATAAATATAAATAAAACTTTTTTTAACTCCTCGCCTTCACCACTTTTAATTAAATTTCTTAAATAATAAATCGTATTTATTAAAATTATTACTCCCGAAATATTAAAAATAAAATTAAAGTGGGAATCATAATGCTTTCCAAAGGGCTTTAGAAATAATCTTAATGGGATCTCAAAACCCCTTAAAATATTTTCTAAAACATAGTTAAACTCAAATGTACTTCTATAATCTGCACCCGACATTGCCCTCTTTGGAAGGAAAGTAAAATACCAATAAGCCAATAAAAATAATGCTGAAATTAAGATGAAGAGTAAAATTGGTTTTTTTAAATTAAGTTCATTTGTATAAAAATAAAAAAGAGCAGTACTTACGCACAAAAATATATATGTAGTTGCCCTCTCTTGGCTCGTGAGAGCTATCAGCAATGCAAGAAATGCAATGGTAAAATAATAAAATATAGATCTATAATTAATTTTATATTTACATATATTAATTATTTTAATAAAAGATATTAAATATATATTTAAAAATATATTAAATATTGGATCTACAATCCCAGAGCCTTCATAAGCAATACTTATATATACAGGGTGCAATAGTAACAATGAAAAAATAAAAAATTGTTCTAGTGGTGAAGAACCAAAAACTAATTTGGCGAGCCTGCTACCTATAAAAGCGCTAATTGAAATTATTATTATCCCAACTAGTTTAACTAAATATATATTCCGAAAATCTATTAGGTTAAAAAGGATGTAATTAGTAAAATTGAAGGTAAATGGTCTATACCAATAGTCGCTAAATTTTATGAAGCTTTTAAATACTTCTGTCCATGAATTTATATTCATAACCTGAAGATATGCAGCGCAAAATTCAGGTGAAATTGTATCTAAATAAATTATTTCAGCAGCAAAAAATAAAATTATTATTACTGAAAAGAATAAAGCATTGTTTTTTTCATCTTTTATCATTGAAATTTAATTGAAAATTATAAATTTATGATGGGGTAGCAAATCTCAAACATGGATTCTGTAAATCATATTTGAACGTCTTAAAGAGGCTGTGTTCGGAAAATATCAGCCGACACTTCATTAACTTGACCATGAGACACCGAAAAAAAACGGGTGCATGTATTAAGAATAAGCTCCTTTGAGTGGCTCGCAAGAACTAAAATTTTTGTTTTTTTAGTAATATCCAACATTCTTTGTTCGGACTTTTCTTGGAATTGGCTATCCCCCACCGAAAGCCATTCATCCAGAAGAAGAATTTCAGGCTCAATAGATGTTGAGATAGCAAATGCAAGTCTGAGCTGCATTCCCGAAGAGTATGTTCGCACCGGCATGTGCAAATAATCACCCAACTCACTAAAGCTTGATATTTCACCTATGAGACTCTTAATTTTTTTAACGGGAATCCCCATCATTATTCCGCGCATAAGAATATTCTCTATGCCAGTTGCCTCTTGGTCCATGCCCATCGAAATATCCAAAAGGGATGTGATCTTTCCTTTCACCTCAAGACCACCAGAAACTGGGGCATAAATGCCCGCAATTGCCCTAAGCAAAGTTGACTTTCCCGCCCCATTATGACCAAACAAACCAATCCTATCCCCAGTTTGGAATGAAAAATTAGCATCATCCACAGCTGAGACATAGACACCAGATTCCTTGCGCTTTAAGTTGCCACCTACAAGGCTTCCTAAAAACTTAGTTTTGGCTGAGAAATACCCAGCATGCCTGATGGTGAAGGAAATGGATAAGTTCTTAGCTACTATTGAAGTCATAATTTAAAGCCAGTAAGCAATCTTTTTAGTATATTTTCCCAGGTACCGCAAAGCAATTACCAATAACAAAATAGTGGTTGATATAGCCCACACCCAATTTAATAAAGTAGGAAATTGTCCAAGCAATGGGAGTCGTATGATCGAAATCAAATGATATAAGGGATTAAATTCTGCAATCCATTGACGCGATCCCAAGCTCTTAACAAACCACATGATGGGTGTGAAGAAAAACATTAATTGCATAAGACTAGTAACAATTTGGGTAATATCCCTATATCTAGTGCAAACGATCCCTAAAAAAAGAGATACCGAAAAAATACAAGTTTGAATTATTAAAAGAGCTGGAATTACCAATAAGAATGAAAAGAATTCTACCGAAGGAAAAATCAAGACGATAATAATAAGAATAACAACAAAATTATGTAGCAAGATTATAAAATTTTTGGTACAAATTCTGAGAATATATATAGGGAAAGGTAATTTCACCTGCTTAATCATTCCCTCGTATAGAGAAAATCCAACGCAGGACTCGGCAACTGATGTTGATATCCAAACCCAAATAATCTGCCCTATAGCAAAATAAGGGACATATGTTTTAAGGTCAGAGGATAAAATTGAAGACCAAAGAAAGCTAAGTGTTAGTATGAAGATTGCAGTACTCAGTGTTAGCCATATGGGGCCCAGGACAGAGCGCCTATATCTCAGCCTAATTTCTTGAAAGCCAAGAAATAGCCAGCTGGGATGAAAACCAAGGGCAGCAACTAACTCATAGAAACCAAGCAATAAAGAATTCATATCAAATAGAACATGTCAAACCATCATAATATATCAATTTGGAAAAAAAACTGGCGAAAATTTTTAGCTTTCAAGCGCACCCCCTTACATAAACTTCTTATTAAAATCCTTCCCAATAAGGTAAACCTTAGACTGAGTGGGCTTAGATATAAAGTTTCTGCCTTAGCCGATTGGTTTATTATTGAGGGGCATAAAAGGTTGCCAAAACCCTTCCATAAAATAATAAATAATCAAGATTTAGACTACTTTCTTTCAGGAAAGTTCCATTATGAAAAAAATCATTCACACATATCTTCCGAGCTACTACCAAGAATATTTCTGACAAAAAATGAGTGGGTACCTTACCTAGATTCAACAAGGCAAGAAGATTCGCTTTGTATTGTTAATAAATACAAAGAAATTGGCGAATATATTACTATTGGATTTTTTTGTAGCTATACCAGCTCACATTTTTTTGAAAAAACTATTCTTTCTTATACGAAGATTAATTCAAAAATTAAATGGGTTCTATGCAAATTTGATGATTTTCCAGATGAAAACCCTCCGGAAGGGCTGGAGCTTGTTATCTTTGAGGATGTAAGCTCAGCAGTAACTTATTGCAATTCAAATGTAGACTTTATTATCGATGCTGATGGGCCTCTAAGACCAACCAAAACATTAGAAGTTTTAAAACATACCTCAGCCTATGTACTCAACTACTACAACTTAATAACAACTTCAAATAAATACTTTTACGATGCCTTAATTATCCCAAAATTAGTGACTGCAGCTCCATTTGTTTCCGAAAAAAAAATAATAGGGTTAAATGTTTTGGGGGGATGGAATCTTCCCTCACTTTCATTAAAAATAAACCTCTTTCCAAAAAAATATCATTTTTCAATAATAGCCGAGCAGTTTAAAATTGGCCCTGAATTTCTTGAAGAATTTGCCACCCTCTCCAACAAATTTAAATTTATTTTTATTGGGATGAAGTATCGACATTATTTAATAGGGAAACTAAGCTCTTACGGCTGGAATTTGAAGAATGTATATTTTGAAAAACACATGTCAATGGATCAATTGCAAAATTTTCTAAAGAAGAATGTTTATACAATACTAGATATCCCCAATTACTCAAGCGGATCAGGAACGATAGTTGGGTTAAGCATTGGAATACCAACGATTTGCAGGAATGGGCGATTTTGGATTAATCAGATGGCTGCTAGTATTATGAACCAAACGATGAATAGTGATTATATTTACGAAAAATCATCGCAAATTGAAAATATAATAAAAGCACATATTTTTAATTCCGCAGAATTAGAAATTCGCATTGAAGAACGTTCAAGAAAATCTGGTTACTTAAATCCTAAAATATTTCTAACTGAGCTTCATCAGGAATTGAAAAATGCTTTCCAAAATAAGAAATAAGAATCTACCATCAACTTTAGTAATACTCTTGAAGGAGTGGTTTTAGGAAGTTGGGTGCAATCTGCGCAAGCAACTAATTTCTAAGATGAGGCAATATTGAATAAATAATTCAGCTCTCAAATTTATAGATTTTTATCAGGTAGAAAATATATAACTCCAGGAACTAGATATATTTTTTTATAAATTGGTATTTTAAAACACAAAGTTTTTTAATTTTCTCAAACTTTCAAACCCCCGCTTACCGAATAACTTTTCTACGGAATACAAAAATATTTGGTAAATCATATGCGGATATCCGCCATAATGCAAAAAGAGTTTTTTAGATGAGTCTCTAATGTCCCCCTCGGAGTGATCATCAAAAGTAAAATTTGTTTTTATTGAGATAGATTGCTGATGAAATTTTTCATCAGCCGTACAGTTTTGACCAGAACCATCAAATCCAATATTCCTCACCAAACTTTCGCCGGGAAAAAGAACCAGCTTATCATTTTTAATGATGTAGAGCGCCCAACTTACATCCCCTGCAATTAATTTTTTATTTGCAATCGCATTAACCATACCCAAAAGACTTGGATTTGTAAGACACATCTTTAAAAATAGATAAGGGTTATTTAGGAATTCTTTAGCCAACGAAGGGCTGTGATCATTTAAGTAAAACCTATCCCTCCAAATAGCCCAACCCCAACCATTAGCGGCAGGTAATAGCATCGTATCGCCAGAACTAGTTACGCCTTCCCATAGGTGCCCTGAAATAGAAATTAGTCTTTTATCATTTTTGTATCTTAATAAGCCTTGATTCATAAAGTTTAGAAATCCCGGCGCAGTAACAATATCATCTTCGAGCTTTATGATTTGATCGTAGTCTCTAAACACCATGTTAGTAGCATCTTGAAAATTTTGGAAATGTCCGAAATTTTTTTCTCTAAAAATTTTAGTAACAGCCCAAAAACCATCGATAGAATTAATGTACTCCCTTATTCTTAAAACCTTTTGCTGTTCACTTTCGCTTCTAGCGGCATCGGAAGCTATAAATAGATGGGTTTTGGAAGCTAGTTCATTTCGCCTTAACGCTGAAATTGTTTGCATCAAGTGATCAATGCGCGTGTGCGTTGCCACCAACACCGGCGCTAGTGAACTTAACTCCATCAGCTCACCACTAGATAAACTTTACTTTTATAGTACTTACTGTGAACTAATCGATAATTTTTATTTATTCCATGTTCAATGATGAACTTATTTACCCCTTCATATTGGTAACCATAGTCATCAAAAACAAAAACCCCTCCTTTTGATATATATGGCATAAGGGTGCTAAAGGTAAATTTTAAAGTTTCATAGGTTGCAATATCGTAATAAACAAGCGCGATTGGCTCAGAATTCTCTTCCAGATACTTTGGAATAGTCTCCCTGATATCACCGCTAACATTCTCGAATCTTGAAACAGAATTATTAATTGACTTGTGGGCGCCTTGAATTTTGCCCAACAAATCTAACCAATCATCACCCACCTGATATTTTAGAATCTCATCACTTCCTATATTTAGGCCTGAGGTTTCCTTGTAGCCATTAAATGTGTCAAAACTAACGATCTTCCTAGAGTAGTTAAATGGCTCTAATATCGCCCTTATATTTTCAAATAATATTGATGACTGCCCAAACCAACTACCAACCTCCACGATACTTCCTGGTACTGACTCTATAATTTCATACAATTCCTTGTAAAAAAATAATTTTGCAATTAATCCAGTCCGTACAAATAGGTAAGGGTTGTCATGTGACAAATTAAGACTTTCGCCCATCTCCCTCAAAAGTAGCTCTGATTTCTCTCTTTCGCTCGACATAATTAGACGTTCAGTTTTCATTCTTATCCTTTTTTGGTAACCAGGTAAATTGAGGAACATAATTCCCCATATTTATCACTCAAGCTATTAAGTGCGCTTAAAAAATTTAAATCAATTATTCCTGCCTGCAAACTTCTATCAAACTGATTATTGGAGAATATTTTAGGCATAATTCCTCCAGACTCTAAAATGGTCATTCCAGCGCTTTTAAAAAGATTGGTTAAAGAATTGATGTCATACGTTCTATGGTGACCAATCTTTTTTTCGAATTCAGTGACCTCCAGTGGATTTTTCATTAATCCCATTTCTACGGCAATCTGTCTGGATAGGCTTGTACCATTTGGAACAATAGTAATCATCAATTGATTATGATTCATTTGATCATTAATATAGGATATTAATTTGAAATCATCTGGCACATGTTCTAACGCATGTGAAAAATAAATTACCTCATAATTTTTATAATTTTTGAAATTATAAAAATCAGAGTGAAAAAATGTAACGTTGGAATGATTTAAGCAAGCCTTTTTGCTAGCGTTAATGCATTCTTCATCAATATCTAGGGCCATTACGGAATTACATACTTTTGATAACTTTTTCGTCATTTCGCCGTGATAGCATCCAAGCTCAAGGCACTGCCTCCCTTTAAGCCTTTCTGAGAACTTATTCATACAAAAATCATGCATTAGATAATCAAAGTCAGCCGCATATCTACTGCCTGAATTTAATGTATTTTCATGCTTTATTTTTGAATCAATCATATATCTTGATCCTTAATATAAAAGCGTCTTTTATTAAATCCATACCAATCCAAGTGATTTCTTGGAACATCTGAAAAGTATGAGCTTAATTGTTTTAAAAAATCTGATGAGTCATCAAAGGATTCTGAGGCTTGACAAGCCGAACTGTAGTCAAATCCTGGCTTAATAAATGCTCTGCTATAAATTGGTGTATATATAACCCTTTCTTTAAGACCCTCTATTGGCTTACCAGCCCTATGCCAGATTCTGGAGTCGAAATATACAATACTTCCAACAGCTGCCGTGATACTAATGCAAGAATCTTCAAACTCTTTTTGAGAGGGGGGGCCTTCTTTTAAATGACTACCCAACAAAAATTGCGTACTGCCAGTATTCATATTTAATGGTGAAATACACCAAATTGAATTCAACATTAATTTATCTTCAGTATAAAACCTTACGTCTCTATGAATATTGCTTGCATAATTAATCTTAGTATTATTATTGCCACCTAACGAGTTTAATATATATTTTTTTCCGTCAAAAAAAAGGTCTAATATTTTTTTATTTTCGGTCTTCTGAATCATTTTTTGAAAAATTTCCCGCATAAATAGAACGTGGTGCACGGTATTATCCATACCGCTCTCAATCCCCATTTTTGCCCTATACGATTCACACAACTCAAGGACCTCATAGAATGCAACACGTAATTGCTCTATCTCTTCAGTATTAAATACATTCTCTTCAATATGAATGCCATGCGCAAAATCTTTTAAATTTAAATTTTGCATTCCTATTGCTCCCCAGATTTAATAAATTCAGCCAACCCGAAACCGGTTGCCCCAAATGCATTCCCATTGTAGATAACGTATGTTTTACCCCCCCATTCTATGAATGATGGATAACATTGCATTACATTCTCTAGGACAGATGCAGGTGATCCAGTCCACTGGATATCACCCCTAATAACGGCATTCCCATCAATGCTGGCGTATCCAATTTTGTAACTATTTAATGGGTTGCTACGAAAGTCAAATGCATTTCTAGAGCAGAAAAGCACATCAAAAACTTCATGAGTATCATGCCTTACGGATGGATTGCTAAAACATTCAAGATTGTGCCTTGATGGTATAAATTGCTCAATAGGCCTATCCCAATCTAATAAATTTTTTGATGTTGCTTTTTTGATAACATAAAGTGGCTCATATCTATCCTCCCCTTTAATCCACTCTAGTCCGGAAATGTATAGCGCATTAAAACCACCTTTATTTTTCCAAACTGTTGGGGTAACAGCTAAATATGGATGCAAATAAGTCCTCTCCAAAATAGGTCCATCAAAGAGTCGCTCCATTTTATTTTCTACCGGAAGATATTTCGCAATCCCAGTACTGTTGTGATACGGAATGGTATTACGCGAATTCCAACCGCTATATAAAAATTGAATCTCTCCATCATCTCTCGTTACAAAACAACTGGGCATCACACCCTCGTCATCAAAGGTACCAATATTATGATTTGGAGAAAATATGGGGGTTTTGCTTATCGATATAACCCTACACTCCGGTGGAGGCGTTATATCGATAGTAAATACATGACTAATCTTTCCCACCCTTCCGGATACAAAAACCCTAATTCTGTCCTCCATTATCAAAGGAGTGGGAACCTGCGCATGAGTAAAGCCCAAATCTGCGTGGTCTTGAGGATTAAAAACCCACTTAATTCTTCTTAATAAGGGTGTTGATGTCGAATAATTCATCTTCAGTAAATTGCTTTCTATTAATTTGAGTTATTTGAGCGTATTCATAGCCTCGCTTTTGCCAAAAAACGTCGCTTGCATCCTCAATTCTGAGTGATATTGCTATTCTAGTTTTGCCGTTTTGAGAGCCATGAGGTAAAAAATGTCCAAACACAATCGCATCACCAGGTAAAACATAGAAGTACTTCTTTTCAAATTGTGCTAAATCTTCAGGCCGAGACTCTATAACACTTGGATTTATTGCGCCCCCTAATAAAGGTATTCGCCTGTCAGAGCAATAAAAATCTAACCCCCCCGATTCCTTTGTTGCACCCCCCAAGCAAATCCACACAATTATTGAATTGAAAGAACCAAGACAACTCGGCCAATCCTGATGCGGACTCAAATCCCCCGCTTCCGGAAGAAGTTTGGCGCTTGAGATATGCATTACAGGAGGTGAAAAAGAAACTGGCGCCTTGATTCCATAACGTGCGGCAATTTGACTAAGCTGATCAGAACTTAAAACATTCCTAATGAATATTGATCTTGAGCAAGCTTTGATTTTATTTAAATAATCAGAGAAATTATTTTTGGCAGCCTCTTCCAAGAGGAGTATAAGTTGATCATAATTTTCGATGCCATCGCGACCAAAAATAATTCCGAGCTCATGATAGATTCTTTTTAAAACAGCCTCTGAAATTAAGCCACTTTCTACCCTTGGTTGAGCATTTATATCAAAAATTGGCATTTAAAATTTGACCCTTGTACTAGGAATTTTAGTTAGCTCCGCTGAAGCCCCCTTGTAGACAGACCAAGGCGCAGTGTCACCGGTAATTACAGCCCCCAATGAAATAAAAGTACCCTCCGCAACTTTTACGCCATCACGCACAGTAGAGTTAACTCCAAAAAAGGAGTTGCTTCCAATATCGCATCTTCCGGAAATCACAACGTGGGAGGTTATAGAAACATGGTCCCTTATTGTAGAGTGATGGCCAATATGATTACCGCTCCACATAAGAACATTATCGCCAATTGATGTGTAAGGCTGTAACGTATTATCTTCAAGTATGAAACAATTCTTTCCTATCTTTGAGGAAAAATTTGTTGCTCTTGAACTAATGTAACTTATAAATTCATAACCTTTTCCGCATACTCTATTAAACACTTCCTGCCTAATCAACCCCATTGATGTTGGCGCGAGTGGAGCTATAAACTTATACTCAGTTGGCGGGCAAGTCTTCTCAAGATCTTCAAAAGCCACTACTGGCAAGCCATTAAAATTTGAGCTCTCCAAATATTTTCCATCCACACAAAATGCAATTACCTCATGATCGCTATCGTTCTTAAGGTAATAATGGGCAAGCTCAGAGTTTTCCTTTGTGCCAAAAATTATAATTTTACTCATATGATCTCGTAGCCCTCTAGGTGCCGCCCCCAATTCGCCTTGGGAACATTAAATAAAAAATCTACTATTGATAAATTAGGATGAAAAGGGGTATTTAACTGATCGTATTCCAATGGAATTAACTTAATGAATCTTAGGTCAATATTATGGGCTAGGAAATCATCCTTTTTATAGAGCTCCATTCCGCCAACTGGGTTCACATAAACATTTGCAGAGTGCAGTTTACATAAGGGGATAATTTTATTTGCACCGGACTCATTCAAAATAATTTTGCTTGATTTTAAAATTTCCACCTTTATAGAAAGTAGGTCGCATATTTTTTTAATTGAATGCTCAATGAAATCAACAAGACAAGGCGACCTAAAACTAAATATGTCCTCCATAAATGGATATATGGTTTCAAAGTTTAATGCGTCCTTGTATCCCTGAGAAATTGTTTTAAGGATTTTTTCATGGTCACCCAATAATTTCAATTCGCATATTTTTTTATTCTGTGAGGCTCCATCTATTGACAGGGTAAATTGATACAAGCCGTTCTTTAAAAGCATTTTATTTCTATTTATATAACCTTTTTTTATATAGTTGACATCATCAAAAATTATAAACTTATCAACATAATTTAAGAGTTGCCAATAACCCAAATAAGGAAGGAAATATGGTTGCATAACACAAATCTTCATTAATTTTCCCTAAATATAATATTTATTTAATAATCACAATTCAAGTGTATTTAAAATAAATAGACTAATCTATAATATAAGCTGGGAAATCTCTTTGATTGTCGTATATTCTCCAAATATACTCCCCAATTATTCCTAGCATCATCATTATTAGGCCGCCAGTTAATAGTATGGCAATCATAATTGGAGCCCAACCTTTGAAAGGGGTTTCTCCACAATACCAAGCATAAAATATAAAAAATGTATAAATAATACTTATAGCTGAAAATATAAAGCCAACTAAGGATATTAACTGTATTGGTAAATGTGAGGTATCAACAATAAAGTCGTAAACGATTTTTATTTTTTTACTTAAACTATATCCAGATTTTCCAACTTCTCGCTGCCTTCTTACATAAGGTATAAAGGTTTTACTAAAGCCTAGGGAAACCAAATAACCCTGAAGAAAATTATGCCTTCCTTTAAACTCAAGCAGCATATTGTTTATGCGTTTAGTCATTAGCCAATAATCAAAGCCGCCTAGGGGTAATTCCGTATAAGTTAGGCGAGATATCTTATAGGCAACTTTAGAAGCAAGACTAGCCGAAAGCCCATCCAACCTTCCCTGTCTATGGCAAATAACTATTTCCGCCCCTCCATTCAACCAATGATTGACCATCTTACCCATTAGTTCAACAGGATCTTGAAGATCTGCACTTATACAAATAATTGCATCACCTTTAGCATTTTTAAAACCAGCCATTAGGGCGCCCAATTGGCCAAAATTTCTTGATAGATTAACTAGTTGAACAATTTTATTTGAGCGCTGAAGCCTCTCAATCACCTTACGGGAGTCATCGGATGAGCCATCATTTACAAAAATTACCTCGATTTGTAAATCACCAAAAGATTTCTCCCAAACAGTAAGAATTTGATCAAAGATCTTTTCAAGAGTTTTTGAATTGTTAAAAACAGGAATAACTATAGATAAAAGCATAGATTAATTATAAAAATATAAATGTTGAATTCTTTTCAAAAGTTTTTTGCATATCATTTTTTATAGAAATTTAATTATCATATTCTATATGAATAGCCTTATATTTTTAATTCTAGAATAGAAAAATTTATATTAACGTCGTTGTTTAAGGGCCAAAGATATATCATCAATATTTATTTAAATTCTTGTGATAAATATCTTAGTTGCTCAACTTCATTACAAAATTAAATATTTTTTATCAATGAAACAATTCTAAGTTGCTCAACTTCGGGCAAGGATGAATACAAAGGCAAACATAGAACTTCTTGAGAGGCCTTCGTAGCAACCGGCAGCATGCCCGGACTGGCTGAGGGAAATTTTTTATACACTGGAAATTCACTAATCAGTGGATAAAAATATCGTCTTGCAAATATATTGCTTTGTTTTAGCCTATGATAAAGCTCATCCCTAGTAAGAGGGTATGAGCTTTCGACCATTATTGGAAAATAGGAATAATTGGCAACTCTTTCACCCGAGCCTTCAAGAAATCGAATTCCCATAACATCTTTAAGAAGTGCCCGATAGAGCGTATCGGCTGTCTTGCGCCCCTCCAACGCAGCATCAATATGGTTAAGTTGCACCAAACCAAATGCCGCATTTACCTCGCTCATCTTCCCATTGATCCCAGCTACATTAACCGTGACCTCATCTACAAAGCCAAAGTTTTTAAGCCGATCAATGAGTCGCTTAGTCTCGGCGTTCGGGCAAACAATTGCGCCACCCTCAAAAGTATTAAATACTTTAGTGGCGTGAAAACTAAGAACGGACAAGTCGCCATGCTTTAAAACACTGCCGCAATCGCATTGCACCCCAAAAGCATGTGCTGCATCATAAATTACTTTTAAGTTATGACGATCTGCAATTTCCTGAATTGCTTCCACATCACAAGGATGTCCATAGCAATGTACCGGCATGATGGCCGTGGTTTTAGATGTGATTGCGGCTTCAATCTTTGATGGATCTAAATTTAAAGTACTGGGATCAATATCAACAAAGACGGGCTCAATTCCATTCCAAAGAAGCGAATGGGCTGTAGCCACAAAAGAGTAAGGAGTGGTAATAACCTCCCCTTTGATTTTCAAAGCCTGCAAAGCAGTTATGAGCCCAACCGTACCATTATTAAACAACGAAATATGCTCTACGCCAAGATACTCACAGAGGGCTTTTTCTAGTTGCTGATGAAAGAGGCCGCCATTAGTAAGTGTTTTATTTTTCCAAATCTGCTTTAAATAAATAGTGAATTCATCTAAAGGCGGAAGAAATGGTTCGGTAACATAAATTGGCTTATCTTTCATCTGATTAATCCTTCTTTAATTAAAGCAAGATTACTACTCTATTTAGATATTTATTGCCATTACTCACGCCCGCTAATGCCCGATCTCGCACCCTGGATGCAATCCTCAGACTCAAAATCAATTGAGTCTCCCGCTCAAACTGGATTGCTGTATAAATTTGCGGCCCAGGGCGAACAGCAATCCTAAGAAAAAACCTGCCACTAAACCGGCGATCAAGCTCATCGCCTTTTTAGGCGAGACGGGTCGCTCCGAGGCGTAAATTGGAGAATCTAGGCGAGTGCCCCTGCTTTTGACCGAATTAATTAGATCGATCATCTTTTCACGATCCGTTAAAAAATAGGTCAGCTCATCACGGGCAGATAAATAGGCTGCCGACATAGCGCTTCCCGATTGGTCTGCTTTTGTAATGAGTTTTCTGGCGCCCTCGATGTGCTCATTATCGGAGTCAAGCTTAATTTTGGCCTCTTCAACAAAGTTTTTGGAAAGCTGCTCTTGCATATTAGCAATTTGCACGAAGATTGCCTGGGCACAGCTTGCTGCTAACTGCGAAGTGGGGGCAAGCACTTTTAATTCCACTGCATTAGCCACGCCCTTGGGGATCGAAAATTTAGCCGCTTTTGATAGGGCTAGCGCCGCTTGGGGTTGATCTTGATAATCGCAGACGCTAATCACCTCAGGCGAATAATTGGTGGGGAACTGCATCCGAGAGATCAGGGAGGTAGGGTCTTCTATGACGGCGCCAAAGGGGTTTGCGGGATTGGTTTGGGAGACTTGCGCCATGCGAATGTGGGCAGTGGCTTCGTACATTGGCGGGGTCACCAAAAGGTAGCCAATTGCGCAAATTAAACCCAAAAAAGATCCTAAGACTATGATTTTCCAGGACTTTTTAAAAAAATCAAGTATTTCTAATAGGGAGATTTCATGTGCGATATCCAAAGTTTGATGGTGCGTGTTTTGGTGATCTGGCGAAGTCATTGGTGATAGGTTATTGGTTATTGGTTATTGCGTTTTACATCTCTAAGCTTGGGTGAATATCTGTTTTATCTCTATTTAACTACGTGAATTTATACATCAAACAGATTAATGCTTGTTTTTACCTCAATTAATTATATCTATTAAAACCAAATATCACAAAAATTTGCCTACTCACCCCTCTTTTGAAATTTAAGGGCAGATTGGTCTGTAAAACACACCACTGCGTAAAAAAAATTAGAAAAGTAACTCCCATTAAGTAGCCATAAAAACCGTCTAAAAAGATAAAAAAGCCCAGAAAAAATGCAATCCATGTTGAGCCAAGGCTAGAGCTAGGGCTAGCTTGCAGACTTGATGCAGCTGAAATCTCCCCACTGTCAGAGCTTAACTTTAGCAAAGCATCATTGCATTTGTGATTGATTTTGTAGACTCTGAAAAAAATGAGGATTGAGAGCAAACTCACTAGCAATCCGTAATTGACCGCCTCTGATAAATAATATGATTCAGCGTTAATGAAAAATAAAGGGGTCTTTAAATATAATGGTGAATTAATCAAGCTAGATGACTGGGGAATAAAAACTTCAGGATTCAAGCGAAGATAATTGTTCACCTGCTGCCAATTGCTAATGAGCGCTTCATAGCCATAGCTCCAGCGAAAGATTCTCTCGTTGTGGGCCACTAGCTCAGGATGATGGACTGCAATATCTGCAACGCCTAAAAAAACTGCGCCGACGATCAGAGCGGATACTAAATAAATATAGATTGTTTTGGCTCTCCAGTAAAAGAGGGCATACAAAATAATAACTAGAGCTAAAGCCAACATGCCTCTTTGCGAGCCGGCTAAAACTAGGTTGAGCACTACTGTCAAAAGTAGTGGGACTAGATATCGATTTCTTAATAGGAACGCAGTAAATAAAGCAACAAGCGAAATATCAATACTGTAAAACGGGTGGCCGAATATGCCGCCCGATCTTCCAAGCCAATCTCCCGGTCTGATTTCCAGTGGAATGCCGCCCCAGCTGATACCCTGGATATGGTTATAGATATTACAAATCAAGTCAAACAAAAAAAGAGTTGTACAAAAATAGTAGAAACTTTTTTTAATATCTGTATTGCGCACATCACCTTCTACGCATGCAACAGGCTTTTGAATGATCTTTTCTAAGCGCTTAAGGACACTTTTGTCACTATTGCAAAAATTATCTAGAATGATTGGGGTATATCCGGCGCTGGCGAGCGCAACCGCAGTGTGACTACCAATATATCCTGCTCCACCTGTTAAAAGAATATTCATAATGGGCCTTGATGATCTATAGATACATTTTCTTAGAGAGATTTCGTATTTTTCTTTCAAGACGATATCTCTGTATCGATAATTTATCCAATGGGCTCAATCGTAAATCTTGAGCATCACTAGATAAAAATACTTTTTTAAACTTATTCATCACTGCAGAAGGTAAAAAATTTGTACTATAGGCATCCCAATTACGTTCATGCTGAACTTGGGGATTAAAGTTCAGCAGCATTTGCGCTAAGTCTTTTTTACCCTGATAAAGAAGTGCTTTATCTCCCAATATTTCAATATGACTGCGCTGTGGCGAAAATGCATAGGTCATGACCGGCTTATTCTTGATTGAAAACTCACCACAAGCCAAGCCAAAGCTTTCTCCTATTCCTCTAGCATGAATCATGCCATCGGCAGTATTAATAAAACGCATCTTGTAATGCATGTCCGAGTTGCCTGGCAAGAAGATCAAGCGCTCATGCTGGGCAAAAGGGGCAAAGTTCATAAAGATAAAATAAAGATCCTTACGCTTAGCCAATACCTGCACAATGGTTTCATGTACAAAAGGTAAGTTAAAACTATCTGACCCGCCATAGCTGGCGATTACTGTGGCATGTTTTGGAATATTGAGCTCTACGCGCAGATCTTCTTGTACATTGGGCAAATCAATCATATGGGGTACAAAAGGAATTTTATGATTGGAATACTCTTTGGCCAGCCACTGCGAAACAAAGGCTAACTTATCGCCATGAAATTCTGCTGGCTTAGTGGGGAAAACAGCATGAACCGCGCAAGGAACATTACTAATGATGTCACCATCGCGCTCACCTGATTTAATGAAATACAGCAAATCGATTTTTTCTTGATCTGCTAAGCGCGCCAGATCTGCATGAGTTTGATAAGGCAAGAGCTTGAAGTGCTGAGAAAATTTTTCAACAACGCTAGGCTCACTAGGCAGGTGGCTTTTGTAAAATACCAGTGATTCATTTTGAAGCAGGGATTGGTTATGTAGCGCGTAATCAAAAACAGCAATTTCAGCGCCTCGAAACGACAAGCTATTGGTATGAAAGCCAATTCTCAAGTGATTTTCTCAGCTGTGTGTTGCAAAAAGTCGGAATACGCTCTGGCTAAACCCGCATTCAGCCCAATTTTGGCTTTCCAGCCCAGGGTATTTAAGCGCGAAGAGTCCATACATTTGCGAGGAGCGCCATCGGGCTTGCTAGCATCAAAATCAATCTTGCCCGCGTAACCTGTAGTTGCGGCCACCGCATGTGCCAGCTGCGCAATCGTCACATCTTCACCAAAGCCCACATTAATGTGGCTTTGCATCGGGCTGGTGTGTTGATCGTAGATCGCCTTGTCTAAATCCATGACAAAGACTGAAGCTTCTGCCATATCCTCAACATATAAAAATTCACGCTTGGGGGTACCCGTGCCCCAAATCAGCACTTCAGGTGCATTACTCACTGTTGCCTCATGAAAGCGTCTGATGAGCGCTGGAATCACATGGCTATTTTCAGGATGGTAATTATCTCCTGGGCCGTAAAGATTGGTGGGCATGACTGAGCGATAGTCAACACCATGCGATTGGCCATATTGGCGGTTATAACTCTCGCACAATTTAATACCCGCAATCTTGGCAATGGCATAGGGCTCATTAGTCGATTCGAGCTCACCCGTCAGTAAGGCATTTTCTGCCATGGGTTGCGCTGCCAATTTTGGATAAATGCAGCTCGATCCTAAGAACAAGAGTTTCTTTACGCCTACTTCAAACGCTTGATGAATGACATTGGCCTCCATCATCAAGTTGTCGTAAATAAACTGCGCGGGATAAGTATTGTTTGCATGGATACCACCCACCTTAGCGGCAGCCAAATACACTTGAGCTGGTTTTTCTTGTTCAAAAAATTGCTTAACAGCAGCTTGATTGGTTAAATCGAGCTCAGCATGCGTGCGCGTGATGATATTGCTGCAACCTTGGGCTTTGAGGACACGCACAATTGCCGAGCCCACCATACCGCGATGGCCAGCCACATAAATCTTTTGGTTCAAATCAGTAGGCACGGTGTTTTTGATATTTATTAATTCTCTTTACCAAAGGCCACACTAAAGCCATGCTTTTTCAGCAAAGCATGTTGCTTGGCTTGGTCCAGATCATTGGCAACCATCTCCACAATCATCTGATCGATGGTAATTTCGGGAACCCAACCTAATTTGGCTTTGGCTTTGGCCGGATCACCTAAAAGGGTCTCGACTTCAGTAGGACGGTAGTAGCGTGGATCAATCTTTACAATGACATCACCCACCTTGAGGGCGGGGGCTTTATCTCCCTCGATGGCTGCCACAATGCCCTCTTCTTTCTCAGCCTTACCTTCAAACTTGAGGGTGATGCCCAATTGCTTGGCGCTACGGACAATAAATTCACGGACAGTAAATTGCACTCCAGTCGCAATCACAAAATCTTCTGGTTGTTCTTGTTGCAACATCAACCATTGCATACGCACATAGTCTTTGGCATGGCCCCAGTCGCGTAGCGCATCCATATTGCCCATGTATAAGCATTGCTCTAGACCTTGGGCAATATTGGATAAACCCCGGGTAATCTTGCGGGTCACAAAGGTCTCGCCACGACGCTTAGACTCATGATTAAAAAGAATCCCGTTGCAGGCATACATGCCATAGGCTTCACGATAGTTCACAGTAATCCAATACGCATATAGCTTGGCTACTGCATAAGGGCTGCGTGGATAAAAGGGTGTGGTTTCCTTTTGGGGAATCTCTTGTACTAGGCCATAGAGCTCCGAAGTGGAGGCTTGATAAAAACGGGTTTTCTTCTCCAGACCCAAAATTCGAATCGCCTCCAAGATTCGCAAAGGACCCATCGCATCAACATCGGCAGTGTACTCAGGCGATTCAAAAGAAACGGCCACATGAGACTGCGCGCCCAAATTATAAATTTCATCTGGCTGAGTTTGCTGAATGATGCGGGTTAAATTGCTTGAATCGGTCAAATCACCATAATGCAATACAAAGTGACGATGATTGATATGTGGGTCTTGATAAAGATGATCGACGCGCTCGGTATTGAACGAAGAGGCGCGGCGCTTAATACCGTGGACCATGTAGCCTTTTTCCAATAAGAACTCAGCCAAATAGGATCCGTCTTGTCCGGTAATACCGGTGATTAGGGCAACTTTTTGTTTCGCAGTTTTATCGTTCGTCATATGAATTTCTCTTGCTTGTAATCTTGTATTTACTAACTACGTCCGTAGGTATCTTCAAAACGCACAATGTCGTCTTCGCCTAAATAACTACCCGACTGCACTTCGATAATTTCTAAAGGCTCTTTGCCAGGGTTGGCCAAGCGATGGGTCTGCCCCTGGGGAATAAACGTACTTTGATTTTCTTGTAGGGTGATCACCTGATCGCCATTGGTAATCTGCGCAATGCCTTTAACCACAATCCAATGCTCAGCGCGATGATGATGCATTTGCAAGGACAGGCTGGCGCCCGGCTTTACCTGAATACGTTTCACTTTAAAGCGCTCGCCCTCGTCCACACTGTCATACCAACCCCAAGGCCGAGCGACCTTACGATGGAGATTTTTCTCTTCCCGCTTTTGCGCATCTAATTGAGAGACGATGTGTTTCACATCCTGGCTGTTGGCTCTATCGGCTACTAATACGGCATCCGCTGTTTCAATAATCACTAAATTATCAATACCCACGGTACTCACTAAACGGGTACTGGCGTGGACTAAAGAGTTCTTGGTATTGGAGAGTAAGGTGTCGCCACTCGTGACGTTGCCATTGCTATCTTGACTACCCACTTGCCAAACGGCATCCCAAGCACCCAAGTCATTCCAACCGGCATTGAGCTCTACCATCTTGACACTAAAACTGGTGCCCGGGCATTTTTCAATGACGGCGTAGTCAATTGATTCGCTAGGAATACTTGTAAATAAGGCTGTATCAGGCCTAACAAAACTGACCTCGCCCGATTGATCCATGCTTTTGCCTTGCCACGCGGTTTCACTCGCGCCAAAAATATCGGATCTGAATTCTTTTAAAGCTGCCAACCAAGTACTCGCGCGCAGGACAAACATCCCACTATTCCACAGATAGTTTCCATCAGCCAAATAACTCTGCGCAGTTTTGCTATCTGGCTTTTCCACAAACTTGGCAACGGTGTATTCATGATGAGCGCCCTGCTCTTGCATACGCTCAATATAGCCATAGCCCGTCTCAGGCGCTGTGGGTGTGATCCCTAAAATGGCAATGGTCTTTTTACTTTGATCTGCATTAACTACTGCAATGCACTCTTGCAAAGCTTTAACAAATGCAGCCGTGTTTTGTACAGTTTGATCCGCAGGGGTAATCACCAAAATTGGATCAAGCTCAGTATTGGATCCGCCATCTCGCGCTTGAAAAGCGGCTAAGGTCAGTGCGGGGGCTGTATTGCGACCAATCGGTTCAAGTAAAAGCGTCGCTTTAATTTCGGGCAACTCGCGTAATTGATCTAAAGCTAAAAAGCGATGCTCTTCATTAGTGACAATTAAGGTTGGACCTAAAGTAATGTCTTGATTACCAATTGCATTAATGCGCTCAATCGCTTCTTGAAACAAACTTTGTTTTGAGTCACTCCCAGATAGCACTAAAAATTGCTTAGGAAAGCCAGAGCGAGATAAAGGCCAAAGACGCGTGCCGGAACCACCACAAAGGATGACGGGGGTAACACTAGTCATAAGGTCAATGAATCCTGATTTGTTGAGTTTTCGCTTAGTGGGTTGATTTTATAGGCTTTTAGGGTGCAAACTAATGGGCAAATGATTCATTACAAAAAATAGAGGAGATTTTCATGAGCACAGGCAATATCCCTAAAATCAATTTACGCAATTCGGTCTCAGAATGCGGACAATCGGTTCGTAAAGAGAACTTTGGCAAATTTCAGAACTACAGCATTCAGGACTGCAAAGCCTCGATTGCCGCCGGCAAGATCAAATAACGTATTTTTAGGGTACTAGAGCCCTATTTTGGCTGGTTTGGGTAAACCTTACCAGTCAGATTGCTATAAATGCCACCAGTTATGACCAAGAGGATGGAATCGACCATCACTGGGAAAAAAGCATAGCGATATTGCAAGCCATGGCCTAGAACTGCAATAAGGGCTACTGCAGCTGCAGGGGGGTGCAAGCAGCGCAGAATAAACATCCCCAAAATCGACAGAGAAGCCGCTAGCGCCAAAGTCACTGAAATGGGTAAATCCGTAAAGTGGGCGCAGGTGATGCCCACTAAAGCTGAGAGCGTATTGCCGGCAATCACGGCCCAAGGTTGAGCCAAAGGACTTTGCGGAAGAGCAAAAACTAACAATGCACTTGCTCCTAAAGAGGCCATCAACCATTCATCAATTCCTACAGTCTCACCAAGGTACTTGGCGATAGTGATTACTAACATTAGACCAAGAAACGCTCCTAAAAAAGTGCGCGCCCTCTCCTGCCAGCTAACCGGCGGTTGGTCGCCACCCAAATAAAACAAACAGTGCTTAAGGCTCTCTTTGATGGTGCGCATATTTATCTCGTCCCTTGAATTACCTGATTCAAGCTTACTGATTAAAAGCCAATTTTTGAAGGAGTGCTTACTTGAAGAACCGCTTTAACCGATTTTTAACCAGCGGCGCCTCTACAAGCTTGAGAAACTTACCCATACTCACTTTCAGACCCACCTTGTGAAAAGTTTTGATTAAGGCCTGATTAAGTTGCCTTGCAGCGCTATCGTGATGCCGATAGTCTTCAGCCTCAAAAGTTTGCCCCTCATTCGAGGTCCAGCTACTGGTAAAACATTTAGTCCGATCAACGCTCAGTCCTACGATTGAGTCATAAAAGTGAACCGAGTAAACCGCTTTCTTAAATCGAGCCTGAGGAGCAGGCTGAACGCCAGGAAATCTGGAGTTCACCACATCCACAAATTGCTTTGCATAGTTGATGAATGAATATTTTGAAGGGTTACCAAAATCCTTGAAGTAGCTTGTATGCACATCTTCAACTAGTAGCAAGCCGCCATCCTTGATAAAGGGAATTGCTTCATGTGTAGTAACGATTTGCTGCTCATTAGTATGACCACCATCATCCAATAAAACATCGACTGGTCCAACTGCGCTAAAAAAATTCTTCCAAAAATCAGAGCTACTTTGGCTGCCGATATAAATCTCAAAGCCATCTTGCTCCCAGCGTTTGGCTAGCGGGTTGAAATCGATACCGATGATTCGGGCTTGGGGGCCAAAGAAATTGCGCCACATAAATAAAGAACCGCCATTCAGTACGCCGACCTCTACAAAGGTGATGGATTTACCGCGGTACTGTGAAAGCAACTCTTCATACACCTGAAAGTAAGCCGAGTGCTTTAAAGAAAGATAAGGCGATTGTTGATAGGCCTTAAAAATCTCTAAATTAGCGATAAGAGGATTGAGAGTCTGATTTTGAAATTGAATCGTCATTTAAAAAGTGGATAAAAAAATTAAGTTTCTATACCTGCTCAGACATCAATGTCCAAACTACTACACAGACAACTGTACCAGCTAGATTAGGCTAAGGAGTAAAAAATAAAGCCACCCGAAGGTGGCTTTATTTGCATTAGCTAAAGCAAGACCAAATTACGCCTTCTTATTATATGCAGAGCACCAGCCAGCGCTGTGCACTTGCTTACCAGCAAACAATGCGCAGCCGCCAGCAGCAGAACCAGCAGCGCCTTGATAAAGCGCACAGTTACCGCAATGGGAACCGGCCACAAACTTGGGGTATTTTGCTTTGTCTACTTTAGAAGCATCAGCTACATAACCCAATGCAACAGCCTGGGGATCAGTAGGAGAAACCATCGCTTGCGCTTGAACTTTGCTATTTAAAGCCAAAGTTGCAGCACCAGCAGCGGAAAGAATCATGAATTGGCGACGACTGTTTTGCATACGATCTCCAGAGAGTTAAGGGTAAACACAAGAAACTGAAGGAATCATAAAACAGAAGATTTACTCGCGTTGCAGACGACTTAAGAGCCTGATTTCATTGGCTATTTACTTGAGAATTGTTCTCAAAACAAAATTGGCTGGTTTAGCCTAACTATTAATGCCAACCTTTGAGGTTCATGCACGAGATGCGCTGCTTTACATGAACACCGGCTAAGCCATCTGGATACACCTCGATGCAATCATTTAAATCTTGATTGAACGTTTTGGCATTATTTTTAGCTGGATCGCTATTGGTCTTGGGGAACTGCGGTCCCGAACACGCAAGCAGACCAAACAAAAGCAAGCTACAGATGATGGAGAGTAAGTTGCGCATCAGCTCAATATTGATCAGTAACTATTTTTCAATTAACGCTTATCAATTAAGGAGAGAAATTCTCGGCGCAAATTGGGATCTTTTAAAAATGAGCCGCGCATCACGCTATTGATCATTTTGGAATCCCGATCTTTCACACCGCGCCATTGCATACAAAAGTGATCGGCCTCCATCACCACCGCAACGCCAATGGGCTTAATCTTTTTCTCCAGCATATCGGCTAGCTCGACCACAGCCTCTTCCTGAATTTGCGGGCGACACATGACCCACTCCGTTAAGCGAGAGTACTTGGATAAACCAATCAAAGCTGAAGTTTTACTGGGCAAGACCCCAATCCAAATGCGGCCCATGATAGGACATAGGTGGTGCGAGCAAGCGCTACGAACCGTAATTGGACCAATGATCATCAGCTCATTGAGGTGACTGACATTGGGAAACTTGGTTAAGGTGGGTTGCTCTACATAGCGCCCATTAAAGACTTCTTGCACGTACATCTTAGCAACGCGCTCACTCGTTTTTTTGGTATTGTGATCATTGTCAGTATCGATCACCAAACTTTCTAAAACGGCTTGCATCTTTTGCGCTACTTCATCAACCAAGCCCTCTAACTCACCGGGCTTAATAAACGCAGAAATATTGTCATTGGCATGAAAGCGCGCCTTTTGCGCCACAATACGGCGGCGAATAATGACCGATAAGGGAGTGCCAGCATCACTCTTACTAACTGCACGAGCCGTTTTCTTGCTCACGACTTGCTTAGTAGACGCCTGCTTGGTCGCAGGCTTGTTTGCTACTGTTTTTTTAGGGATGGGTTTAGTTGGCATAAAGGTAGGTGATGAATAATTAAATTTGACAAAAGATCGCGACTATACAGGCGATACCGCAGGTCCACACAATGGATCTTGCGGTAGGCCAGTTACCGACATAGCAAATCAGATAAACGATACGGGTAGAGACAAAAGCAATCGATAGCAGATCTAAATTGGCTTGGGGAGCATGCGCAATGGACGCAATGATGACCGCAGCAAAAAATAATGGCAGGGATTCAAAGAGATTGGCTTGAGCAGCATTGGCTCTTGCTCGAAAACCTTCTTGTTTTGCTAACCACTCACGCGGCCGGCTATTGTCGTAGTTCTGAAAACCTTTTTTAGCAATTCCAGCAGCGACATAAGGCAACAAACCCATGAAGAGGATGCAAGCGTAGGCGATGGTCATGTGTTTTCTTTCTTAGGTTTTCTTTGAACCAATCCGCGTTTCGGATCCATCCAATAATTTGACGATGTTATTGCGATGGCGCCAGAGCATCAATACACACATGACTGTCAAAGTCAGGCCCATCGGCTCAACACCAAATAAAAAGACGCAATACACCGGAGCAAAGATGGCAGCGCAGATCGCCGCCAAAGATGAGTATCGGGTAAAAAAAGCCACAATCAACCAAGTGCTTAATGTGGCTAAGCCCAATATCCAGTTGATGCCAAACAAAATACCGCAGGCTGTTGCAACTCCTTTACCACCCTTAAAGCCATGAAAGATAGGAAAGAGGTGCCCCAAAAATACGGCCAGCACTACGCCGCAAAGGACCCAAGAGTTCAAGGTCCCAACCAAAGTGTCATCACCCAAGAGCCAGCGAGCCAGTACTAGCGCAATAAAGCCTTTGGCACCATCGCCAATCAGGGTAAGTACAGCCGCTTTTTTATTACCGGTGCGCAGCACATTAGTGGCACCCGGGTTACCGGAACCATAGGTATAAGGATCAGGTAATCCCATACTTTTGCTGACAATCACGGCAAAAGAAATTGAACCAATTAAATAAGCAATGGGAATGAGTAAGTAGACTAAAGGATCCATAGCCCTATCTTAACCACTTATGCTCACGCACCACGCGGATGGTGCTGCTGATGAATCGATTTCAGGCGTTCACGCGCTACATGGGTATAGATCTGGGTCGTCGAAATATCAGCATGTCCCAATAAGAGTTGTACGACCCGCAAATCCGCACCATGATTGAGTAAATGCGTTGCAAATGCGTGTCTTAAGGTGTGCGGTGATAAAGCCACAGGAATATTGGCTTGTAATGCATAGCGTTTAATTAAGGCCCAAAAGGCTTGGCGTGTCAGCGCCCCGCCCGTATGACGCCCAATAAAAACGGCATCACTGGTTTTACCTTCCAGAATCGAAGTTCTGGCATCGGCCAAATATCGACGCAACCACTGCCCTGCTTCTGCTCCAAAAGGCACAAGACGTTCTTTACCGCCCTTACCGTTTACCACCCTCACAACGCCTTCATTCAAGCCTATGGCAATCGTTTTTAAGGAAACGATTTCAGAAACACGCAGGCCACTGGCATACATGAGCTCTAACATCGTGCGATCCCGCAGTCCCAAAGGCGTATCAATATCTGGGGCATTGAGTAAATCAGTGACTTGCGCCTCGGAGAGTGTCTTCGGAAAACGCAAGGCTTGCTTAGCGGCACGCAATCCCAAACAAGGATCTGCCTTCACTAAATTCATGCGCAGCGCATGACGGTAAAACCTTTTAAAGACGGTTAAGCGTCGATTAGCCGTAGTCGCCTTGTCACTGCGCTTAGAAGCAATATAGGCAGTGAGTTCTTTTTCACCTACGCCGTATAAATCGATTTTGCTATTTTGCAAATAGAGCCACTGCGCAAAGAGCAGTAAGTCACGTCGATAGGCCGCTAGGCTGTTTTGGGAAAGGCCATCTTCTAACCAACAAGCATCGCAAAATTGGTCGATGGCTTGTTGGCTTGATTGATTAATCAAGGTGTTCAACCTTAAAAAGCGGATTAACAACCTTCCTTATTTGGTTGCCTCTTCTAGTTTTTCAGCTAGCCAGACTTTCATAAGCGACTGATAAGGCACATCCATTTTATTTGCTTGTAATTTAATCCCCTCTAGAAAACTTTGAGATAAGCGCAAAGAAATTGAGGCTGTAGTTGGTTTTAGATTGGGCATGACCACACGTACCGCTTTGGATAAATCAAAATATTCTGAAGCATCATTCTTTTCCCAGAATGCGCGCTCCTCTTTCTCGCTCTTAAATTGTGGAATTACTTTATTGGACTTTTTCATAAAATTCCCTCTCTTTCTTGCTCATCGGCCTTGCTGAATCCACACGGATCAAGCTGCTTTGAACCCTCAAGGTAAAAATTACCGATAACTGTTTACCATCTGCAGTGATACCCAGAGCAAGAAATCGACTTTCCCCAATACTGTGTTTAGCATCATCCTGAATCAATAGCGGCTGATTAAAAAAGATCTCTTCAGCCTCCACCTGCGATACACCATGCTTATCCTTATTTTTATAAGCATTTCCTGCGTCCCACTGGAGCCCTAATATTAGCTCAAAATCAATCATTTATGTATATTACTATAATATACATAACCCACCAAGTAAAGTGGTCAAACCTCCAATGCCTTAGTCACGGAAATTATTAAAACCCAGTGGCGCCTCAGTAACTTCTTTACGCAACATAGTCATCACTTCTTGTAGATCATCGCGCTTACCACCAGTGACGCGCACAGCGTCACCTTGAATACTGGCTTGCACTTTGATCTTGCTATCTTTAATGATGCGAACGACTTTTTTAGACAACTCTGAGGTAATGCCTTTTTGGATCTTCATGGTTTGCTTGCGCTTATCGCCACCAATCGTCTCGGTCTTATCGTCTTTCAGATAACGCACATCGACGTTGCGCTTGGCCATCTTACCAACCAGCACATCTCTGACCTGACCCAATTTAAAGTCATCATCGCCATACAAAATGAGGGCTTCATCTTTTTGCTCGACTCGGCTATCCGAACCTTTGAAGTCAAAGCGATTGGCGATTTCTTTATTGGACTGCTCAATGGCATTTTTAAGTTCAACCATATCGGGTTCACAAACCACATCAAATGAGGGCATTTTTCACTCCTGTATGAATACTTTAACTTTGCACTTTTTTAGCATTTTCTGGGATTTTTTTCCCAAAACGCCGAAGACGAATAAGATTGTGGCATGAACTTGCCCTCATCAAGCACAACCCTTGCCAACTGCACGCCAAAGCTTGGGCTCTTGCAGCGCAATACCTTAGGAATCGAGTCCTACGCTGAGCAAGCGATTGTGATTTCCAAATCCGAGCAAATTCCTTTGCTTTTACAAGACATCAAAGCTCATGGCCTGCCTTGGCAAGTCTTAGGGGGAGGCAGTAATGTGGTTCTTCCAAGCGTATTGCCTGGGATCACCCTTTTAATCGATATTGCTGGCAGAGAAGTTATTTCTAGCGATAGAACAGAGACATTGATTCGAGTAGGTGCTGGTGAACATTGGCACGATTTTGTACAGTGGACTCTTGCGCAAGGTTTTCCCGGAATGGAAAACCTTGCCCTTATTCCAGGAACCGTAGGCGCCTCTCCAATTCAAAATATTGGCGCTTATGGCTTGGAAGTCGCTCACTTTATTGAGAACGTGCAGGCTTTTGATACTGAAAAAAACGGCTTTGTTACTTTGAGTAATCGCGAGTGTGAGTTTGCTTATCGCGATAGTTACTTCAAACAGAATCCCAATCGTTTCATCATCACCCAAGTCACTTTTAAACTTCCAAAAGCCTGGGCCCCAAAATTGACTTACGCTGAACTAGCAAAACAGTTTTCCAATCAGAGCCCCACCCCACTAGAAATTTTCAATGCCGTTTGTGCCATACGCTCGAGCAAATTGCCTGATCCTAAAGTCTTGGGTAATGCAGGCAGTTTTTTTCAGAACCCGATTGTCAGTGAAGCGCAATGCACCGAGCTAGCAAAGCAATATCCCGCAATAGTGTCTTTTCCAGATGCAGTAGGTCAGCGTAAGCTGGCAGCAGGCTGGCTGATTGATCAATGCGGCTTCAAAGGCAAACGAATAGGGCCTGTAGGGGTCTACAACAAACAGGCCTTGGTCTTAGTGAACTATGGTGGCGGTAGCGCTCAAGATATTCTTGGTCTAGCAAAACAGATTCAAGACAAGGTGCAAGAAACCTTTGGGGTGCAGTTGCAGATAGAGCCAAATATTTTTTAAATTAATCCGGTCAATAGAAATTACGCGTTACTGATCTTTAATAGTTCTGGATATTGTTTTAAGAGCGCCGACTTACCCTGATTGAGTCTTTTTTTCCATCCTGGTCCACGTTCTTCAGCGTTGCGCCAAGCTCTCCTAATTAACTCTATTTGCCCATTATCAGACAGCACTTGAAAAATAGCAGCGGCCTGCATGAGATCTTTATTTGCTTTTACACGATCGCTATTGGGCCTCTCCCCGTAAACAATTAACTTATGCACTGCGTAGCGCTCTGGTGAAGGAATATTCACTATACAAGCACCTTGCTTACTCAGAAGAACTGCCTGGGTTGTATCAACCAAAGAGAACTCCATAAATTTTAAACACTCGAGTGCAAGGCCTAGTTCAGGCAGAACAACTGGGCCTCCGCTACGAGTTTCGGCAGTAACAAAATCCAGACGCAGTTCCGGGTCTAGGGGATTACGGTACTGAGCCCCTGTTTTGCCAGAGAACTCTGCAATCGGCAGTAAACCCATCTCCAATGAACTCAGAGCATCATGAACAGAAATCTTCATATTGGCAGCCAAGGCAATCGAAACATTATTACCTGCATGAGCAAAATCGACATCCATTGTTTGCTGTGCAGATGTCCATTGCACCCCCAGCATATTACCCATCGCTAAAAATGCGTGGGTGCCAATTAAAATCCCCCCTGCACTAAAAAATCCATATTGCTCAAGTCGGTTGATGACACGAAAATGTTTTTGAAGCGTACCCATACAACCCAAAGCTTGAGCTGAAGCAGTCAATTTTTGCGTTTGATCCTGAATAGAGCCCTCTTTTACTTTTTTACGGCTCTCTATCAACTCTAAAACACGCTCATTTTCAGGCCCCAAATATGCCATACGCCCACGGCCATCAATGTCGCGATAGCCGTAATAAACGTAAGAACGGCCTTTTTGCAACTGACGGTGAAATGCTCCTGGCAAGGCCCGCAATCTGTCAATTGCCTGAATGCGTAATTGGTCCTGCAGCTCAGCATAAGCCGTTTGTGCGGACAAGGAGAGTGGCTTGTAGAGGATTTTGTTCGTCATTTTGGTTATTATACAAAATAATTACTTGTATAATAACTCAAAGATAGTAAGCATTACAGGGGATTTAAATCCTTAAATCGAACTTGAGAAGACCCATCTGCTAAGCGTACTTCAAACTGGTTTTGCGTATTTAAGTCTTGGGGCTTGCGGATCGCTTGCATTGCTGGATTCAGAATCACGGCATAGCCCCGCTCTAGGGTGCGCTGGGGATTGAGCATCTCGAGTTGCAATTGATAGTGATTTTGGTTGCGCTTGAAATTATCGATTTGTACTGACCACGCTTGTTGCAAACGGGTCTGCCATGAAGTGATTTGCTCACGCATCCGATCAGGATTAGGCAACGCATGGGAGAGTCTGAGCGCCAATTGATCTAAGGTTTGGGCTTCACGCTCAACGCGCTGCATTAAGCGCTGATAGAGTGCTTGCTCAATTGTTGCTAACTCTTGCAGCAATTGATCTTTACGGGGTGCTGAGAGCTCTGCTGCCCCGGTTGGGGTTGGCGCCCGCAGATCGGCGACAAAGTCTGCAATGGTGACATCGGTCTCGTGCCCTACGCCACTGACAATCGGTATGACTGAGCCTGCAATGGCGTAAGCGAGCTGCTCATCATTAAAGGCCCACAGATCTTCAATGCTCCCGCCTCCCCGAACCAACAAGATCACATCAACCGCTGCTTCTTGATTGGCGTTCTGAATAGCAGAAATAATTCCAGCAGGCGCATCAGGGCCTTGCACGAGCGTGGGATAAATCACAATCGGGATATGTGGACTTCTTCTTTGGAGGGTGCTGAGCACATCTTTGAGCGCCGCTGCTTGTGGAGAAGTGATGATGCCAATCGCACGCGGATGACTTGGAATCTCACGTTTACGCTCTAGATCAAATAAACCTTCTTTAGTGAGTTTGGCTTTGAGTTTAAGAAAGGCTTCGTATAAGCCGCCCATGCCCGCTTTACGTAAACCTTGAATGGTCAGCTGCACATCACCTCGCGGCACATACATCCCTAAACTGGCACTGACTTCAACCAAATCTCCAGATTGGGGCATAAAGCCCACCTGGCTATTACGCCCCCGAAACATCACGCAGCGAATTTGCCCTTCATCATCTTTTAATGAGAAATACCAGTGTCCGCTGTCATATGCCTTGAAGTTAGAAATCTCCCCGCTCACCAAGACGGTATCGAATTGCGCCTCTAATGAGCTTGCAATGGCGCGGTTTAGATCGCCAACCGACAGGACTTCCCTTGATATTTCCGACATTTTTTCTCGCGTGTTCTCAAACTATGAGGCTTTGCTGCCCATAAACTATCCACAGACCCATATTAGAGCCAATAGACCAAAGTCAATGTAAGTAATCGCTGACCCAGTGCGTCGCATTATTCCAACAGTAGCTCTATAAGCCATTGATTTATATTAATTAAATTTGTCTCTCTAAACGGGATCAGATCCCATCAATCTATCCAAGAAAATGTCGATTCTTGACCGAGATCAAGGCCTTAGAAAAGTTTTGCACAGAGTTATCCACAGGGCAGCTTTCAGAAAGGGATAAGGCAATTGGGCTAAAGTACCAGTCTATGTACACCATCTTATTGTCTGCTGGCTGGCCGATTTGGCCACTTCTCATCATTTCTATTCTTGGGCTTGCCATTGTCATTGAGCGAGCCTGGTATTTGCGCAAAATTCAGATCTTCCCCTCCGGCTCACTGGAAACTGCCTTCACCCTAGCCAGTCAGCTCGAATCTGGCAAAACGGTTCCCAGCTCAGAAATCGAGCGCCTTGCTCGGCTTTCACCAGCCATGCCACTCCTAGCAGGGGTTTTACAAGAGAGAATCTCTGGCGCATCAAATGAGGCAGCCTTAGAAGAATTACAAGCCATTGCCCAGGCGACCTGGCATAAGCTTGAGCGTTATCTTGGAGCCTTGGCTACCATCGCGACCGTTGCGCCGCTCCTGGGTCTTTTTGGCACCGTGGTGGGCATGATTGAGATCTTTGGCAGTCAAGGCGCAATCAATGGCGGAGCAGCCAGCCCTCAACAACTTGCGCACGGCATCTCTGTGGCGCTCTACAACACGGCCTTTGGCCTACTGATTGCGATTCCGGCTTTGGCAGCCTGGCGAGGTTTGCGTGCGATAGCTAACCAGCGTCAACGCGAGTGTGAAGAATTTACTCGCCAGTTATTTAAAAAACTCTTTACCCAATGAGTTGGCTTTCGAACTTGGCCATTAAAACAGCCACCCAAAAAGGGGGCTTCTCTTTAGGTTTGAATGCTCGTACTCAAAGTCCTGAGCCCGAGATTAATCTCATTCCGTTTATTGATGTGCTCTTGGTAGTTCTGATTTTTTTAATGATCTCAACTACCTTTACCCATTACCAAGAGCTCGCTATTTCCCTGCCAACTGCTAACGGCAGTGATAACGCTAGCCAGACCAAACAAATTCATGTAGCCGTCAGTAGTGATGGACGCTTTGCCATCAATGGCCGAGTTACTGAGCGCAGTCAGCTGGCTGCCATACTCAACCAAGATAGCCCCAACAAGGATATGCAAGTATCTATTGATGCTGATGCCAGAGCGCCGCATCAAGCCGTCATGAGCGCCCTAGAAGCTGCAAGAGATGCTAATCTCTCGAATATTGTCTTTAGCACTCAAACCAAGAAATAATTCAAGAGCGAACGCAAAAGCGCATGCCCAAAATGTTTAGCAAGGCTCCAGCCTTCTGGGAGCGTCGTGGCCCTACCAGTCTTTTACTCTGGCCTCTCTCTTTTTTGTTTGGGCAATTACTGCGTCTACGCAAACTCCTAAATGAATTTGATCTGACTGGTAAAAAGACTGCGCGCGTACCGATCATCATCGTGGGCAATATTCGGGTGGGTGGCACCGGCAAAACCCCGATCGTAATCTCACTCGCCGAGCGCTTGTCTGAGCTTGGCTGGCATCCTGGAATCATTAGTCGCGGCTATGGCGCCGATACGCAAACTGCGCCAATGCTAGTGACCAGTGATTCAGACCCCACACTGGTGGGCGATGAACCCGTCTTAATTGCTAAACGCACCAATAATCAATTTCCGCTTTATGTGTATCCCAAGCGCAAGCAAAGTATTGCCGCTTTATTACACGCATACCCCGAAGTGAATGTGATCATTAGCGATGATGGCTTACAGCACTCGGGTTTAGTCCGCTGGCCAGCGCGTGAAGGCGGTCGCGATGTAGAGTTTGTGGTCCGTGATCAACGTGGTGAGGGCAATGGATTTTTATTACCAGCAGGCCCCCTTCGTGAACCCCTGACCCGCGAGCGCGATGCGACTCTGATAATGGGTAGCGCTGCATCGCTTACTGCCAAAGCAGATGAATATTTTTTAGGTCGCCGCGCTTTTACCCTCCGCCCCCATTTTGGTAGACCCTATCAACTCAATAACCCACAGGCCTATAAAACGCTTGATGATATGAGTCTGGCTTACTCTGGTAAACCAGGGCGAACTCGCATTACAGCAGTAGCTGCGATTGGTAATCCCAAGCGCTTTTTTAGTGATCTGGAAAAACATGGTTTAAAGATTAAAGGCATTGGTCTACCTGATCACAGCAGCTTTACTCCTGAATTTTTTCAAAAAATTGATGCCGATTGCATTCTGATTACCGAAAAAGACGCCGTAAAATGTAAGGATATTAACGATGCTCGCATTTGGGTAATACCCATGCACCTCAATATTCCAGAAGATTTGCTCGAGTGGTTGCAAACCATTTTGCACAGACCCGATCCGAACCGCTACACTTTGTAATCTATTAATGAATTGAGAATTACCATGGATAAACGCCTACTCGAAATTTTGGTTTGCCCACTCTGTAAAAGTGCACTGACGCTCAATACCCAAAAGCATGAGCTCATCTGTAAAGCTGATCGCTTGGCGTATCCGATTCGGGAAGATATTCCAGTGATGATCATCGATGAAGCGCGCGCTCTTGCGCCTGATGAAGTGATCTAAGGCATTACTACTCTAGAGCCGATTACGTTGACTTCTGCCACAAGCCCTGAATTTCTGGTCGTCATTCCCGCAAGACTGGGATCGACTCGCTTACCGCGTAAACCGCTTGCCGATATTGCTGGTAAACCGATGGTTGTGCGCGTTGCTGAGCAGGCAAAAAAATCGCAGGCTAAGAAAGTGCTGGTCGCCACCGACTCTGCTGAAATTTTGGCCGCTTGCAAGTCCCATCAAATTGAATGCATTCTCACACGTGAGGACCATCCAACCGGTACTGATCGCATTGCTGAAGTCGCCCATCTACTCAAACTACCAGAACAGACTTTAGTTGTTAACGTCCAAGGCGATGAACCCGCGATTCCACCAGAGCTCATTAATCATGTAGCGCAAACGCTTTCTAGTAATACCAATTGCGCCATCTCGACCGTTGCAGTAACTATCACTGATTTAGAGGAAATTGCTAATCCGAATGTCGTGAAGGTAGTTCTCAATCGCGCGGGTCATGCTTTGTATTTTTCACGAGCACCGATTCCGTTTGTGCGAGATTCAGATACACAATTGCCCAGCCAACTGCATCTTCGTCATATCGGCATTTATGCATACCGAGCGACGTTTTTACAGGCTTACACTCGTCTCAAGCCGGCCCCTTCAGAGCAAGCTGAGGCACTAGAACAACTGCGTGCACTTTGGTATGGTTACCAGATTGCAGTCCATATCGCCCCTCAGGCACCACCAACAGGGGTCGACACACCAGAAGACCTAGAGCGCATTCGCCAGGCGTTTTAAAGAGCCAATTCCCCGCTTTTCTCGGGGATAATCCTAGTCAGAAGCCATAAACGATCCCGAAAAAATACGGGACAATGCAATTCTAATAAGGGGAAAACACAATGCGCTTAATTCTGCTCGGTGCACCTGGTGCTGGAAAAGGAACGCAAGCACAATTTATTTGTAAGCAATTTGGGATTCCACAAATCTCGACTGGTGATATGTTGCGCGCTGCCGTTAAAGCCGGTACTGAGTTGGGTATCGCTGCCAAGAAAATTATGGATGCGGGTGGCCTCGTGTCCGATGACATCATTATTGGCTTGGTTAAAGATCGCTTAACTCAGCCCGATTGTGCCAAAGGCTATTTGTTTGATGGCTTTCCTAGAACCATTCCGCAAGCACAGGCTATGAAAGATGCGGGAGTTCCGATTGATTATGTTTTAGAGATTGATGTTCCCTTTGATGCCATTATTGATCGCATGAGTGGGCGCCGAGTGCACCCTGCTTCTGGACGCACCTATCACATTAAATTTAATCCACCTAAAGTTGCAGGCGTGGATGATGCAACTGGCGAGCCCTTAATTCAGCGCGATGATGACAAAGAAGAAACTGTCCGTAAGCGCTTACAAGTCTATAACGACCAGACTCGTCCTTTGGTTGAGTATTACTCGAGCTGGGCTAAACAAAGTAATAGCAGCGATAAAGTCAAGGCGCCCGCCTATCGCAAAGTCAATGGCACCGGTAGCGTAGAGGACATCACCACTGCAATTTTTGCCGAGCTGAAATAAATCTTTTTATGGATTAGTAACAAGCATCTCAAAAGACCTGCAATTGCAGGTCTTTTTTTATTGCCACGCAAGATTAACCGGGTCGACATTGAGTAAGGTTATGATCTTCAAATGACTTCTACCAAACTCACAAACTATATTTTGGGCGCCATGCTTTTAGGCATCCTGGTGGGCTACCTCGTGAATAGGCATGGGGCTGATTCGGGGTTTTCTGTACAGTATGTGACCTATATTTCGATATTGACCGACGTCTTTTTACGCCTGATCAAAATGATCATTGCACCCTTGGTCTTTGCCACTATGGCAGTAGGCATTGCGCGCATGGGTGATGCCTCAACCATTGGCCGCGTAGGCTTGAAAACCTTTGCTTGGTTTATTTCAATGTCGACGGTTTCTTTGCTGCTCGGACTCGTGATGGTGAATTTACTGCATCCTGGAGTTGGCCTGGATTTAGCCTTGCCGGATGTTGCAGCTAGCAGCTCGATTAATAAAGGTGGTCTTAATCTTCCTGACTTTGTAAAACACATCTTCCCCACCAGCATCATGGATGCGATGGCTAAAAATGAGATCTTACAAATCGTGGTTTTCTCGGTCTTTTTTGGAGTAGCTGCAGCCAGCTTTGGTGAGCGCGCCGCAGAATTCATACGCAATCTCGATATGCTCTCGCACATCATGCTCAAAATTACGACAGCGGTCATGAAGTTCGCACCCGTTGCCGTCTTTGCTGCAGTCTCATCTGTGGTTGCTGAAAACGGCTTATCGATTTTGCTCACGTATGGCAAGTTTATGTTTAGCTTTTATGCTGCCATCGTAGTTCTCTGGATTGTGATCATTGCAATTAGCGCGATCTTTCTCAAAAAGCGCGCACTTAAACTGGCCTGGATGCTGCGTGAGCCTGCCTTACTCGCCTTTACAACTGCTAGCTCTGAAGCCGCCTACCCATTAACTCTTGAGCAACTCGAGCGCTTTGGTTGCAAAAATAAGATTGCCTCTTTTGTTTTGCCAGTAGGCTACTCATTCAATTTAGATGGCTCAATGATGTATTGCACCTTTGCAGCAATTTTCATTGCGCAGGTCTACGGTATTGAGATGTCGACTTCACAGCAACTACTAATGCTCTTAGTCCTGATGGTCACATCCAAAGGGATCGCAGGAGTGCCCAGAGCGTCCTTAGTGGTGATTGCAGCAACGCTGTCACAGTTTCATTTGCCTGAGGCGGGCATCTTGCTGATTCTGGGTGTGGATCACTTTTTAGATATGGCGCGCTCGGCCACTAATGTGCTGGGCAATGGCATGGCCACTGCAGTCATCTCTAAATGGGAAGGCGAGCTATCTTAGAGCGTGCTACTTGAGTTCTTTAAGAGCACTCTCAAACGATTCAATGTCGGCAAAGCTGCGGTAGACCGAAGCAAAGCGAATGTAGGCGACTTTATCTAAGCGCTTAAGTTCACGCATTACCAGCTCACCCACCCGCTCACTCGGAATTTCTTTTTCACCAAGGCTCAGCAGTTTTTCTTCAATCCGGGTAATGGCTTCTTCAACCGAATCAGAAGAAACTGGGCGTTTGCGTAATGCCAGCTTAATGGATCCGACTAATTTGTCATGGTTGTAATCTACACGGCTACCGTTTTTCTTAACAATGGCAGGAAGCGCCAACTCCACACGCTCATAGGTCGTAAAGCGCTTATCGCATTTAGCACAACGCCGACGACGCCGATTGGTATCGCCTTCATCGGATACCCGGGTATCCATTACCTGAGTATCGTCGTTATGGCAAAAAGGGCAGCGCAAGAATGTTCTCTTTTAACTAAATGAATTAGCTTGCGCTATAGACTGGAAAACGCTTAGTCAACTCAGTGACCCTCGCGCGCACCTGAGCGATATTGTTTGCATCATGGGGATTGTCTAAAACATCGGCAATCAGATGACCGACTTGCTTAGCTTCGGCTTCTTTAAAGCCGCGCGTGGTCATCGCTGGTGAGCCCAAACGAATACCGCTCGTTACCATGGGTTTTTCTGGATCATTCGGAATGCCATTCTTATTGCAAGTAATATGCGCTTCGCCCAAAATACGCTCCGCTTCTTTACCCGTCATTTTCTTAGCGCGCAGATCAACCAACATCACATGCGATTCGGTGCGGCCAGACACGATGCGCAGTCCACGCTCGGTAAGCGTTTCAGCCAAGGCTTTGGCATTGGCAATGACTTGTTTTTGGTAGTCTTTAAAGCTAGGCTCAAGCGCTTCTTTAAAAGCAGTGGCTTTACCTGCAATCACATGCATTAAAGGACCGCCTTGTAAGCCAGGAAAGACTGCGGAGTTAATGGCTTTTTCATGCTCGGCTTTCATCAGAATGATGCCGCCGCGAGGACCACGCAAACCCTTATGGGTCGTGGAAGTCACAATGTCTGCATGCGGTAATGGATTGGGATAAACACCTGCAGCAATCAAACCTGCATAGTGCGCCATGTCCACCATAAAAATTGCGCCCACTTCTTTAGCAATTTTGCCAAAGCGCTCAAAGTCAATTTGAAGCGAGTAAGCAGAAGCGCCAGCAATAATTAATTTAGGCTTGTGCTCACGAGCCAAACGTTCCATCTGCTCGTAGTCGATCACTTCATTTTTATCTAAACCATAGGCAATCGGATTGAACCATTTACCACTCATATTTAAAGGCATACCGTGAGTCAAGTGACCCCCTTCAGCCAAGCTCATTCCCATAAAGGTGTCGCCGGGCTTTAGAAAGGCTAAAAAGACCGCTTGGTTAGCTGATGCACCGCAATGGGGTTGTACATTCGCTGCCTCTGCACCAAAGAGTTGCTTGACCCGATCAATCGCCAACTGCTCAGCCACATCGACAAACTCACAACCACCGTAATAGCGCTTGCCGGGATAGCCCTCAGCGTACTTATTAGTCAACTGGGAGCCTTGAGCCTGCATGACCGCTGGAGAGGTATAGTTCTCAGAAGCTATGAGCTCAATATGGTCTTCTTGACGGCGATTCTCATCGGTAATGGCGGCCCATAATTCGGGGTCAGTCTTGGCTAAGGTGTTTTGACGGTCAAACATGGTGATAATCCTGATGTAATTGGACTGCTTAAGTAAAATCTACCCCTACATCATACAAAATCCCCCATGAACCCTACTCAAGACCTTTCCTTTCTCTCCCTTGTCCTCGATGCCAGCACCCTAGTGCAACTTGTGATGCTCTTATTGCTTGGTATGTCGATTGCCTCTTGGACCATTATTTTCAAAAAAGGGGCCATTTTGAGCGGCGTCAGGCGCGATACCGAGCGCTTTGAGCGCGACTTCTGGTCTGGCGGAGATCTGGGCACACTTTTAGAAGCGGCCCAGCGCAATACGCGTAGCGATGCTGTGCTCGAACATATTTTTGAAGCAGGTATGCAAGAGTTTCTCAAGTTCAAAGAAATCGATGCAGCGCGCCGCGCCATGAAAGCGACTTATCAACGTGAGATGGATATGTTAGAGGCCAATCTTCCATTTCTGGCATCTGTCGGATCAGTATCTCCTTATATTGGTTTGTTTGGCACCGTATGGGGCATCATGCATGCCTTCAGAGGTTTAGCCAATGTGCAAAATGCAACCCTGTCTGCAGTCGCTCCTGGAATTGCCGAAGCATTGGTGGCAACTGCTATTGGTTTGTTTGCAGCGATTCCTGCAGTGATTGCATACAACCGTTATGCAACAGATGTAGATCGCTTAGCGATTCGGTTTGAAACCTTCATTGAAGAGTTCACTAATATTTTGCAACGCCAAGTAGCCGGTCGTTAATTCATACTCATGGCTAAATCTTCTTTTCGCACCAGCAAGCGTCGGGCGATGTCCGATATCAATGTCGTTCCCTACATTGATGTGATGCTGGTATTGCTCGTGATCTTCATGGTCACAGCGCCCATGGTGAATCCTGGTATCGTGAATTTGCCCACTGTTGGTGGCGCTAAAGTGCAGGCCCTACCTCCCGTGTTTCTCACAATCGATGCCGATGAAAATATCATCGTGCGCAAAGATGGTGAATCAACGCAGACGCTAAGCAAAATGGAGTTGGGTAGCTTTGCACGCAATCAAGCAGAACGATCCCCGGATCAACCCTTAGTATTGGCAGCAGATAAGTCTGTCAAATACGAGGTGGTGATGGATGTGATGTCTAAACTCAAAGAAAACGGTGTTAAACGCGTTGGCTTAGCAGTCAAGAGTCAATAGCCTTATTCTCATCATGAATAGCGCGCCACTTTCAAACCAGTCGTTTTCTCGCTATCGCTTTGGTAAAACTGAAAGCACTAAGCGGGCACTCACGTTTTCGCTCATTGCTCACTTAGGTTTACTCGCTTTTCTCATGATTGGTATCCAGTGGCGCAGCTCTACTCCTGCTGGTGTAGAAGTTGAGCTGTGGGACGCCGTTCCTCAAGTCAATACTCCCGCTACACCCGAGATCAAAACTGAGGCCAAAGAAGAGGCGGCTGATATTGCGATCAAGAAAAAGAAATTAGAAAAAGAGCTCCCGAAAAAAGAACCTGCGAAAGAAGTGGTTAAACCCAAACCCATTCCCCCTCCAGAAAAACCGGCAGTAAAGCAGGCTGACACGCCTAAAGCGCTCTCGCCCGCAGAAGTCAAGGCCAATGCTGCAGCCGAAAAAGTCCGTGCCGATCAACTTGCTCGCTTACGCGCTGCTGCAGGCGCTGAAGGCGGCAGTGGTGGAACTTCTGGTAGCGGTGTTGGTGGCGGTGGCAACGCTCCTCCCGGCTGGACCGATAAGGTCATTAAGAAAGTCAAACCCTTAATTGTGTTTAACGCAGAGTCAGTGAGCGGCAATCCTGCGGCTGTCATTAAAGTCGATCTTGCTCCAGATGGTGCCATTTTGAGTACCAGCATCATGACTTCGAGCGGAATTGAAGCCTGGGATCGCGCCGTCCTCCTGGCGCTCTCACGCGCACAAAGCCTTCCGAAAGATGACAGTGGCAAAATTCCACAACGCCAAGTCAAATTGACATTCAAACCCAAGGATTAACGCATGTTGCAGTTTGTAAAAAAATGGATTGCTTACTCAACAATTGCCATCTGTGGCTTGGGAATCTCTGCAAGTGCAATTGCTCAAATGAATATCGAGATTACCGGTGTCGGCCAATCTTTGTATCCGATTGCTGTCATGCGCTTTCAGGATGAAAATAAATTACCCACCAGTGTTACTGAAATCATTCGCCAAGATTTACTACGCAGTGGTTACTTTAAAAATACTGAGAACGGTAATGCTACCGAGAACCCCAACGGGACGCCAAACTATAAATCTTGGGCGGCACGTGGAGCCGATGCTTTAGTAGTCGGGTCAGTTGAGCAAACCGGTCCTTCTCAGTTTGAGATTCATTACAAACTCTTTGATATTCGTAAGAGTCAGGCTCTGGGTGGATTGGATATCAATTCAAGTGCCGATAATTTACGTGCTGCTGCTCATAAGATTGCCGACGACATTGTGTATAAACTACTTGGTGAGCGTGGTGTCTTTTCAACTCGCTTGTCGTATGTGATCAAAGATGGTAAGCGCTATCGCTTAGTCATTTCCGATGCCGATGGTCAAAATATTCGTAATGCGCTCAATAGTGCAGACCCAATCATTTCACCGTCATGGTCACCTGATGGTAAGAAAGTAGCCTATGTTTCTTTTGAAGATCGTAAGCCCGTGATTTATGTGCACGAGTTGGCTACTGGCAAACGGGTGATGCTCTCCAATCAAAAGGGTAATAACAGCGCGCCAGCTTGGACTCCCGATGGGAAGCAATTAGCGATCTCACTTTCTAAAGATGGCAACACGCAGATCTACGGCATTAATAGTGATGGTAGTGGCCTGCATCGCCTCAGTCGCGGTTACACAATTGATACTGAACCCCAGTATTCACCAGATGGCCGTTATATTTATTTCACAAGTGATCGTGGTGGTAGTCCCCAGATCTATCGCATGAGCGCGGAAGGGGAACAGGTTGAGGGTGTCAAACGCATCAGTTACAAACAGGGTTTTGTAACCTCACCTCGCATCTCCCCCGATGGAAAATATCTAGCTTACATCGCTAATATCGGTGGCGCCTATCGACTCTATATCGTCAATTTAGCTACCGGGGATAGTCAAGCCCTCACTGATGGCACGAGCGATGAATCTCCTTCTTTCGCCGCCAATGGCCGCTATCTCCTTTACTCCACCAAGGTCAATGGCAAGCGCGTCCTGGCTGCAGTTTCGGTAGATGGCAATTCCAAGCAAGTGCTCACCATTCCAGGATCGGACATTCGTCAGCCATCCTGGGGTCCTTTTATGGACTAGCGGTTCAGCATTGAGGGAGTCAATGGGAGGCTGCAATTCACCTTTTTAGGGGCATAATATGGGGTATTAGCTCATTTGTAGGAAAAGGAAATCCCCATGACAATCTCTATCACACGTCGTTTTACAACTTCACTTCTTTTGGGTTTAGCTGCTCTGTCAGCAACTTTTTTGGTGGGCTGCTCTAGCGTTAAGTTAGACGATGTTGACGGAGGCTCTAGCAATGGGAACTTTAGTTCGCAGCCTTGGAATGATCCTAAGAGCCCATTATTTGAAAAAAGTGTTTACTTTGGCTTTGATGAATATACCGTCCAGACCAAATACCAAAATATGCTCTCCGCTCACGCTGGCTATCTCAAAGCGCACCCAGAACAGAAAATTATTATTCAAGGCAATACCGACGATCGCGGTACTGCAGAGTACAACTTGGCTCTAGGTCAACGTCGTTCTGATGCAGTTCGCAAAGCCTTAGCGCTCATGGGTGTTCCTGATGCTCAGATGGAAGCTGTGAGTTTTGGTAAAGAGAAACCCAAGGCTGAAGGTGATACTGAATCAGCTTGGGCTGAAAACCGCCGTGCTGACATTGTTTACATCACTAACTAATGATGAAGTTGCATGACTCTTTCAAACAAACGCTCTTACGAGCGTTTTGTTTAAGTAGTGCTGTCATTTGCTTGACTGCCTCTTCTAGCGCTTGGGCGCTCTTCTCTGATGATGAGGCACGTAAAGCAATTTTGGATTTACGCAAGTCGCTCGCAACAACCCAACTTGATTTGCAGGGGCAGATCGAAAAACTCAAGGCTGATAACGCTGAGTTACGAGGCAAGGTCGAAGAGTTAGAAAAGCAAGCGGAAGAAATTGGCAATAGTCAGAAAACTTACTATCAAGACTTAGATAATCGGCTCGGCAACTTTGAGCCTCGCAGCACAACGATTGAGAGTGTGAGCGGCATAGTACAACCGGGCGAGAAAAAAGCTTACGATGAATCCCTCAAGGCGTTTCAGGCAGGCAATCTCAAAAAGGCCGATGATGGCTTTACCGCTTTCACCCGCAAGTATCCGAACAGCCCTTATTTACCCCTCGCACTCTACTGGGGCGGCAATAGTAAATACGCTAATAAGGATTATGCTGGCGCTATCAGTCAACTCCAGACCCTGATTAAAAAATACCCCAACCACCCTCGCATTGCAGCAGCGATGGTCACTCTAGGAAACTGTCAACTCGAGAGCGGTAATAAGGCGGCAGCCAAGAAAACTTTTAGCGACATCATTGCCAAGTATCCCGATACTGATGCGGCTAAAGATGCGCAGCAATTATTAAGCGCGACTAAATAGTTTCTGATCGGCCTCTATGTCTAGCCTTTCTGCTGCTTTTGATCACTTAGCGCCGCGTACTCCGCATGCTCCTGCAGTGATTCTATTTTCGGGTGGTCTAGACTCCACCACCATTCTCGCGCTGGCTAAAGATCTCGGCTACGCGCCCTATGTGCTCTCAGTAAGTTATGGTCAACGTCATTCTTCAGAAGTAGCTGCTGCCAAACTCATTGCTAAGCAGATGGGCGTACTTGCACATGAAGTGGTGCAGTTGGATCTCACGCGCTTTGGTGGATCCGCTTTAACAGACGCTTCAATTGCCCTACCTCTCACCCCAAGCAAGGCCGATGAAATCCCCGTCACCTATGTGCCTGCTCGCAATACGATTTTGCTTTCGCTGGCTCTGAGCTGGGCTGAGGCTTTAGGTGGCTTAGATATTTTCTATGGCGCTAATGCAGTGGATTATTCTGGCTATCCCGATTGTCGCCCAGAGTATGTTGCTGCTTTTGAGAGCATGGCCAACCTCGCCACTAAGGCAGGTGTTGAGGCAAGCAATCATGCCAATCGCTTTCGGGTGCACGCACCGATTATTCAGATGAGTAAAGCAGAAATCATTCACTTAGGCACTACGCTAGGAGTGGATTACTCCCAAACTGTCTCTTGTTATCAAGCTGATGCAGAGGGCCATGCTTGTGGTATCTGTGAATCTTGTCGTCTCAGACAGGCTGGCTTTGCGCAAGCGAAAGTTACAGATCCTACGCGCTATCAAAATAAGTAGCGGGGAAAAGGCCCAAAGATGAAGGATGAGATCTTAGCGCTCTTTTACTTCTAGCATGCGCGCAAGATAGCGCGCAATCAGATCGACTTCTAAATTAACCGCACTACCCACTTGAAGATTTCCCAAAGTAGTATGTTGCAAAGTGTGGGGAATGATATTGATCGAGACAACACAGGCGCTCGCTTCATCCTCAACGAGATTCACAGTCAAAGACACACCATTGACCACAATCGATCCTTTGTAGGCTAAATAAGGGGCAAGGTCTATTGGTGCAGCAATCTTCAACAACCAGGAGCCATAAGCATCATTTGCAAGCGCCGCAAAGTGGGTGACCTCACCAACACCATCAACATGCCCGCTCACTAAATGCCCGCCCAAGCGATCATTAAAGCGCAGGGCCTTCTCTAGATTGACAGAGCCCAGTTGATCCAGGCCTACTGTTTTATTAAGCGACTCTCTTGAGACATCAAAGCCAAACGAATTTGCTGTCTTATCGGTAACCGTCATGCAAGCACCTTGCAAAGCAATACTGTCGCCCAATACAACATCGTCTAAAAAGTGAGCCTCTGAAGAAGAAAGCTCTACACGCAAGTGCAAGCCATCCCCTTTCGGCTTGATATCTGTAATTTGGCCAATGCCAGTGATAATTCCGGTAAACATGGCTGTATTTTATCTTCTGGGTAATTTACTTCAGCAGTTTTTGATAGCGCAAACGAATATCAGGATCAAAGGCAGCCTGATCAATCAGTTGCCAAGCTTGGTGATCTTTTAATGAATGGATTGCAGCAAGGCTGGCCATACCTAAACCCTCCCCCATGAAAAATGGAGCGTAGTAGAGCAAGAGCTCATCGACACAATCTTCACGCAATAAAGAGCCATTTAATTTAGCGCCTGCTTCTACATGAATTTCATTCATGTGGCGCTCTTGGGCAAGGTAAGCAAAGAGTTTAGGTAGATCAACTTTGCCATATGCGTTAGGCATCTCGATCACTTCGACGCCGCGCTCACGTAATGCTTTGGCATGCGCTAATTGCTCGGCTGATTGCAGCCGAGCACAGAAGATGATCACGCCAGACTGCTCAATCCCTCCTAAGAGCTTGGCATTAAGTGGCGTTTCTAGCTTGGAATCCACAATGACTTTCCAGGGCTGTCTTTGCGTTTGAACATCTCGTACATTCAAAGTCGGATTGTCTTCTTTTACTGTACCGCCCCCGGTGAGCACAGCGCAGGCTTGAGCTCGCCAATGATGTCCATCAGCGCGCGCTAGTGCTCCAGTAATCCATTGGCTTGTCCCATTGGGTAAAGCAGTCTTGCCATCAAGAGTGGTAGCAATCTTGAGGCGCACCCAAGGTAAGCCGCGTGTCATCCGAGAAATAAATCCTTTATTTAGCGCTACAGCTTCTGTCTCCATTAGCCCGCTCTGTACTTCAATACCAGCAGCGCGAAGCCGCTCGATTCCTTTGCCAGCAACTAAGGGATTGGGATCAATCATCGCCACAATCACTTTTTGAGGCTTAGCAGCAATCAGCGCATCGACGCAGGGTGGAGTTCTTCCAGTGTGATTGCAAGGCTCTAGGGTGACATATACAGTGGCACCAGCTGGATCAATACTCTGACTATGCGCATCAGCGAGCGCTTGTACTTCAGCGTGAGGACCTCCTACTTGCTGCGTGTGGCCGCGCCCAATCGCCTGTCCATTTTTGACAATGATGCAGCCTACGCGGGGATTTGGATTAGCCAGGTATAAGGCTTTTTGAGCCTCAGCCAAGGCTTCACTCATCCATTGCTGATCCGCTTGGGGGTTAACTTGATTCATGGCTCTATTAAAACCGATTTAGCGACAAGCCTTGGAATCTACCTGAGGATTGCAAATCCGCCAGCGCCCGCCACTGCCCAGAATAAGGTGCCGCTCTATATTTGAGCGTCGCCTATGACTCAAGATCAGGCGATTAGCGACAAAGCCGCCCTGCGCTGTTTTGGCTGCACCAGCGGCATTAAAAATAATTCCTTTTTGAGAAGTGTTCGGACCACTAAATTGCTTACCACCACCCTTAAAGTAAACGGGATCAATTGAGCCCTGCATAAACCAAGCCTTTTTAGAGCCGCTGGACTCGATTACCCATCCGCTATTCCAGTCATTCTCAATACGAGGGGTCATCTGGACAGACTCGCTCAGATACAAAGCCTGCTGCCTAGCAAAGTGGGCATGCTCAATAAAACTCCGGGCGATCCACTCTAGTTGGCGGGTAGCTAAAGAATCCTGAATCAAGGGAATACTAATACACGACATGATGGCAATGATGAGAGTGACAACCATCATCTCAAGTAATGTACTTCCCCGCTCTGTATTTTTTTGCAAGCGCATTAACTTAATCAAATGCCTGTCGCCAGTTCAATCTTTTGAGAACGCCTTGTTGTGAATCAAAAAAGACCAATACTTCGATTTGGGGTTTATCTATAGTCGATATAAACCAATAGTTTTTCTGAAGAAAATGAAAGTCACAATTTGGATGATGATCAGAAGCCCCCAATATAAGATCTGTTTGACAATCCAGAATGATTTTCTCCGCTTGGATAAATTTTTCTTGACTCTGAGACTGAGTTTGAGTCTGAATGAGTTCCAATGCATTCATTTTCTCTAAATACAGAATCAAAGAAGAGAAAGAAAAAATAATCGATAAAATCCAGGCAATGATCATGGCGTGTTGCGAGTCGCAAAATAGCGCTCGAATGTCAGATTAAGTGCATGACCATCGGTCATTTCTAATTGCACCTTAAATAGTCGAGGCCCAGCTAGATTTGGCTTTGGGCCCAGCTCCTCAATACTTAAATAGTTCACGCCATTCATTAATGTTGTATTTTGAATGCGCGCATGACGATCTAAGGATTGGCACATGAGAGATCCGTCGTTAACTTTGACCCCCTTAGCAATACCAGCCTGACGCTCGAGTAAAAAACCTTGTAGTGCTAACTGATTTTTAGTTCGCTCTGGACTCAATGTGTTGCCTAGGCAATCAAAATCAACACCTAAAGATGGTGAGTGCGCAATCTCATGACGAATCACGAGTACATCTGAACGGTTATAACCACGCCCCTTCTGAATCTCGATCCATTGGGGATCTGTTTTTTGTCTAATCTTATTCTCAGCCGATACCCAATTTTGATAACCCGCCATTCGAATCGCTCTACCAATGAGCTCAAAAGCGCGATCTGCTTCATTGGTTAAATGTTGCGTCTTTTGATAGTGCGCCTGTTTGACAACCATTTGTCCACTGCTTTGAATGACTGGGGTAATTAAAATCAGGGAGATTGCCAAACTAATAAGGCATTCCAGCAAACTCATTTAGACTTGGCTTGGGATATTTCAAACTGATTGATTTGCTCCCGAATTTGTACCCGTTTTTCTTGCGACTGAACAAAGCGCAAAGCCATTACTTGATATTGATTGCATAAGCCTACCCATGCTCCTGCAATTAGACTCATCGCTAGCAGTACCTCTAGCAAAATGAAGCCATTGGCTTTAGGGGTGCTAAGGATAGAGAACATAGGCCATTCTCCCAAGGACAGAATCGCCCCGCTACCCTGATAGGACCCCCTGATTGTCAGAAAGACTGGATATTAGGGCAGGACTAAGCAATCAAGGGTCCCTGAGCTTAAAATAGCAGGCTATGTCTATGAAGCTTGCCCCTACAAATGAAATCGTTGCCGACCTACGGGCTGGCAAGATGGTGATCTTGGTTGATGAAGAAGACCGAGAAAACGAAGGTGACCTCGTTCTAGCTGCAGACCATGTCAGTGCAGAAGCAGTGAACTTCATGGCTAAGCATGGGCGGGGCCTGATTTGCTTAACCCTGACCCGGGAACACTGCCAGCAACTTAACCTTCCCTTGATGGTGCGTGATAACGGCACCTCAATGGGCACCAACTTCACGGTCTCAATTGAAGCAGCAACTGGAGTGACAACTGGCATCTCTGCAGCGGATCGCGCACTCACCATCAAAACAGCTGTAGCTAAAAATGCCAAGCCGAATGATCTCGTTCAACCCGGACATATCTTTCCCTTAATGGCCCAACCTGGCGGCGTACTCATTCGGTCTGGTCATACGGAAGCAGGTTGCGATCTGGCTGCGATGGCGGGATGCTCTCCCAGTGCTGTGATTTGCGAAATCATGAAAGATGATGGCAGCATGGCACGCCTACCTGATCTCCTAGAATTTGCCAGAGAACATCAACTAAAGATTGGTAGTATTGCCGATTTAATTCAGTATCGCAGTCAACACGAAAGTATTGTGCTTCGCGAAGGTGAGCGAGAGTTTGTTACCCCCTGGGGCAGCTTTCAGGGAATCATTTACCGCGATACTCCTAGCTCCTCGATTCATATTGCTTTAGTAAAAGGCAAGCCCACCGAATCGGTTGAAACTTTAGTACGCGTTCACGAGCCAGTTACCGTATTGGATTTTCTAGATGGCAATCACAGTAACCACTCTTGGCCACTGGGTAAAGCTCTAGAAACTCTTGCCAATGCTTCTAGCGGTGTTGCCGTTTTGCTCAACGCTGCTGGTATTGCGACACCCAATGATGCTGACTGGCTGTCTCAATTTACCAAGCTTAATCAAACTGCTCATGCTGGCACTCATCCTGCGCTCACTCGTAAAACGGATTTCCGCAGCTATGGCATTGGTGCACAAATTCTGAAAGACTTAGGTGTTGGCAAAATGCGCTTACTATCTAAACCAAATCCTGTCCCCAGCCTATCTGGCTATAAACTAGAAGTTACAGGCTATCTTCCCTTTACCCCTGATCAAAAAGCGTAATTACGATGAACTCATCTACCACCCAATCTGGCGTTCAGGTTTTAGCTGCTGATCTCAATGGGCAAGATTTGCGAGTGGGGATCGTGCAAGCCCGCTTTAATGAAGATCACTGCGAAGCCTTAACCAAAGCCTGTATTGAAGAACTCCTGACCCTTGGTGTTGACCAAGCGGATATTAAATTAGTCACTGTTCCTGGCGCCCTTGAAATTCCCTTTGCCCTGCAAAAACTGGCAGAGACTGGTGAATTTGATGGCTTAGTCGCCTTGGGCGCTGTCATTCGGGGTGAGACATATCATTTCGAACTCGTCTCTAATGAATCGGCTGCAGGCATTACTCGTGTTGGATTAGAGTCGGGCTTACCCATCGCCAATGGCATCCTTACTTGCGATAACGATGCACAAGCCCAAGTTCGTGTTCAGGTCAAAGGCGCAGATTGTGCGAAAGCCGTAGTTGAAATGGCTAACCTTGCCTTGGCTTTAAGCCCCGACCTGGATATCGACTTTCAATCTGGTGAAGAAGAATAATGTCTAAAACAATCACCACCAATAAATTACCGGGCTCTGATAAAGAGAACAAATCGATAACCCCAAAACGCTCTCTTACGCCGCGTCGTCGCGCCCGCGAATATGCACTGCAAGGGGTTTACCAAAGTTTGGTGATGCGCCGTGCTGGCAGTCTACCGAATTCTGTAACGATTACCAAACAGCTTTCGGAAGATCCTGCCTTTCGTCGCTGTCAACTCGAATTATTTCAAGGAATTTTTGAAGGTGTTCTCGAGCGCACCGATGAACTCGAAGCCATTATCACGCCTGCCCTTGACCGCCCTATCAATGAGCTATCACCTGTAGAGCATGCCGCGCTTCTGATTGGCGCTTACGAACTTGCTGCCGATCTTTCTGTTCCCTACAAAGTGGCAATCAACGAAGCCGTTGAGCTCGCCAAGACCTTTGGTGGTACTGATGGTCATAAGTACGTCAACGGTGTCCTAGATCTTTTAGCGCAAAAACTGCGTAGCGCAGAAATTCAAGCCGCTTAATCCATCGGGGGTATCTCATGTCAGCTCAAGATGTTCGCAAGCTACTAAAAGACTCCAGTCTTTTTAGAGAAGAGGCCTTTATTAATGGCCAATGGGCAAGCTCATCACTAAACCAAACCTTTGCAGTCAATAACCCAGCCAACGGCGCAATCATTGCCAATGTTGCCAATCTCACCCCCAGCGATGCTGAGCTAGCGATTGAGGCAGCCAATACAGCGCTGCCAATGTGGCGCAGCAAAACCGGCAAAGAGCGCGCCAATGTCATGCGTAAATGGTTTGATCTCATCATAGCCAACACTGAAGACCTAGCCTTGCTAATGACTTTAGAGCAAGGCAAGCCCTTAATAGAGTCTCGCGGTGAAGTAGCCTACGGTGCCTCATTTATTGAATGGTTTGCTGAAGAAGCAAAACGGGTAGCGGGAACCATTCCTTCGACCACTTGGGGTGACAAACGACTCATGGTTCTTAAGCAAGCCATCGGCGTTTGTGCAGCAATCACCCCTTGGAATTTTCCGATTGCCATGATCACTCGTAAGATTGCCCCTGCCATGGCTGCGGGTTGCAGCATTGTGATCAAACCTGCAGAGCAAACCCCCTTGTCCGCACTTGCACTAGCCGAACTTGCACGCCGTGCCGGAATTCCAAATGGGGTCATTAACGTGATTACGGCTGATGCAGAGCAGTCGATCGCGATCGGTAAAACTTTATGTAGCTCATCGATTGTGCGTCACCTCTCATTTACAGGCTCAACTGAAGTGGGACGTATTCTGATAGCGCAATCTGCCCCAACAGTAAAAAAATTAGCCTTAGAACTGGGTGGCCATGCGCCCTTTATTGTGTTTGAAGATGCCGATATTGATGCGGCAGTCAGTGGTGCAATAGCTTCGAAGTACCGAAATTCTGGTCAAACCTGTGTGTGCGCTAATCGAATTTATGTTCATAAAAAAGTGCATGATGAGTTTCTAGAAAAATTTGCTAAAGCGATTCAGACAATTAAAGTGGGTAATGGTCTTGAAGAAGGTATTTTGCAGGGTCCACTTATTGACCAAGCAGCCCTTGCCAAAGTAGAGCATCATGTTGCTGATGCATTGAGTAAAGGTGCAAAGTTAATTGCAGGCGGCAAGCCATCTGCTCTTGGCGGCACCTATTACGAACCCACTATTTTGGATCATGTGACAAGCGATATGCTGATCACCGTAGAAGAAACTTTTGGTCCAGTTGCACCGATCATGAGTTTTGAAAGTGATGATGAGGTAATTAAGCTTGCAAACCAGAGTCAATATGGTCTGGCCTCATACTTCTACAGTCGTGATATCGGGCGGATCTGGAAAGTCGCTGAAGCCCTGGAATACGGCATTGTTGGTGTGAATAGCGGCATCATCTCTAATGAAGTGGCACCCTTTGGTGGAGTCAAACAATCTGGCTTGGGCCGCGAAGGCAGCATCTTCGGAATGGATGAATACTTAGAACTCAAATACCTTTGTATTGGTCTCTAAGTAAAAGTCTGTTTTTCCGTTGAAGCTTATTAGCTGCGGCCTATTTTTTCTGATACACCAAGTCCCATACGCCGTGCCCCAGCTTTAAACCGCGAGTTTCAAACTTGGTAATCGGTCGATAGCTGGGTCGCTCAACATAAGCAAGATGATGGCTTTCTAACTGGGCTCGGCTCGGTTTAAATTCATTTTCAGCACCGTCCTCTTGCGCAATATCTTCTGGGCCAAAAGTTTCAACGGGCACTGCCGCAACCGAAGTATTGATCAAGGACTGCTCAGCATTAAGCACTAGAAACATTTGCTCGGCATAGTTATGCCAATCAGTGGCCAAATGAACATATCCGCCAGACTTTAAGCGGGATACCAATAGGCGGGTAAATGCTGCCTGAATCAAGCGACGCTTATGGTGCCGCTTCTTGTGCCAAGGATCAGCAAAGTAAATATGAATGCCATCCAAACTCTCAGGCAAAATCATTTTTTCTAGCACCTCTACCGCATCATGCTGAATTAATCGTAAATTGGTGAGGCCCATTTCGCCGATTCGCTTGAGTAAAGCACCGATCCCCGGAGGATGGACTTCAATGGCCAAGAAATCATCCTGACTGCGAAGTTGGGCTATTGCGGCAGTCGTCTCCCCCATGCCAAAGCCAATCTCCAGAATCTTGGGATTGGTGGATCTATTAAAGGCTTTATTGAGATCAAGCTTCTGGTCTTGAAAGGGAATGCAAAATTGAGGGCCAAGCTCATCGATTGCACGTTGCTGCGCTGTTGTTGTTCTTCCAGTGCGAAGGACAAAAGAGCGAATGCGATCGATACGATCAAACTGACGCTCTGGCTTTGCACTCAAATTACGCCAAGACCTTCTTAAAGTAGGCAATAGTCTCTTTGAGGCCATCCTCTAGATTTACTTTAGGCTGCCAGCCCAGCTTGGATTTAGCTAATTCAATATTGGGTTGACGTTGCTTAGGATCATCAGAGGGCAAAGGCTCATAGATGAGCTTAGATTTACTACCTGAGAGTTTCAGAATCGTTTCTGCCAATTGCAACATCGTGAACTCGCCTGGATTACCGATATTGACTGGGCCTGGGAAGCCTGCTTCTGAGTTCATCATTTTGACCATCGCATCAATCAAATCATCAACGTAACAAAAGCTCCGGGTTTGCTGACCATCACCGTAGATCGTAATATCTTTACCTTGCAGGGCTTGCACAATAAAGTTACTCACCACCCGACCATCATTGGGATGCATGCGTGGGCCATAGGTATTAAAGATGCGTACGACTTTAATATCTAACTGATGTTGACGGTAGTAATCAAAAAAGAGGGTCTCGGCGCAGCGCTTGCCTTCATCGTAGCAAGACCGAATACCAATCGGATTAACTCTGCCCCAGTACTCTTCTGGCTGCGGATGCACTTCAGGGTCGCCATAGACTTCACTGGTTGAGGCCTGCAAAATGCGTGCACGCGTTCTTTTGGCCAAGCCCAGCATATTGATTGCACCATGCACACTAGTCTTAGTCGTTTGCACAGGATCATATTGATAATGCACGGGAGATGCCGGACAGGCGAGGTTATAAATCTGATGAGTCTCGACATAGAGTGGGAAGGTCACATCATGGCGCATCACTTCTAACTTCGTATCAGATAGCAAGTGCGCTAAGTTTTGCTTTGTCCCCGTAAAAAAGTTATCTACTACTAAAACTTCATTACCTTCTTTAAGCAGCTTTTCAGTAAGGTGTGAGCCCAAGAAACCTGCGCCACCTGTGATGAGGATTTTTTTCATATATGCCTGTAGGACTAATTTTATTTAGTTATAACGCGATTATCCCAGCCCGCCGAGAGATAGCCATACACTACCTCGCATAACATCAGCAGCATAGAGATCATAAAGGAGGCCATTCCCAATATAAAGCTCCACATCACATAGCCTGTCTTTGGAGTATTGAGAGCGCCAGCCTGGAAGAGGAAGAGCTCCAAAACCGTTAGGGAAATGAATACCCCACTTAAAACATCAAAAAATATTGCCATGGTACAGAGTCGGCCGCGAAACTTTGATTCATCACCCTCTTTTTGCATAAGTCGATAAAGCTGGTCATCAATAACCTGTCCATCTTGTAGCTCTTTATGGATGGCTCTCATCCGGTCTACTGTTCTCGCTAGGCGGGTTGATATGGCATTAAATAAAGTAGACACTGCCGTTAATAAAAATACTGGCGCAAGGGCAAGCTGAATATTATTGGTAATGACATCGATTGAGTTATCCATACTTAAATCCAATCCCTTAATGTGACCAGGCTACTAAGCCGGTATAAGCGCTAATGAGAACAACTAAACCAAATACAATGCGATACCAAGCAAACGGAATGAAGTTATGTCCTGCAACATAATGAATGAGCCAGCGCACGCAGGCAAACGCAGAAATAAAAGCAGCAATAAAGCCAAGCACAATGGCTAAAGTGAAATCTCCCGCACTGCTACCAGCAACTTCTAAAGAAACTGGGGACTTCCAGAGCTTAAGTAACTCATAAGCAGTCGCTCCACCAATTACCGGAATTGCCAAGAAGAAGGAAAACTCTGTTGCCACTGCCCGCGGCAATCCAAAGAGCATACCGCCAATAATAGTGGCCCCCGAGCGTGAAGTGCCTGGTATTAAAGCAGCGCATTGGGCTAGCCCAACCTTGAGCGCATCTAAATGCGAAAGCTCATCAACTGAGTGCAATGGAGATGCGATCGTTTGAGCTGGTCTTTTAGCTTGCAAACGTTCAGCCCAAAAAATGATCAGTGCCCCCACGATGAAGGCAGTAGCAACCGGAATGGGCGCAAAGAGCATTGCCTTAATCTGCTTACCAAAAACCAACCCTAGGCTCATCGCTGGGAAAGAGGCAATGAGGAGATTGACGATAAAACGGCGTGACACCGAACTACTACCGAGAGTAGAAACAACCTTCCAAAGCTTAGCCCGAAACTCCCAGCAAACAGCCAGAATCGCGCCAAACTGAATAATTACTTCAAAAGCCTTGCCCCGCTCGTCATTGAAATTGAGAAGATCTCCAACCAAAATCAGATGGCCTGTACTAGAGATCGGCAAAAACTCAGTGAAGCCTTCAACCACCCCCAAAATGAGTGCTTTAGTCAGTAAAATAAGATCCATAGATGAGATATTAAGCCATTAGCCTGGGCCCTTCTTTTTGAGCCCTAGATTAAGGGAAAATAACTGCTTTGCCCTATTTGAGCTTAAACTTCATGCCATATTTACGCTTTGGAAAAAGATGACTCGCTTTACCTTCGACCACATCGGATTGCGTAAGCTGCTTAGCCGATTTGCTCACCTTATTTTGTTTGCTGGGTCCATCCTTGGGTCTTTGCACGCCTTTGGACAAACTTCTGTCACTGTCGTTACACAAACTGTTCCCACTCAGGCTGCTTCTAAAAATGCCTTACCGATGCCGGTAACCCCGCAGAGTCTTACCGGTCTTGAAGTGCCTCCCAATATGGTGATTGCAAAACCAGCCATTCCTCAGGCGCCTGTTTTATCGAATATTGCTGGGGCAAAAGACGCCAATGTTACGGGTCAAGCAATGGACTTGATCACCCTGTATCAAGAAGCTGCATTTAGTGATCCAGTAATGACAAGCGCTCGCTTTCAGTATGTAGCCAGCCAAGAGCAATATTGGCAAGGCCTTTCGCTTTTATTGCCGCAGGTCAATGCCGCCCCAGGTTGGACGCGCTACTACCAGCATGCTGCGAATAATTCTTCTTTGCAAACCTATCCGGGTAATGCGCGCGTCTTTGGACAAAAGAATTACACCGTTACCTTGACACAACCTTTGATCAACGTGGCTTCTCTAGAACTTTATAAAGTAGCTGATTTGACTACGAAAATTGCTGACCTCCAGTTTTATCAAGCCCAGCAAGATCTGATTATTCGGGTTTCTCAAGCCTACTTTGATGTACTCACTAGCCAAGATAATGTTGTGCTCTATCAAGAAAAAATGAGTCTCATTAAACGACAGCTGGATCAGGCTCAGGCTAAATTTGATGCTGGCTTGGCTACGATTGTGGACGTGAATACTGCACAAGCAAATTACGATCTAGCCAATTCTCAAGAAATTATTTCTCAAGCAGATTTAATTGTGAAGCGCGGAGTCTTGGAGCAACTCGTAGGTCATCCAGTGCCTGCTGTTAAGCCCCTCGCTAAAAATGCCCAACTCGAAGGGGTGGCTAAAGATCCTCGCACCACCTTAAAGAATCCTGTACCAAGTCCTGCTGTCGCCGATAGCGTGAACCCTAAATTACCTGCTGGACAAACGCTCAATGATTGGATCCACCAAGCAGAAAATGCTAACTTCAATGTACTCGCTGGAAAGCTTAACGTGGATGTAGCAGAGGCAACCTATCGTGGCGCACTTGCTGCAAATTATCCAACCCTCAATTTTGGGGCCACGGCAGGCTACAACACGAATAATGGTTCCACTTACAGTACACAGCCATCGCAAACTAATATCTATAACAATACAGTTGGCCTAACTTTAAATATCCCCATTTATTCGGGTGGGTATAACACCTCCGTCATTCGGCAAAATGCCGCACTGTTAGACAAAGCCAAATCGGACTACGATAACTTACGTCGGACCGCTGCTCAAAATGTACGGCAAGCATTCACTGGCTTTTATGGTGGGCTTGCTACAGTGAAGGCTTATGAGGCTGCAGAAAAATCTGGTGTCTCTGCTTTAGAATCAAGCCAACTCGGATTTGAAGTAGGCACTCTGATTAACTTAGACGTATTGGTTGCCCTAGATTCATTAATCACTACGAGAGCCCAGCTCACTCAATCACGCTACTCGACTCTATTAAACGCGATCAAGCTCAAATCGACTGCTGGCACACTATCAGATGAAGATCTGATGGCGATTAACACACTCCTGCGTTAATGCTTCACTGAGTTCTTCAGTAGGTCACGGCTTGCAGCTAGTACTTCTGCAACGCTAGGTGGCGCTTCAATATCACCCACATTTCGAATCCGTTTCGACCAGTAGCCCTCAGTCTTCCAGAGCGGAGAGTCGCAATAGATTTCAACAGTAGGCCGATCTAATACTGCTGCTAAATGGGTCAAGCCCGTATCAACACCAATGGTGAGGTCTGCCCCTTTGATTAATGAGAATGCCTCGTCAATTGAAAATGCAGGAGGCACGAGAGAGTGTGTTACCTCAACAGCTAAAGCTTCACTAATGACTCTCTCTTCAGCGTTACCCCAAGGAAAAACAATCTGATAACCATCTGAAGCTAGAGCCTTTCCTAATGCAACCCAATGTTCTTTTGACCAGCGCTTTGCCGCCCTAGCAGTCGAATGAAAACATAAAATGTAAGGACGATGCAGACCAAATATTTGGCTATTCGGAATTTGCTCAACAAAACTTTGAGGATAAAACTGTGGCTTAGTCTCGCGGGTTACCAGGGGTACATCCATTGCAGAGCACATCACCAAACGCGAGCGATCGACCGCATGGCATTGGGTTGGCACCTGAACTGACTGGCTATAAAAAGTTTTTGCAATAGGCTCATATCCAGAAAACTCGGTAGCGTTTGCTAAACCAGCAACGATTACATGAGGACTTTTACTGGCTAGCGCGCAAACAATGGCTGATTTCAGCAAGCCTTGAGTCTCAATCACAATATCGTAGGTCTGCGCTTGCAAATCTTTTTTGAAGGCAAAGAAGGCCTGCCAGGTCTTTGGGGAGAGAAGCGATCTTTTCCAGGCTCGCAAACCAAAAGGAATAATGCGATCAATCCCCCGAAAACTTGGGCTTGAGAGAAGTGGTTCGAGAAGATTGACGTATCCCTCTTCTACAACCCAATCTATTTGCGCATTGGGATATTGAGATCGTAAATCCCAAACAATGGGTAAGTTGTGGAGAACATCCCCAAGTGAGGATAACTTTACCAATAAGATTTTTGGAGTGCCCATCAAATCATTATCTTATGTTTTGACTGAGGTTTAGGCTGGACCTAAAACTTAGGGGCTATATCCCAAGCTAAACCTGCGCTATCTTTGGTATTCATATTGGGTGCGATGCCTTGAGGTAAAGGCCACTGAATTGCTAAATGGGGATCATTCCAGGCCAAACAGGCTTCACTTTGCGGGTGGTAATAGTCTGTCGTTTTATACAAAAACTCAGCGGTTTCAGAGAGCACTAAAAAGCCGTGAGCCAGACCAGCAGGCATCCACATTTGCTTATAGTTCTCAGCGCTAAGCTCTACTCCAACCCACTTCCCGTAAGTAGGTGAATTTTTCCGAATATCCACCGCCACATCAAAAACGCTTCCTGCCACGACCCTGACCAATTTACCTTGGGATTTTTCCATCTGATAATGCAAGCCCCGCAAGGTCCACTGGCGGGAGAAGGAGTGATTATCCTGAACAAAGTCAACATTGAGTCCTGTAGCTTCTGCAAAGTCATTTGCATTAAATGACTCAGTGAACCAGCCTCGCTCATCACCAAATACTTTGGGCTCTATCACTAATACATCATGTATTGCCGTTGTAGTTACTTGAATTTTTCCACTGCCAGCCATCACAGTGCTTTCTTATTTGATAAGCTCATGGGCTGCGATGAGGTGTTGAGTTCATTCAAAATCTTACTCAAGTATTGGCCATAACTATTTTTACTCAGCTGCGCTGCCACTTTTTCAACAGTAGCTGCAGTAATCCATCCTTGGCGGTAGGCAATTTCTTCTGGGCAAGCCACCATTAGACCTTGGCGCTTTTGTAAGGTTGCGATAAATCCTGCCGCATCTAGCAAGGAATCATGCGTCCCAGTATCGAGCCATGCAAACCCTCGCCCCATGATCTCTACGCTCAGCTGCTGCTTTTCTAAATAGACCCGATTGACATCGGTGATTTCTAATTCTCCACGCGCACTGGGCTTGATTGCTGCAGCAATATCACAGACTTGATTATCATAAAAATAGAGCCCGGTAACTGCATAACTACTTCTGGGTTTCAAAGGCTTCTCTTCAATCGATAGGGCTTTATAAGATTGATCAAACTCGACCACACCATAACGCTCAGGATCGTTCACGTGATAAGCAAACACGGTTGCGCCACTTGCACGCTTATTCGCACTATCTAACTGATCTACTAGTTCATGGCCATAAAAAATGTTATCGCCCAGCACTAATGCGCTGGGGTGGCCATTAATGAAGTTCTTGCCCAAGGTAAATGCCTGCGCCAAACCGTCGGGTGATGGTTGTACACAATATTCAATATTGAGGCCCCATTGAGAGCCGTCGCCCAATAATTCATTAAAACGGGGAGTATCTTGAGGCGTGGAAATTAACAAGATGTCCCGAATCCCGGCCAACATCAGAGTACTAAGCGGGTAGTACACCATGGGCTTGTCATACACCGGCATGAGCTGTTTAGATACTGCCTGGGTCACTGGATACAAACGTGTACCAGAGCCCCCCGCCAGAATGATGCCTTTACGTTTTAAGCCCATTACCTATCCTTCACAAATCCATTGAATTACTTCGCACTTAAATCCTTGACGTACTTTTGTACCATCTTGCGCCAATCAGGAAAAGCGCTAATTTGAGCTGTTTCATTATAAGAGCTTGAATCATTGGGATTTTTGGCAGCCAGGACGGCGCGCAATTTTTGGGTTCCCATCCTCGAGTTTTGGGGTCTAGGAGCTGGCAATGGGTAAGCTGTCGCAGGAATAGGCTGGATTGCTTCTGGCTTTAACTTGAGGGTCTCGCCAGCCTCTATAGCAGAGTCAATCACTTGACAGGCCAGACCATACCAAGTGATCTCACCGGATGGGACGGCGTGGTAAATGCCGGATGGGAAGGTCTTGATCTGAGAATCAGAATCCAAGCAAAGCTCCAGGCTAATACAGGCCAACCAATTAGCATAAGTAGGAACACCATACTGATCATTAATCACTTTGAGTTCTTCGCGCTCTTTAGCTAAGCGCAGAATCGTACGGATGAAATTACTACCATCACCGTACACCCAACTGGTTCGCAAAATAGCATATTGCCCTAACTTACTTTTCTCAAACGCTTTTTGAATGGCTACTTCACCAGCGCGCTTACTCTTGCCATAGACTCCTAGGGGATTGCAGACATCATCCTCGAGATAAAAATCGGATTTACTGCCATCAAATACGTAATCCGTTGAGTAATGGATAAAAGTAGCGTCGTGTTGCGTCGCATATTTCGCCATCAACTCAGGAGCGCTGGCATTGACCGCATAAGCTGACTCGGTTTCAGTCTCAGCCTTGTCAACTGCAGTGTAAGCGGCTGCATTAATAATAAGTTTGGCTTGAGACTGTTTTAATACTCGAGCAATTTCTTCAGGATCGCCAAGGTCGCATTCAGTGCGAGTCACATAAAGCACATTTAAATTTTTATGCTCTCTCAGTAAAGCATGGAATGCTTTGCCTAACTGGCCTGCTGCTCCGAATACGAGAACGTTCATCAATTATTGATATTGTTTTTGTAGCCAGTCGCGATAAGAGCCGCTTACTACACCCTCAACCCATACTGGATTATCTAAATACCACTGGACTGTTTTCCGAATACCAGAATCAAAGGTTTCTGCAGGACGCCAACCTAAGTCACGCTCAATTTTGGAAGCATCAATGGCATAGCGACGATCATGACCTGGACGGTCTTTGACGAAAGTAATTTGCTCAGCATAAGGCTTGGAATCTAATCTAGGCTTTAGCTCATCAAGAATATGGCAGATGGTTTTTACCACCTCAATATTAGGCTTCTCATTCCAGCCACCAATGTTATAGGTCTCACCCAATTTGCCCTTGATTAAAACCTCGCGGATTGCTGAACAATGATCACCTACATACAACCAGTCTCGAATTTGTTGACCATCACCGTAAATTGGCAGGGGCTTACCTGCAAGTGCGTTGAGGATTGCTAGAGGAATTAATTTTTCAGGAAAGTGATAAGGACCGTAATTATTCGAGCAATTGGTAGTCACCACTGGGAAGCCATAGGTATGAAACCAAGCACGTACTAAGTGGTCTGAGGCTGCTTTGGAGGCTGAGTAAGGACTATTTGGCTCGTAGGGGTTTGTTTCAGTGAATGCGGGATCAGCCAGTGAAAGCGACCCGTAAACTTCATCAGTCGAAACATGGTGAAAACGAAATTGCTTTTGAGTAGATTCGTCCATCTTATTCCAATATTCACGCGCACACTCCAGAAGATTAAATGTGCCCAAGATATTAGTCTGAATGAACTCTGCTGGACCATGAATGGAGCGATCCACATGACTCTCAGCAGCGAAATTAATAATGGCCCGTGGCTGATAATCATTAAGTAGTTTGCTTACTAGTTCTTTATTGCCTATATCGCCACGAACAAAAACATGACCAGAATCCTCTTTTAAGGAGTCAAGTGTTGCCAAATTACCAGCATAGGTTAACTTATCGAGGTTGATTACACCTTCAGAGCCTGTATTGGCAAGCCAATCCAGCACGAAATTACCCCCAATAAAGCCTGCACCGCCAGTAACTAGAATCATAAAAATCTCGTTGATTACGTTTTCTATGGATTATGATTTGAGAGCCATACAAATCAATTAATTTAAGCAAGTATAAAAGGTTTTCAGGAGCCCATGACCATTACATTCGAAACCAAAGTTTGGGAAGGTGACTGGGAAATCATGCTGAAGACGGATCGCATCAAAACCATGATCAATCGATGCTATCACCACTTTGATGAAAAGATACTCTACGTCAATAATGTCAAAGATTATAAAAAAGTAGAGTCATCAATTCGGCCACTCATAGATGAAGGGATACTGAGCAAATACATCATTGTGGCTGAATACGTGGATGAAGCTCTTCGCCACTTCTCACTAAGCCCTGAAAAATTAGGCAAGGGCTATTACTACTCCATCGCTGAATTGGTTTCAATTTACCTGACTCAAACAAAGTACTTGCTCCATTTTTCTGGAGACTCGATAGTCTCTCCGTGGGCTTCAAGAAATTGGCTCAATGCTGGCATTGCCGCCTTAGAAAAAAACCAGCAGATAAAAATTTTTACGCTAACCTGGAACTATCGATACAAAGAAGCTAAAAAAGATTCTCAATATTGTGATCGGGAAAATGTCTACGGTCATAACTTTTCTGATCAGATGTACTTAATCAAGACGGAAGACTTTAAGAATCCAATTTATAATGAATATCACCCCGAATCGGAAGTCTTTCCAAGCTATGGTGGTGAGTTATTTGAAAAAAGGGTGTATTCCTGGATGCGGCAACATAACTACCTGAGAGCAGCTTATCGTCATGGTAGTTATTTGCATCGCAACTATCCAAAGGAAGCATGGAAACAAAAACTTTCTATTGCACTAAATTCACCTAATTTATTTAAACAATAAAGCAGCTATGCGAAAAATTATCCTATTTAGAATTAGCAGCAAGGGTTACCCAAAGGTGAAGGTTGATGGTATTAATAAGTATGATTCTCTAAAAAATCTTCAGAAAATATTTAAAAACTGGGAATGGATCTGCGTCGCAGATAACTGCGATGATCAACTCCTCAATAATCTCAAATCCCAGTTCTCATTTGACCAACTAATTGAAACCCAGTTAGGTAACCCTGGCTCGTTCTGGAAGCTTTATGAGACAGCGCTTAGTTTTATCAAAGATGAGGATATTGTTTATTTTGCGGAAGATGATTACCTTCATCTACCTGAGGCGCCATCCGCAATCATTGAAGGGCTGCAATATTTTGACTATGTAACGCTATACGATCACCCAGATAAATATAAAAATCATACTGGCCCTGTAAATCCTTATACCAAATTGACTGCTTATTCAGAGCCGACGGAAGTGGTAGAAGGAGAGACGGCCGTATGGAGAACCTCAAACTCTACAACTATGACATTTGCGGTCACCGGTAAGACACTAAAAGCCGATAAAGATATTTGGTCAATTACCAAGACAGCCAAAAAAGATTTTGATTTTGATAACTTCTGCGTTCTGACAAAACAACCAACTATTCTCAAATCCCGATTTATTAGGCAAATACCAAGAAAGTTGCAATTTTGGATTAAACCAAGACGCTATTTAGGCGTCTGTATTCCAGGACTTTCATTACACCTTGAGCAGGCTTACCTTAAACCTAGTGATGAAAAACGATTCCTAAAGCAACTCATTGGTACCAAAAGTTAAGAATCAGAAGATGCAAGAAAAATTCCTTGATGTTTTTCTCTTTTATAACGAACTAGACCTTCTAAAGGCGAGACTCGAGTATTTAGGCCCAACTGTAGATCACTTTATTATCTCAGAGGCTAATATCGACTTTTCAGGAGCTCCCAAGGAATTTATCCTTAGTAAAGCAGTAATTTCTACCCTACCCTATTCCGAGAAAATTATCTACCACCGTGAAGAAATCCATCTGGATTCTTTTGAATGGCGCTTCAAGAAATTGAAATATCGGAATAGAAAGAATAAATTTCTATGGAAAATTCAGGATGCTCAAAGAAATTCAACTCTTAAGGCCTTAAGGCCATTCAGTCCAGATGACATTATTCTTTTTGGCGATCTAGATGAGTTTCCAAGTCGGTTTGCCTTGGATGAAGGGCCCCGCCTCATTCTCAATATTGAAAAAAAGAATACTCTTTTTAATGCTTATAGCTGTGATCAAATATTTTTTTATTACAACATCCATAATGCTTCTCCTAAAGAGAAATTCTATGGCTCGGTATTTACTAACTTAAAATCTTTTCGGAAATATCTTCCACACAAATACCGAAGCGATAAGAATGAACTAGCCCATATCGCCAATGGAGGATGGCATTTCTCTTACTTTATGACTGAAGAAAAGATTCTTGCTAAGGTTCATGCTATCAGCGAAGTTGAAAATTTAAGCCAATACAAAGCGCTCTCAAAAAAGTCAATACAAGAGAAAATCTCGGCTGGAGTAGATTTATACGATAGAAATATTGAACTTTGTGACCAAGAAAAACTGAAGTTACCAGAGGCTATATTACAAGTCCTTAATAAATATCTTCCTTACTGCACTTAAATGGTTTTTATAAAATTGCTTCGCAAGATCGCGCAACAATCTATTCAGCATGCGGTATTGATTCGGTAAATCGAGTTGCTTTTGCCAATGTGGGCCAAGCATTTTGTATTCTTTAAAATATTCTAAAATGCCTGGATAACGAGCTATACAGTACTTATCACAGTACCAATTTATAGCCTTTGCTATAGCAAGATGACGACTTTTTATGTCATCTTCAGAATAAGGAAGCTTGGTAATATTGTTTAAATGATTACGCCAGCCAATCCTAACCGATGGTAGGTAAATTTTCTCTGCGCCTAAAACTGATGATATGTAGATTAAATGATCATCTGCCCAGTATTTTTTCATCCGGCCAATAGGATAGGGAAATATTTTTTTAAATAACTCGGACGATAGTGAAATACATGAGGTAGCATTTCCAATCCAGCACTCCCTACTTCTAACTAATGCTGAAGTTTCGTAAAAATAATAGCTTGGAAGCTCATTTAGCATGGCCGACTTAGGAGCATATTGTTCCCCCTCAAAGCCCTCTCTATCGCAAAATGCAAAATCCCACTGACTTCTTCCAATTGCTTTTAAAGTCGCTTCTAAGTAGTCCCGAGGATAAAGATCATCACCATCTAATAAAAAAATTTGTGCTTTATCTGGAATCAATAAAAGTGCTTCATTAAATGTTGATAGCTGACCTTGATTTTCTTTCTGAAGAATTTGTAAATTTTTATGATCTATTAAAAAATGACTTATCACTTCTAGCGATCGGTCAGTCGATCCATCATCAACAATAATAATCTCATCAAAAGGCCTAGTTTGATTGAAAACAGATTTTAGGCAGGATTCAATGAAGCTTTCATTATTGAAATTATTTATAAAACAAATATTTTTTATATTTGAATTCAAATTAAAGCGTCTTTTATTGATTGATTATTGCTTAATTAATATATTTTTATACCACTAGTTTTTTAATGCTATAAAAGTTCCACATAATGTTAGAAAAAAAATCGTTGATTCAAAATACTGCTTGTAGCTCATTTCCGATGTAAGGCAAAATGGAATCAGCATAAGAGCTATCATCATCGCAATTAGACTCAACCTATCTGTTCTTCGGAATCCCATAAAGATAACTGAGATAATCGCTGAAAAGATAAAGAAAAGTCCCGGCAGACCAAATCCGAGACCAAAATCTACCCAGCCACTATGTGTCTGCCCTGTATGCTCATGATAGATGTTTGCAAAATCTTGCAACTTATCAAATGATCTATTGACTGACCCATAACCCAGGGGATGTTGGGCAATTAATCGGACTCCAACTGTAGCCCAGGCCACCCGCGAATAGGTATTGAGTGCGGGCTGAAGTCCAGCCGAATTTAATGGCAAAGGACGAGAACCTTCCGCATATTGCCACTGGGTATTTTTATCTATCTCCATGGCAAGCTGAGTATCTTGAAAAATCGTATCCCAGCCGCGACTAGCTAATTGCTTTTGAGCATTCCAAACAAATCCTGAAATAAGGAGAACGATCACGATAACTGTAATTTCCAAAAATTTGTTATTTTTACTTTTTACAAAAAACAATGCGTGTGCAAAGACCACCATAAGAAGCAAAAAAATTATTAGCATAGCGATCAAAATACCATTCTTAGTATTCGAGATAACATCCGCAATAACAACTATCAATAATCCTATTACATACAAAGTAATCTGCTTATATCTTTTTGGATCATCGCTATTAATAATAAAATAAATGATGCTTGCTACTGCAACTGAGGCTGCAATTCCTCCAAAATAGGCTGTTTCAATTTTCGCAAATAAAAAGAAAATGAATTCATTAGGATTGATGAGTCCCCCATGCAAATAGGAATCATATATATAAGCCAATATATTAATAACGGGCACAGCAAAAACACCAACATAAAAGTATTTACGTAGATCTTTAAATTGGCATAAAGCCACTCCGAATCCAATTGCCATAATTGATCCGGCAAAGGTTCGCGCCCATAGGCCTTTTATCTCACTGAGCTCTAAATCAGGATTAAGTGAAAAGAAATAATAGTGAACTCCGACCCAAAAAAATAATCCTAAAATTGAATAAAGCGGTATAAGTTGCAGCTTCAAACTCCTAAAGCTTGACCAATTTTCTTTAATCAGCAAAACCCCAGAAATTGCCCCTATTGCAAGAAGAAAGTGTCTCAGAGCTATCGTATTAGGCAATACCCAAATAAACATTAAAGTAAATACGCTCAAGGCTGACAGACTAGCCCAATTTCTTTGAGTCAAATATATCTTCTGCATATTTTTATCCTAATGGGTCAGCATCCTAAACTTGGCTTTGAAAAAACATTTTCTCATTTTCCACCGGAAAGGAATATTTTCGATGATTTGCTTTGCAAGCAGCATTCGATTTTGTTCAATGAGGTACGTAACTAGATCATATGTATCTATACCTCCTAGGTAGGAAGTCGGGAGCATTGCTAAGAATTGTTTCAGAGACGTATCATCTAGTACGCGCGCAAAGTTAAAAAAACCATGGAACCCAAAAGCCTCATGCCACTTAGAGCGCTCTACAGCAAATTGCTCTGCGATCTCCCTGGGAGCAATTTGAACACCATGGTTGTTAAGAAAAACTTTATTGTCTGCAGCAATGCAATAGTCTTCAGGATGTTTAGGGTGGAAACCGGGCTGCTTCATCACTTCCAGTAATTTCTTGGAGCGCAATGAGAAGCCGCCATTGCCCACTGGTGTTTCTGGATGATGAGGCCATATTGGCCCAATATAGTCATATTGCAGGAACTCTTCGCGCCAAAGCTCCGGATGAGTAATAAAACTATCCCACTGAATCACTAAAGCATGACTGGTCTGCACATGGGGTTCAATTCCTTGGAGCAGAAAAAGAGAATAGTCCCTCGTATTTTTGATTGGTGGAGCCTGAATATACTCAATACCAGATTTCCTAATGTCAATACGCTCAAGATCAGTAAATAAGATGACCTTGGTAAATTGAACACCCTGCAAACACCGCGCTATTGCCCATTCGGCCAACTTAGGGTCTCTGGTTTCAACGCAAATTAGAGTGACAGAGGATAAATTGAGCATTACCAGCTTCTCTACTGGACTATAGAACCAGACAGAAGCTTTATCTTGAACCAAGCTTTTTTGATAAGCCGCTTAATTGAGCGCCAAAGTCTTGATGGAACAGTCTTATTAGAGGGCCCAAAGTCGCCCCAGCTTTCCCAGTTTGATTGGTAAACTACACCCAAATAATCATGAGCTAATACTTTTTCTTTGTACCCTAAGATCTGGTCCGCCCACAATTGATGCTCATAGTGATAATGCTTGAACAATTGCTCTCGAGGGAAAATGGGAATTGCCCTGAAGTTAATCAAAGATTCACCGTACCATGTAAATTCTGAGCCGCAGAGCAAGACGGCATCTAAGAAATTCATGCTGTTGGGTGTTAAGTAATTAATATCGAGAGATTCCCAAACCTTTCTGCTCCATAAAAAGGGGGCATATCCAAAGTCATATGTAGCGCCAGCGCGGCCCAGCGCCTGCTTAATTGGCTCACGATCAGCCAAAAAGTGTTGACGTATTTTCTTGGGACCGAAGCGCTCTGTAGCCTGCAGCACATCACGACCTTCATGAATGACTGAATAGGGAATGTCATCTTTGGCAAGGAAATCCTTCTCATCAAAGTCTCGCATGAAAATACAGTCTGAATCTAAAACCAAATAATTCTCTGAAATTCCTAATCTCCAAAACTCTGACTTAATGACTTGCTGACGCAAACCACCCCGAATGGAGTACAACTTTGCAATATCCAGTTTAGGGTTTGCGTTAAAGATGTCTTTTTCATCAAAAATAAGGGTGCCAAATCCGGCTAAATGGGCCTTAAACAGATTCACATCTTCAGCAGGCACTGAAATGTAAAAAGGAATGTGAGCTTTATTGTGCTTGCGAATACTTTCGGCCAGCTTGATTGTTCTTTTTAAATCTTTGCGAAAGGTGCAGCAGTAGAGAACAAGATTGAACATGGTCAGTAGCTTATTTTTGGTTATTGAGTATTCTAACAACTGCCTGATCAACACCCATCGGATGCCACTTTGGCTCTATTAAACCTTGATTCTTCCAATCTAACCAGATTTTCTCTAAAGTCGCCCCAATCCCTCCATCGTCTCCCACTTGGCTCAAATAAGCCCCGCGATCTTGGAGCATTCCGTCTAACTGTAGGTTGCGATGGGTAATGCCCCAAATTGGTCTACCCGTCCAGAGGTACTCATAAAACTTAGAGGGGATATATTCTGCGCACCACTCATCATTGCCGTGCAGGAGAATCAACACATCAGCATCCTGCATCTTCTGAACCACACGCTCGCGGCCAGATTTTCCTGTCTGAGGATCTTTTTCTAAGCGGCCATGGGCGATCAATACATTCTCATATCCACCTTTTTTAATCGCCTCGATACTTAGGGAATCTAAAGCAGCACCATAAGCATGAATGCGGATACTCTCTTTCGCCTCAGGATATTTTTTTAGCAACGCACTTAAAGCTTTCAGGATGGTAGATAAGGAGCGATCGTTTGCCAAAGAGCCAAAGTGGGAGAGATTGAGTTTGCTTGAATAAACATGGGGCTTTGGGCTAGCTAAACCTCCAGGAGGCTCTGCACCGGGCAGAACTACAAAGCCATTAGCGTACCCAGCTGTATTTAACAGCGGGTTACGTTGCTTTGCATAATAAAGTGCGCCCTCGGTAAACCACCAAACATGATCAGCATGATTAATCATTTGACGCTCTAAATATTGTCTAAATCGTGCATCACGATTTTTGGGGATCGCAGTCCCAATATCTTCTGGGCTGCTCCGAATGACCATCGGATCATGAATCTCCGCTAACCATTTCACACCAGTAGCTTTCTTTAGCCATAAAGCTGCCAGATGCGCAGACCATGCGCCACCTGTGCTGTAGACCACGTCTACATGCCCAGATCGAATCAACTGAAGTCCATGCAAAAAAGCAGGCATTGCCCAAGACCACTGACTTGAATAACCCAAACACAATTTTTCTAAAGCAATGAATGGCGATAAGAGGGTTGAGATTAAACCAGTCATTATTTTGTACGCAATTCCGCGCCCGTACTGATTGGCAAACCAATGACGGAAGTCAAAGCGAAAAGCTGATGGGCCCCAAGCTAGAAATTGTCGATGCAAAAAGCGCTGATCTTGAATACCAGTGATTGCACTAAAGACGGTTGGCTTAATGCCAGCCTTTAATAAATAGGGGATTTTATCGGTAATAGTTTGGCTAGCAGCGCGGCCATCCATATTGAAGCCATGCGACAAAATGAGCCAGCGCTGATCTGCAGACATGATTAGACTGGCTTTACTAAAAACAGGTTTAGTTACCAGCCACAATAGACATGACTGCCATGCGCACTGCGATGCCAAAAGTGACTTGGTTCAGGATGACGGATTGAGGTCCATCAGCAACGGCAGAATCAATCTCCACCCCACGATTCATTGGGCCAGGATGCATCACAATCGCATCCGATTTAGCAAGGGCTAATCGAGCGGGAGTTAATCCATACTGCTTAAAGAAGGCCTCTCCTTCTGGTACCTGACCTGCTTCCATCCGTTCTTTCTGAATCCGCAGAGTCATGACAACATCAACACCCTTCAAGCCCTCTTCCATACTGTGAAAGACTTTCACACCCAACATATCAAGATCTTTTGGTAATAGACTTTCAGGGCCGATCACGTGGATATCTTCACAACCCAATGTTCTTAAAGCAAAGATATTGGATTTAGCCACACGGCTATGGACGATGTCACCAATGATTGCCACCTTAAGACCCTTGAAATCTCTCTTAAAGTGCCGCATCGTGTACATATCTAACAAGCCCTGAGTCGGATGTTGATGACTACCATCTCCCGCATTAACAACGTGCACATGATCTGGCACGTGTTGGGCAATCTCAATTGGAGCCTTAGAAACACTATGGCGCACGATAAAAATATCGGCCTGCATCGCGACTAAGTTATCAATCGTATCCAATAGACTTTCGCCTTTTGCAGTTGACGAGGTTGAAATATCCAGATTAATGACATCAGCCGATAAACGGTTGGCAGCGATTTCAAAAGTCGTACGAGTGCGGGTCGAGTTTTCAAAGAAAAGATTGAAGACGCTCTTTCCTCGTAGCAAGGGAACCTTCTTTACCTCTCTAGCTGGATCGGTCACACTAACAAATTGTTGGGCTGTATCTAATATGTGAATAATCTGCTCTTTAGGCATACCCTCTAGCGTTAGGAGGTGTCTTAAATTACCTTCGGCATTCAATTGATTCACGATCTGTTTTACTTCACTCATGAAGCGCGCTCCTCAATTTGAAAGCTAAACTGGCCTGAAGTATTTTTATCAAGTACCAAAATTTGGTGATCCGGAATACTCACTTCTTCACCAACAAAATCTGCCATCACCGGTAACTCATGCTTACCCCGATCTGCCAAGACCATCAATTCAACGCTAGCGGGTCGACCAAAATCAAATAACTCATTCAAGGCAGCGCGGACTGTTCTGCCAGTTAACAAGACATCGTCCAACAAAACAATATTGGCGCCGGCAACTTCAAATGGCAGGTTAGTGGGCATTGTGCTAGCAGTTCGCAATGCAGTCATACCCTTCTCCGCATAGTCATCACGATGAAAGGCGACATTAATTACGCCATAGTGTGGCAAAGATAAATCACGTGCTAAACGTTCTGCAATCCAGGCGCCACCCATTGCTAGGCCAGCTAACTCAAAAGTATCTTTTCGGTCTCGCAGATTCTTTAAGAGCTTGGCGTATAAGTCTTCAGCATTCGTCATATTCAATTTCCGGTAAGGGAGTGCTCTGCGAAATACTGCTCTAAAAGCAATGTCGCAGAATGTGCATCCAAATTGTCCCGCATCTCGGGATCACCCTCCAAAACTACCGAGCTATAACGCTCATCCACCCATTCCACCGGCAATTTGAACCGGCCAGACAGCTGATTACCGAATCGCTTCGCTTTCGCTGTCATCTCATGCTCGGCACCATCTGAATGGGTTGGCACTCCAACCACCAAGAGATTTGGCATCCACTCCTTCAATAAGGATTCAATATCTGCAAAACGCGCGTCTTCATTATCTCGAGCAATCACTTCTAAAGCTTGCGCTGTACAGCTCAATGTATTTCCGATGGCAATTCCGATTCTGCGTGTGCCATAGTCAAACCCCATCACCGTAAGTGGACTAGGCATGACCTGCCTCTCCTGAAAGATGGGAGAGATCAAAGCCCAGTCGCCCCATCGTTCTCTCGTAACGCTGGCTTGAAGGGGTATCAAAAATGATGTCACTGATTTGGTCTTGAGATACCGGGATGTTCATCCAGCCATTTAAAGAAATTTCTTCCTCAAGCTGACCAGAGCTCCAGCCGGCATAACCGAGGGTCATCAAAAATCGCTTAGGCCCCTTTCCGGTTGCAACATCCTCCAAAACATCTTTAGATGTCGTCATAGTGAGGCCGCCCGGTACAATCAATGAAGAGCGGTAAGCTGTTTCCGCGAGAGTCTCATGCAGAACAAAGCCGCGCTCCACCTGGACTGGACCACCAAAATAAACAGGTTGCTCCAGCAAGGGGGTTATCTCCAGCTTGAGCTCGATTCTGTCAAATAGGCTAGCCAAATCAACTTCAGTGGGTCGATTAATCACTAGGCCCATCGCACCCCGGTCGGTATGATCAAAAAGGTAGATGACCGAACCTGCAAAATTAGGATCTAGCATGCCTGGCATGGCGATTAAAAACTGATTAGCTAAATGGTCTGCAGAATAGAAGATCGGAGACACTGGGTCTGAAGCTGGGGTAGCTTTATTGGCCGAAGTCATATAGAGTCATTTTACAGAATATCAGTACTATTTCAGCGCTTTTTGCCAATAAGCCCTAAGATACTCACTATGCAAAAAGCACTCGTTTGGCTCCGTCGAGACCTCCGCCTATATGACAATGCGGCCCTCCATCACGCCCTAAAGAGCAGCCAACAAGTTTGGGTGGTCTTTATCTTTGATGCCACTATTTTGTCGCCTCTGCTTAAACAAGGCCTAAATGAACAAGGATTAAGGCCTGATCGCCGGGTAGATTTCATTTGGCAAGGTATAGAGCAGTTAGATCAAGAGCTCCGAAAACAAGGTGGTGGACTCATTGTTCAATTTGGCAAGCCAACGGAATGCATTCCACAAATCGCCAAAGAGCTTGGTGTTGAAACCGTTTTTACTAATCATGATTACGAGCCAACGGCCATTGCGCGTGATGAACACATTCAATCCTCTCTCGCAAAATCAGGTATTGCCTTTGAAAGCTTCAAGGATCAAGTCATTTTCGAGAAAAAGGAAATTCTGACCAACTCCAATACTATTTTCTCAGTCTTCACTCCTTATAAAAATAATTGGCTGAAGACTCTGCAAGCAAAAGATCTAGAGCCATACAACTGCAATGCTAAAAAAGGTCAATATGCAGCGATCCCAGCAAATCTAAATCAAGACATTCCGTCATTAAAGTCGATGGGATTCATCAAAACTGGCATTGAAACCTATTTGCCTCCGGGCGCAGCAGGTGGTCAACATTTTCTAGAAGATTTTTTACACCGCATTGATCAATATCAAATCGGTAGAGATTTTCCCGCCATTAAAGGCGTTAGTTATTTATCGACTCACCTGCGTTTTGGCATGCTGTCCATTCGTGGCTTGGTTAGAGAAGCCCATCGTCGTATGTTGGCAGGAAGTATGGGGGCAACCATTTGGTTAAGTGAGCTTATCTGGCGTGATTTTTATTTCATGATTCTGGCTAATCACCCCCGCCTCGCAAAGGGAGAAGCTTTTAAACCGGACTACGACAAAATTACTTGGGAAAGTGGTGTGCTTGCTAAGAAACTCTTTACGGCTTGGTGCGAGGGCAAAACAGGCTATCCCTTAGTGGATGCAGCAATGCATCAACTCAATCAAAGCGGCTATATGCATAATCGACTCCGTATGGTCGTGGCCAGCTTTCTAACTAAGGATCTTGGGATTGACTGGCGCTGGGGTGAAGCCTACTTTGCTGAGCACCTGAATGACTTTGAGCTATCGTCCAATAATGGCGGTTGGCAATGGGCATCCTCTTCGGGATGTGATGCGCAGCCCTACTTTCGTATTTTCAATCCCATTACTCAGTCTGAAAAATTTGACTCAGAGGGTAAATTTATTCGGCGCTATCTCCCACAGCTTGAAAAACTCTCCAATAAGTCGATTCATGCGCCCTGGCTAGCTGGTCATATTGAACTCGAAGCTGCAGGGCTGCTTCTGGGGCGTGACTACCCATTACCGGTTGTTGACCATGATGAAGCCCGTAAAAAGACGCTCGTTCGCTATAGCGTAGTTAAAAAACCCGCTTAGTACCTGATGATTTTCTGATTCCGCTTTAGAATTTGGCATGAGCAAAATCTTTGCAGTGGGTGATATCCAGGGATGCACCCCTTCTCTCAAAAAATTAGTGAGTAAGTTACCTGCAAAATCTAAGGCGATTTTTTTAGGGGACTTGGTTAATCGTGGCCCTGATTCTCTAGGAAGCTTGCGCTTTCTCAAACGCTTACAAGAAAAAGGTCGCATCGAATGCATACTCGGGAATCATGATCTTCATCTATTAGCAATTGATGCCGGCATTCGAAAACCGCGTGGACTCGATACCGTAGATAAAATTCTGGCAGCGCCGGATCGTAAGGAATTGATTCACTGGTTACGCAACCGCCCATTGGCTCTCAATCACGGCAAGATCCTAGCAGTCCATGCCGGTGTACTCCCCCAGTGGAGCATCGACCAAACAATTGAATATGCCCAGGAAGTAGAGAAAGCCCTTCGTAAAAAAACGTATCAAGATTTTTTGGCCAATATGTATGGCAATACTCCTACAAAGTGGAGTCATTCCCTGAAAGGCTATGAGCGCCTGCGCGTGATCACTAATGCCTTAACTCGCTTACGATTCTGCACCCCCACGGGACGTATGGAATTTATCAGCAAAGAAGGCTTAAAAGCGGGTCCCAAGGGATACATGCCTTGGTTCCTGGTTCCCAAGCGCAAAACCCAAGATGCTTTAATCTACTTCGGCCATTGGTCCACTCTTGGACTTCTCAAACGCCCTAATGTGATCTGTTTAGATACAGGCTGCGTTTGGGGCGGTAAACTGAGCGCCCTTGAAATTCCAGAATCTGGAAAAAGTACTCGCAAACTCCAGCTCATTCAAGTGCCCGGCTACGATCATCCTATGCGGATGTAAAACACTTTACTTTTGGATCTTCTGAAAAGACTTTTGTGCGGCTTTAACAATCTGATCTACAACGGCATTGTCATGCGTAATTGAAGTAAAGCCTGCCTCATAGGCTGAAGGCGCTAAGTACACTCCTTCATCGAGCATTGCATGAAAAAAATGCTTGAATGCTTCAATGTTCGATTGAGTTACTTCAGCAAATGAAGTTGGTACAGCCGATGTGAAGTAGAAACCAAACATACCACCTACACTATCTACAGCAAAAGGAATGCTTGCTTGATCTGCTGCCATCTTTAAACCTGACATCAGCTTTTGAGTCTGCCCAGCAAGACACTCATAAAAGCCCTCTCTCGCAACGATCTCTAAAGTTTTTAATCCTGCAGCTACTGCAACAGGGTTACCAGATAGCGTACCGGCTTGGTACACAGCCCCTAGAGGAGCAAGCTCAGACATGATCTCCTTCTTGCCGCCAAAGGCTGCCATTGGCATGCCGCCGCCCATCACTTTACCCAAACAGGTGAGATCAGGTGTAATACCTTGAAGTGACTGCGCGCCACCTAAAGCGACTCTAAATCCAGTCATCACTTCGTCGTAGATTAATACAGCACCATGCTGACTGGTCAGTTTTCTGGCAGCAGCTAAGAACTCTGGCTTAGCTTTGATTAAATTCATATTGCCAGCGATTGGCTCGAGAATGACAGCTGCAATCTGATCGCCCTGCTTCTGAAAAACAGCTTCTAGTGCCGCTGTGTCGTTATAAGGCAGAACTAAGGTGTGCTTCACAACATCTTGTGGTACACCACTTGAAGAAGGTGCATTCTGAGTAGAGTCAGCAAAAGTGAGTAAACCTGAGCCCGCCTTGACAAGCAAACTATCCGCATGGCCGTGGTAGCAACCCTCAAACTTCACAATCAAATCACGTCCGGTATAGCCGCGCGCCAATCGCAAAGCACTCATCGTTGCTTCAGTACCGCTCGATACCATACGGATCTGCTCGATACTGGGCATCAAACTACAAATGCGTTCAGCCAATTCAATCTCGCCCTCTGTAGGAGCACCAAAGCTAAAACTGGTTGCTGCTGCTTTTTGAACTGCCTCGACAATTTCAGGATGAGCATGTCCTGCAATCATCGGTCCCCAGGACATAATTAAGTCGATATAGCGCTTATTATCCGCATCCCAAAAATACGGGCCACTAGCTTTGCTAACAAAACGCGGCACACCACCCACTTGACGAAATGCTCTCACCGGAGAATTCACGCCGCCTGGAATAACTTTTTGTGCACGCTCAAATAAAACTTCGTTTTGTCCCACGATCTATTCCTATGACTGATTAAATAGCCATCATTTCAAAATCTTCTTTGCGAGCACCGCATTCTGGACAAGTCCAATTCATTGGCACATCTTTCCACAAAGTACCTGGCGCAATACCCTCCTCGGGACAGCCCGCTGCTTCGTCGTAAACCCAGCCACAAATCAGGCACATATAGGTCTTCAATTCCATTGCTCACTCCATCTTTCGGTTTGATTTAACTCAATTATTCACTATTGCTACGAAATAGGCTCAACCCCTTTTGGAATGCATCTCAAATTTGAAGAGACGGCACTCTAGAGGGCCATTAAATAATGGGGTGCGCTTGGACTCTTTGATTCTGAGTTGGCCTGGCAATGCCATATCAGCGGTGAGAACAAAAACATTCCAACCACCAAAAACATCCTTCAAATGCTGTCCAAATTGACGTAAGAACTCAACAAACTCGGGATCCTGTTCGTCTTCTGCCTGTAGCCGTTTTAACGATTCGCGACTGGAACGCTTAGCAATCTGCCTGCCAGTTTCAAGATTTTGGCTAAAGCGATCTTCTGGCTCAAGCTGGTCTGCAACGCCACCGGGTCGCCCTCGCCCTCCCTTAATGACGAGACGCTCACCGTAAGGAGGATTGAGCAGCATGATTGGATTCTTTACATCACCTGGGGGCTTACTTACCATTGCATCAATTTGACGAACTACTGGCATATCAGGAAGCTGAGCTCGTTGCCAATTTCCTTTGAACATCCCAACTAGCTTTTCATTAATGTCTCCACCACTAATACGCAAAGACTCTGCTGTTGGAAATTGTTTGCGCTTATCCAGCATTTCTGTTTTTACAGCTTCTTTTAAATCAGACCATTTCTTTTGCTCACTACTAACTTGGAATGGCTTTAAGCGCTGAAAGCCAAAACCATGCTCCGAAGTTACTAGGGGGCGATAAGCTAGCTTACTTGGCTTGGCATCATCTCCATACAAGCCAGCCCGAATTCCACCAGGGGGAATAGCAAGCGCAATTTGCGCAGCTTCAATCAAGAAAGTACCACTACCGCACATTGGATCAAACAAGGTTTGTGAAGCTTGCCACCCTGTGATCGATAGAATTCCGGCTGCTAAATTTTCTTTCAAAGGAGCGTCGCCCTTTTCATCGCGCCAACCCCGCTTAAACAAGGCCTCACCAGAAGTGTCGAGATAAATCGTCATCTGGGTTGCAGTCAAGTGTACTTGCACGCGTACATCTGGAAATGCAGTGTCAATACTGGGACGATTACCTGACACCTCACGGAGTCGATCAACGATAGCGTCCTTCACCTTCAGGGTTGCAAAATTCAGACTCTTTAATGGCGAACGATGCGCAGTTACATCCACGCGTAAGGTTTGCTCATGGGTAAACCAATCTTCCCAGGCTAAACCGTGCGTGAGACGATATAAATCCTCTTCTTGTCGATAAGGTGCCTCAGCGAGTTGCAAAAGGACTCGACTTGCAATTCGTGAATGCAAATTTAAGGCCATGGCTGCAGAGATCGGGCCAGCTAAACCAACGCCGCCTGTAGGACTAGTAGGGGTAGGATCAATCACCCAATTGCCCAATGCTTTCGAATCTGAGCGCGCGGCAATTGATGCTAACTCTTGTGCAAGGGGAGCTTCTAAGCCTCCGGGGCAAACTACAAAAAATCTCATGAGGCCTGCAATCTATAAAATGATTAGGGTTTGATCACTGCTAATGCAGTGATGATCAGCAGCAGTAGGACCGGCGCTTCATTGAACCAGCGAAACCAAACACCAGAATGGGTATTACGCCCCAGATGAAATTTTTTCAAGAGACCCCAGCAAGCATGATGGTAGCCAATCACCAAAATGACAAAAAATAATTTGGCGTGAAGCCAGGTATCTCCGCTGCCGATTCCAAAGTAAAGCCAAAGGACTAGGCCACATAAGAGGGCCGGTATGGCCAATATTGTCATGAACCGAAACAGTCGATCAGCCATTCCTAAAAGACGCGCATGGGCTTCAGGATTTTTTTCTTCAGCTAGATTCACATAGATGCGTGGCAAATAAAACAGTCCAGCAAACCAAGAGGCAATCAAAACAATATGAATCGTCTTGGTCCAGAGATACCCATTACCCATGACTTAACCCTTAATCTTAAGTACGAATCTCACCGTGACCCATCACGATGTACTTCAATGAGGTTAAGCCCTCAAGACCAACAGGTCCGCGAGCATGCAATTTATCGTTTGAGATTCCAATCTCAGCTCCAAGACCATATTCAAAACCATCAGCAAAACGGGTACTAGCATTGACCATCACGCTAGCGCTATCAACTTCACGTAAAAAGCGATTAGCATGGTCTTGGTTCTTGGTAATGATGGCATCGGTATGCTTGCTGCCATAACGCTCAATGTGATTGATTGCCTCATCAAGATTAGCCACGGTTTTAATCGACAAAATGGGAGCCAGATATTCTGTAGACCAATCCTCCTCTTGAGCATCTACCAATCCCCCGAAGCCAGCAGACTCGAGAGTCTTACGAGTAGCAGTATCGACACGCAACTCAACCCCTTTGTCTTGATAAATCTTGCACAGGGTAGGCAATACTTGAGAAGCAACCTTCTGGTTGACCAATAAAGTCTCCATGGCATTGCATGGTGCATATCGTTGAGTTTTAGCGTTGTCGCACACCTTCACAGCCATAGCCAGGTCAGCATCTGCATCGATATAGGTATGACAGATACCATCAAGATGCTTAATCATGGGAACGCGTGCTTCAGCCATTAAGCGGGCGATTAAGCTCTTACCGCCCCGAGGAACGATGACGTCGATATATTCAGTCATGGTGATCATTTCACCAACAGCAGCGCGATCGACTGTCTGCACCACCTGAACAGCATCCCGAGGAAGACCTGCGGCACTTAAACCTGTTTGAATCATTTTTGCCAACAGCGTATTCGAATGAATTGCCTCCGAACCACCGCGCAAAATCACGGCATTACCTGACTTAAGGCAAAGCGCTGCTGCATCAATCGTGACATTAGGACGCGATTCATAAATGATGCCAATCACGCCTAATGGCACCCGCATTTGGGAAATCTCAATTCCAGAGGCTTGCTTCTTAGGCACACTCACCTGACCAATTGGATCTGCTAAAGAAACAATTTGCTCTAGACCCAAAGCCGTACTTTCAATCGATTTGGAAGTCATGGTTAGACGATCAATGAATGCGGCGTCTTGACCATTTTGTTTAGCTTGTTCTACGTCGAGCGAGTTCACCTGTAAGATTTCTGTAGCACTCTCACGAATGACCTTCGCAATCTGAATCAAAGCTTGATTTTTTTGTTCGCTTGATGCGCGTGCCATCGCCCTCGAAGCCACTCGAGCTCTTTGACCAATTTCTTGCATCATCTGCTTAATAGAAGTACTCATTTTTTAACGCAATAAATTACCAACTAAACGCAAGCCATCCCATGGATCTCCAGGAAGTTCAGCGGCTTGCAATCCCTTTGACTGACGATCCAAGCCAGCAGCAATTTGCACGGCTTGGCGTAATTGGGAACTCTGAACTCGCTTTAATGCTGCGGGATAGAGTCTTTCTTTATTACCCCAAACCCGATTCGCTCGCAACAACTGCTGAACAGATTCCCCTGAATCACTGGCCATCTTTAACTTAGATAGTAGCCGAAGCTCTTCGGTTATGCTCCAAAGAATCAGAACTAAGGGCTCGCCTTCCCCCTTTAGACCATCGAGCATTCGATTAACACGGGGCAGATCCCCTGCCAGCATGGCCTCGCTGAGCTCAAATACGTTATATCGGGCAACCTTCAAAATGGCAGAACGAACCTGCTCCTCGGATAATTCACCGGCTGGATATAGGAGTCCCAGTTTTTGGATTTCTTGGTGGGCGGCAATCAGGTTACCTTCAACCTGCTCTGCGATAAATTCAAGGGCGCGCTGACCTGCAGGCCCACTTTGAATACTCTGTCCTTGCTTTTGCAGACGCCCTGCAATCCAGCTCGGCAAATGGCCGCGATCTAAAGAATCAATCTGAACGGCCATCCCTGCTTCATCCAAACTACTAAACCAAGCGGAAGACTTGGTTTTCATATCTAGCCTAGGCAACACGATACAAAAGATCGTTTCAGGTCCATCAGCATTGGACTGCGAAGCGATCTGTGCAGAGAATTGCTTGAGCGCATCTGCACCATCGCGTCCTGGTTTGCCCGTGGGAATCCGAAGCTCGATCCAACGCCTATCTCCAAACAAAGACATGGTTTGCCCGGCATTAAGCAAGGCACTCCAATCAAAGCCACGCTCTTGCAACATCACTTCGCGCTCGGTATAGCCTAACTGTCTCGCTTTAGAGCGCAAGAGATCTATTGATTCCATCATGAGCAAGGGCTCGTCTCCACTAAATACGTACAGCGGATGAAAAGCGCTAGCAGCAGCTAAAGACTTGAGATGAGATTGAAAGGCATCGGTTTTAACCATGCGAAATATTCGTGTGCTTTAGAAACTTTTCGCTTGCGGTGCTTTAGCTGAAGCCGCAACCCGACGCAAAATTTGGATTGCCAAATCAGAACGCATCACACCTAAAAATTGTTGCTTCTGGGCATCGGATGCTAAAACAGTAGATACAGAGAAGTCCAAATCTCGTGTGACATAGATTTCAGAATCAGGAACAATTTCGGCTCCTGCAGTATCGTATGCCCTAAAGCCCGCTCTAATGGTGAGGCGATAGGCAGAAATTTGACCGTTTGAGTTGTACGCCAGAATTTCTTGGCCTGAAGTATCGTTAATAATCTCCAGAATCAGATCCGCATCTTTGGGGTTGATAGCCACTTTGGTATCTGTTCCAGTCAAAATCACTCTTTGTAAGTCTGCCCGCAGAGGCGGTGAAGGATTTCCAGTAATCGCTATGGCTTTGTAAGGAACATCCACCATACCTCGCATACGATAACCGCATCCCATCAGAGTAATTGCTGGCGATATCAGGGCCAAAGCAAGCAAAGATCTTCTCAGAGGGTTTTGTAGACCGATCTGATGAAGGTGTTTTAGATCTCTTTTCATTTGCCTGATATTTGAATGGATTAAGCCACAATATTAACGAGACGACCTGGAACCACAATCACTTTTTTTGGACTAGCGCCATTTAAAGCCTTTAATGCAGAGGCACTCTGCAATGCCAAAGCCTCTAGCTGCTCTTTACTGGCATCCGCAGGCACCCGTATCTCACCCCGTAACTTGCCATTAATTTGCAGCATGAGGTTGATTTCAGTCTGAATTAAGGCGCTCTCATCTACTGTAGGCCAAGGCGCATCCAATAAAGAACCGAAAGATTGGGTATATGCCAAGTCTTGCCAAAGTACATGGGTCATATGCGGCACAACTGGATACAGAATGCGCAACAGAATGCTGATGCACTCTGCCAACACGGGGGCACTAACTGAACTGCCATCATTTAACTTGAATGGCTCTAGCAAGTTCAGCATTTTCATTGCTGCAGAAACTACGGTGTTGTATTGACGACGTTGATAGTCAAAGTTAGCTTGCTTCAAAATTCCATGAACTTCACGACGCAATTCTTTTTCAGCATCCGTAAAGCTGGTTGGCAAAGCTCGATCGGCCTTACTCATCTGACTAATGATGGGCGCTTGACTACTTGCATATAGCCACACACGGCGCAAGAAACGAGACGCACCCTCAACGCCTGCTCCTGACCATTCCAACTGCTGCTCAGGCGGTGCTGCAAACATCGTAAATAAGCGAGCGGTATCTGCACCGTATTCATCGATTAAGGACTGTGGATCGACGCCATTATTTTTGCTCTTAGACATCTTCTCTACACCACCAATAATGACTGGTGTGCCAGGGGTATCTCCCCTCAGCTTTGCGCCTAGCGGACGACCTTTGTCGTCAAGCTCTAATTCAACATCTAAAGGGTTGAGCCAATTTTTCTTACCAGAGTCATCTTCAGAGTAATAGGTTTCATTCAAAACCATGCCCTGTGTTAACAAATTCTGGAAAGGTTCTTTAAAAGAAATTAAACCTAGGTCATACATAACCTTTGTCCAAAATCGTGCATACAGTAGATGCAAAATGGCGTGCTCAATACCACCGATGTATTGATCCATCGGCATCCAGTATTCATTGCGAGTATCCACCATAGAATCCGCCCCTGGGCTCGTATAGCGCATGAAATACCAGGAGGAATCAACAAAGGTATCCATGGTGTCCGTCTCACGCCGAGCGGGTTTGCCACATTTAGGACACTTCACGTTAATGAAATCAGAACGCTTATTTAGTGGATTACCGCTGCCATCGGGAACACAGTCCTCGGGCAATACCACTGGCAGATCTGCTTCTGGCACAGGAACTGCACCACAACCTGGATGCTGCTCATCTCCACAATGAATAATCGGAATGGGTGTACCCCAATAACGCTGACGCGAGATACCCCAGTCGCGTAAACGATAGGTAGTTTTGATTTCTCCAATACCGAGTTTGGCAAGATCTTCTGCTACAGCATGAAACGCTTCTTCATACGACATTCCATCGTAGCGTCCGCTATTCAGACACTCAACAGCCTCTTTTTGTGCATACCAATCTTCCCAATGGGTAGAGTTGAACATAGATGATGCGCCTTTTAGGGCAATCACTTGTTTGATTGGTAAATCATACTTGAGGGCAAAAGCAAAATCACGTTCGTCATGAGCTGGTACACCCATCACTGCACCATCACCATAGGACATCAAAACATAATTACCTACCCAAACTGGAACAGGCTCGTGAGTCAAGGGATGCGTCACATATAGGCCAGTGAACATACCTTCTTTTTCTTGAGTAGCTAGATCGGCTTCAATCACGCTACCTTTTTTACATTTTTCAATAAAGACCGCTAACTCTGGATTACTTGCAGCAGCTTTACTCGCCAATGGATGCTCGGCAGCAACAGCGCAAAAGGTGACACCCATAATCGTATCTGGACGGGTCGTGAAAACATACAAGCGACCATCCTGAATAAATTGGCCATCATATCCCTTAATCTCATGCTTAAAGGAGAAGCGAACCCCTTTACTTTTACCAATCCAGTTTTGCTGCATGGTCTTGACACGCTCTGGCCAGCCTAAGTCTTCTAGACCATCCAATAAAGATTCTGCATAAGCGGTGATGTTGAAGTAGTAGCCAGGAATCTCACGCTTTTCAACTAAAGCACCAGAGCGCCACCCGCGCCCATCAATAACCTGCTCATTAGCTAAAACAGTCTGATCAATCGGATCCCAATTGACTACTTGAGTCTTGCGATAGGCAATCCCTTTTTCTAACATCTTGAGAAAGAGCCATTGATTCCAACGGTAGTAATCAGGACTACAGGTTGCCACTTCACGCGACCAGTCAATTGCCAGACCCATCGCAGCCATTTGCTTTTTCATATAAGCAATGTTCTCGTAGGTCCATTGAGCAGGAGGTACCTTATTCTGAATCGCTGCATTTTCTGCTGGCATACCAAATGCATCCCACCCCATTGGCATTAAGACGTTGTAGCCTTGCATGCGTAGCTGACGGGCCATCACATCATTGATCGTGTAATTACGTACGTGGCCCATGTGTAACTTGCCCGAGGGATAAGGCAACATCGAGCATGCGTAGTACTTGGGCTTTATTTTTCCTGCTGAGTCTTTAGCATCTTCTGTGACACGGTAAACCTGTGCCGAATCCCAGTCAGCCTGGGCTGCCGCTTCAATTTTGCGGTAGTCATAATCCTTGCTCATTCAGAACAACTCTTTTCTTCTTGTTTTAATTACGCAAGCCCAACACGTCCTGCATATCGAATAAGCCTGTTTGTTGCGTTTTCAGAAAACGTGCGGCCCTTAAGGAGCCTTGTGCATAAGACTGGCGACTAGAGGATTTGTGACTAATCTCAATGCGCTCACCTTCGCCTGCAAATAAGACAGTGTGATCACCTACAATATCGCCACCCCGAATGGTTGCGAAACCAATACTGCCCTGCTTACGTTCACCGGTATGGCCTTCGCGGGCATAAACTGCTACATCATCTAATTTTTCACCAAGAGCGCCAGCAATCACCTCACCCATGCGCAAAGCAGTTCCTGATGGGGCATCTACTTTATGGCGATGATGTGCTTCGATGACTTCGATGTCGTAACCTTCGCTCAACATTTTTGCAGCAACCTCTAACAACTTAAAGGTCACATTAACGCCTACGCTCATATTGGGCGCAAACACAATTGCTAATTTCTTAGAAGCAAGCTTGAGCTCTTCGAGCTGCTGAGCACTTAACCCCGTTGTGCCAATAATCATTTTGCTACCAGTCTTTTGCGCAACCACCAAATGGGCCATGGTTCCTTCGGGACGGGTGAAATCAATTAAGAACTCTGCATGACTAAGAGCAGCAGCAATGTCAGCAGTAATTGTGATTCCCGTTTTTTTGCCCAAGAATGCACCAGCATCCTCGCCGATCTGCGCAGAGCTGCTATGCTCAAGCGCTCCAACCAGTTGCGCGTCTGGTGAATTCAGAATTGCCTCAATGAGCATCTTTCCCATACGACCGGTAGCGCCGGCAATTGCAATTTTCATCGTCATATCTTTGCCTACTGCTTAGTAGTGGTTGGGTTGTTATCACTTGTTGTTGTAGCGCTAGCAGGAACTGCTGAGCCTGTCGACAAGGTTTCTGTTTTGCTGGGGACCAATAATTCAGGCTGTTGTAATGGCGGGGTCACAGGACCCTTTCCGGTACCCGTAATTCTTTGCCAAAAACTACGCTTGGTTTTAGCGTAGTTATCGATCTCGGCGACCAATTCCACCTCAGTAGGAAGCGCATCGCCATCAAATTTCACGACTTTGTTTTCATCAAAAAATATCGTGACACGTCGATCTTTGGCGATCTTCTGACCATCCCGCTTAAATTCAAAAACATAGTCCCAACGATTGGCATGAAAATAATCTGCCAGTAATGGAGTACCCATGATTTGGCGAACCTGCTCACGAGTCATGCCCAGCTGGAGTTTGGAATACTGCTCACTCGAGATGAAATTACCCTGTACCACGTCAGGAACATAAGGTTGGAAAATCTTATTAGCCCAAGCACGCTGTGTATCATCCACAGCAGTTGAACAAGCACTCACCCCCAATACCCCTAGGAAAAGGCCGAGAAGTGCTACCAGGCGTAATGGGGCATAAAAACCTTCGGCTGAAGGCTTCAAAAAACGACTAAAAAGTTGAAAGCAATTTTGCATAGCTGGCCGTATCATTAAGACATTGATTTTAGCTCTCAAAGCCATGGCAATGAACCAAAACCCTACTACTGCAGATTTACGTGATATTGGCCTCAAGGCCACTGGTCCACGCATGAAAATTTTGGATTTTTTCCATCAAAATTCGGGCACCCATTTCAGTGCCGAGGATGTCCATGTTGCCCTGGCTAAAGATGACCAAGAAATCGGCTTAGCCACGGTTTATCGAGTACTAACCCAGTTTGAGCAGGCTGGATTACTACTCAGAAGCCATTTTGAGTCCAGCAAGGGCGTTAGTAGGGCAATCTACGAACTCAATGAAGGTCAGCACCACGACCACTTGGTTTGTCTTGACTGCGGCCATGTGGAAGAGTTTGTGGACGAGGCGATTGAAAAGAGGCAAAGGGATATTGCTAAAAACCTGGGTTTCAAGCTCCAAGAGCACTCCCTGGCGATGTATGGTCAGTGCCTCAAGAAAAACTGCAGAAATAAGCAGAAGTAATTAAAAAGACCTCAAATTGAGGTCTTTTTAATAAAAAGCAGGCAGTTTTGGACTTACTTCACGGCCATGAGGGCCTCAGCGGCGTTGAGCATCTGTACCGAATAACCCCACTCGTTGTCATACCAAGCCAATACCTTGACCAACTTGCCATCAGCGGAAACGCGGGTCTGGGATGCGTCATAAATACTAGGGCGCGGATCATGATTAAAGTCGATCGATACTAAGGGCAAAGTATTAAATCCTAAAATTCCTTTGAGCTCACCCTCGCTGGCCGTCTTCAGAATCGCATTCACTTCGTCAACACTAGTTGCGCGACTCGCCGCAAAAGTAAGATCAACTACTGAGACATTGATCACTGGTACGCGCATTGCAAAACCATCAAATCTTCCAGCTAATGCAGGCAGTACCAAACCCACTGCTTTAGCGGCCCCAGTCTTGGTTGGAATCATGCTGCTGACCGCAGAACGCGCCCGACGCATATCCTTGTGATAGACATCCGTTAACACTTGATCATTAGTGAATGCATGGATAGTGGTCATCAAGCCTGATTCAATACCAATTTTTTCGAGTAATGGTTTAACCAATGGGGCTAAACAGTTGGTGGTACAACTCGCGTTAGAAACCACAACATCGCTTGACTTCAATACATTTTGATTTACGCCATAAACAATTGTGGCATCGACATCTTTTTCACCCGGAGCAGAGATTAAAACTTTCTTAGCGCCCTGCTGAATATGCACCATGGCTTTTTCTTTGGAAGTGAATTTGCCAGAGCATTCCAAAACCAAATCTACGCCCAACTCGCCCCAAGGTGTTTCTAATGGGTTGCGGGTTGAGAACATTTTGATGCGATCACCGTTGACGACCATGCAATCGCCATCCACCTTAACCTCACCGGGGAAGCGTCCATGCGCTGAATCATATTGTGTGAGATGGGCATTGATATCAATATCGCCCATTGCATTAATTGCCACAATTTTGATATCCCGTCTTGGCTTACCGTTAGCCAGATCTTCGTAAAGCGCGCGCAATACCATGCGCCCGATTCTTCCATAACCATTAATTGCAACACGAATCGTCATCTTATTTTTCCTTACTAATATTGAATCTATTTTTTGATCAGTATTTATTGCTGACTAATCACTTGTCGAACTGTTTTCGCAATCTGATCGACAGTTAAGCCGAAATATTCATATAGTTGTGCAGCGGGAGCAGACTCGCCAAAGGTATCGACACCATGTACAGCTGAACAAGCGTACTTCCACCAAAAATCACTCACACCCGCCTCAACCGCAATACGAGGAATGCCAGCGGGTAAGACGCTCGCCTTATACGCAGCATCTTGTTGATCAAATACGGTCGTTGATGGGATCGATACCACCCGAATAGCTACGCCCTCTTTTTCTAATCGCTCTGCAGTTTGCAAGGCTAAGCCCACTTCAGAACCGGTCGCCATGATGACTGCATCAGGTTTAGCTTTTGAAGCACGAATCACATATCCACCCCGGGCAATATCTTTGATCTGCTGCGCATTTCGAGCAACAAAGGGACAATTCTGACGACTAAATATTAAGGCACTAGGGCCATGTTTGCGCTCTACTGCAGAGGCCCAAGCTACAGCTGTCTCAGAGGTATCGCAGGGGCGCCAAACCATCAAATTCGGAATTAAACGCAGGCTGGCTACATGCTCAACAGATTGATGTGTTGGTCCATCCTCACCTAAACCGATCGAGTCATGAGTGAAGACAAAGATGCTACGTAACTTCATCAAGGCCGCCATCCGAATGGCATTTCGACTGTAGTCTGAGAAAGTTAAGAAGGTTCCACCAAATGGAATGTAGCCACCGTGCAAAGCGATACCATTCATGATGGCACTCATACCAAATTCGCGCACACCATAATTAATATGGTTGCCCCACTGATTTGCTCGAACCGGTTTACAAGCACTCCAATTCGTTAAGTTGGATCCCGTGAGATCAGCAGAGCCGCCCATAAATTCTGGGAGGGCAAGCGCTAAAGCTTCAATTGCATTTTGGCTTGCCTTACGGGTCGCAATGGTTTCTGCTTTAACTTGGCAGCGCTCTAGATATTCTTTAACAGTCTTACTAAAATCTTTTGATAAGTCACCTTGCATACGACGCTGGAATTCAGAAGCAAGCTCAGGGTACTTGGCTTTATAGGATTGGAAATCTTTATTCCATTCATGCTCAAGAGCTTGACCGCGTCTCTTAAAGTCCCAGGCTTGATAGATATCCTGCGGAATTTCAAAAGGAGCATAAGGCCAGTTGAGCGCGACGCGGGTCGCTGCGATTTCATCAGCGCCCAAAGGAGAGCCATGCACCTTATCGCTGCCAGCCATATTAGGCGCACCTTGGCCAATCGCAGTCTTGCAGCAAATCAAGGTAGGCTTATCAGTCTTCTTCGCTTGCGCAATTGCTGTAGATACCGCTTCAGCATCGTGACCATCTACATTACGAATCACATTCCAACCGTAAGCTTCAAAACGCTTGGGAGTATCTTCATTAAACCAAGAAACGACCTTGCCATCGATCGAGATACCATTGTCATCCCATAGTGCAATGAGTTTATTTAACTTGAGTGTGCCTGCTAATGAGCAAACTTCATGGCTAATGCCTTCCATCAAACAGCCATCACCCAAAAATACGTAGGTGTAATGATTGACGATATCGTGACCAGGACGATTAAATTCTTCTGCTAATAATTTTTCCGCTAGCGCCATACCAACTGCATTAGAAATACCCTGACCCAATGGGCCCGTGGTGGTCTCTACCCCAGGAGTAATTCCATATTCTGGATGTCCAGCAGTTTTGCTATGAAGCTGACGGAAATTTTTTAATTCGCCAATCGGTAAGTCATAACCAGTCAGATGCAACAAAGAGTAAAGCAACATCGAGCCATGGCCATTGGATAAAACAAAGCGATCACGATTCATCCAATGTGGATCAGTTGGGTTATGTTGCAAATGATCGTTCCACAAAGCAACGGCAATATCTGCCATACCCATTGGCATGCCTGGATGCCCTGAGTTTGCCTGTTGAACCGCATCCATAGAAAGGGCGCGAATAGCATTAGCCATGCGAATTTGAAGGTTTGACATCGTAAAAAGGGTCTCTCGGAAAATAAATTGGCTATATTTCAGTAATGCCTCAATTTTATCTTCCTGGACCATGGGAAACCCAAAAGCCGACCCCACTGAACTCTGAGGTCATCCATCACCTCCGCGTGAGGCGGATTGACCTTGGCGAGACCTTCCCCGTCTTTGATGGACAGGGCCAAGTAGCTAGTGCCAAATTGCTCTCCTTGGGGAAAAAAAATGGCGAGGTCGAGCTGAGCGCAATCCGAACTGATATCCATCGTGAGACCCCTTATGCCATTACTTTGGTCCAAGCCCTGGCTGGTGGCGACAAAATGGATTGGATCGTAGAAAAAACTGTTGAGACTGGCGTCCAGAGAATTGTTCCACTGCAATGTGAACGCTCAGTAATGAAGTTAAATCGCTCCAGTGATGCAGAGCGTGCGCAAAAGCGACTGAGCCATTGGCACGCCATTATTCAAGCAGCTTGTGAGCAATGTGATCGCACTGTTTTAGCTAACTTAGAGCCCATTCAAAACTTTGCTGATTTTTTGAAGACTCCCACCGCTAGTCTTAAACTCTTATTGAGTCCAGATGCTACTGTCAGCATGGTGTCAGTACTAGCTCAAAATCCGCCACAAGATGTAATTTTGATGATTGGCCCAGAAGGCGGACATTCACCTGAAGAGGAAGCTATAGCGCAAGCTGCAGGCTATCAAATCGTTTCTTTAGGTAAACGGATTCTGAGAACAGAAACGGCCGGAATCGTTGCGATTACGGCCGTCAATACTGTCTGGAGCCCAGACTCCTAGGGGCTTAAGCGAAAGAGTAGAAAACCCGATAAGGGATGCGACGCTCAGACCAGAAGTCAACCGCATCACGGAACACATCGAGCAAAGTCTCGCGCGCTTCCTTGTCAAACTTCTGAGTACAAGGTAAGCCTTCCAAGACCACTACGAAACCAGGTTGAGGTCCAGCCTTATCGACCATGGTCGTCAATGCATCCAACAATGGGTCGAAGTTTTTAGCCTGCTGCTTGGTAAACATATAGGCATTAGCAATCGCTTCTAAAACTTCACCTTTAGTCATGGCATTTGCGCAGTTAGCGTAAATGAAATGCTGGCCAAGCTCACTAGCCGCTTCAGCCAAATCGGGCGTGCGAAATGCACGGATTGACTGAACAATATTAGTGCGGACACTACGTAACATTGCGGGTGGTCCGGCATCACGGACGGCTAAAGCGGCACGCCAAGAGGCTGTCACTTTTTTGCCTGAGGCTTGATTAGCTGCAAAGTTCTGTAAGCGGGATAAACCGCCTTGGGCATAAACGTTGGCTGCGGAAGATTCAGTCTCGAGACGATCAGAGCTATCCCAACTTTCAGCCCGACTATGTTCATCCCAGACTGCTGAACTGGTGTTTTCAGGTTGATTATTCATGATGGGTGTTAGGTTACCCCGATCACGCTATCAAATCAAGCCCGAATTAAGTACTTTTTATATAAGTTATTGATTTATATAAGATTAATATATGTAAGTAAATGCTAACTTACATATATTAATCGGGTTTATGAGACCCCACGGGCGTTGCTAGCAGCCTCTACAACCGTTAAAGCAGTCACATTCACAATCCTACGAACCGTAGCTGCGGGAGTCAAAATATGAATCGGTTTAGCCACCCCTAAAAGCAGAGGCCCAATTGAGACGCCATTACCTGCTGCAGTCTTCAGTAAGTTATAGGAAATATTGGCGGCATCAATATTGGGAAGTACCAATAAATTGGCGTCACCCTTAAGTGGAGATGAGGTAACGGCGCTAGAACGAATAGACTCGTCTAATGCACTATCGCCATGCATTTCCCCATCCACTTCTAAACTGGGATCTGCTTTTTGAATCAAGGCCAAGACTTCGCGCATCTTGATTGCTGAGGGCGCATTGCTGGAGCCAAAGTTCGAATGCGACAACAAAGCAACTTTAGGTGTAATGCCCAATTTGCGCATCTCGCTAGCAGCCATGATCGTAATTTCAGCCAATTCTTCTGCGCTGGGATCAACGTTGATATGGGTATCAACCAAGAATACTTGGCGACCTGGCAGCACTAAGCCCGACATAGCGCCATACACATTCGCACCAGTCTCATGACCAATCACTTCATCAATGTACTTGAGATGGGTAGCTGAATTGCCAACAGTGCCGCAAATCATGCCATCAGCCATCCCTTTGCTGATGAGGATCGAGCCAATTAAAGTGTGACGACGACGCATCTCTAACTTCGCAAAGCTTTGTGTCACGCCCTTACGTTCTGTGAGCGCCAAATAAGTCTGCCAGAAATCTCTAAAACGAGTATCGCTCTCAGGATTAACAATTTCAAAATCATCGCCCACTTTCATGCGCAGACCAAATTTATCAATGCGATATTTAATGACCTCTGGACGACCGATCAAAATCGGCACTGCCAGATTTTCATCAATCACGATTTGCACGGCACGCAATACCCGCTCGTCTTCACCTTCAGCAAAGACAATCCGTTTTTGATTTGCCGCAACCCGTTTAGCAATATTGAATAAAGGCTTCATTAAGGTACCAGAGTGGTACACAAATTGCTGCAGCTGATTGCGATAAGCGTCAAAGTCTTTAATCGGACGAAGCGCAACACCATCATCCATTGCTGCTTTTGCGACTGCTGGTGCAATCACTGTAATTAAGCGGGGATCAAATGGCTTAGGAATGAGATAGTCTGGGCCAAAAGATAAATTGTCATTGCCATAGACCGAAGTCACTATCTCGCTTTGCTCCACCTGCGCCAACTCAGCTACTGCCTTGACTGCTGCGACTTCCATGCCACGCGTAATCGTGGTCGCACCAACGTCCAATGCACCACGGAAGATAAATGGAAAGCACAATACATTGTTTACCTGATTGGGATAATCGGTACGCCCTGTTGCCATCACGGCATCTGAACGAACTGCTTTGACTTCCTCTGGAAGAATTTCTGGAGTGGGATTAGCAAGCGCATAAATTAATGGCTTATCAGCCATTTTTTTCACCATGTCTGGTTTGAGAACACCGCCAGCAGAGAGTCCCAAGAAAATATCAGCGCCTTCAATTGCTTCGGCCAATGTTCTTAATTTAGTGTCTTGGCAGAATGGCTCTTTCTCTGGGTCCATTAATTCCTTTCGACCCTTGTAAGCAACACCTGCTAAATCGGTTACCCAAATATTTTCACGAGCAATACCCAGATCTACCAATAAATCTAAGCAAGCCAAAGCTGCAGCTCCAGCTCCTGAAGTCACCAACTTTACTTTGCCAATTTCTTTGCCAACCACCTTGAGACCATTAATAATCGCGGCGGCAACTACGATCGCAGTGCCGTGCTGGTCATCATGAAAGACCGGGATCTTCATGCGCGCCTGAAGTTTGCGCTCCACTACGAAGCAGTCTGGCGCCTTAATGTCTTCTAAGTTGATACCGCCAAAAGTAGGCTCGAGTGCTGCAATGATCTCAACTAATTTATCGGGATCGTTTTCATTGACTTCGATATCGAAAACATCAATACCGGCAAATTTTTTAAAGAGGACAGATTTCCCCTCCATCACGGGTTTGCTGGCAAGCGGCCCAATGTTGCCTAAACCTAAAACTGCAGTTCCGTTCGTGATGACACCAACTAAATTGCCACGTGCAGTGTAACGAAACGCATTAGCAGGATCTTTTGCAATCTCTTCACACGCTGCAGCTACACCAGGGGTATAGGCCAGCGCTAAATCGCGTTGATTAGTCAGTTGTTTAGTGGGGGCAATTTCAATTTTGCCAGGCACTGGAAACTCGTGGTAGTGAAGGGCTGCTTCTCTTAGGGATGCAATTTGTTGCTCTTTGGTATTGCCAGATGAACTCATGAAATTACTCGTCAATAAATCAGATGGGAGACTGTAATTCTATTCCTCCTAGATGACTGACCTATAAGCACCCTAAAATGGGGGATGACTTCTTCTGGTAAACCACTCTCTGAATTTGAGCTGATTAAGGTATTTTTTAAATCCAAAGCGGATGCAATGGATTTATCAGGTGCTCCAGCAGTCACCCTCGGAATTGGGGATGACTGCGCTCTATTAGCCACTCTGGCTCATGAGGAGCTGGCAATTACAAGCGACATGCTGGTAGAAGGTCGGCACTTTTTCAGGGATGCTAACCCTGAGTGGCTGGGCTACAAAGCCCTTGCAGTCAACCTTTCAGACTTGGCAGCGATGGGCGCTAAGCCCCAAGGTTTCACGCTTGCGCTGGCCCTGCCGCATGCTGACACTGCCTGGCTGGAATCCTTTAGCAAAGGCCTGTTTTTGGCTGCTACAGAATTTTCTTGCCCCCTGATTGGAGGTGATACCTGCCAAGGTCCCCTCAATATTTCTATTACCGCTTTCGGAAGTACTCCAAAAGGGTCTGCCATTCGACGCTCAGGCGCTAAGCCAGGTGATCAAATTTGGGTCTCTGGAACCCTGGGTGATGCAAGACTTACTCTTGCTGCACTGCGTCATGAAATAGGACTATCTAGCGATCAACTCAAAATCATTGAGTCTCGTCTACACCAACCCAGTCCCAGAATCACCTTAGGAATCGAGCTAAGAAATTTAGCGACTGCAGCCCTCGATATCTCAGACGGCTTGCTAGGTGATCTGCAACATATCTTGAACGCTTCTCATGTGGATGCCACCGTTTTTTTAAAAAACTTACCAAAGTCTGCAACTCTGCTCAAACAGAGCCAAATGATCCAAGATCAATTTGCTGCTTGCGGTGGTGACGATTATGAAATCTGCTTCACCGCATCTGCACAAAATGAATTGCCAATTAAAGCCTTGAGTAAAAAATTGGGCTTGGCTCTGACCTGTATTGGTGAAATTCAATCTTCAACATCCACTCAATCTACGATCACCCTCATCGATTGGGATGGTCACAAAATGAATTCAGTAGCTGCCTCAAAATTCATGAAATCATTTGATCACTTCGCATGAATCTACCCATCAAACATCCCACAAACTCACCATCCTTGAAGTGGGTGTTTCAAACCGCGGGTCGCACCCTCGCTTTTGGTTTTGGCAGTGGCTTGAGTCCTATTGCTCCCGGGACCGCCGGCACGCTCTGGGCTTGGGGGGTCTTTTATATTGGACAGTATATTTTTTCTTCGCAAGATTGGTTGGGGATTATTGCCTTAAGCTTTGTAGTTGGTTGTTGGGTCTGCGGCCAAGTCAGTGAAGAGTTAGGTAAAAAAGATTTTGGTGGCATTGTGTGGGATGAGATTGTGGCTTTTTGGCTGGTACTTGTGATCATCATGCCGACAGAAATTTGGTTGCAAGCCATTGCATTCATTCTCTTTCGGTTTTTTGATGCCATCAAGCCCGGCCCGATTGGGATGATTGATCGCTATTTCAAAATTCAAGAGTCTATTCAGCCCTCCGGAACATACTCACTGCGAGCCAATGTATGGCAAGGCTTTGGCATCATGGTTGATGATCTTGCTGCGGCCTTCTTTACGCTGTTGGTTATTGCGCTTGGACAAACCTTACTCAAATAATATGAATTCATCATCTACCCTAGCAAAAGCGTTATCACTCGTCCTGATTCAAAAATCCTGGAAGATCGCTCTTGCAGAATCCTGCACTGGCGGCCTTGTTTGCGCAACGCTAACGGAGCTTCCTGGTTCAAGTGATTGGTTTGAGAGAGGCTATGTCACTTATAGCAATGTCGCTAAAGCGGAGTGTCTCGGAGTGGCACCTGAAACGATTGATTCTTTTGGAGCAGTAAGTGAGCAAGTCGCTAAAGCAATGGCTGAAGGCGCCCAAAGAAATGCTGCGGTCAATGTGGGCGTAGCTATCACAGGTATTGCAGGGCCCACTGGTGGATCACCACAAAAACCCGTTGGTACAGTCTGCTTTGCTTGGTCAGTTGCAGAATCTACAATTTGCAAAACCCAATTATTTTCTGGTGACCGCCAAGCGATTCGAGAGCAAGCTTGTGCTTATGCTTTATCCGAACTACTGACACTGCTCAAATAATTACTTCATCCAACCTTTGTGGTGGAAATACCATAAAGGAATAATGGCTGATATCACCATCAGCCCCAGAGCGGCCGGATAGCCCAACATTAAATCCAGCTCAGGCATGTATTTGTAGTTCATACCCCAGATGCTGGCTAATAGAGTTGGTGGCATCAATGCAACCGACACCACGGAGAAGATCTTGATGATCTTACTTTGGTTCAAGTTAATGAAACCTACAGTCGCGTCCATCAAGAAGTTAATCTTATCGAACAAGAAAGCGGTATGGTTTTCGAGAGAATCAATGTCGCGCAGAATTTGGCGTGCCTCTTCTTGCTGCTCATCAGACAATAATTTACTGCGCATTAAAAAAGAAAGTGCGCGTCGAGTATCCATCACATTGCGACGAATATGGCCGTTGGTATCTTCTTCTTTAGCGATGGTTTCAAGAACAGAGGCTGCAGTAGAGTCATTAATACCATCTGACAAAACTTGCTTACCGGCTCGCTCAAGATTCTCATAGACCTCTTCTAGTGCATCTGCAGAATATTCAGCATCGGTTGAATACAAATCTAGCAGAACATCTTTAGCATTGCTGACTGAGCCCGGACGCAAACGTGCGCGCAAACGAACTAATCTAAAGACAGGCAAATCTTCGTCATGAATGGAAAACAGAACCTGCTTAGTAAGGACGAAGGCAACCCGAATGTTGCGGGAGACCTCTTCTTCGTCCAACAAGAAATCCGTACGAATGTGAAGATGACCATCATCGGCCTCAAAATAACGGGCTGAAGCCTCTAAGTCACCCAAATCATCCAATTCTGGTAACAAGACACCAAATGCCTCTTTAATCCAGAGCAGCTCTTCCTCTTCTGGATCAACTACGTCAATCCAAATAGGGTTGGTATATTGCAATAATTCATTGCGATCTTCGACTTGCTCTTGAGAGAGGCGGCCATTTTGCAGGACGAACAAGTTGATCATGGTGAACTCCTAAGGAATGTGCGCTAGTTTATCCTATAGCTCATGACAGTTTCGATAAATGAAGGCTTCAGCCGATGAATACTAAGTCCCCTAGCTTTACCCAGCAACTCCAAGCTGCATGGGCTTCTCAAGGCAGCATGCTCTGTGTTGGTTTTGACCCTGACCCCAAGAGAATCCCCGCCTCCCTGGCAGGTAAACCCGAGCCTATTTTTGAGTTTTGCAAAGCAATTGCCGATGCTACGGCAGACCTTGTCTGCGCCTTCAAGCCCCAAATTGCCTACTTTGCCTCACAGGGGGCAGAGACTCAACTCAAAAAACTGATCAGTCACCTCAAGACACAATACCCATATATTCCGGTGATTTTGGATGCTAAACGGGGTGATATTGGAAGTACTGCGGAGCATTATGCGATGGAGGCTTTTGAGCGCTATGGTGCTGATGCAGTGACCGTGAATCCTTATATGGGCTTTGATTCTATTGAACCCTATTTACGCTACACCCAAAAGGGTGTGATCGTGCTGTGTCGTACCTCTAATCCGGGTGGGTCTGATTTGCAATTTCTCAAAAATAGCTCGACTGGTGAACCACTCTATCTTGAGGTGGCTAAACTCGCTGCCAGCAAATGGAATGCCTCAGGTCAACTAGGTCTAGTAGTAGGCGCTACCTTTCCAGAGGAAATTGCTAAGGTCAGAAACCTGGTTGGTGATATGCCGCTCCTAATTCCGGGGATTGGCGCGCAAGGTGGTGACATTGCTGCTACCGTCAAAGCGGGCAGTATTGCTCAAAAACCCGGAACTGGAATGATCATCAACTCATCTAGAGCGATTTTGTATGCCAGCAGTGGTGAAGATTTTGCGCAGGCCGCTAGAAAAGTTGCCCAGACTACAAGGGATGCTCTAAACGCTGCCGCGAAGTGAACTAGCGAGAGTTGCTTTTAGAGATTGGTGCTAGAGCAATCCGATCCATACTCCCGAGAATAAATTCTTGGCGGGCAGCGTAATCAATACTGCCTCTCCGACAAAATTGCGCCTTATCAAAACACTTTGGCGCTGGTAGGGCTGATGCTAAGGCTGCAGCTTCCTCGCGGGATAAAGCAGCAGGACTCGTCGAGAAATAATGTTGACTTGCTGCGCCAATTCCGAAGATGCCTTCACCCCACTCCACAGAGTTGAGATAAATCTCAAATAATCTTTGTTTTGGAAGAATGAGTTCTAAATAAGCAGTAATCAGAAGCTCTTGGCCTTTACGCAGGTAATCCTGCTCAGACGATAAAAATAAATTCTTGGCTAGTTGCTGAGTGATAGTTGAGCCACCTCGTAGAGCTGTCTTAGATTGACCTTTTTTCTGTTGATTCTTTTCCCAAGCCTTTTCCATATCCTCTACACGTACACCATGGTGCTGAAAAAAGATATCGTCCTCACTCACGAGCACGGCCCGCTTCAGATTGGGAGAGATCTGTTGATAAGGAACCCAATAGGAATGAAATGGGCAAGACCAATGCAAGCCGCATAAGCGCCAGTGCTCCGCTCTCTCAAAGGCGGTATCACCAGGATTAAACCAAGACCATAAACCGATCTGCAGCACAAAATAAATTTGCATAGCAAGCAAGCCGCTGAGCAAACATTTTGCAAGATAACCCAACCAACGCATTACAGCATCAAGAGCGAAGTTGAGCTAAGACTGAGCGAGGATGAATCTGCGCACTCAAATCAGATCCGCGCCAGATCAAGAAAGCATCAGCAGCCTGCTCTACCAGCATACCCAAACCATCACTCACCCGCGCGCCACAATAGATGGCCTGCTTCATTAAGGGCGTACTTTTGCCATAGACCATATCGTAGGCGAAGCTAGCGGGCGTAAAGATATTGGTAGCAGCTTGATCGCTTAGTGGGGATTCATCTGTTAAACCAGCAGCACTGGCATTGACGACCAAATCAAAAGGAGTATTTGTGATGGCTGAGTTCTCAAGTTCATCTAAAGAACGAATTAACAAATCAACATTCTGCATTTTTGCTTTTTCTGCAAAGAGCTTGCCTAAGTCTTGCGCTTTATCAGGGGAGCGGTTGGCGATCACCAGAGCTTGTGGCTTTTGATCTAAGAGCGGCCCCAAAACACCTCGTGCAGCACCACCTGCACCAACCAACAGAATACGTGCATCCTGCAAACGAATGCCCTGTGCCAACAAATCTCTGACTAAGCCTGCACCATCAGTATTGTCCCCATGAATCTTTCCGGATTGAAGCCACAAAGTATTTACTGCACCTGCTAGTTCGGCTCTTGGCGTGAGAATATCTGCAAACACTTTTGCGTCTAGCTTAAAGGGGACTGTGACATTTAAGCCCTTCCCACCCGCAGTAAAAAATGCTTTTGCAGTTTGTATAAAACCGTCTAGGGGCGCTTCAAGATATCCGTAGTGAATCGCTTGTTTGGATTGCTGGGCAAATTGGGTGTGAATTTGTGGGGACTTACTATGGGATATGGGGTGGCCGACAACAGCATAGACATCCAATCCTGAAAACTGGCTAGGGTCGGTATCTAAATGCATAGGGGCTGGTGTGTGATTCGTGCTCATCTGACTACAGCATAAGCGAATTTGCTAATGACGCAACTCTAGTCGATCAGTACCATCGCGAGTGAAATCAAAGCTTGCAATCCAATCCAAAATATCAATCTGCTTTTGCATCGGCTCAGGGAACATGCCAAAGGGGGCAGATGCTCGGACAATCGCCAGCGCTTGCCGATCTAGCTCCGGGTTTCCAGAGCTACGACCAATACTTAAACCATCCTTTCCCTGAGGATTATTGATGATTCGCCCCTGAGAATCCACGCTTACGACGATGATAAGGCTGCCATATAGGGGGTGCCCGTTTGCTCGAGGGAAGAAAGTGCTGCCATAGGCCTCAATCTTTTGTCGCATAGCATCGTAATACTGGGCAAATACGACCGATTTCGTAGTAGTGCTAGTCATGACTTTATGACGCATACCACGCCCTTCAGTTTGAAGACGTTTTGATAACTCGGCTTCCAAAGAATTGAGCTGAGGCAAAGCATGCTGTGCCTCACCACTTTTTTGACCACCAGACTTTAATCGCTCGGCCTCTAGTTTCGCTAGCATTTGCTTTTGCTGCTTCTCTAATACCTCTAGGCGTGCCTCGGTACCCAAGCGTGCACGATGTAATGCAGTTGCGTCCTGATCCGTACTAGACCCACCGCCTTGCAAATCGACTTGCGCCAATTTACTTGCCTCTGGCGTTTTAGTATGGCTCGCTGCATTGACTAGAACCACACTCAATGGCGTATTGAGTCTACGACTTTGAATCTCTCCCAAACCCCAGCGAAATGATAAGAAGATGAGATGAATGACTAAGGAGATACAAATCGCTAGTCCCAAAGGATGGCGTCGCCATGCTTTCTCAAATAGTGTTTGGGCTCGTCCGAGCTGAGGCCAAGCAGGTCTACGCAGCGCTTGCATCATCCTCACCACGCTCAGGTGCCACCTCAACTGGGGCTGGTTCAGATTCAACATGTAATACCCGGGCACTTGCACTCAGCTGCAATAGATCTAAATCGGTAATCTCCACTTCTGCTCTCGTCATGCGGGGGTGTGTTGCTAACTCAGGAATAGCAATGTGCAGAGGGACTGCTTCAAGACGAGACATCCCCTCTTTGAGGTGTCGTACAAAAACTGTTTTGGGTAGACCTTGCTGTTGTAGCCAACGTAGACACCAATATTTTTCTAAGCGATCCTGAAACTCTCCGTAAGCTTGGTAACAGGTCTCAAAGTCAGCAGCGATCCCCATCAAGCTAGCATCCTTTGAAGAAAAAGGAGCTACCATCTTGGCGGTTACGCCATGTTTAGCCAGGGCAATCAATTGCCATTGGTTGACTAAATCAGAATAGCGGCGCAGGGGTGAGGTTGACCAAGCGTAGTAATCCAAGCCTAAGCCTTCATGAGGCCCAGGGGTGGTTTGCATCCGCGTCCGTAATGGTCCCCAACCCTTTTGGGTACGAAATAAACCTGGCAAGCCATGCTCTGATAGCAAATGTCCAGCGCTACTGTTACAAAAGATCATCCACTCAGCAACAATCGTATCCAAGATCGAGCCGCGCTGACGTGGCACGATCTCAACAAACTGGTCACCAGAGCGCTCTTCAATCTCAAAATAGAAATCTCTAGCGAGTGCATTGGGATCTACCAGGCCCAATTGTTCAGCGCGCAAGCCATTAGCGACGCGCCGCTCTTGGCGTGCAGCATGCAAATGCTGGGCTCCTTTCCACAAGATGGCCAACTCTTCATGAAATGGAAATACCTCTTTATTTGCAAAGGCTTCTTCAGTAACTAGGTGCTCAAGATCTTCTAGACGTAAGTTAGCAAGAATAGGCACCCGCTCTGCTCGAATCTCTAAAGTATCTTCTTGTAATTTATTGTCCGCATCGAGATCGACATACATAGAAAGCGCTGCCCGCTCTCCACCTTCATCTAAGGAGAATTGCGTAATGATGGAATCGGGCAACATCGTCATCTTGTCACCGGGGAAATAGACCGTCGACATACGATGACGTGCTACCAAATCGACTGGATCATCTTTTGCAATCACCAATCCAGGAGCTGCAATATGGATACCGATGCGGTGACCACCGCCTTCCAATGGCGTAACAGATAGAGCATCATCAATCTCAGTAGTGCCAGAGTCATCAATCGAGAATGCTTTAACCTGCGGTACCGGCAATTCAGCAAAACGAATGTCACACAAAGCTTGGTCAATTCCAGTTTGCTCATGATGCTCAGCACCTTGAGGAAAATGGGTCTTGAGAAACATTTCTTGATGAAAGGCCAGTGGAGAATCAATAGCTCCACAACGAATCATCAATTGAGCTGCTGACTCGCCAGTCTCCGAACATGCGGCTTGGAGCGCCTTATAGGCACTGGTATTTTTATCAGGATTAAATAGCAATTGCTTTCTGATGGAGCGCAAAGTTGCTGGAAATTGGCCGGCAATCAGCTCTTGTTGCCAAGCTTGTTGTTGCTCTAATTCTTTTTGCTTGCGCTCCATGGCCGCTAAGCCGGCTTGCAGTTGTTCTAAAGGTGCACGCTGAAAACGTCCACGCCCTTTGCGCCGAAAAAATACCGGGGCGCCTTGTAATGCGAGGCCTAAAGCCACTTGCTGTTCAATGCTAGCCTGATCTCCAAAATATTCTTGAGATACATCAACCAAGCCAAACTCTTCATCAGGGGCGCAGTCCCATAATAGTTGCAAATCAATCCCTGCGGATAACGCATTGGCTTGAGTCATGACTGCATGCGCATCAGAATTTTCAAAACGCAGCCAAACTTCTTTTGCCTTGAGTTTAATTTTTTTACCCGAGAGCGTCGTAGCTTGCCAGGATTCTGCATCTCCAACACCACTGGCAGATTGCGTAGTGGCAATCTTGAGATCGCCACTCTCTTCGAATAAGAGATGCATGTTTATAGGGAAATTCCGCCGCTGGCTTCGAGTGCCACGCCATTGACATAACTAGCTTCATCGCTTGCCAAGAATAAATAGACGTTTGCCATTTCCTCTGGCGTACCCAAACGCCCCAACCAACTCCGCTTTTCGATATCTTGGAGGATATTGTCTGGCATCGCTTTGACCATCTCGGTTGAGATAAAACCAGGACAAACTGCGTTCACCCGAATGCCTTTAGCGCCGAGTTCCCGAGCCCAGGTCTTTGTAAATCCAATCACTCCAAACTTCGTTGCTGAGTAATTGGTTTGCCCAAAATTTCCATAGATACCAACTACGCTTGAGGCATTGACAACAGCGCCCTTACCTTTTTCCAACATATGCGGCACAACGAGTTGAGTGCAATTAAAAACACCCTTCAAATTGACATCAATAACGGCATCAAACTGAGCCTCGGTCATTTTGATTAATCTTGCGTCTTGTGTAATGCCAGCGTTATTGATCAAAATATCGATCTGTCCATGACGCTCAAGAATTTGGTCGAGTGCTATCTGAATACTCGCCCGATCAGTCACATTCACTACAAAAGCTTCCGCATTCGGAATCTGGGCAGCAGCTGTCTTGACTGCTTCCATACTGATATCAGCAATCATGACCTTAGCGCCCTCCTCCGCAAAACGCTTTGCTGTAGCAAAACCAATTCCCTTAGCGGCACCAGTAATGATGGCTACTTTATCTTTTAGTCTTTCACCCATATGGATCTTCTTTTCTTAACCTAAGACTTCATTTAAATAGATTTATAGTGCTTGCAAAATCTTTTGGTGCACTCCACCAAAGCCGCCATTACTCATTACCAAAATATGATCTCCCGGCTTTGCTTCTTTAGTGATTGCATTTACTAGAACATCTAAGTCATCATGTGCCTGAGCCCTCGCTGACTGTTCATTCAAGGGCGATAGGACTTCTGCTAAATCCCAACCCAAGCTCTCTTTCCCAGAATGTGCGCCATAGGCAAAAATCAAGTTAGCCTTTTCTAAACTAGCAGGTAGCTGTGCCTTCATCACACCTAGCTTCATCGTGTTAGAGCGAGGTTCAAGTACCGCTAAGATTCTGGCATCTCCAACTCGGCGACGCAAACCATCGAGGGTAGTAGCAATTGCAGTGGGGTGATGGGCGAAATCATCATAGACGGTGATTTGATTTTTAACGCCAACGGTCTCTAAGCGACGCTTCACATTTTTAAATTCACCCAAGGCTTTTGCGGCCTCTGCTGGAGTGATACCAATGTGATTTGCAGCCGCTATCGCCGCTAGCGCATTCAACTGGTTGTGCCGCCCCATCACGCCAGAATCTTTTGCCCATCTGACTGTCGCCACTTCTTTACCTGAGTACAAAACAATGAAATCGTCGCCCGACAAAGAAACTAATCCCCAAGTATTTTGAGGATCTTGGCCGAAAGTTTCTACTGGAGCCCAAGCTCCTCGAGCAATCACACGCTCTAATGCAGGCTCTTCGCCATTAACGACAACCAAACCATTACTAGGAACCGTTCTCACAAGGTGATGAAACTGAGTTTCGATTGCGGCTAGATCGGCAAAGATATCAGCGTGATCAAATTCCAAATTATTGAGAATGGCTGTGCGTGGTCGATAGTGGACAAACTTACTGCGTTTATCAAAAAATGCTGTGTCGTATTCATCCGCTTCAATGACAAAATATTGGCTTTCACCTAAACGTGCTGATACCGTAAAGTTCAGCGGCACTCCACCAATTAAGTAGCCTGGTTTGTAATTGTTGTATTCCAAAATCCAAGTCAACATGGCGGACGTTGTGGTTTTTCCATGGGTGCCCGCAACTGCTAAAACATGACGGCCATACAAAACTTGTTCGCCTAACCACTGTGGGCCTGAAATATAAGGTAGGCCCTGATTTAAAATCGCCTCCATCAAGGGATTGCCACGAGAAACCACATTGCCAATTACAAATAGATCGGGCATGGTTTCAAACTGAGATAATTGCTCAGGGGAGTATCCTTCTATCAACGCAATACCCTGTGCCTCTAACTGGGTACTCATTGGTGGATAGACGTTCAAATCACATCCGGTGACACGATGGCCTGCCTGCCTGGCGATAGCAGCAATGCCGCCCATGAAGGTGCCGCAAATGCCTAAGATATGAATATGCATTGGGGAATTTTAGCTAAGGACTAGTAATGAATCGCAGACAGTGGCTCACTATCATCGCAATTGGTTTTTTTGCCCTCCTCGCTGGAGTATTCAGCTCGCACTGGATCAACCAACCCCAGCTAGCCAGTGAGGTCGCTATTGAGCATTTTTTGGGACATGATTGGCAAGATCCTGATGGCAAGCCGGCCAACAGTGCCAATTGGCAAGGCAAGCTCTTGGTAGTCAACTTTTGGGCTTCCTGGTGCCCTCCCTGCGTTGAAGAAATGCCGGCTTTAAGCCGCCTTCAAACCGAGTTTAAGCAACAAAATGTCCTATTTGTCGGTATCGGTATCGATTCACCCTCTAACATTCGTGAATTCCTTAAAAAAACCCCAGTTGCTTATCCGATCGTAATTGGTGGAATAGATGGCAGCAATATCAGCAAAGAGATGGGCAATACTCAAGGGGCTCTTCCCTTTACCGTTGTGATCAATTCTCAAGGTAAAGCGGTTAGCAGCAAATTAGGAAAAATAAGCGAAGATGAGCTAAGAAGCATCATTAAGGCTAATTTATAAGCTATCTTAGACGTAGTTAATAAATTTGAATATTGATTAATTGATCCTATTTTGCCTATTTTTTAGGCAAAAATACCCCTTATATTAGGGTCATTCATAGCCAAAAGAATGCTTTTTAGCCCATTCAAGGGGTATACTGATCTCGTCTTTAGTGGCCTCAAAACCCTTTAAATCAGCCTTTTTGCCAAAAGCCAAATTATTCAACTGATAACAAAAGCGCTTAAAAATACCTATCTATGTCAAAAAATCCCTCAATTCTGGTAGTTCAAGGTCCCAACCTCAATCTACTGGGCACCCGCGAGCCAGAGGTATACGGCAAAACAACCCTAGAAGATATCCACCAAAAGCTTGGACAACTAGCCAATAGCCACTCTGTAAATCTGGATACCTATCAAAGCAACCATGAGGGTGAACTGATTGATCGGATTCAGAAAGCCAAACAAGAGAGCGTTGATTTCATCATCATTAACCCCGGTGCTTTTACCCATACGAGCGTTGCACTTCGGGATGTCTTGGCAGGAGTTGCCATTCCATTTATTGAAGTCCATCTTTCGAATATTCACCAGCGCGAAGAATTTCGTAAGCATTCTTATTTATCCGATATAGCCACCGGCGTGATTTGTGGTCTTGGTGCGCTTGGCTACGAATTAGCAATGGCAGCGGCAATTGCCCGCATACAAAAATAATAATTGAATTTAAAAGGGGTAAACCATGGATCTTAGAAAACTCAAAACCCTGATCGACCTTGTTGCCGAATCTGGCATCTCGGAGTTGGAGGTGAATGAGGGCGAAGATCGTGTTCGCATTGTGAACGCTGGAACATCCAATGTTGGCAGTGGGCAGGTGGTCTATGCAAACCCCACGCCTATGCAAAATATGTCGTCAACTCCAGCGTCTGCTGCTGCAATCAGTGCCGAGCCGATTGCTCAAGTTGCTGTTGTAGAAGCTGGGTTTACAGTGCACTCCCCCATGGTTGGTACTTTCTATAGAGCGCCAAACCCCGAGTCTCCTGATTTTGTAAAAGTAGGTGACACAGTGGCTGTAGGACAAACGCTTTGCATCATCGAAGCGATGAAATTACTTAATGAGATCGAAGCTGAAAAAGCCGGCGTCATTAAACAAATTCTTTGTGAAAACGGCCAGGGTGTTGAGTTTGATCAACCTCTCTTCGTCATTGCTTAACTCTAGGCCTCCATGTTCGATAAGATTCTGATTGCCAATCGGGGTGAGATCGCCCTTCGTATTCAACGCGCCTGTCGTGAATTAGGCATTAAAACGGTAGTGGTCTACTCCACCGCAGACAAAGAAGCAAAGTATGTAAAGCTCGCTGATGAAGCTGTTTGTATTGGGCCTCCACCATCTCCCTTAAGCTACTTGAGCATGCCGGCGATTATTTCTGCGGCTGAGGTAACTGATGCTGAAGCGATTCACCCAGGATATGGATTTCTTTCTGAGAATGCCGACTTTGCAGAACGTGTTGAGAAATCAGGCTTTGCGTTCATTGGGCCTAAGGCAGAATCGATTCGGCTGATGGGCGATAAAGTTTCAGCGAAGCGCGCGATGATCAAAGCAGGTGTTCCTTGCGTGCCAGGTTCAGAAGGTGCGCTGCCTGATGACCCCAAAGAAATTATTGCTACAGCGAAACGGGTTGGCTATCCTGTCATCATCAAAGCAGCCGGTGGTGGTGGTGGCCGTGGCATGCGCGTAGTTCATACTGAAGCAGCCCTGATTAATGCTGTCAACATGACGCGTGAAGAAGCGGGTCGCGCCTTTGGTAATCCCGAGGTCTACATGGAAAAGTTTTTAGAAAAACCACGCCATGTTGAAATTCAAGTACTCGCCGATACTCATGGCAACGCAATCTGGCTCGGTGAACGCGATTGCTCTATGCAGCGTCGTCACCAAAAAGTGATTGAGGAAGCACCAGCACCAGGAATTGATCGTCGCCTAATTGCGAAGATTGGTGAGCGTTGTGCAGAAGCCTGCAGGAAAATTGGCTATCGCGGTGCAGGCACCTTCGAATTTCTCTATGAAGATGGAGAGTTTTTCTTTATTGAGATGAACACGCGTGTTCAAGTTGAACATCCTGTAACTGAAATGATTACAGGTGTGGATATTGTCCAAGAACAGATTCGGATTGCTGCAGGCCTCAAATTAGCCTACCGTCAAAAAGACATCGTCTTTCGTGGGCATGCTATCGAGTGTCGAATTAATGCTGAAGATCCCTTCAAGTTCACCCCAAGCCCTGGTCGGATTCAGTCTTGGCATATGCCTGGCGGTCCTGGTATTCGGGTTGATTCCCATGCTTACAGCGGCTACATGGTGCCATCGCACTATGACTCCATGATTGGCAAACTGATTTCTTATGGCGTTACTCGCGAACAAGCGATTCGTCGTATGCAAATTGCGCTCTCAGAAATGGTGATAGACGGAATTACAACCAACGTCCCGCTTCATCGAGAGCTGATGCTCGATCCGAACTTCATTGAAGGCGGCACGAGTATCCATTACCTCGAGCACCGCTTGGAAGAACAAGCTGCCAGTCGCGGTAAAGCGTAAATATGGCCTATCGTGAACTTATTTTCACGGTCGTTGCTGAAATTGCAGAGCCTCTAGGGGATGCACTTCTAGAGCTTGGCGCACTCTCTGTCACCGTCGAGGATGACGCAGCTGGTGGCTATGATGAAAACCCACTCTATGGCGAGCCTGGCCTCTCTCCCGAAGTGCAGGCATGGGATCGCTCATCTGTTACTGTACTCTTCAATCCTGAAATTGATCAATCAGACGCGCCAGATTTCATCAGCAACTTAATGGCTTCTCTAAAGGATCTGGGTTTTGAGATTCAAGCTCCAGAAGAGCAGCGTGTTGAAGAACAGGATTGGGTACGTTTAACGCAAAGTCAATTTGCGCCGATTCAGATCGGTAAACGCATTTGGGTAGTTCCTTCTTGGCATGATGCACCATCGAATGATCCAGAAGCAATTTGCCTTGCCGTAGATCCGGGCCTGGCTTTTGGCACAGGCAGTCATCCGACCACCCATCTGTGTTTACTCTGGCTAGAGCAGCACACCCAATTGCGCGATCAGACCTTACTGGATTACGGGTGCGGTTCTGGTATTTTGGCGATCGCTGCTGCAAAACTCGGCTGTACTGCAGTAGTTGGTACTGATATTGATCCACAAGCCATTGTTGCTGCACAGAGCAATGCCCAGATCAATCAGGTTGAGATTCAATTTATTCTCCCCAATGAGGGTGCTATTGAACTCGCACCTGAGACCAAGTACGACATCGTGATGGCCAATATCTTGGCTAATCCACTCCAGGTTCTGGCGCCAGCCTTAGTCAATAAAATTCGGCCAGGCGGTCAAATTGTTTTGTCTGGTGTTTTGGCACGACAGGCAGAAGAAGTCATTGCTACCTACCGCCAATGGCTCGAGTTGTCGATTTGGCAAGAAAGTGAAGGATGGGTTTGCTTACAGGGAACCCTGCCAAACAAATCACGAGATTATTCTTTAGTCGGCATTAAGAAAAAAGTAAAACCGGTCTTGCTCGTCCTGTTTTGGGTCTTGGTTCTCTTGTTAGGTGAGCATATGTTCAGACAAACTTTACTTCCAACCCTCGCGCCCTTCTCAGATAACAACTCAAATAGGTTTTCACAGCGCGCTTTTTTTGTGCTGCAACAAATTGATCGCAAATTATGCAGTGCCTTAGGCTGCGTAGATCGCCCTGTAAGCGATTTTTCTACATGGAAGATCACTGCGGCAAGCCTTGCACTCAACAAGGCTCAAGAAGGCCTTCAAAATCCCTCTAAGCAATCTATTCTGCAAGTAGATATACAAAATCGTCTCGCTCTTGCTGTTTTATGGCCCAGTTTGGAAGTTTCTTTGACTGATGCAGAAGAATCTGTCATTCAAACGATCACCTTTTCGCCTGCTGAATGGATCCCTTCACAGTTTCAAGAACTTCACCCAGACTTTTTGCGCAGTGGTGCACCTGCTTTAGAAAGTATTCATGCTGAACTAGTAATTACCCTAGCCGATCAAGTGGCAGGTTACCGTGTTCGGCTGTTTTATCCTTCTCACTAATTTTTTTATCCCACCTACTCTCTTGAACGGAACACCCCTATGGCCAGCTTGATTTGCGGCTCAGTCGCCTACGACACCATCATGAACTTTGAAGGTAAATTTGCCGATCAAATTCTTCCCGAGCAAATTCATATCCTCAATGTGGCCTTTTTAGTTCCCACCATGCGCCGTGAATTTGGGGGCTGTGCTGGCAATATTGCCTACAACTTGCATCTTCTGGGTGGCGATCCCATCATCATGGCTACGGTCGGCGGCGATGCTACTCCCTACCTCAATCATCTTCATGCCCTGAAGATTGATCAAACCCATATTCGCCAAATTGATGATGCCTTTACCGCGCAGGCAATGATCACGACCGATCAATCCAATAATCAAATTACTGCCTTTCATCCGGGGGCAATGAATGAATCGCATCTCAATTTAGTGTCCAAAGTGGTTGATGAGCGCATCCAAACAGGCAAAGGCCAAGCCAAAATTGGGATTGTGGCTCCAGATGGTCGTCAAGGCATGTGGGAGCACTGTCATCAATTGGCTGATGCACAGATTCCCTTCATTTTTGATCCAGGCCAAGGCTTGCCAATGTTCAACGGTCCTGAATTACTAGAACTCATCGAGCTAGCCAGCTATTTGGCCGTAAATGACTATGAAGGCGAAATGCTCTCCCAAAGAACTGGGATGAGCCTAGACAAAATTGCTGAGCGGGTGAAGGCTCTGATTGTGACCAAAGGCGCCGAGGGTGCCGATGTCTATGCCGGCGGAAAAAAGATTGCTATTCCCCCAGTGCCGGCTGCAAAGCTAATTGACCCAACTGGATGTGGAGATGCATTTAGAGGGGGACTCCTCTTCGGCTTAGAAAATGGCATGGACTGGGAGACTACTGGCCGGCTAGCCAGCTTGATGGGCTCGATCAAAATTACCCACCAAGGGCCACAAAACCATAGGCCCTCTAAAGACGAGATCGGCGCGCAGTTCAAAACGGCGTTTGGTTTTAGCTTCTAACTTTTTCAGGCAATAAAAAAGGGGCCTCGTTAGAGACCCCTTGGAACTTCACACACCAACAAGCCGAAGCTTATGGACGTGTGCCAGTTGGGAAGGGCCAAGCAGCAGCAGGATTCAACGGAGTTGAAGCTGCAGCTTTTTTGGCAGCAGGCTTTTTAACAGAGCCTGCTTTTTTCTTCGCAGCAGGCTTACTTACTTTTTTTTTGCAGCTGGTTTACGCTTTTTTGCAGCTGGGCGCTTTTTAGCAGCAACTTTCTTTTTAGCAGCTGGACGCTTCTTAGCAGCTACTTTCTTTTTAGCAGCTGGGCGCTTCTTAGCAGCTACTTTTTTCTTCGCAGCTGGACGCTTCTTAGCAGCTGGACGCTTCTTAGCTGCAACTTTCTTAGCAGCTGGTTTCTTTGCAGCGGTTTTTTTCTTGGCGATTGCCATAATATTGCTCCTTCACGTGAGGATTAGTACAAACTACCGTTTAAGAAGACCCGACCACTCAATTCCGTAATACCTTGCGGCATTAAAGAGCTGGCGAGCGAGCCATTCATCGGCGCACGGCTTGATGCTTGGTGCTGCACGCTAATGAATCCTGGAAAAAAAGCCGTGGCCCCAAAGGACAACGGCTTTTTAAATGTGGTGAAAAAAATAGGGAGAGTAGCCCAGACACCCTTGAGCAAGGGTTTTCGGAATTTCGCCTGGTTTACCTGATTCTGAATACTATCCAACCGTCTAATCTCCTATTTAGCCGGCTGTGCGCTTTTACTAATGAACTACTCCCAACTTAGCGCACCACCGGTTTGATACTCAATAACGCGTGTCTCAAAAAAGTTTCGTTCTTTCTTCAGATCTATCATTTCTGACATCCATGGAAATGGATTCTCTTCATTTGGGAACATTGCGTCAAGTCCTATTTGCAAACATCTGCGATTACAGATGTATCGGAGGTAACCTTTGAACATCGGCGCGTTCAATCCGAGTACCCCACGAGGCATCGTATCCTCTGCATATCGATACTCTAATTCGACTGCTTTTTCAAAGATAGATTTGATCTCATCTTTGAACGCAGAAGTCCATAACTGCGGGTTCTCCAGCTTGATTTGATTAATTAAATCAATACCAAAATTGCAGTGCATCGACTCGTCGCGCAAGATGTATTGATACTGCTCAGCAGCACCGGTCATTTTGTTTTGGCGACCCATTGCAAGTATTTGCGTAAAACCAACATAAAAGAACAAACCTTCCATTACGCAAGCAAAAACAATCAGCGATCGAAGTAATTTTTGGTCGTTTTCTAAGGTGCCGGTCTTAAAGTTTGGATCCGTTAAGACATCAATAAAGGGGATTAAGAACTCATCCTTAGCGCGAATCGAATCAATTTCGTGATACGCATTGAAGATTTCGCTCTGATCTAAACCCAACGATTCAACAATATATTGGTAGGCGTGGGTATGAATAGCTTCTTCAAAAGCCTGACGCAATAGATACTGGCGGCATTCTGGGGCGGTAATGTGGCGATAAGTGCCCAAAACAATATTGTTTGCAGCCAAAGAATCCGCAGTGGTAAAGAAACCAAGATTGCGCTTAATGATGCGACGCTCATCTTCTGTCAGACCATTAGGATCCTTCCAAAGCGCAATATCGCGGTTCATATTGATCTCTTGTGGCATCCAGTGATTTGCGCAACCAGCTAAATACTTTTCCCAAGCCCACTTATATTTAAATGGAACCAACTGATTAACGTCCGTCTTGGCATTAATAACCCGCTTGTCTGCGGCATTAACGCGCAGTGAAGCGCCACCGGGCAAAGAAGCAGCCTGCACTGGTGCTGGCGCAACTTGCTGCGGTGCGATAGCAACTTGGTCTGGCTGTGGACGCTGTACTTCAGCTACTGCAGGCTGCGGAGCAATACCGGCTTTTGCGAGTGCTGGTGCAACTTCCTCTTCCCAATTCAACATAATTTTCTCCTCAATTCTTTACTTGTCAGTCAATAAGCAAATGGCTTATTGACATGCTTCACATTCTTCAAAACCAGCGTCGCCTGGACGCATTGTGCAAACCGGACCATCAGCCTCTACTGCGCCAGCAGCGCTAGCTGCGGCCGCATCAGTTCCATTGACGCCGCCGCCACTCGAAACTGAGTTGAGTTGGCCACTAGCGACCGTGGATTTCTCAACGTGGGTAGCAGCCATCGTACGGAGGTAATAGGTTGTCTTCAAACCACGCAACCAGGCCAATTTATAAGTGTCATCCAATTTCTTGCCAGATGCGCCGCCCATGTAGATATTTAGAGACTGGGCTTGGTCAATCCATTTCTGACGACGGGAAGCAGCTTCAACCAGCCAGCTTGGCTCTACTTCAAAAGCGGTCGCGTACAAATCACGCAAATCTTGTGGAATACGATCAATTTTGGACAATGTGCCATCGAAATACTTCAAATCGGCAATCATCACCTCATCCCATAGACCGCGATCTTTCAAATCACGAACCAGGTACTCGTTTACAACTGTAAATTCGCCAGAAAGATTCGACTTAACGAACAAGTTCTGGAATGTAGGCTCGATACAAGCAGAAACGCCAATAATGTTCGAGATCGTTGCGGTTGGGGCAATTGCTACGCAATTGGAGTTGCGCATACCGTGTTGCTTAATACGGCCGCGCAGACTGTCCCAATTCATTTGGGAGGAACTATCCACCTCAACATAGCCGCCACGCTCTTGCGCCAATAAAGCAACGGAGTCTTGTGGGAGGATGCCGCGATCCCACAAAGAGCCTTTGTAGGTGCTATAGGTGCCGCGCTCTTCTGCCAATTCGCTAGAAGCAAGGTAAGCGTAGTAGCAAACTGCCTCCATGGAAGAATCGGCAAACTTCACAGCCTCTTCGCTAGCGTAAGGAATGCGTTGCATATGCAAGCAATCCTGGAAGCCCATGATGCCCAAACCAACTGGACGGTGCTTCAAATTGGAGTTACGCGCCTTAGCTACAGCGTAGTAGTTAATATCGATTACGTTATCTAACATCCGCATTGCAGTGCGTACGGTGTTTCGTAATTTCTCATGATCCAAAATCATCTTGCCAGATGCATCGGTTGTCATATGAGCGGTTAAGTTCACAGACCCAAGGTTACAAACTGCAATTTCAGTCTCATTGGTATTGAGAGTGATCTCCGTACATAAATTGGATGAGTGAACCACGCCAATATGTTGCTGTGGGCTACGAATGTTGCAAGGATCCTTAAATGTAATCCAAGGGTGGCCGGTTTCAAACAACATGCCGAGCATCTTGCGCCATAACTGTTGCGCAGGAATTCTGCGGAATGGCTTAATCTCGCCCGCATCGGCTTTCTTTTCATAGGCAACATAAGCCTCTTCAAATGCTTTGCCGAATTTATCATGCAAATCAGGTGTAGTAGATGGGGAGAATAAAGTCCAGTCACCGTTTTCCATCACACGCTTCATGAACAGATCTGGGATCCAGTTTGAAGTATTCATGTCATGGGTACGACGACGATCATCGCCAGTGTTCTTACGCAACTCTAAGAACTCTTCGATATCCAAGTGCCAGGTTTCGAGATAGGCGCACACTGCACCCTTCCGCTTACCGCCTTGATTAACTGCAACAGCTGTGTCGTTCACTACTTTCAGGAATGGCACAACACCTTGTGATTTACCGTTGGTACCTTTGATGTGGCTACCGAGCGCACGAACGTTGGTCCAGTCATTGCCTAGACCACCAGCAAACTTAGACAGCAATGCGTTCTCTTTCAAAGCCTCATAGATGCCATCCAAATCATCATCAACCGTAGTCAAGTAGCAACTCGAAAGTTGTGGACGGGTTGTAGCTGAGTTGAACAAGGTTGGTGTACTGGACATGAAATCGAATGTAGAGAGAATTTCATAGAACTCAATCACACGACGCTCACGGTCCGTCTCATTTAGAGCCAAGCCCATTGCAACTCGCATAAAGAATGCTTGTGGCATTTCAATGCGACGATCTTCAATATGCAAGAAATAGCGGTCATACAAAGTTTGTAAACCGAGGTAGTTAAATTGCAAATCGCGATTTGCATTTAAAGCTGCAGCCAGTCTTGGCAAATCATATTCACGCATGCGAGGATCTAGCAATTCAGCGGCAATACCTTCGTTGATGTACTTCGCAAAGTAGGTGCTGTACTCTGCTTGTGTGTCGCCTTGCAATACTTCGCGACCTAAAATTTCTTTACGAATCACATGCATCAAAATCCGTGCTGTGACTTGACTATAAGCTGGATCTTTTTCGATCAAAGTACGTGAGGCCAAAATCGCAGAGTCATACACTTGCGCCATTGGCACGCCATCATAAAGATTCTTGATGGTTTCAGTAATGATGGGTGTGGCATCAATGTGATTACCAAGACCTTCGCAAGCTGCCTCAATGACAGTGCGCAGAGCAGCCATATCCAACCACTTCTCTACACCGTTGTCGGTAACCTTGATACCAGACTCGCCAGCCTGAGTGGCTGCTTGCGTTTCTTGTGCGCTACCTTGTTGTGCGGCACGCTCTTGATTGCGTTTTTCACGATAGAGCACGTAAGCACGAGCTACGTTGTGCTCACCACTGCGCATCAACGCCAATTCCACTTGATCTTGGATATCTTCAATGTGGAAAGTACCGCCATTAGGACGGCTACGTAATAAAGCACGCACTACTGCATGGGTCAATTGCTCAACCTGTTCACGCACACGAGCAGACGCAGCACCCTGGCCACCATTGACGGCCAAGAAAGCTTTGGTTACGGCAATAGCAATCTTTGATGGCTCAAAAGCGACAACCGAACCATTACGGCGAATGATTTTGTAGTCAGAAAGCTGGGTTGCCTGCGCTCCACCGACCCCGCCGGCCACGAAGCCAGCAGAAGGAGCCTGACTTACTGGACCACTAGGGTTCAAGCCCTGATTGGCTACCCCAGATTGTTGGTCAGCAGTTTGTGGATTCGCGTATGTCATGTTTTTCCTACTTATATATAGTTATTGGGGTAAAAAGTCTTTAAATACAAAGGGCTATTGTCTACTGTAAACACTACATCTAGTGTTTTTTTATTCATTTGACACTAAGTATAGGGAAATATTTCCAGTTTAGTAAGACTTTTATTACAAATTTGAGTAAGTATTTTTCCTAGTACTTGGCACCAATGTGACTCATTTTTACCCTGAAATATTTGAGCCCTTTTCAATGGGGCTAGAGAAGTGAGTAGATCCTCACATCAGACTTTTTGCCTAGCGAGAGTCAAGTCCAAAAGGGAAATTTTTCTCAGGGATGAGTGTTGTTTTCTGCAACTTCGTCCAGTCGAAAAATTTTCCAGGGTCCATTTTTCTTTGCGGAGCGATATCACTGTGTCCTGCAAATTGCAGCTTCGGAAATTCTTTTTGAATGTTTTGAATCAAAATGCTCAGTTGCTGATATTGAATTTCTTCAAATGAAGAATCGCCATCACCCTCCATTTCGATCCCAATCGAGAAATCGTTGCAGCGCTCTCTGCCCAAAAACTCAGAGACGCCTGCATGCCATGCCCTCTGTTTAGTGGAGACAAATTGAAAGACTTGACCTTGACGAGAAATCAAAAAATGGCTGGACACTTTTTGCCCACCAATTTCTGCAAAGTAGGGATGCGCGGATATATCAAGTGTGTTTTGAAAAAAATCAATGATATGTTGGGTGCTGGCGCGCTTCTGAAATTCTCCAGGTGGCAAACTAATGTGGTGGATCACCACCAAGTCCGGAATACATCCATCTGGACGCGCATCCTGATTTGGTGAGGGGCGCCATAAGGCAGAACCAAGCCAGCCAGCATCGTCTAGAGCCTGAAGATGCTGGGCTGAGCAATAAAAACGCTCCTCCTGTTTCATCGCCTCTGATTGTGGAAGATGCACATGGCAAAGTTGACACTGCACTATTGTCTGAGGCGCCACACTCTGCTTCTGGGCCTCGGCCTCGGCTTGAGCAAGCTGAATCTGCGCAGCCCGCTCTTTGCCTTTAAACCAATAGTAGAAATAAGCAGCGCCCAGTAATAAGAGTAGCCACTTAATCAAGTTCACGCCTTATGAAGAATGACTTCCAAAACAAAGCGACTTCCTACATAGGCAAAAATTAAAGCTGTGTAAGCACTCAAAACCCAACGCACTGCTGCTCTTCCTCGCAATCCGACTCTCCAGCGCGCTACTAAGAGACCGCCAAATAAAAACCATGAAATCAAAGCAAAGATTGTTTTATGGTCAAACACCAAAGGTCTGCCGAATAAGGTTTGCGAAAAGAAGAGTCCTGAAAAAACGGTCAGACTCAAGAGCGCAAAGCCAACATACAGCAAGCTAAATAAAAGACTTTCCATTGTCAGCAATGGTGGCAAATCTTCTAGCCAATGCGCCAAAAATCCATTAGGCCGAATACTGAGTTGTCTATGCAAGGCCCGATCCTGAATACTCATTAACATGGCATGCATTGCTGCCAGGCTCAAAAGACCAACGGACAGAGTTGCAACAATAAAGTGCCCTTTAAACCATGGGTCAGATACTGCATCGGGAGAAATCAGAACGCCTGGAAAAAGGCCTGGCAGCACAGAGCAAACCATTGCAAAAATTAAGGCCATCCAACACAAACTCACGATGGGCAAAAACCAGGACTGGAACCAATAAAAAGCGAGGCCCGCCCACGCAACTAAAGAAAGGTCCTGAGCAAAGCCAAAAACGAAGCCTTTGTCCGTAAAAACCGAGTCATGCAGCTGAATACCGTGAATGATCAAGATAAAAAAGATGCCGATGCGTACCAGTCCAGTAAAGACTGGAGATTGCGCTAAAGCCTGCGAACTTAGGGTCAAAAAGACTAAAAGCAGCAAATAAAGGGCTGGGGTAAGCCAGCTGTAACTGAGGTAACCTAAAATGTCCATCTTGAAAGTCTAATCCATAAATGCTAGAGAACCTGACCGATCGCCTATCTCGTGTTGTGAAAACAATGCGGGGAGAAGCCCGCCTGACCGAAAGCAATACTGCAGAGATGCTTCGGGAAATCCGCTTAGCCCTATTAGAGGCAGACGTAGCCCTTCCGGTCGTTAAAACGCTTCTCGAACAAATTAAATTTAAAGCCCTTGGCGAAGAAGTGGTTGGCAGTCTAAGTCCTGGGCAGGCTTTAGTGGGTGTTGTCCAACGAGAACTTGCTCAGGTAATGGCTGGAGATGGCTCTCAGAGCGGTGAAATCAATTTAGCAACCCAACCCCCCGCAGTCATCCTCATGGCCGGCTTGCAAGGCGCCGGTAAAACTACTTCAGTTGGTAAGCTTGCCAAATGGCTCCAAGAGAAAAAGAAAAAGAAAGTGCTCACCGTCTCATGTGACGTGTACCGCCCGGCTGCTATAGAACAGCTCGCTACCGTTAGCAAACAAGTTGGTGCCGAGTGCTTTCCGAGTAGCGTCGATCAAAAGCCCGCTGCTATTGCGCTTGCAGCCTTAGATTGGGCACGTCGTCATTACTTTGATGTCCTGCTGGTAGACACTGCTGGCCGACTGGGTATCGACGAGGTACTCATGCAAGAGATTGAAGATCTGCATAACAAACTAAGTCCTATAGAGACTTTATTTGTTGTTGATGCCATGCTGGGTCAGGATGCAGTTAATACTGCTAAAGCCTTTCATGATGCCCTGCCGCTCTCTGGTGTGATCCTCACTAAGCTCGATGGTGATTCACGTGGAGGTGCTGCGCTCTCAGTTCGCCAAGTAACGGGCGTACCCCTCAAGTTCATTGGCACTGCTGAAAAAATGGATGGGCTCGAAGCATTCGATGCCGAGCGCATGGCGAACCGTATTTTGGGCATGGGCGATATTTTGGCTCTGGTAGAACAGGCCCAACAAAGTGTGGATGTTGCTAAAGCAGAAAAGTTAGCAACAAAAATTTCTAAGGGAGGGTTTGATCTGGGAGACTTCCGAGATCAAATTTCTCAAATGCAGCAAATGGGTGGTATGGCCAGCCTAATGGATAAGCTCCCAAGTCATATGGCTCAGGCAGCTAGTAAAGCCAATATGGGTCAAGCTGACAAACAAATTGTACGGATGCGCGGCATCATTGATAGCATGACGCCAAAGGAACGTAGCAAGCCTGAGCTACTCAAGGCTAGTCGCAAACGGCGTATTGCTGCAGGAGCAGGAGTTGAAGTACAAGAAGTAAATCGCTTACTCGCACAGTTTGAGCAAATGCAAACCATGATGAAGCAATTCAAAGGCGGGAAGATGGCGCGTGCCATGGCGGGCATGGCTGCTAAAGGAGCCGCCAAGGGTATCGGCGGCTTATTTAAAAAGTAATTAAGAAACGAGTTGCTTTGCTGAGTTCACAGCAGCAATGACTTTATCTTTAATCTCAGTAATGGAAATATTTTGGGACTCAGCATCAGTGCGCCCCTTAAATTCCACTTGAGCATCTACCAACCCGCGTTCACCAATCACCACTCTAAATGGTGCGCCAATCAACTCCCAATCTGCAAACATCGCGCCGGGACGCTCGCCGCGATCATCAAGGATGACGTCAATACCCGCAGCAATTAACTGTTCATGCAATTGGTCAGCAGCGGCCTTAACCTGCTCAGACTTATCGTAATTCATGGGGCAGATAACGACTTCAAATGGCGCCATCGAAATCGGCCAAATAATACCGCGCTCATCATGGCCTTGCTCAATGGCGGCGCCCAAGAGACGCGTTACACCAATGCCGTAACAGCCCATCACCATCGGCTGTGACTTTCCTTGTTGATCAAGATAGGTGCAACCCATTGCTTCTGAGTAACGCGTTCCTAATTGAAAAACGTGCCCAACCTCAATGCCACGACAGATATCCACCACTCCTTTTCCATCGGGCGATGGATCGCCAATCACCGCATTGCGAAGATCCATTACTAAAGGCTCTGGTAGGTCGCGACCCCAATTCACACCAGTCAAGTGGTGACCTGCAAGATTGGCGCCACAAACAAAGTCAGACATATTCGCAACAGTATGATCTGCAACTACTTTGACATCAGGAGCAATACCTACTGGGCCTAAATATCCAGCCGGCGCATTGCAAGCTTGTTTAATCTCTGCTTCAGTTGCAAAACGAGACTCTGCCATTCCTGGAACTTTGCTGGCTTTGACTTCATTGAGATCATGATCGCCACGTAGCAGTAACATAAATAATTTGGCTGGCCCTTTTTCTTGGTCAACTGCAAACAAGAGTGACTTCACCGTTGTCTCAATGGGGATGTTGAGGAAGTTCGCCACCTCTACACAGTTGGTCTGAGTTGGTGTCACTACTTTTTGCATTGACTGCTGAGCAGCTGCACGACTTCCAAGCAACGGTAAAGACACTGCAGCCTCCAAATTCGCCGCGTAATCTGAACTTGGGCAGTAAACGATGGCATCTTCACCCGTATCTGCAATCACATGAAACTCTTGGCTACCAGAGCCGCCAATAGCGCCATTATCAGCAGTGACAGCGCGGAACTTTAGCCCCATTCTCCGAAAGATTTTCGTATAAGCACCAAACATGATTTGATAGGATTTTTTTAATCCCTCAACATCACGATCAAAGGAATAGGCATCCTTCATACTGAACTCACGCCCACGCATGATCCCAAAACGAGGACGACGTTCATCGCGGAATTTGGTTTGAATCTGATAAAAGTTAATCGGCAATTGCTTGTAACTCTTGATCTCGTTACGCGCTAGATCAGTGATCACCTCTTCTGAGGTTGGCTGAATTAAAAAATCACGCTCATGGCGATCTTTAATGCGGAGTAATTCTGGGCCCATTTTTTCCCAGCGCCCAGTTTCTTGCCAAAGTTCAGCAGGCTGAATCATGGGCATTAATAATTCAATAGCGCCTGCCCGATTCATTTCTTCACGAATGATGTTTTCTACCTTGCGAATCACCTTTAAACCCAAAGGGAGGTAGTTATAGATGCCAGCGCTTAGCTTGCGAATAAGTCCTGCACGCACCATGAGCTTGTGCGAAACCACCTCAGCGTCAGAGGGGGCTTCTTTTAGCGTCGCGAGAAATGATTGTGAGGCTTTCATGTATGGATATAATCAAATCGTTGATTTTAAAGGATTTGGGGCACGATCATGCTTGACCGTGAAGGATATAGAGCCAATGTTGGCATTGTCCTCCTCAATAGCCATAACGAGGTTTTCTGGGGAAAACGCGTTGGGCAGCATTCGTGGCAGTTTCCGCAGGGCGGAATTGCGCATGGCGAGAGTCCAGAACAGGCCATGTACCGCGAATTGCATGAGGAGGTCGGCTTACTGCCTGAGCACGTCCAAATTATTGGGCGTACCCGGGATTGGCTACGCTATGACGTCCCAGAAGAGTATTTACGCCGGCAGCACCCTACTCGGGTCCACCGCGCTGCCTATCGGGGGCAAAAACAAATCTGGTTTCTATTGCGTTTAGTTGGGCTTGATAGCGATATTCATTTAAGAGCATCGGAGCACCCTGAATTTGATGCATGGCGCTGGGTCCCTTTTTGGATTGAACTCAATTCCGTTATTGAATTCAAACGCGGGGTTTATCAACTTGCACTCTCTGAACTAGCTCGCAATCTCACCCGTGGTATCAAAATGCAGGAACTGGTCTGGGGATCCCCTCTTGATCTCATGCAATCTTTTTATTCCAAAGAAGGCTCTGTCAAAGATGCAAAAGAGGGCAAATACTCAAATGATTAAATCTTTTCAAAAATCTCGCTCATATACCCTAAGTGCTCTCATTTGTTTAACCTTAACTGCTTGCGGTGGCGATCCCATGGTGAGCGGTTTGGATCCTTTTGCACCCAGTGTATTCAAGGAGGGCTCAACAACGATGCCCTTAAATCCCCCCAATCCAGACAAGCTTCAATCTTTTTATGTTTCACCCACTACCGTTTTTAAGTTTTCAATTGACACTAGTTCAATTTTGATTGGTGCAGATGGAGTAACGCGCTATATCGTTGTTATCACCAATCCAAGTGGAGACCAGCAAGCGCAGTATGAAGGCATTCGTTGTGACTCTTACCAATGGCGCCTCTATGGCTCCTATGAGTCTGGTGCATGGCGACCAAATCCCTTGAGTCAATGGAATTACATTAAATTACATGTACCCAATCGCTATCAAGCGGCTTTAGCTCAAGGGGCCTTGTGTGACTTTAGCTCCCAAGAGACAAGTCTCAAAGCAGTTCTCAGATCACTGAATCCAGAGAAGTTTACGGGTGGAACTCAGCCAACAAATTCTTTTGGCGTGATGGGTAATTAAATATCAATCGGCACTCAAGCGAGTACCGATACTGTCGCCCGCCAAAAGGCGCGTCAAAATATCTCGCTCTTTGCCAGAAGCAATGATGGTAGAAGTTCGTGTTTGGGCCGCGACTTTTGCTGCAAGTACTTTAGTTAACATTCCACCCTTACTGAGCTGACTCCCAGCACCACCTGCCATCTTTTCTAAGGCAGGGTCTCCAGCAATACCATTTAGCACTAAGCTCGCACCTGAATCATGGCGTGGATCAGCTGTATATAAACCACCCTGATCCGTAAGAATGATCAGAAGATCAGCCTCAATTAAATTACTTACTAATGCAGCTAAGTTATCGTTATCTCCGAATTTAATTTCATCGGTCACTACAGTGTCGTTCTCATTAATAATAGGAATGACGCCCAACTTCAATAAAGTTTCTAGAGTCGCTTTAGCATTAGCATTACGATCATCGTTCGCCAAGTCTGCATTCGTTAGTAGAATTTGTGCACTACGTAAGTTGAAACGCGCGAAGCAGGTTTCATATCCCTGAACCAAGCCCATTTGCCCCACTGCTGCAGCAGCCTGTAGCTGATGAATGTCTGTTGGTCGAGTAGTCCATCCCAAGCGCTGCATACCTTCAGCAATAGCACCAGAGCTCACCATCAAAACTTGGTGCCCTGCGCTTAAAAGTGAGGCGATTTGCTCGGCCCACATTGCAATTGCTGCATGGTCTAAGCCCTCACCATTATTGGTGACTAGACTAGATCCCACTTTGACAACGATACGTTTTGATTGTTTGCTATTCATATACGGCAATACTTTAATCTGGACTCTTATCTTCTACTTGATAACGTGGATCTGCAGCACGCTCATCTTCCTCGTCACGATTACGACGAACTGAATCTAAATAATCTTGCAAGGCATAACAGAGCTTATCGCAACCCAAACCTGTTAGTGCAGAGATTTCAAAGACAGGGCCTTCCCACTTAAATTTTTTCACAAAATTAGCAACTACCTTAGCTCGATCCTCCTCAGGAATCATGTCTACTTTATTGAGCACCAACCAACGGGGTTTTTCAACTAAGGCCTCATCATATTTACGCAACTCATTCACGATCGCCTTTGCATCTGCAACGGGATCGATATTTTCATCAAAGGGCGCAAGATCCACGAGATGTAACAAGACGCCGGTGCGCTGAAGGTGGCGTAGGAAGCGATGGCCTAAGCCAGCACCTTCTGCGGCACCCTCGATCAAGCCTGGAATATCGGCAATCACAAAACTTCGCTCACTCCCAACACGCACTACACCCAAATTAGGATGCAAAGTTGTAAATGGGTAGTCTGCAATTTTAGGGCGCGCATTGGAGACGGCAGTAATCAAGGTAGATTTGCCTGCATTTGGCATGCCCAATAAACCCACATCAGCCAAGACTTTAAGCTCAAGCTTGAGCTTGCGACGTTCGCCGGGCTTGCCATTCGTCTTCTGCCGGGGTGCACGATTTGTACTGCTCTTGAAGTGAATATTGCCCCAACCACCAACTCCACCTTGGGCTAAGCATAAGCGCTCCCCATGGGTAGTGAGGTCAGCGATGGGTTCGCCTGTCTCGTAATCGGCAATGATTGTGCCAACTGGCATACGCAATTCAATATCGTCACCCGCGCGGCCATAACAATCTGCTCCACGTCCTGGCTCTCCATTTTTTGCAGTATGGGTTTTGGCATATCTGTAATCAATCAAAGTATTGATGTTGCGATCTGCAATTGCCCAGACGCTCCCACCCTTGCCGCCGTCGCCACCATCAGGACCACCGAACTCAATAAATTTTTCGCGACGCATAGATGCACTACCAGCACCACCTTGGCCAGCGATTACTTCGATACGTGCTTCGTCTATAAATTTCATGAATAAAAAAGGCCTCGCTTTAGCGAGGCCTGTTCCTAAGAGTTAAATTCGGAATCAATCTGAATTAAAACGTGTCTCAGTCAGGCGCCTTTATGAACGAGGCAACACTGAAACCTGGGCCTTCTTCAAAGCACCCTTAACGCCAAACTCAACTTGTCCATCAATTAAGGCGAACAAAGTGTGATCTTTGCCGATGCCAACGTTAACACCTGGATGAAACTTAGTGCCGCGTTGACGAATGATGATGCTGCCAGCATTAATCTGCTCGCCGCCAAATACCTTAACGCCTAAGCGTTTCGATTCTGAGTCACGGCCGTTTCGAGTCGAGCCGCCGCCTTTTTTCTGTGCCATATCTTTCTCCTGCTATTCCCGCCTAATTAGGCTTTGATCGTGTTAATCAGAATCTCAGTGAAATTCTGACGATGGCCTTGGTGCTTTTGATAATGCTTGCGACGGCGCATCTTAAAGATTGTCACTTTATCGTGACGTCCCTGGGAGACGACAGTGGCCATCACAGCTGCACCATTAACCAATGGATCACCTAATTTCAGTGATGCGCCTTCGCCAACGGCGAGGACTTGGTCAAGAGTGATTTCGCTGCCGATTTCCGCTGGTATCTGTTCTATTTTCAATTTTTCGCCAGCGGCAACTTTATACTGTTTGCCACCGGTTTTTATGACCGCGTACATGGTTTGAAACCTCAATTTAAGCCTACATTTTGGGCTAATCCACCCTGGATTAGCCAAGCCCATTATTATATCTTGCATGATCACCTCTGTCAAAAACAATGAGCTAAACCAAATTCTGGGACCTATTTCCTTAGATTTCAAGGCTTTAGACGATCTCATACGACTGCGGCTGGCCTCCAAAGTGGCTCTCATTGACCAAATCTCCAGCTACATCATCCAGGCTGGTGGCAAGCGTGTCCGCCCCGCCCTTTTGATGCTGGTGGCCAAGGCCCTATCCAATGGTAAAGAAACGCCCCATGCTCTAGAACTTGCTGCTGTTGTGGAATTTATCCATACCGCCACCCTATTGCACGACGATGTAGTGGACGAATCTACCCTGCGTAGAGGACGTGAAACTGCCAATGCTGCTTTTGGTAATGCTGCTAGCGTTTTAGTTGGCGATTTTCTTTACTCTCGAGCATTTCAAATGATGGTTGGCCCTAATGACCTCAGAGTCATGGATATTCTGTCAGATGCAACCAATACGATTGCTGAGGGCGAAGTTTTACAGCTCCTCAATATGAATGATCCTGAAGTCGATGAAGAAAGCTATCTCAGAGTCATTCGCTATAAAACCGCTAAATTGTTTGAGGCCTCCACTGAACTAGGTGCAATTATTGCTGGTGCTAGTGAAGCTGAAAGAAAAACAGCTGCTGCTTTTGGTCGCCACATTGGTACTGCATTCCAACTCATGGATGACTTACTAGACTACACAGCAGATGCCGAACAAATGGGCAAGCATGCTGGAGATGATTTACGTGAAGGCAAGCCCACCCTACCGCTGATTTATCTTCTTGAAAAAGGAAGCCATGAAGAGCAGATCTTAGTTCGGGCAGCGATTGAACAAAACCAAGATCTACCCCAAGATGTCTTTGCCCAAATTCTCAAGGCCGTTCAAGATTCTGGTGCTCTGGATTACACCCAAGCAGCCGCTCAGAAAGAAGCGCATTTAGCAGCAGATTGCCTGGCCTCTTTTCCTAAAAATGAGGCTACAGATGCCTTGTTTGCTTTATGCCAATACTCGCTTGCAAGACAATCCTAATCATTGCTAAAGTATTCGAATCGGAATGTAGCGCAGCCTGGTAGCGCACCTCGTTCGGGACGAGGGGGTCGGAGGTTCGAATCCTCTCATTCCGACCAGCGCCTGCCCTGTAAGATAATCAAATTGACATTTTTAATCGAGGAACACTATGGCGCAATGGCTCAGATTTACACATCACAATAAACCAGGCTTCGGTCAACTCTCAGGGGAGCAGATCCAAGTTCACTCTGGAGACATGTTTGCACATTCTCAAGCTACAGGCGAGACGATTCCTCTTGCAGAAGTGAAAATAGATATTCCTTGCGTTCCCTCAAAAATGATTGCCATGGTGGATAACTTTCATGCACTAGTTACTAAACTTGAGCACAAAGTCCCAGCAGAGCCTTTATATTTTTTGAAAGGCAATAATTCTTTCCTGGCCAATGAACAAACTATTCGCACACCAAAATCCTACTCCGGAAAAGTGGTCTACGAAGGAGAGCTTGGTATCGTCATTGGCAAGCACTGTCATGAGGTCAGCGAGTCTGAAGCACAGCATTGTATTTTTGGTTACACCTGCATTAACGACGTCACAGCGATTGAAATACTGAATCGTGATCCTGGCTATGCTCAGTGGACTCGCTCAAAAAGCTTTAATACCTTTGGTGTATTCGGCCCATATATTACGAGCGGTATTGACCCTATGACACTGAGCATTAAAACCATCTTGAATGATCAAGAACGTCAAAACTATCCTGTCAGTGACATGATTTTTCCACCCGCAAAACTCGTCAGCCTTATCTCACAAGATGTTCCGCTTGAGGCGGGGGACATTATTGCTTGCGGAACTTCAGTTGGGGTCGGCTCCATGAAGCCCGGCAGCCAAGTGAGTGTCGTGATTGATAGCGTAGGTCGACTCGACAATGCATTTGAGTGAGACTTGAGTGAGTCTTACGGCTCACTCAATATAGCCAAGATTAATATCCTGATACGGATGGGAGCGATAAGCTACCTTTCGATGCCTGAACGTTTTCGTCAAGATACTTAGTCAAGGCGTAGACTGAATTCAAGCAAGGTGTAGGGGTATCTGTAATTTTTCCTAACTCAATGACAGACCCCAATAAAGCATCTACTTCTAGGCTGCGGCCTGCCTCAAGATCTTGCAGCATTGAGGTTTTGTGCTTGCCAACTTTTTCTGCGCCAGCAATGCGACGCTCAATATCAACGCGGAAGGTCACACCCAATTTCTCAGCAATAGTTTGGGCCTCGGTCATCATGCTGCGAGCAAGCTCTCGTGTCAGAGGGTACTGACAAATTCCCTCGAGAGTTCCATGCGTTAGAGAGCTAATGGGATTAAAGGTCATATTGCCCCAGAGCTTCAACCAAATTTCTGAACGAATATCTTCTAAGACTGGTGACTTAAATCCGGCAGCAACCATGGCTTCGGATACCGCCTGAATCCGCTCGGTGACTTGGCCATCGAGCTCACCAATCGGGAAGCGATTGCCTTCAACGTGACGAATGACTCCGGGAGCCTGAGTAAATGTGGCTGGATAAACAACGCATCCAATAATATTGTCGGGATTAATCGCTTTTTTAGCCTTACCACCCGCATCAACCGTTTCAACTGAGTGATCTTGAAATGGCCCAGCAAGTTTTTGGAAGTACCACCAGGGAATACCATTTTGCATTGGAATCAAAATAGTATTGGGGCCCATAATTTTTGCCAAGTCATCAACGATAGGCTCAACTTGATGAGCCTTGACAGCCAAAATCACGAGATCAGGATTTTCAACATCGGTAATTTTTTCTACCGCATTGACTTGGGCAATTAAAGGCTCTGGCTGATCATCCATGATCAAAGCCAAGCCGCGCTCCTGAATTGCAGCCAAGGTTGCACCACGAGCAACGACAGTAACTTCATTGCCAGCCCTAGCAAGCATTACGGCTAAATATCCGCCAATAGCGCCGCCTCCACCGATGACACAAATTTTCATAACTACCTTGCGAAAAAAGATTGAATTACTGTCATATTAGAGGAGATTATTTTGCGGTTCAAGATTAAAAATTACTGAATTTATAAGTAATAGCAGTCTTTAAACAGGTTTTAGGAGTGATCTTGGGGTAAACCCTCCTGCAATCATCCCAAATATGCTTGCCAACAAACCGGCCAGCTGCGGAGGCATTACAGCCTCCGGAGCCAAAATTTCACAACTAATCCAAACGGTAAGTCCAAAGACAACTGCCAGCAAACCACCTAAGGAATTGGCTTTTGACCAATACACTCCAAAAGCAAGGGGTACAAAAGCTGCGACAAGAGTGACCTTATAGGCACTCTCAACCATCTTGAAGATAGACAGTTGTGAATTAACAGCAAAGAAAGTAACCACTACAGCGAAACAAATTACAGTGATACGCATGATTTTCAATAACTGCTGATCACTAAGATGCCTAAAAAATCCCTTAACAATATTCTCGGCAAAGGTGACGGAGGGCGCTAACAAGGTGGCGCTGGCGCAACTCTTAATCGCAGAGAGTAAAGCGCCAAAAAACATAATTTGCGCAATCATCGGAGCATGATTTAAGACTAACTTTGGCAAGATCATTTGTGGGTCAGTATCAAGATACTTATTCACTAAGTCTGGGCTAATTAGCGTTGCAGAGTAGGCTAAATACAGGGGCACAAAAGCAAAAATAAAATAGAGGACCCCACCCAAGATCGCAGCTTGTACAGCAATATTGACATTTTTAGATGAGGTAATGCGTTGGAACACATCTTGCTGAGGTATTGAACCTAGCATCATGGTGAATAGAGCAGCAATAAAACCTAGCATCGAAGCTAGATTCATATCGGGCCAGAAATGAAACTTGCCTGCGGCAGCTGCATGTTGAATCACAGGCATGACTCCACCAGTTTGCGTCGACATTTCGCCGCCGATATATAGCATCCCGATCACGATGATGATCATCTGAATAAAGTCAGTAATCGCTACTGACCACATTCCGCCAAATAAGGTGTATATCAAAACACTACAGGCACCAATGAGCATGCCGCCTGTTTGAGAAATACTTCCCTCTGATACAACGTTGAATACCAAACCTAAAGCCTTCACTTGTGCTGCAACCCAACCAAGGTAAGACACCACAATACAAAGTGTGACGAGAACCTCAACCGTACGGCCATATTTTTCTCTAAAGAAATCGCCAATGGTGAGCATTTTTCGGCTGTATAAATGACGAGCAAAAAAGAGCCCCACCAAAATTAAGCAGAGTGAAGAACCAAAAGGATCTGCCACGATTCCGCCCATTCCCTCTTTTAGGAAAGTTGCCGGAATGCCAAGTACAGTTTCTGAACCAAACCAGGTAGCAAATACCGTTGCAGTAACAATTGGAAGAGGTAGGCTATGGCCAGCAGCAGCAAAGTCAGCCGTATTCTTGACGCGCAACGCAGCCCAGAGGCCAATGCCCACTGAAATAATCCAATAAATAATCACAAACCAAATCAGCACAAGCCAGTTCCTTTATGAATTTGCCAAATTATAAGATCTTGTCACTTATGGCAAAGGAAGGTTTTGAACCAACTTGAAGCAAGCCCTTCTGACATAATTCAGGCGTGAATACTTCCTCGGCAACCCTGCAAGCCGACCTAGCCTATCAAAAAGTGATTCTGGGCTCGGTTTCGCGCACCTTCGCGCTTACTATCCCCTTGCTACCAGAGGCCCTAGAAAAAGTGGTTGGCAACGCATATCTACTCTGTCGCATTGTCGATACGATCGAGGATGCACCCGACCTCAGTCCACCTACTAAACAAGCACTATCGCAACTGTTCTTAGATAGCTTGATGGGCAAGATCACTGCCGAAGAATTTATAAGGCCTTGCCTCGCTGCTCTCAATACCCATTCCAACCCGAGTGAACTTGATCTTATTGAACATACGCCCGCTGTCTTGAGAATTTTGCATGCCTGCTCCCCCAAAGATCAAGAGGCGGTAAACCAATGCGTATCGATTATGTCCTTAGGCATGTCTCGCTTCCACACCAAACAATCAACAGAAGGATTAAGTGATTTAGCTGAATTTGAAGAATATTGTTACGTCGTTGCTGGAGTTGTTGGAGAACTACTCACCAATCTCTTTGGCAATCACTCGTCTCATTTTGCTCAATGCATGAGGAGTCATGAATCTTTAAGTGTCGGTTTTGGGCAAGCTCTACAGATGACCAATATCTTGAAGGATTCCTCAGAGGATCGCGCCCGGGGCGTTTCTTGGAAGCCCTCCAAAATGAGTCAAATTGATCTGCTGAATATCGCTTACCGCAAACTCATGGAAGCTTGCAATTACATTCTAATTATTCCAAAACAAGAAGTCGGTATTCGCCGATTTTGCTTTTTAGCTTTTGGATTAGCAGCCTTGACTCTAAATACTATTGCTCAGAAAGCCTCTGCCAAAAAGATTTCCGAACCAAAACTCACTCGAAAGGTGGTTTGGGGAGTTTATGGCTTTACAAAGCTGGCAGCCCACAGCAATCTTCTTGTCAAACTCTTTTTCTATCTGAGCAGCCAAGATCTCAGAAAGCTCGCGAAGTCTTCTTACAAAACACCTTCGTGACGTAATAGCCAAATTTTGATGGCGCGATAGAAGCCAGGTGAATCTTCCTGCATATAGCCCCCAAGCCCTTGTGCACTGACAACTCGATGACAAGGCGTAATAAGAGGAAAAGGGTTGGCCCCACAAGCATTTCCGACTGCTCTTGGCCCACTTTTAATTTTGCTCGCGATCTCTCCATAGGTTGCCGTTTGACCTAATGGAATCTGTTGTGTAGAACGCCAGACCTTTTCTTGATGGACTGTGCCAATGGGCTTAAGTGGAATATCAAACACATAGTGGGGATCTTTAAAATAGGCCATGCACTGCTTCTGAACCTCTTTTGCCAATAAATTTCTTGGCGCAATCAGCTTAGATTTAGTAGGCAGGTAGTCGATCCTAGAAAGCATCAAACTACCATCAACCACCTCAGTCCAGATTCCTAGGTGGCCAAAAGGCGCTTGAATCACGCAGTAATTTGAAGCTTCTAGATCGGCAATAGATTTAGGGGTAGTCATTCAGAATATTCTGACATAGGTTTAAGAAAGCTGTATTGACCTGCGGACACGGATTGATAGCTCTCTAGCTACTACTTTGCTATATTGATTGTCATGTCATTTAAAGATAGATTCAATGGATAACTTTTTTCACGACTGGCCTTTTTATGGTCAAGTTGCTTTAGTCATTTTCTTGCTAGCTCTTTCGGGATTTTTCTCGATGGCCGAGACCAGCATGATTTCAGCTAATCGCCACCGCTTACGAGCCATGGCCAAGGCTGGTAATACTGGTGCAGCTCTAGCCGAAAAACTCCTTAAAAGAATTGATTCTTTACTTTCAGTACTGTTGATTTCGAATAATTTAATTAATACCGTTTTATCGATTTTAGTTACAGGCATTGCCCTACACTTCTTTGGCGATACTGGTTATGTTCTCTCAATTGCGACCTTAGTCGCTGCATTTCTCATTATTGTTTTTAGCGAGATCACTCCTAAAGTGATTGGTGCAGCATTTCCAGAACGGATTTCATCAAGCGTTGGCTGGCTCATCCTACCATTAATTTTTATCCTCAAACCTCTGCTTTGGTTTATTAACTACTTTGTATCTAGCTTGATGAGTCTTTTCAGACTAGAGGCCTCTACTGAACATAAAGCTCTGAGTAAAGAAGAATTGCGTAGTTTGGTTTTGGAATCGAGCCGCTTCTCTTCAAATCATCACCGTAATATTTTACTGAATCTATTCAATCTTGAAAATATTTTGGTAGATGATGTCATGACGCCGAGAGCAAAAATTGAAATGCTAGATATCTCTAGACCAATTCGGGATGTGATTGAAGATTTAGAAACCTGTTATCACAATAAATTACCCGTATGTGATGGCGACTCAGAAAAAATTATTGGCATTTTGTCTGTTAAAAAAGCGCTTAGCCTGCTGGGCCATCAAGAGCTCGAGCATGAAGACTTTAGAGCCCTATTGAATGAACCCTATTTCATTCCTAGCGGAACGCCTGTATTGCAGCAAATGCAATTTTTTCAAGATAACCAGCAGCGTCTCAGTCTGGTAGTGAATGAATATGGTGAGGTATTAGGCTTAGTTACTTTCGAAGACATCGTTGAGGAGCTGATTGGTGAGTTCACTACCTCATTCTCCAATCTATCTAATGAGGCCCGCTGGCTAGAAGACGGAACTTATATCGCGAGTGGAAGTGCCTCGTTGCGTGATTTGAATCGTTTGCTCAATCTAGAGCTACCACTAGATGGGCCAAGGACACTGAATGGGCTCATCCTAGAAAAACTAGAGGCTATTCCAGACCATGATGTGAGCATTCGAATTGCAGGTATCGTGATGGAAATTGTCCAGTTCGATGATCAAGGAATTAAAACCGTCAAACTCCATCAACCCCATAGTTTCATCGGTGGGGCTTGAGTCAATTTGAAGATGACAGCTTCATCATCCGAGCCTGGCATGAAATTACTGTCACTGCATTGCAATCAAAGGCTTCGGATATTCATATTGAAGCTAGCTCTCAAGAAACCGTAGTTCGCCTCCGAATTGATGGGGCACTTCAGCATCTCGTCTCCCACCCAAACTCCCTGCATGAGCGCTTAATCACCCGCATCAAGATATTGGCTCGCCTGGATATTGCTGAAAGGCGCCTTCCTCAAGATGGTCGGCTTTGTATTGGAACAGACTTTAGTAAACCTGATGTTGATTGTCGTGTATCAACTATGCCGACACTTCATGGAGAAAAAGCAGTAGTCCGAATTCTGCCAAGTCTGATTGAGGAACTTTCCTTAGATCGCGTTGGTTTGCTACCAGAACAGCTAGCTATTTTTCGCTCAGCAATTCATCAGCCTCATGGTTTGATATTGGTTACAGGACCAACGGGATCAGGTAAAACGCGTACCCTATACAGCTGTCTAAGAGAGTTAAATCAACCTGAGAAAAATCTTTGCTCGATTGAAGACCCGATTGAAATTCGGCTCCCTGGTATTAACCAAGTGTCATTCCATGAAAAAGCAGGCCTCGATTTTGCAACAATTATTCGCGCACTGTTACGTCAAGACCCCGATGTACTCATGATTGGAGAAATTAGAGACTCGGCCTCAGCTCGAGTAGTCATTGAAGCAGCTCAAACTGGGCATCTGGTTCTCAGCACACTCCATACTCGTAATGCACGCGGTGCGATTGCACGTCTTAAAACTTTGGGTATTGAACAGGAACATATTGAATCTTGTCTACATTGTGTAAGCTCTCAACGTCTAGTAAAGGCCTATTGCCAAAAATGCAAAGGGCGCACTCTGGACTCCGATTGCTCAAAGTGCAAAGGTTCTGGTTACTTTGGCAGAATTGGCGTCCATGAAGTATTGAATCACCGCATGATTTTTAGTCAAGATACATGTTCTCTAAATATGCATTCAGCGGGTATGCATTATGTTCGGCAAGGTCTGATCAATCCAGATCTGCTTACCCATGAAATTGGGTCTTATTGCTGATGATGCACTTCCTACTGCGTCGCCATTTAGGAATCAAAGGACAGCTCCAGTTTGCAGAGCAACTGTTGAGCCTACTGGAGTCTGGTCTACCCCTGCTTAATGCAATTGAACTACTCCAGAAGGTAAACGGGTCAGACTACGACCACTTTTTGCCTAAGCTTTATACCAAACTGAAACAAGGTAATAGCCTTACTCAGAGTTTATTACTGCAAGCAGACTTATTCTCACCAGAATTCATTAACTTGATTCGAGTGAGCGAGCGCACTGGCGATCTTGAATTGGCCCTGCGGACAATTTGCCGGCAACTGAGTGCCAAAATGGAGTTAAGCAGTCAGATCCGACAAGCATTAACCTACCCTCTCATTACTTTAATCAGCTCACTTTTTTTACTCGTAGCGATGATGATTTGGGTAATTCCTGTTTTTAAAGAGGTCTTTGCCAATTTCCGCGCAGAGCTACCACCCGCCACTTCGATATTGATTGCAACTTCAGATTTAATTAAAGAGTTCTCTCTATTTATTGCGCTATTGAGCCTTGGTGGAGCCAGTATCTTTATATTTTTTTGGGTTCGATCAGTTCGACTGCAGAAACTATGTGATCGAATTAGCTTTGAGCTGCCGATCTTTGGCAATCTTCTCCGCTTAGCCACTTTGAGTAATTGGTGCCGCACCCTAGGTCATCTGCTGCACTCTGGATTAGCACTACCTGATGCAATTCGTATTACTGCCCAATCCTCAAATCATTGGTTAAGCCACGATCTTAGTGCAGAGTTATTTAAACACCTCACCCGAGGTTGGCCATTACGAGAGTCTCTCAACAAGTCCGATCCACATCTCTATTTATTTGATAAAGAAACCCTGCATCTGCTTGCTATTGGCGCTGAGAGTGCTTCCTTAGCAAAGATGTTGAATAAGCGTGCAGAAGTTTTGCAAACCCGCCTTAGCAATGAACTGAAAACACTGGGCCAAACTATGGAGCCCTTGCTAATGATTGGTATTGGCCTCATTATTGGAGCCTTAGTTGTCATTCTGTATCTGCCAATATTTAACTTGGGACAAGTCGTCTGATGCAAGCCCCCAATCTTATGATCTGGATTCAAATTACGCTTGTACTAGTGCTTATTTATTTAGCCTATGTCGATCTCACCAGCTTTCGCCTCCCTAATGCTCTAACGATTCCTCTAATTTTTTCAGGGCTGGGCTTTAATTTTTTAGCATCGCAAGGTTTTGCGGAGCCCTTCAACGCCATGCTTGGCTGCATTTTTGGTTACGGCTTTCTTTGGGTGATGAATTTCATTTACCGCATGTTCAAAAAGCATAATGGGATCGGCATGGGGGATGCCAAGCTTCTTGCTGCCTTGGGTGCCTGGCTTGGTGCTGGTGCTTTACCAGAGATCCTATTGATTGCCTCTTTAACAGGCCTTGTTGGGGGCTTCATTTGGCTCAAGTGGCATCGATCACAAATTAGCCATGCTTTTCCTTTTGGGCCCTTTTTGGCCTTTGCTGGCATCATAGAAGTGTTATGGCCTCAGGCACTTCAAACCCTTCTGCTCATTCGGTGAATTTAAGCACTCTCAAGGATGCTGCGACCCTAGTTGGCCTAACTGGAGGCATAGGATCAGGCAAATCTGCCATTGCAGAAAGGCTAGCCAGTTATGGGGCCTCAATCGTTGACTCCGATGTCATTGCACACCAAATAACTAGCACTGGAGGGTCTGCGATTGAGCCTATTCGGGAACGCTTTGGTTCTGAATTTATCCAAGCAGATGGTGCTCTAGACAGGAAAAAGATGCGTGTTTTAGTGTTTGAGGACCCACATTCTAGAAAAGCCTTAGAGGCCATTACCCACCCCCTCATTCGGACCAAAGCTATCGAACAAGCCCGCTTGGCTGTGGAAAATCAGGCACCCTACATTGTTTTTGTTGTGCCGCTGCTATTGGAGTCCTCTGACTGGCTCCAGTTTATTGACCATGTGGTGGTGGCTGATTGCTCTGAAGCGATGCAAATCCAGCGGGTAATGGAGCGAAATGACCTCACTAGACAAGAGGTTGAAAGCATCCTCCAAGCCCAGGCTACAAGGACTGAACGCTTAGCGCAGGCCGATACTGTCGTCAAAAATATGGGTAGCCTGGAAGACTTAGCAGAGCAAGTCAGACTTTTGCATCAAAAAATCCTACAGATTCGCAAGAGCTAACCTAGTTCGTCATAGAATATGGGCTTGTGATTGTCTACGAATACCCCTTCAATGAATTAGTCCGGAGCATGCTTCGGCTGGAGTATTTGTTCGCCCGTTTTAATCATTTTTTACGGTCAGATGATCCTGAACTTCATCACAATGCCATCGCTATTTTGTTTGACTTAGGAGATATTGGCGCCCGTGGAGATATCAAGTCTCTTCTATTAAAAGAGTTTGAGCGTCAAAAATATTCTTTGAATGGTTTGAAGTCCTCGCAAAAAGTGGATCAAGAGGCCCTCTTACAGACCATTGCCGAGATTGATGCCGCTGCATCTAAAATTAATCGCTCGATGGGAAAACCCAACACTATCATTTCAGAAAGCGAATGGTTGAATGCAATTCGTACTCGACTGAATATTCCAGGAGGCACGAGTCCAATTGATTTACCAAGTTACCATGCTTGGAAAAATAGCCCCGTTAGTGAGCGACGCGCCTTACTAGAAAATTACATTACTCCTTTATTGCCTTGGTATGAAGCTGGGCAATTATTTTTACGCTTACTGCGCCAGTCTGGAGAAGCTAAGGATGTAGTTGGTCACAATGGTTCATTCCAGCAAGCACCTTCTGGAAAAGTCTATCAATTGATGAGAATTGCTCTTGAGGACGACAGCCTGTACTCAGAGATTAGTGCAAATAAATATTTGCTATCGATTCGTTTTCTAAAAGCAGATCGAGATAAAAAAGCGCAACTCGTCAACGTCGACGTACCTTTTAGACTAACACTCTGTCAGTTCTAATTCAGAATCAGTTTCAGCTTTTCTAGCATCGGCCAGGCGGCTGGCAATAAAGGCTCAACGCTGGGCTTGTCAGCTAGCAATTCCTGCCAGGATAGCTGCTGTCCCTCGCAACCTCTTGGCTCACCCTGCCAACTCCGAATGATATTAACGTGAAGTCTGACGTAAGCATGGGGATAATCATGTTCCAAAACCATGATCTCTTCGCAGGAGTCAATCAGAATTCCGAGCTCTTCTTGCAGCTCTCGCTGAAGTGCCTCAAAGACTGTTTCGCCAGCCTCCATTTTCCCGCCTGGGACCTCCCAATATCCTACATAGGGCTTACCGGCTGGACGCTGACCTAGTAGATATCGACCATCCTGATCTAACAAGATCCCTGCGGCGACCTCAGTAACAGGGCGATTCAGTTCGGGCATGAGTCTGAGTATTTAGGCGTGTGAACCAGCCCAATGTTTCGCGAATTGCCGCGCTACACGGCCAGAACGCGAGCCTCGTTCTAAAGCCCAGACAAGAGCCTCCGCTCGCGCCGCCTCAATTTGGTCCGCGTTGAGCCCAAAGTGCTTAAGCCAATGCGCAACGATAGCAAGATATTCATCCTGCTTTGGTGGATAAAAGGAAAGCCATAAACCAAAACGCTCCGACAGGGAAATTTTTTCTTCGACGACCTCACCTGGATGCAGCTCACCATCATCGGTATGTGTATAGCTTTCATTGTCCTTCATGTACTCAGGCAATAAATGGCGACGATTAGAGGTCGCATAAATCAAAATATTATCAACCTGCGCTGACACCGATCCATCGAGAGCGGATTTCATGGCTTTATATCCTGACTCACCATCTTCAAAAGAGAGGTCATCACAAAACACAATGAAACGTTCAGGGCGGTCCGCCAAGAGATCAGTAATGTCCGCTAAATCTGCCAAATGCTCTTTTTCAACTTCAACTAAACGCAAACCTTGCGAAGCAAATTCATGCAAGCTTGCTTTAATTAAAGAAGATTTTCCGGTGCCTCGTGCGCCAGTTAGCAAAATATTATTTGCTGGCTTTTTTTGAATGAAGTTTTTGGTGTTATCTCGAATGGCATCACGCTGACGATCAATATTCTGCAGGTCTTCAAATGTAATATCTGAGACATGCTTGACTGGCTGCAAGAAACCGATACTCCCAAAAATACTATCGCGTCGACGCCATCTAAATGCAGTTGTGGATTGCCACTGCTCTTCAGAAAGTGGTTTTGGTAAAAAAGTTTCTAAATGGCTCAGGAGCCTGTCGAGTTTATCGTTCATATCAGCCTATGAGCGGTAGTCCGCATTAATCGAGACGTACTCATGCGATAGATCGCACGTCCACATCGTTTGAGTAGCTGAGCCACGGCCCAGATCAATCCTGACCGTGATTTCAGGCTCTTTCATAATCCTTTGTCCATCAGCCTCTTGATAGGTGGGATTTCTGCCGCCATCTTTTGCAACCCAGACATCTCCAAGCCACATTTGCACCCGATTGACATCAAGATCAGCAATACCAGCGTAACCAATTGCCGCCAAGATCCGTCCTAGGTTGGGATCGCTCGCAAAGAAAGCTGTCATCACCAAGGGGGAGTGGGCAACGGCCTTAGCCACCTTTTTGCATTCTTCCTCGGTTTTGCCGCCCAGAACTTCAATGGTAATAAATTTAGTAGCGCCCTCACCATCTCGCACAATCATTTGCGCCAATTGTCTAGCTAATGCAATGAGTCCATCTTTTAGCAGACTGTAATTGGGATCTTGTGTGGAGCCTATCTCAATTCCTGACTGTCCTGTTGCCATGATGATGAATGAATCATTTGTTGAAGTGTCACCATCAATCGTGATTGCATTAAACGAAAGATCGGCCACTTCTTTAGTGAGAGCAGTCAATAAATCGGGAGCAAATCCAGCGTCGGTCGCAATAAATCCCAACATGGTTGCCATATTCGGATGAATCATGCCAGCTCCCTTACAAATCCCAGTAAGGGTGGCGACTCCAGCGGATGTACTTACAGTTAGTGAGGCAGCCTTCGGCTGAGTATCCGTAGTCATGATGGCCTCTGCGGCATCAAACCAGTGATCCTCACCCAAATTAGCGATTGCTTTAGGCATGGCCGTAATAATTTTTTCAATTGGCAGAGGCTCTAGAATCACCCCCGTCGAGAAAGGCAAAATCTGCTCTGGCTTTAGCCGTAAATCTTTTGCCAGGGCAAGACAGGTTTCCTGAGCATGTTTCATGCCAGCCTCGCCTGTGCCAGCATTGGCATTACCTGTATTGACTACCAAGGCACGAATATCTCCGGTACCCCCATTGCGAGCCAAATGTTCTCTACAAATTTGTACAGGTGCTGCACAGAAACGATTCAAGGTAAATACTCCTGCTACCTGGGAACCTGGTACCAAGGTCATGACGAGTAAATCTTTACGATTTGCCCTTTTAATACCTGCTTCAGCAATACCCATCTCAAAGCCCTTGACTGGCTTAAGTTCACTTTTGAGGGGGAGAGGTAGGTTTACGGTCATAGTTTGATTATTGTAGATGAGGCTTAAAAAGCAAGCGCGCCATTGAAGGCGCGCTTGCTTACTCTAGACAGAAAGACTTCAGACTTTAATCGGAAGTTCCCGAATTCGCTTCCCAGTAGCCGCAGCAATCGCATTGACCAAAGCTGGGGCAACCAAGGGAACGCCAACTTCACCAAGACCACCAGGCTTCTCCTGGCTGGCCACTAGATGAACCTCGACGATCGGAGCCTGATTCATTCGGATGCTGGGATAGTTATTAAAGTTGCTTTGCTGAACTCGGCCCTGCTCAATTGTGATTTCATCATAGAGGGCAGCGCCTAAACCATACAAGATTCCGCCAGTGAGTTGGGCTCTCGCTTGATCAGGATGAATAGCAATTCCGCAATCAGAGACAAAGGTAATTTTTTTCACCATAGTGCTTGCCGCATATGGATCTAATTCAACTACACAAGCAGAATAGGTTCCATAGCATTCCATTTGAGCTACACCGAAGCGCTTACTACCCGCTTGATAGCCAGACTTTTGTACAGCCATCTTTAAGACTGCAGCTGCTCTAGGCTCTTTAGACAATGCGCTGAGTCTAAATGCCACTGGATCCTTACCAGCTGCTTTAGCTGCCTCATCCATAAAGCTCTCGACTGCAAAGGCATTGAGGGTATTACTAACAGACCGCCAGTAGCCCACGCGGATTCCGGAATCTTCAATCACATTACGAACTTCTAGGTTCGGGATTTCGTAAGTCAGATTTGCAGAGCCCTCCACCATGAAGGGATCATTGCCATCTTTTACAAAAGCAGGAAACGCTCTAGCTGTTACTGATTGAGAAACCATCTTCGTTTTCAAGGCAGAAATCTTGCCTTCAGAACTTAAGGATGCATCCATTTGGTGGACGCTCATTGGACGATAGAAATCATGTGTAATGTCATCTTCTTTAGTCCAAAGCATCTTCACCGGCATACCCGATGCTTTGGCGATCTCAGCAGCTTGACGAATAAAATCTAGCTCGAGTTTGCGCCCGAAACCACCGCCCAAGAAAGTTGTTTCTACAGTCACATCCTCCGGTTTCAAACCTGTTGCAACTGCCGCCACTGCTTGCGCTCCTTGTTGAAACTGAATCGGACCAATAATTCTGCACTTACCATCTGCAACCACTGCTGAGCAGTTCACAGGTTCCATTGTTGAGTGCGCTAGGTAAGGCATGAAGTATTGGGCACTCAACTGCTTGCCATTGCCCAATGCAGCAGTCGCATCGCCTTTTGCCTGAATAACAGCCCCAGGTTTTGTCAGTCCTGACTCTAGCTGTTTGCGCATCCCAGCATTACTGATTGAAGCGCCTGCGCCCTCATTCCAGGTGACCTTTAAAGCATCTCTCCCTTTGCGGGCGGCATAAAAGTTTTTAGCCAAGACTGCTACACCATCAGAGATTTGAACTACTTTAATCACTCCAGAGACCTTCATAGCATCAGCGCTATCCACGGACCTGGGAGCGCCTCCAATCACAGGACACTGAGCAAGTGACGCAATTGCCATCCCAGGTATCTTCACATCAATACCAAAAACTGCGGTACCAGAGACTTTCGCAGGCGTATCCAAACGACGCATGCTCTCTTTACCAATCACCATAAAGTTTGCTGGTGATTTAAGAGCTGGCTTCTCGGGAAGTGGGAGCTTAGCTGCTTCAGCCGCTAACTCTCCATAAGTAGCTGACTTTCCACCAGCATGACTTACCTTGCCATTCATTGCCTTGCAATCTGTTATAGGCACACTCCAACGATTCGCAGCAGCTTGTACCAACACGCTCCGCGTTGCAGCGCCAGCGATACGCAACTTATCAAAGGCTTCGCGAACCGATGAAGAACCACCTGTAATTTGACCACCCAATAAGGCGTTGATATAGATCGGGGCAACTCCAGCAATTTGCACCTTGACCATTGATAAAGGAATATTTAACTCCTCAGCGAGCAATGCGGGCATAGAGGTATAGACATCTTGGCCCATCTCTGACCGAGCGCAGATAAGAGTAATCTGGTTATCCGGTGTAATTTGTACCCAAGCATTAACTACCGTAGGACTTGCAGAGTTTGTTGCAGCATCGCTTGTCAAAGGCAAGTACATGCCCAATACAAAGGCGCCTGTAGTAGCCGCACTCTGCTGAATAAATTGACGGCGTGAAGGACTTTTAATTGAATTTGTTTTCATGTTTTTTCCTTAAGCCAATTTATCAGCGGCACGTTTGACTGCTTTTTCAATTCGCGCATAAGTACCGCAACGACAAATATTTCCGCTGAGTGCATTTTTGATATCGCCAGAACTGGGATGCTTATTTCTGGTTAATAAATCCGCTGCCGACATCATTTGTCCAGTTTGGCAATAACCACACTGGGGAACGTCAAACTCAACCCAAGCCTCATTTAAGGCCTTACCCATTTTGGGTGCAAGACCCTCTAGAGTGGTGACATTTTTTCCAGCAGCTGCAGAAACGGGCGTAGAGCAGGAACGAATCGCGTTACCCTCTAAATGCACCGTACATGCTCCACATAAAGCGGCACCACAGCCAAATTTGGGACTCATTACATCGAGATGGTCTCTTAATACCCACAGAATTGGGGTTTCTGGATCGCCATCAAAATTGACTGATTTGCCATTGAGATTAAAAGTCGTGCCCATTTTTTATTCCTTAATGAATATTGAGTTTTTATTACAAATAGCATTGTTATCAGATCAAATCATGCCATAGTCGCCAAAGGACTCGACTAGGGATTTCACCAAGAAAAAAGCCCAGACTCTGTCTAGGCTTTCAATGTGACACAGATTAACTGGGATTAACTTAAGGCGCCGTGGCAATTCTTATATTTCTTACCACTGCCGCAACTGCAGGGATCATTACGGCCGATCTTGGGTCCAGTTCTCACTGGGGCGGGAATGATTTCAATTGCAGATCCCCGATCGCCAGTTGAACCTGCCACTTCCAGATCGGGATCAGCATGCTGATACTGCAAATCAGAAAGCTTGGCCAAATCATCATTCATAGATTCAGAGGCTTTATCTAACTCACTAGCACTCCGAATTTGCACCGTCATAATATTTTTGACGACATCATTCTTAATGACATTCAGTAATTCTCCATAAAGCTCGAAGGCTTCCCGGCGATATTCTTGCTTAGGATCTTTTTGGGCATAGCCGCGAAGATTAATCCCTTGACGTAAATGATCCAATGCAGCCAAATGTTCACGCCAGTGCACATCTAAACTGTAGAGCAATACTGAGCGCTCAAAACCCGCAAAAGAGGGGCGGCCAGACAAGGCAACTTTAGCATCGTAGGCTTCTTGGGCAGCCTGTAGCACGCGCTCAACAATTTCCTCCGCATCAACTGAATCCGCGGCTTCTACCCATTTTTGTAAATCAAGATTGAGGCCCCACTCATTCGCTAATATATTTTCCAGCCCAGGCAAATCCCACTGCTCTTCCATAGATTGCAGTGGAATATAAATAGCGCAGATATCGCGAACTACATCTTCACGTAAATTGGCGATAAGCTCACCAATATCACCACTCTCAAGTACTTCATTACGCAGACGGTAGGTTTCTTTACGCTGATCATTTGCCACATCGTCGTATTCAAGCAATTGCTTACGAATATCAAAGTTACGGCCTTCTACCTTGCGCTGAGCAGATTCGATGGAACGCGTGACCATACCTGCCTCAATGGGTTCACCATCAGGCATCTTGAGACGCTCCATCACTGCACGAAGACGATCGCCTGCAAAAATACGGAGTAATGGATCATCTAAGGATAGGTAAAAACGGGATGAACCTGGATCACCCTGACGTCCTGAACGCCCACGCAATTGATTATCAATGCGGCGACTTTCATGACGCTCTGTGCCAATAATATGCAAGCCACCAGCATTCAGAACTATCTCGTGCAGACTTTGCCACTCGTCTTGGAGCTTCTGAATCTTGCTCGCTTTTTCTTGGGCAGATAGGGAAGCATCTTCATTGATGAGAGCGGACTGCTTCTCAACATTACCGCCTAAGACGATGTCGGTGCCACGACCAGCCATATTGGTCGCAATCGTAATCATCTGCGGTCTACCGGCTTGCGCAATAATTTCAGCTTCTCGAGCGTGTTGCTTCGCATTCAAGACTTGATGCGGTAATTTCTTTTGATTGAGTAAATGAGAAATTAATTCAGAGTTCTCAATCGAGGTAGTACCAACCAATACTGGCTGACTGCGCGCATGGCAATCTAAGATATCTTTCACTACAGCGTCATAGCGCTCGCGTGAGGACTTAAAGATTTGATCTTGACGATCTTTACGTTGGCTAATCCGATTTGGTGGAATCACAACCGTCTCAAGGTTGTAGATCTCCTTGAACTCGTAGGCTTCGGTATCAGCGGTACCAGTCATACCGGCTAACTTGCCGTACATCCGGAAATAATTCTGGAAAGTAATGGTGGCTAATGTCTGATTCTCATTTTGAATCGCTACTTTTTCTTTAGCTTCTACTGCTTGATGCAAGCCCTCGCCCCAGCGACGGCCTTGCATTAAGCGACCGGTGAACTCATCAACAATAATCACTTCATTATTTTGCACAACGTACTGCTGATCACGATGGTAAAGAGTATGGGCGCGCAAGGCTGCATAGACATGATGCATTAAGGAAATATTTTGTGGCGCATACAAGGAATCGCCATCCGTCAGAGCGCCTAGCTCGACCAAAATGACTTCGGCCTTATCATGCCCCTGCTCTGTCAGATATACCTGATGCGACTTTTCATCAACCCAGTAATCGCCTGGTACTTCTACGCCAGTTCCATCGGCCTTTTCTTCACCAATCTGGCGCTCTAGGCGAGCTGGTAACGCATTCATCTTGATATATAAATCGGTGTGATCATCTGCTTGTCCAGAAATGATCAGGGGTGTTCTGGCCTCATCAATCAAGATCGAATCCACTTCGTCTACGATCGCATACGCTAAGCCACGCTGTACTTTTTGATCCAAATCTTGAACCATGTTGTCGCGCAGATAGTCAAACCCAAACTCGTTGTTAGTACCGTAAGTGATATCTGATGCATATGCTTTTTTCTTAGACTCATGATCCATCTGAGACAAGTTCACACCAACGGCCATGCCAAGAAAGTTGTACAGCTTTGACATCCACTCAGCATCACGCTGTGCCAAGTAATCATTAACAGTCACGACGTGCACACCCTTGCCGGTGAGCGCATTTAAATAAACTGGCAGGGTTGCAGTGAGGGTCTTACCCTCACCCGTTCCCATCTCCGCAATCTTGCCTTGATGTAAAGCGAGGCCACCAATCAATTGAGAGTCAAAGTGGCGCATTTTCATAATGCGGACGCTGGCCTCACGCACTACTGCAAAAGCTTCAGCCGCGATATCGTCAAGTGATTCGCCAGCACTTAAGCGCGCTTTGAATTCAGCGGTTTTAGCCTGAAGTGCAGCATCATCCAAAGACTGCATTGCTGGCTCAAATGCGCCAACCTTAGCAACGACTTTGCGATACTGTTTTAAGAGGCGGTCGTTACGACTGCCGACCAGGGTTTTAAGAAGACCGATTACCATGGGATATTGAAGAAAATTAAGCTATTGAGTTTATCACCCGAATACACTGATTTCATGAACCAAGCCCCTAAACCTCACTCGAAGAAACAAGCACTTGAGTGGCAGGACTATCTGAAAGACTCCCATGGTCTAGGGGGTATTTTGGCTAAAACCGAAGATATGGTCAAACTCAAATCTGCCTTGACTCAATGTCTAGATGAAGTGGATTTAGCAAACTTAAGCTCGAAAATAGAAGCTGGTTGGCGCTCTGGAGGGCAAAATGAGCTATTTTTGCTGGTTGGAAGCGCCAGCATTGCAAGCCGTTTGCAGCAGATTTTACCTAGCTTAATCAATGGCTTAGCCAAAAGAGGCTACCCCTGTAGCAACATCAAAGTGCGACTTAAACCCGCTACAACAGGCTGGGAAGTAAGACCTCGAGAAACTCAACAAACTCAAGCCCGAGGATTTAACTCCGTTGCCAGGGCGTCTTGGCAGAATTTACTGGAAAAGTTGCCTCAGGATTCAGAGCTACGAAAGGCAGTTGAGCGTTTGCTGGGTGGAAAATAATTTCGCCGACTCAGAAAAAGAGGGGCTGGCTTTCTTGAGAATAGGCAGTAGGGGCATTATTTTCTGCAAAAGTACTAATTTCGTAGACGCTTGGATCCTCTAGCAATTTACGCAATAAAGCATTGTTTAGGGCATGACCGGATTTCTCAGCCACATAAGCCCCAACAATCGGATGACCAATTAAATAAAGGTCACCAATCGCATCCAAAATCTTATGGCGCACAAACTCATCGTCATAGCGCAATTCTTCATTATTTAAGATTCGATGCTCATCCAACACAATCGCGTTGTCTAAACTACCGCCCCGAGCTAAGCCCATTTCTCTTAATGCTTCCACTTCGTGAGCAAATCCAAAAGTTCGTGCACGTCCGATTTCACTCCGATAAGCATGCTCAGCAAAATCGACTACAAAGCGCTGACCTGTTTTATCAACGGCAGGATGTTTAAAGTCGATCGTGAAATCCAACTTAAAGCCAAAGAATGGCTCCAGGCGCGCCAACTTATCACCCTCTCGTACTTCAACCGGTTTTTTGATCACTAGAAATTGACGGGGTGCTTCTTGCTCAGCAATACCAGCCGATTCAATTAAGAATAAGAAAGAGGCGGCACTACCATCCATGATGGGCACTTCTTCGCCATCAATTTCAATCAGCAAATTATCTAACCCCAAACCAGCACATGCAGACAGCAAATGCTCAACTGTAGAAACTTTAGTGCCATCTTTTTGAATGACTGAAGCTAGTCTGGTATCGCATACTGATAGTGCAGTTGCAGGAACTACTGCCTGCTCTGGGGTGTCGATACGTACGAACTGAATGCCTGTATTTACCGGCGCAGGCTTGATTATTAGGGTTGCCTTACGCCCCGAGTGCAAACCGATTCCAACGGTTTTTACTGGGGAGGCAATCGTACGCTGCTTCAACATCATTGTTATAAGAATTGGATTCGAATTAGAGCTGTTTTAGAACAGAAGCAGCATCGCTTACTTCGAACTTACCGGGCGCTTCTAGGTCTAATGTTTTTACTACACCATCTTGAACAATCATGGCATAGCGTTGCGAACGCACACCTAAACCACGTGCAATCAGGTCAAACTCCATGCCTAATTTTTTGGTGAACTCAGCACTACCGTCACCAAACATGCGAATTTTTTTGCCTACTTTTAAGTCTCGGCCCCAAGCACCCATTACAAATGGGTCATTAACCGAAATACACCAAATTTCATCAACACCTTTTGCCTTGAGAGCATCGTACTGCGCTAAATATCCTGGCACATGCTGAGCAGAACAGGTGGGTGTGAATGCACCTGGCAAAGCAAAAATCACAATCTTCTTACCAGCCGTAAGCTTTTCGACCTCGAAAGTATTTGGACCCATAGCACAACCTTCGGTAGCCTCATCAATAAACTCATACAGAGTGGCGTTTGGTAATTTTTGTCCAACTGCAATCATGAGATCTCCAAATTAATAGAAGTAGTGGTAAATGAGTATGCCAGCGCTAGCGCGGGATTCGTCGTCCGGAGGGGCGCCGCGCTGGCATTGCGCACTATCTATTGTATTGAGCAGTCAATTAGTCTGCTTGTTTACGTAAAAAGGCTGGAATCTCATAGAAATCCGTGCCTTTATCCAACATGGTTTTTGCTTGAGGTGAGCTATCAGCGCCTAAAGTTGGTGCTGGAGCAGCCTCACGCGAGTTTCTGAAAACCCGTGGCAGATCATATTGGCTGTAATCAACCCCTGCAGAAGCAGGCTGAATTGCAGGTGCAGACCCTGTCATTGGCATGGAAGCAGAAGTATTCATAGCGGAATCTAAGCCTGCCTTACTCATTGCCGCAGAAGGACTAGCAGGAGCAAAGCTATTTAAATCTGCCATGGTTGGCATAGCATCATGCGTGCCTGTTGCCTGTCTCCAAACCACTTCAGGTTGACTATTTTGACGTGCTTGAGGATTATTCAGACCAGTCGCAACTACAGTTACTCGAAGTGCATCACCCAAGCTATCGTCATATACCGTACCGAAAATCACAGTAGCGTCATCCGCAGCATAGCCACGAATCGCAGCCATCACTTCGCGTGTCTCTGACAACTTCAATGAACGGCTAGCAGTAATGTTAACCAAGACACCGCGGGCACCAGATAAATCAACACCTTCGAGTAATGGCGAAGCAACTGCAGCTTCCGCAGCCAAACGCGCACGATCCATTCCAGAAACTGTTGCAGTACCCATCATGGCCTTACCTTGCTCACCCATCACGGTTTTCACGTCTTCAAAGTCAACGTTAATCAAACCTTGAACATTAATGATCTCAGCAATACCAGATACCGCGTTATGTAATACATCATCAGCACAAGCAAAGGCTTTATCAAACTCAGCATCTTCACCCATCACTTCGAATAATTTCTCATTCAAAACAACAATCAGTGAGTCAACGTAATTTTCTAATTCACTTGCCCCATTCTCAGCAACCTTCAAGCGCTTCACGCCCTCAAAGTCAAATGGCTTACTGATAACACCAACCGTCAAGATGCCCATTTCTTTTGCAACTTGCGCAACCACTGGGGCAGCACCAGTGCCTGTACCACCACCCATACCAGCGGTGATGAATACCATGTGTGCGCCTTGCAATACATCAGCGATACGAGCACGGGCTTCTTCAGCAGAGGCCGCACCGATTTCTGGCTTGGCACCAGCTCCCAGACCGCTAGAGCCTAGTTGCAAATTCACAGATGCTTCAGAACGCTGTAACGCGCCAGCATCGGTGTTCATGCAAATAAACTCTACGCCATCTACACCGCGACGAATCATATGCTGGACAGCATTGCCACCAGCCCCACCGACTCCAACCACCTTAATGATAGTTTTCCCGGCTGTTTCTTGATCTAACATTTCAAATTCCATATACCCTCCTAGGTAGAAAACGTACTACATTGACGACGACGAAAAACAACTTAAAAATTTCCTGCAAACCATTCCTTCATACGCGACACCACACTTTGTAGTGCGCCTGATTGAGAAACCCGACGACCGCGCAATAGCTGAGCCTGCCCTTCCATCAGCAAACCAATGCTGGTAGCAAAACGAGGGCTTCTTAGAACTTCATGAAGATGGCCACGGTATTCAGGGGTGCCTACTCGAGCGGGACGTAAAAATACTTGCTCGGCAAGCTCAACCATGCCTGGCATCAAGGCTGTGCCTCCAGTCAATACAATTCCTGAAGAGACCATATCTTCGTAGCCAGACTCGCGAACGACACCGCGAACCAATGTGAAAAGCTCTTCAACCCGAGGCTCAATGACAGCTGCTAAAGCCTGCTTAGACATCGGCCGTGGATCTCTATCGCCAACACCTGGTACATCAATCATTGCAGCTGGGTCAGCCATATCTTGACGAGCAATACCATATTGAATCTTCAAATCCTCTGCATCGATGGTTGGTGTACGAAGCGCCATCGCAATGTCATTGGTAATTTGATCACCTGCAATTGGAATCACTGCAGTATGACGAATCGAGCCCTGGCAATAAATTGCAATATCAGTAGTGCCGCCGCCAATATCCACCAAAACAACGCCTAACTCTTTTTCATCCTCGGTAAGTACCGCCAAACTAGAAGCTAGAGGTTGCAAAATCAAATCATTGACTTCCAGACCACAGCGGCGTACACACTTCACAATATTTTGGGCAGCACTAACGGCGCCTGTCACGATATGAACCTTGACCTCGAGACGCAGACCACTCATGCCAATGGGCTCGCGTACGTCCTCTTGGCCATCGATGATGAATTCTTGAACTAGGATGTGCAGAATTTGTTGGTCGGTTGGAATATTAATAGCCTTAGCAGTTTCTAGAACACGCTCCACATCCCCTTCGCTCACTTCCTTGTCACGAATGGCTACCATGCCGCTCGAGTTAAAACTAATAATGTGATTTCCAGCGATACCGGTGAAGACTTGCGCGATCTGACGATCTGCCATCACTTCAGCCTCTTCTAGCGCCTTCTGAATTGACTGTATGGTTGCCTCGATATTAACAACGACACCTTTTTTTAATCCCTTGGAAACGGTTTGACCTACTCCAACTACATTGAACTGACCATCAGGTGCGAGTTCAGCGACCAAGGCAACCACCTTAGATGTACCAATATCTAACCCAACCAATAAATCGCGATTGTCCTTACTCATTCGGATTCCTCATAAATATGCTCATTGCTTTGACTCACTTTTTTTTCCATTAAGGTCACTTGTCTTGATGTTGACTGAAGCTAAGTGCACCGCAAAACCATTGGCATAACGAAGATCGATTGCATCCACCCGATTCGCCCATTTATCTTGAACTTGTGGCCAATATTTAAAGAGGCGGGCAACTCGCTCCTCAGTTAAGTTCTTATCTGAGCTTTCTTCGTCGCGCCCAAATTCCACTTTCATCCCGTTGGATAACTTCACATGCCACGCATATCGATCCGATAAAGTAAGTGAACTAATTTCTGTGTTCCAAGGTTTAAACCAAGCATTAGCTTTCTCATAAAGACGCATAACTTCTTGGCCAGCATCACTTGGGCCTCGGAATTCAATTAAATGGGTATCGTCTGGAACCTCTGAAACCCGCCCACTAAATATTTCTCCATGGGTGTTCATGAGCTGTTGACTATCGGCCCCGCCCCAGGTACCAAAAGCCTTCTGCTCTTCAATACTGATTACCAATCCATTAGGCCAAATGCGACGGACATTGGCATGGCGTACCCAGGGCATAGACTCAAAACCCTTCTTTACATTCTCTAGCTTGACACTGAAGAAATTTCCTTGAACTGTCTCCAGCACTTCTTGCCTCACAACGGCTTTATTAATATGTTTCAAAGTTTGACCTGCAACAGGCTCAATCTGAACCTGTCTCAGAGCAAACACTGGGCGCTGACTTAGCCAAACCAAAATACTAATCACCAGCATGACTAGGAAACATCGCGTCAACAAACGGCTTACCTTTTGCATTCTCTCTGGGTAATTCCAGATTGGAGACATAGCAAAAGCAAAGAGATTGCCAAACTGTTGCAGTAAGCGACTCATGTTCTTAAGCCTCCAGCCTGTTTCAGTGTCTGACTTAATATCCACACTACTAAATCGGCATACTCAACACCAGCAGCCTTTGCAGCCATCGGCACCAGCGAGTGCGAGGTCATGCCTGGGGATGTATTCATTTCCAATAAGTAGGGCTTACCCGTTTTCTGATCGATCATCACATCGGCGCGACCCCAAGTTCGGCATCCAAGTGCTTTATAAGCAGCAAGCGCTAAAGACTGAACAGCAGCATTTACCTCTTCAGGAAGACCTGTTGGACATAAATACTGTGTTTCATCTGAAAAATACTTATGATGAAAATCATAATTAGCATCTGGCGGAATAATTTTGATCACTGGCAGGGCTTCTGCGCTAGCACCCTCCCCAACCAATGGGCAAGTCAGCTCATCACCAATGATGCAAGTCTCAGCAATGATCTTGGTATCAATTTTGGCTGCCAAGTCATAAGCTGCTGGTAGCCCACTAACAGACTTCACCTTAGTTAATCCCAAAGATGAGCCTTCGTGTGCAGGCTTCACAATCAGGGGTAAGCCTAATTTTTTTGCAACTGCATCCCAATCGCTATTGGCAGTCAATTCAACAAATACTGGTGTGGCTAGTCCATTGCTGAGCCATACTTGTTTGGTAACAATTTTGTCGATAGATAGAGCGGAGGCCAGAACACCACTACCTGTATACGGAATATTTAAAAGCTCAAGTAAGCCTTGAATAGTTCCATCCTCACCATATCTTCCGTGCAAAGAGATAAAAACACGATCAAATTTTTCTTGCACTAACTCAGCAGGTGAGCGCAGACTAGGATCAAAAGGATGCGCATCTATCCCTTTTGAATGCAGCGCTTCTAAGACTCCGCCGCCCGACATTAACGAAATTTCCCGCTCGCCGGAACGGCCGCCTAGCAATACGCCAACTCGACCTAAAGTCTTAATATCAAGTTTGGCTAATTCACTGTGAACGCGTTTACCCCATTGACTATGCATGCTTGGCCTCTGCTAAGTCATGCGACAAATTGGAAATAGAACCAGCGCCCATCGTAATCAGGACATCCCCATCACGCAAAAGGCCATTGAGTTTTTCAGGCATCTCAGCAATGCTGCTGGCAAATGCAGTCTCTTTTGGATTGAGAGAAGCGCTCTTAGCGCTAGCCTCTGTAACCACTGCCTTTAATAAGCTCTTACCATCTGCCCCCGGAATCTTAGCCTCGCCTGCTGGATAGACTTCAGTTAACACGAGTGCATCAAAGTTTTTCAATACTTGGACAAACTCACCGAAGCAATCTCGAGTTCTAGTAAATCGGTGTGGCTGAAAAGCCAGTACTAAACGACGATCAGGATAAGCCCCCCTTGCCGCCGATAAAGTCGCTGCCATTTCAACTGGGTGATGGCCATAATCATCAATCAAGGTAAAGCTACCGCCACTGGCAAGCGGAATTTCTCCATAGCGTTGGAAGCGTCGACCCACGCCACTAAATTCAGATAATGCTTTGACAATCGCTTGATCACTCACACCCAATTCTGTTGCAATACCAATCGCTGCTAAGGCATTTCTAACATTGTGTAGACCTGGTAGGTTTAAAGAAATCTGGAGCGGGCCAGGCTTATTGCCGTGTCTTCTCACTGTTCTACGTTCTACAGTAAAACGCATTGATGTTCCCTCTGCACGTACATCAGTTGCACGAATATCGGCATCATCCGACAAGCCGTAACGCAAAACTGGTTGAGAAACAAAAGGGATAATGTCGCGAACATTGACATCATCAATGCAAAGTACCGCTACACCATAGAATGGCATACGCTGAATAAATTGCACAAACGCCTGTTTCAGGCGAGCCATATCGTGTTGGTAAGTATCCATGTGATCAGCATCGATATTGGTGACCACTTCCATGGCTGGAAAGAGCTGTAAGAAAGAAGCATCAGACTCATCTGCTTCAACCACAATAAAGTCGCCCTGACCTAAGCGCGCATTCGCGCCAGCAGAATTTAATTTACCCCCAATCACAAAGGTAGGATCTAAGCCTCCTTCTGCGAGAACCGATGCTACCAAACTGGTAGTAGTTGTTTTGCCGTGTGTTCCTGCAATCGCGATGCCTTGTTTCAGACGCATTAACTCGCCTAGCATCACAGCACGCTGAATCACCGGAATTTTTGCTGCACGTGCGGCCAACACTTCGGGATTATTACCAGCCACCGCGGTCGAGATCACAACTGCTTCTGCTGTCCCAATATTCTTAGGATCATGTCCAATGTGAATGACTGCGCCTAATGCCTTCAAGCGCTGAGTTGTTGCATTCTCTACCAAGTCAGAACCCGAGACTTGGTAGCCTAAATTCAGAAGTACTTCAGCAATGCCACTCATTCCAGCACCGCCTATACCAATGAAGTGAATTTGCTGCACGATATGCTTCATAGAGATACTCCCGCTGCTTCTGCACATACCTGCGCAACGCGTGCAGTAGCCTGTGGTTTTGCTAATGCCTGGGCATGCTCTGCCATCTTTAATAAAGCATCACGACTAAAACCCTGAATCATTTGAGCCAAGTCATCAGCATTGAGTTGCGTCTGTGGCAATAAGATTGCTGCCTTAGCATCAGCCAAGAAGCGTGCATTAGCAGTCTGGTGATCATCGATGGCAAATGGGAAAGGAACTAAACAAGAGGCCACTCCTGCCGCAGCCAATTCTGAAATCGTCATTGCACCTGAGCGGCAGATAACAAGATCTGCATTGGCATAAGCAGTGGGCATGTCGTCAATAAAACTGCGGATATCAGCCTGTACTCCCAGGCTTGTATATAACTGTTCAAGATCTTTAAGATGTTTCTCGCCCGCTTGATGTATCACCTTTGGCCTGTTAGCTAAAGGTATTAGGGCTAAGGCCGCTGGAACCACTTGATTCAGGGCTGCTGCGCCCAAGCTGCCACCAACTACCAAAATAGATAACGAGCCTTGACGTGTACTGTAGCGTTCTGCAGGAGCAGCAAGTTGATCAAACTCTTGGCGTATGGGATTACCCACCCACTCAGCATCAAGCATCGTGTTCGGAAAACCCGTCAAGGTTTTTTTTGCAATCTTTGCTAGAGCACGATTTGCACTACCAGGTACCGAGTTGGATTCATGCAAAACCAATGCTCGTCTTAACAATGCGGATACTATACCGCCTGGGAAAGTAATATAACCACCCATGCCCAACACAACATTAGGTTTGAGGCGACGCATAATTTTGATACTCTGCAGACTTGCTCTCACTAAATTGATTGGCAACATCAATTTGGCTTTAAGTCCTTTACCACGCAGACCACCAAAATCTACCGACTCAAATGGAATCTTCGCAGCATTGACCAAGCGATACTCCATACCGTTTTGATTGCCTAGCCAAGACACTTGCCAACCACGGGCTCTCAGGTACTCAGCAACGGCCAAGCCCGGGAAGATATGTCCGCCCGTGCCACCAGCCATCACCAAGATTGAGGGTTGTGTCACAGCTTCCCCCCACGCATCAGAATTCGGTTTTCGTAATCGATGCGAAGTAGCATGGCTATGGCAATCGCATTCATTAAAATACCTGAGCCACCATAACTCACCAAGGGAAGCGTTAAACCTTTAGTTGGGAGTAGACCTAAGTTAACGCCCATATTGATAAAGGCTTGCCAACCAATCCAAATACCCACTCCCTTAGCAGCTAAACCTGCAAAGCTGCGATCCAACTGTAGTGCGGTACGGCCAATCATGAATGAGCGGCGCACTACCCAGTAAAACAAGAAGATCATCACGAGTACACCAACAAAGCCGAGCTCTTCACCAATCACCGCCAAAATAAAATCAGTGTGTGCTTCAGGAAGGTAATGCAGTTTTTCGACACTACCACCTAAGCCGGTGCCAAACCATTCGCCACGACCGAAGGCCATTAGAGAGTGAGTGAGCTGATAGCCCTTATTAGCAGCGTTATCCACCTGCCATGGATCCATAAAAGCCAGAATGCGTCCACGACGGAATGGTGACAGTGCAATAATGGTAGAGGCGCTTGCAATCCCAACTAGGACCAGGCCTCCAAATAATTTGGCATTGATTCCACCAAGGAAAAGAATGCCAAAAGCAATCAGGGCGACCACAATAAATGCGCCCATATCGGGTTCAAGCATTAACAGTGCGCCAACCAGAGCAACTGCAATACCCATAGGTAGCATGCCTTTAATGAAGGTATGTAAATGCTCCTGTCGTTGAACGGTATAGGTTGCCGCAAAAATTACCGTAGCAAACTTCATGAGTTCAGATGGCTGAAAGTTCATCACCCCCAGCGAAATCCAACGCTTTGCTCCATTCACACCCTTGCCAAGACCAGGAATCAGAACGGCTATTAATAGCAATAGCGTTACACCAAAAATAATGGGTGAATAACGATCCCAAACCTTGCTTGGAATCTTAAATGTCCAAATGCCTACCCCTAAGGCGATTACCAAAGAAATTAAATGCCGAATCAAAAAGTGATTGCTACTATAGTTTGAGTATTTTGGCCCATCAGCCAAAGTAATTGATGCTGAGTACACCATCACCAAACCAATCAGAGTAAGCGAGAGTACAGCCCACACTAGTAATTGGTCATACTCCATCATGCGGGAGCGGGTCTGCTCAACCCCTGATACCGCATCTCTTAAGCCACTTCGGAAATTATCGATTCCGCCACGAGAAAAGTTCCAGAAGCGATCGAGCCCTAAGCGATTATCAGGAAATAACTTATCTTTTAAGCTCATATATGAACACCATCGATCTGCATACCTAATTCAGTCACTTCAGATGCAAAAGCATCTGCACGGGCAATGTAATCCTTGAACTGATCAAAACTAGCACATGCTGGAGATAGCAAAACAATATCGCCAGATTGGGCTTGATGAGCAGCTTGTTGTACTGCATTAGCTAGTGTTTCACTGATAGTGCAAGAGACCTCACTACCAAGCGCATCTGCAAGTGACTTTGCATCTTTGCCAATTAAGAAAGCACCTTTGATAAAGCGTAGTGCAGGTTCACGTAAAGGTGAAAAGTCCTGGCCTTTGCCATCGCCACCCGCTATTAACCAAATTCTCTTTCTAGACTCGTTATTAGCTAGTCCATTCAATGCTGCTACTGTGGCACCAACATTAGTCCCTTTGCTGTCATCGACATACTCAACGTCAGCAACAATGCCAATACTCTGTACTCGATGAGGCTCACCCTCGTAATCCCGCAAACCATGCAACAGTAGACTCATTGGCAAACCTGCCGAACGGGCTAAAGCCAAGGCAGCTAGCGCGTTGAGCGCATTATGACGACCCCGAATTTTCAGAGCATCGGCTGGGATTAAACGCTTGAGTCGCAATTCTTCTTCATCAGGAGTCACTGTTTTACGACGACGCTTAGGTTTTGGCTCTTGATTCTCATCAACCTCAGCCCATACCAACCAATCAATTCCGCCAGCACGCAAATCACGCTCGATACCAAATGCACCCTGCTCATCTGGACGACCAGCACCAAAGGTCACGATAGATCTATTGAGTTTTTCATCTTCAGAAAGCAAATTGAAGGCAAGAGGATCGTCCCGATTCAAGATGCAAATAGAATCTGGTCCAAAAATTCGTGCCTTTGCATTGGCGTAAGACTGCATATCACCATGCCAGTCCAAGTGATCTTGTGTGATGTTAAGAACTGTTGCAGCGGTCGCATTCAGACTATCCGTAAATAGCAACTGAAAACTTGAGAGCTCTAATACCCATATATCGGGCATATCGCTGAACTGGTCAGCTTCGTTTAAGCACATCTCGAGCTTATCGAGTGCTGCAGGACTAATGTTTCCAGCGACTGCTACCTTCTTACCGGCCCGTTCACAGAGTTGGCCCGTTAACGCTGTCGTAGTGGTTTTGCCGTTCGTTCCGGTAATAACTAGCACCACAGGAGTATTAGCGACTCCTTCTTGCATGAGTGTCAATGCTGCAATCGCACGAGCAAAAAACTCGATCTCGCTCCACACTTCAACATTGTCTTGCCGTGCAGTAGCTATGAATGATTGGATCGGTTCTTGAGTCGGTGACAAACCGGGACTGATGCCAATAACATCTATTTCTTTTAGTAAGTTATTAGTCAAAGGACCCCATTGGACATCCTTCAAGCCTGCCTGCTCAAGCTCAGCTAACCAAGTTTTTTGCTTATCAGAAAATTTCTGAGAATCACGCGTATCAGCAAGGCGAACTTTTGCTCCATTGCGCAAACACCATTTAGCCATTGCTATCCCAGACTCACCTAAGCCCAGAATTAGAAAATGACTTGGTGATTTAGTCACTTCACTACTTATCACTTTAGGATTGGCAAAAGGATTTGGAATATTCAACATATTTTTTGGCTCACCGTAATTTCAGGCTAGATAAGCCAACTAAAACTAATAGGATGGTAATAATCCAAAAACGGACTACTACTTGCGTTTCTTTCCAGCCGCCTAATTCAAAGTGATGATGCAGTGGCGCCATCCTAAAAATACGACGACCTTCGCCATATCTTTTCTTGGTGTACTTGAACCAAAATACTTGAAGCATTACTGAAAATGTTTCTGCGACAAAAATACCGCCCATCACAAACAGCACAATCTCTTGACGGACAATCACTGCAATTGTTCCTAAAGCGCCACCTAGGGCGAGCGCACCAACATCACCCATGAATACTTGTGCGGGATGGGTGTTGTACCAAAGGAAAGCCAAGCCAGCGCCACCCATAGCACCGCAGAAAATCATTAACTCGCCAGCGCCAGGTATATAGGGGAAAAGTAAATATTTTGCGTAGATCGCATTACCCATCACATAGGCAAATGCACCTAATGCTGCCCCCACCAGAATCACCGGCATGATTACCAATCCATCGAGACCATCTGTGAGGTTGACGGCGTTACTACTACCGACGATCACAAAATAGCTCAAAATAATGAAGCCCATCATGCCTAAGGGATAGCTCACCTCTTTTATGAATGGCAATAACAAGTTTGTTTTCGCTGGTAGATCGAGTGCAAAACCACTTTGAAGCCAATCCAGGAATAGCTGAAGTACTTTGAGGTTATTAATTTCCGACACTGAGAATGCCAAATAAATTGCGGCAAATAATCCAATGACAGTCTGCCAAAAGAATTTTTCTCTCGAACTCATCCCATTGGGATCTTTACGGGCCACCTTACGGTAATCATCAACCCAGCCTACTACGCCAAATCCAAAAGTCACAATCATCACAATCCAGATAAATCGATTCGTTAGATCTGCCCACAAGATGCAGGAAATAAAGATTCCTAACAAAATTAAAACACCACCCATTGTGGGGGTACCTGTCTTGGCTAAATGACTTTGTGGTCCATCATTTCTAACAGATTGACCCATCTTTAAGGCTATCAATTTACGAATCACCCAGGGTCCCGAAACCAAACCAATTAATAGGGCTGTTAAAGTGGCCATCACAGCGCGGAAAGTGATGTAATTAAAGACCCGTAAAAATCCAAAGTCTTCTTGCAGCCATTGCGCCAAAATTAAGAGCATGTATTAGCCCCTTCTTGCATAGCTTGTACCACTCGCTCCATTTTCATAAAACGGGAGCCCTTAATCAAAATATGCATTTTTTCCGATACTGCCAAATTTTTGTCTTTCAAACTACTAGCCAGACTTGCATTCAATGCCTCTATTTCAGCGAAGTGCTGAGCGCTAGAATCTAAGTGGAGTTTTTGCTTAGTCTCATTAAAGCCCTGCACTGCTAATTGACACTGCTCACCGATTGCAAACAACTGGTCAACCCCTTGCTCAGCAGCATAGGCTCCCACTTCATGATGAAATGCTGGGCCCTGGTCTCCGACCTCACCCATATCACCCAAAACTAACCATGACACTCCGTTAGCTTGCTTTAAAGCATCAATTGCTGCACGGACAGAATCTGGATTGGCGTTATAACTATCATCAATTAAGGTGCAGTGATTACCTAGTGGGCTGGCTTGCATACGTCCCTTAACAGGGGTAAAAGCTTCTAAGCCTTTTTGAATATTTTCGAGACTGAGATTGGCTCCCAAAGCAACCGCTGCTGCTGCAAGCGCATTACTTACATTGTGAAGTCCTAAAGTTTTCAGCTGTACTTCAACAGAACCATTTGCAGTATTGATTTGTAAACTTCCATTTTCCTTTAGAACCCCTGAAACACTAGCCGGACTGGAGAGTGCAAAGTCAATGACCTTACGATTACCCGCTGCATTTTTCCAGAGTGAGGAGAATTCAGAATCAGCTGGGTATACCGCAATACCGTCTAATGGCAATGCTTTCAATGCATCAGCATGTTCTTGAGCTACCGCTCCAACACTAGTCATAAACTCTTGGTGCTCTCGCTGGGCATTATTAATGAGTGCGATATTAGGCTGAGCAATCGCCGCTAACTGTGCAGTCTCACCGGGATGATTCATACCCAGCTCAATGACTGCCAAACGATCAGATGGACGCAGACGCAATAAGGTTAAAGGCAAACCAATGTCATTATTAAGATTTCCTTTAGTTACTAAAGTAGCTGCCTCACCTACTGCGCTTCTAAATATCGAAGCGATCATTTCTTTGACAGTGGTCTTGCCATTGCTACCAGTCACTAGTGCAAGCGCAATGGGGTGCCTCCCTCTCCAGGCCTTAGCCAGCTGGCCAAGTCCCACTCTCGTATCGGCGACACATACAGCCGCTAAGTGATCAGGACAGTTGCTGGGATTGGCAATCATGGCAGCACTTGCAGCAGAACTTCCGATCTCACCAAGAAAATGATGCGCATCAAAACGCTCGCCACTCAAAGCGACAAATAATTCACCTGATTGTATTTTTCGACTATCACTACCGATTCCAGAAATACTTACTGCCCGAGATTTCTCTAAAGAAATATTCAATAATTGGCTGCCGGGGAGCATTTGATGAATTTCTGCAAGATTGGTCATCGTCAGCATTAGATCGCTCCTCCTGCTGCCAAGAGGATATGCTCTTGATCTGAGAAATCAAATTTTTTACCATTGATTTCTTGCGTAGATTCATGACCCTTGCCGGCGACTAAAACAATGTCTGCTTCTGTTGCATGGCGCACAGCAGCCATAATTGCTGCAGCCCGATCGACAATGATTTGTGCTTGTTTGGTCTGCGTAGTCATTCCAGAGTTGATCATGGCGATGATTTCATTTGGATCTTCTGATCTGGGGTTATCGCTGGTAATAATTACTTCATCAGAAAATTGCTCTGCAACCCTTCCCATCTGAGGTCGTTTACCAACATCACGATCGCCACCACAACCAAATACGCACCAGAGCCTCCCCTGACGTTCATCAGCAATAGGCCGCAAGGTTTTTAGAACTTTTTCTAAGGCATCCGGTGTATGCGCATAATCAACAATTACTAATGGCCCAGTTTTATTGGAATGAATTAACTCCATGCGACCGATGACGGGCTTTAAGTGACTAACTCGCTTACTAGCTTCTGAGATTGTTAAACCTTGACTTAACAAGACTCCCCAGACTGCCAAACAATTACTGACATTAAATTCACCAATGACGGGAATATGTAGCTTTTCAGACCCCTTACCTTCGTAAATGAATGAGGCATCATAGCCATTTCCGGCTAACACTAAATCTTTTGCATACAGTTGATGCAAGCGATCACCAAATTTTTCAAAGCCCTGAAAAGCGCTCTGCTCTAATGCATAGCCCCAAACTTTTACGACATTCTTCGCAAGTGCCTGCATTGCAAGCTCTCTTCCAAAGGGATCGTCCATATTCAAAACGACATCCTTGAGGGCGCTCTGATTAAATAACTTTGCTTTTGCTTGAGCATACTCAGTCATATTGGCGTGGTAGTCCAAATGATCTTGCGTCAAATTACTAAATACTGCGCAGCTAATATCTAATCCCGCAATTCGGCCTTGATCTAAAGCATGAGAGGAAACTTCGATAGCCAATTGTTTTGCGCCTTGGTCACGCAACTCACTTATCTGAGTCTGTAGTGTCGGGGCATCCGGGGTGGTATACCCCGTCTGAATTAAGGAGCCTGACAATCCTGCTCCTAGCGTACCAATCACTGCAGCGCGCTGAGAAGGGGTATCTAGCGCCTGAGCAATCCACTGGGTAATGCTCGTCTTTCCATTGGTACCAGTAACCCCAATCACATTCAGATCGCGGCTAGGATTGCCATACCACTGTGCACTTAAAAATCCGGCGTGTTTTGCTAAATTCTCAACTGCAAAGCACTGAGGATGATCTTCAAATTGATCATTCAGATTGATCGGATCATAAACAACTGCCTTTGCACCACTTTCAAGAGCTGCGGCAATAAATAGCCGACCATCTCGCAATGCTTTGCCATGACCAACGGGATAGGCAAAAAAGATATCGCCAAGTTTGATTTGTCGACTATCACTTCTAATCTTGGCGGCAGGTGCTACCAATTTTTGTAAATGCTCAATCAAGTGATTGGGTTCTATATGCACTGCCACCCTCATCTTTTCAAAACCACTTGCTGAGTCTTAAGTCCTGTCACTGGATTCTCTACAGGGCGCTTTACTTCATCAGAGACCATCTGCTTGATATTGGCATCAGGTAAGACATTCAGGGTTCGCAAGGTTTCACTCACAATAGTTGAGAACACAGGAGCTGCAACATCGCCACCATAGTGACTTCCGCCAGTAGGTTCATCGATCATTACCGCCACCACGATCCGAGGCGTGCTGATGGGGGCAATTCCTGCGAAATAAGCTCGATAAGAATTACCGTAGCCTTTACCGACCAGTTTATGTGCCGTACCTGTTTTGCCACCAACCCGATAACCATCCGCCTGGGCTTTTACTGCTGTGCCGCCAGGCTCAGTTACAGTTTCGAGCATGCTGCGCATCTCAATTGCGGTTTTTGCAGAAATTACTCTTACGCCCGATTTAACTTCTGAACTACGCTGAATCGTCAATGGCACCAGTTCACCATCCCGCGCAAAAATGGTGTATGCACGAGCAACTTGAAATAGCGATGCAGAAATCCCGTAACCAAATGCAATACGTGCCTGGTCAGATGCGCCCCATTTTTGATAAGGATGTAATGTTCCAGATACAGCACCAGGAAAACCAATCTTTGGGGCTTGGCCAAAGCCCACAGCCGAATACATATTCCACATCTCTTCGGGCGAGAGATTATTCATTGCAATTTTGGCTGTACCAATATTGCTCGACTTTTGGATCACTTGTGAAACTGTCAGATTTCCATAGGGATGGATATCGGTAATCGGTTTAGGGCCGATCAAGTAACTCGCACCGATCACCATATTCGTATTAGGAGTAATAGCACCCTTCTCTAATGCGGTAGAGATTGTGAAGGGCTTCATTGTTGAACCGGGCTCAAAAGTATCCGTTAACACTCGATTACGCAATTGTTCCCCAGTCAAATTGCGACGATTATTCGGGTTATAACTTGGATAATTCGCTAAGGCTAAGATCTCGCCAGTTTGTGTATCCAAAACTACTGCCCCACCAGCTTTAGCGTGATGCTCTTCAACCGCATTCTTAACAGCGTTATAGGCAAGGTACTGAATCTTGCTATCAATGGACAACTGCAAATCTTTACCATTTTGTGGCTCTTGTTCAATTGCCACATCCTCAACGATACGACCTAAGCGATCGACCACAACTCGACGCTGACCAGGACGGGCAGCCAATTCTTTTTCATGGGAGAGCTCCATGCCTTCTTGGCCGCGATCTTCCACATTAGTGAAACCCACAACGTGTGCCATCGCTTCACCCTCTGGGTAAAAGCGACGGTATTCATTATTCAAACCAATTCCAGGAATTTCTAATTGTTTAATTTGCTGAGCCACTGCGGGATCAACTTGTCTCTTCAAAAAGACCTGCTTACGCTCTTCTTTGAGTTTTCTTCGTAAATCCGCTTCATTCATTTGCAAAAGACTTGCAAGCTGATGAAGCTTTTCTGCCGATAAATCATCAGGCACAGTGTCGTTGTAGGCAATTACTGATTTCGCTTCAAGACTCGTTGCGATCACATTACCATTTCGGTCCAAAATCTTTCCGCGACTCGCTGGTAATTCGAGCTCACGCTGGGTTCCCCGCACGGCTTTTGCTTCATAAAAGGCGTTACCTGGGCCCTGAATCCAGAATGCCCTTAATAGCAGGAGCATGAAAACAAAGAACAACAGGAACAGCATCAAGCGTGACCGCCACATTGGCAGACGCAAGACTAAATTTGGAGTAGTTGAAAAACCAACCGGTCTCATTTGCTCTCCTTAATGTACAAAGTACGCTCAGGAGAAATAGGTGACATGTGTAGCTGATTACGAGCTGTGTCACGAATGCGGGAAGATTTTGAAAGGTTGCGTTGTTCATATTCCAAGCGCAACCAATCTTGATTTAATCGACGCTCTTCATTTTGCACTTGCTCGGTTGCAACGAATAATTTACGTGCTCGCTGTTGTGCAGCCACAAGTGACAATGCGCAAATCAATAAAAGAGCTAACAAAGTAAAGGTGGCGCGGTTCAAGCTAACGCTCCCATTCTTTTTTCCGCTACTCGCATGATGGCTGAGCGTGCACGAGGATTTTCTTCGAGCTCTTCCTTGCTCGGACGAACGCGTCCAATGATTTCTAGAGCACTTTGTGGCAAGTCTTTTTCTCTTACAGGCAAACCGCGAGGCACTTCAACTTTGGCATGGGCTTGCAAGAATTGCTTGACGATTCGATCTTCAAGCGAATGAAAGCTAATCACCACTAAGCGTCCACCCGGCTTTAGCAAACTTAAGGCCGCCTTTAGGCCCTGCTCGAGATCTTCTAGCTCCCGATTAATAAAAATTCGTAACGCTTGAAAAGTGCGTGTTGCAGGATCCTGGCCTGGCTCACGAGTACGAACCACGCTAGCAACTAAATTTGCGAGTTGCAAAGTTGTTTTAGGAGATAGGCCCTCCTCTCGCTTAGCAACAATGGCTTTAGCGATTTGTGATGCGAAGCGTTCCTCCCCGTAAGCCTTAATCACTTTAGTGATTTCCTCCTGCGGTGCCTGCTCTAACCACTCTGCTGCTGTGATTCCCTGATCGGTATTCATTCGCATATCGAGTGGACCATCCCGTCGAAATGAAAATCCACGATGTGCTTCGTCCACTTGCGGCGAACTGATTCCAAGGTCTAACAAAATTCCATCGATCGATTCTGGCTCTGCGTACTGATTCATCTGTGCAAAGCTGCTGTGAATGATCGAGAAACGCGGATCGATTATTTTTTTCGCTACTGCAATCGCATCCAAATCCTTGTCGAATGCAATCAATCGCGCATTTGAGTCGAGCTTGCTGAGTAATAGTTGTGAATGACCACCTCGCCCAAAAGTCCCGTCGATCATGACAATTTTGTGTACTTGATCTTGAAGAAGTGGCGCATCGATTAAAGCGGTCACCGCCTCGGCCAGTAGTACTGGGCGATGTATATTGTTCATGGCACTCAATCATTAAAAATTAAATTGCTTGAGTGCTTCAGGCATACCTTGTGCAATGGCAGCCTGCTCTTTTGCGGTATAGCTTGCCGCATCCCACAATTCGAGGTGACTTCCCATTCCGAGAAGCATCACTTCTTTTTCGATACCTGCTGCTGAACGTAATTCTGGACTCACCAAAATTCTGCCGGCACTATCCAGCTCAACATCTGCAGCGCTACCTAAAAATATTCTGCGCCACCAATGCGCGTCCATCGGTAACTGAGCAACTCGGGCACGAAAGGTTTCCCACTCGGGTCTTGGGAACAGCAGTAAACAGCCGTCGGGGTGCTTGGTAAGCGTCACTCTGCCCTCGCCCTGAACCAACAAGGCGTCGCGATGCTTGGCCGGCACAGACATGCGACCCTTTGCATCCAAATTGAGAGCTGAAGCACCTTGAAACACTATTTTCCCCACTTTTTCACACTTCCTCCCACTTTAGAGGATGAAATACCGAGGGTCAAGTGTTTTAGGGGGTTTTTTTAGGAAATTCTCTAGTGTTTACAAACACTTAGCGTTGTCTGTTCATAAAATACTGAGAATAAAATATCTCTTTTAAACAATAACTTGGAAAATATACTTAAGAGTAGGTCTTAGCTATATGGCTAAATATGACATCAATATACTGTTTTTAATCACAGTGTATTTATTTTTTTATATTAAAAATAATCGCGACTTAGATTTTGTAGGCAGTGCTCGTCATTAACTTTGAGCTTGCTTCCATTAACTTCTGAATCACTGGGGGCAAAACGACTCCGCCAGCATCGATTGCATCTTTTCCATGCTCGATTTCATCAAGACGCATTTGCTTAACAATCGTACGAGATTGTTGATCGTTTTCAGGCAAGGTTTCTAAATGACTTTGGAGATGATTCTCAACTTGTTTTTCAGTTTCAGCAACAAAACCTAAGCTCCATTGATCGCCCGCTAAGCCTGCTAGTAAGCCGATTGCGAAGGATCCTGCATACCAAAATGGATTGAGATAACTGGTATGTGAGCCTAACTCTTTCACACGTGTTTCACACCAAGCGAGATGGTCCATCTCCTCTTGTGCGGAGTGATTGAGCATCTCCTGAATTTGAGGATCTCGTGCTAATAATTTTTGCGATTGGTAAAGCGCTTGAGCACAAACTTCGCCCACGTGATTTACGCGCATTAAACCTGCAGCGTGTGTACGCTCCGCTTCACTTAAAGAGATTTTTCCATGATCTTCATTTATTGGAATCGAGCGTCGAGAATGGGCTCCGCCCGAGATCGATTTCAGGGCAGTATCAAACTCAATAATCAGGCGATCCGACAAAAACATGGGCAAAAATCCTAGACCTGAACCTCGGCTTTGCAGCTCGACTTGGTCTTAAGGCCCAACTCTTTCAGAAGAGCGAGGTCTTTTTCTGCCTCAGGGTTACCGGTAGTGAGTAGTTGCTCACCATAGAAAATCGAGTTCGCTCCAGCCTGAAAACACATTGCCTGAACAGCTCTGCCAAGCTCTTGACGACCAGCAGATAAACGCACCCTGGCACGGGGCATTGTGATCCGGGCGACCGCGATAGTTCGGACAAATTCCAGGGGATCTAAAGGCTCTTGGTCGGCCAAAGGTGTTCCAGCAACCGGTACCAAATGATTAATCGGAACAGATTCTGGATAAGGCTGAAGATTTGCAAGACGAGCAATAAAAGCGGCTCTTTGCTGACGTGACTCACCCATGCCCACAATGCCGCCACAACAGACTGACATCCCTGCAGCACGCACATGATCTAGTGTGTCGAGGCGATCTTGGTAGTCTCTAGTAGTGATGACGGAACGATAAAAATCCTCACTGGTATCGAGATTGTGGTTATAAAAATCAAGGCCTGCTTCCTGCAAAGCCTTTGCCTGCTTGGCCTCCAGCATGCCCAGGGTTGCGCAGGTTTCTAAGCCAAGCGCCTTCACACCCTTGATCATGGCAGTGACTTTTTCAATATCCCGGTCTTTTGGTTCACGCCAAGCTGCGCCCATACAAAACCGATTGGAGCCCGCTGCTTTAGCCGCCTTTGCTGCCTCCAAAACTTCATCTAAGTCCATCAACTTATTGGCCTTGATATCAGTGTGGTAACGAGCGGCTTGGGGGCAGTAGCCACAATCCTCAGGACATCCACCAGTCTTGATTGATAAGAGGGTGGCTAATTCGACATCACCCTCTGGGAAGTTGTGGCGGTGTGTCTCTTGCGCCTTAAACATCAACTCATTGAAAGGGAGGGCAAAAAGTGCCTCGATTTGGGCAACGGTCCAGCTCGCTCCAATATCTAGCTCCTTAATGAGCTGATCTTGTGATTTGATCTGAGTCAGGGGCTTTTCGAGCGTTTGCGAGTCCAGCATAGTGAATTTCCAGAAAATGACCTATTCAAACCTCAAACATAACAGATACAGGCCTGAATTAGGGAAAACTAGTGGTCAAATATCAAAGATGAATACGCATTTGATTGACGAGCAGAATTTAACAGATTCAAAAAACTGGGTTGACAGGAGTTTGGCTGCGGTTTGGCACCCCTGCACTCAGATGAAACATCATGAGTCTTTGCCACTCATTGCCATCACTCGCGGTGAGGGTGCCTGGCTTTATGACGACAAAGGGAATGCCTTTTTAGATTGCATTAGCTCTTGGTGGACCAATCTATTTGGTCATGCTAATCCGCGTATTAATCAAGCCATTAGTAAACAGCTAGAAAAGATTGAGCACGTAATGTTGGCTGGCTTTACCCACGCACCAGTTGTTGAGCTCTCAGAAAAACTCAGCGCTTTAACTCAAGGCCATCTAGGTCATGTGTTTTATGCGTCTGATGGTGCCTCTGCAGTAGAAATTGCACTAAAGATGAGTCATCACTATTGGCAACTGCAGGGTAAGCCTCAAAAGAAAAAATTTGTTTGTCTCGAAAACAGCTACCACGGTGAAACTTTAGGTGCGCTTGCAGTTACTGATGTTGCGCTCTTTCGTGAAGCTTATGGCCCGCTCTTGCAATCTGTTTTCATCGCGCCATCACCAGATAGCCGTAAAGCCAAAGGTAGCAAATCTGCTAAAGAGATTGCAATTGAATGTGCAGATGCTCTCGAAACAATCTTTGTCAAAGAACATCAAAACATTGCCGCATTCATTATTGAACCCTTGGTGCAATGTGCCGGACAAATGGCAATGCACTCTCCAGAATATCTTCGCCGAGTCAGGGCCTTATGTGATCAATATGAGATCCATCTGATTGCTGATGAAATTGCGGTAGGTTGTGGACGAACAGGTAAATTTTTTGCTTGTGAGCATGCTGAAATTTGGCCTGACTTTTTAACACTATCCAAAGGCATTAGCGGAGGTTACTTACCGCTTTCGCTCTCCATGACAACTGAAAAAATTTATCGAGCGTTTTATCGCGATCAAACTGCTCAAGGTTTTTTACATTCGCATTCTTATACCGGCAATCCCTTAGCTTGCGCAGCAGCACTAGCTGCTCTCGCCATCTTTGAATCAGACCAGGTCTTAGAAAAAAATATTGAGCGTGCGCAAGATCTAACCCATGCTTTTACATGGGCAAAAAAAGATGCTCGTCTTGAGTACTGGCGCCAGCAAGGCATGATTCTGGCGTTTGATGTAAAACCATCAGTCTTGAAGAACCCCAGCAGCTTCGCCAGAGAAATGTTTTCAGCAAGCCTTTTAGAGGGTATTTTAATTCGGCCGATTGGCAATACGATTTATGTCATGCCACCTTATATTTTGACTGCATCGCAAACGCAGAATATGGCTCAAGCAGTACAACGTGCGCTGAACCGAGTTTTGAAATGAGCCATTCGTTTAATGCGTACGCCTTAGTAAAACAAGCGATTGCTCAGCTTGAAGAAAAGCTGTTAAAACGTACCGTTCGGATTAATGAGAGAGCTTGCAATGTGGATGCTCTAGTCGGCGGTCGCGTACTCAAAACTTTTTGTAGTAATGATTATTTGGGTTTTGCTAATCATCCTGCACTAGTTGCAGCATTATCTGAAGGCGCCCAAGAGCATGGGGTCGGTAGTGGCGCTTCTCATCTCATTAGTGGACACAGCCGTGCGCACGACTTACTAGAAAATCAATTGGCACGCTTACAAAGTGCTCATATTCCTCATGCGCGTGCACTCTTTTTTAGTACAGGCTATTTAGCCAATCTCACAGCGATTACTAGTCTGATTGGATTGGCAAACAAGGGTGAAGCTCATATCTATTCTGCTGCACTCAATCATGCCTCATTAATTGATGGCGTTCGTTTGGCTAGCGCCCAACATCAAGCTTCAGTAACTGTCTTTGATCATCTCGATCTTGCTGAACTAGAGGGTGCCTTAATTAAAGACACGTCTCCTTTGAAACTCATCGTTATTGATGGTGTCTTTAGTATGGATGGCGATCTAGCACCACTCCATCAATTACTCAAACTCGCTGAACAATACGATGCACTTCTGATGGTAGATGATGCACATGGCTTTGGTGTGCTTGGTGAAAATGGTCATGGCATCCTTGAGCACTTTGCACTTCATTCTGAGAGGCTGATCTATATCGGTACCTTAGGTAAGGCTGCTGGTGTCAGTGGTGCATTTATTTGTGCGGAAGATTCTTTCATCGAATGGGTGATTCAAAAAGGGCGTCCCTACATCTATACAACTGCGACACCCCCAGCAATCGCACATACTGTTTCAAAGAGTCTCAATCTCATCGAGGGGATTGAAGGCAAAGCTAGGCGTAAACATTTAAATGAATTAATCAAACTGTGGAATCAGGAGATGGCGTTCTCAAGTTGGGAAAAGATACACTCATTGACTGCAATTCAGCCAATCATTATTGGCAGTAATGCCAATGCCCTACTGGCATCCAAACTACTAGACGAAGCAGGATATTGGATTCCGGCAATTCGTCCACCCACCGTGCCAGAGGGCAAGGCTCGTTTGCGAGTGACTTTCTCTGCGAACCACACAATGGATGATGTCAAAAAACTCATTGAGGTTTTACAAAAGATAGAGTCCAGCATGCTTGTAGGGGATGCTGCATGAATCTCTCGAAGGGGTATTTCGTTACAGGCACTGATACAGAGATTGGTAAAACGCTTGTCAGCGCAGCATTGCTGTGGAAACTCAACTCTTTGGGGATAGATTGTGCGGGATTCAAACCCGTTGTTGCAGGCACTTACGCAGCACAAAACGGATCGCGTCTAAATGAAGACATAGAAAGTTTAAGAATAGCGTCTACGAGTAAAGCGCAGCGCCCACTGTCTGCGGATGATCTCTGCCCTTATATCTTAGATGCGCCGATTGCACCACATCTTGGTGCAGCTTCACAAAATATTGCGCTGGATGCAAAAACGATCTTGAGCGCCTTTAAACAATTACAGCAAGATTTTTCGACTGTCATTGTTGAGGGTGTGGGTGGATTTTTAGTGCCCATCAATGATGTCAATAATATGGGCGATGTGGCTCAGAGTTTCGATTTACCCGTGATCCTGGTAGTAGGAATGCGCCTAGGCTGCATCAATCATGCGCTACTGAGTTGCGAAGCAATTGTTCAGCGCAAACTCAAGCTTGCGGGATGGGTTGCCAATTCATTAAACACGCCGATGCCCATGCTTCAAGAAAACATCAATGCACTCAAAAAATGTATTCCCGCACCTTTTTTAGGGCTTATTCCTAGCCTAAGTCAGCATTTAGTCAAACCCCAAAATGCGCCCTACTCGATAGAGGCGCTCGCTTTTGCTGCCAAGCACCTGAATTTAGAGCTTCTTTAGGGGCTTTAGGGCACTTTCGGCTAAGATGAAGGCATGCGTTTACTCCCTGAGATCATTGATTCCTCAAGCGCAATTCAAGAAATTCGGCGCAATATCCACGCCCACCCTGAATTACGTTTTGAAGAGAATCGCACTTCCCAACTCGTAGCCGAAGCGCTTTCCAGTTGGGGCATTGAGGTATTCCGAGGTCTTGGTAAGACCGGGGTTGTAGGTCGCCTGGTTGGAGATCTTGGTCCAGGAAAAATGATTGGTCTGCGTGCTGATATGGACGCCCTACCTCTTCAAGAGCACAACACCTTTTCTCATTCATCGCAAAATCCTGGAAAAATGCATGCGTGTGGTCATGATGGTCATACTGCCATGCTTCTCGGAGCAGCAGAATACTTATCTAACCATCGCGATTTCAAAGGTAGTGTGATCTTCATTTTTCAGCCTGCTGAAGAAGGTGGAGCTGGTGCACGTGAAATGATCAAAGATGGTTTATTCAAACAATTTCCTTGTGATGCTGTCTTTGGACTTCATAACTGGCCAGGTTTAGCAGAAGGAAATTTTGGTGTTACTACGGGCCCGATGATGGCCTCTAGCAATACTTTTGAAATTACGATCAAAGGTAAAGGTGGCCACGCCGCACTTCCACATAACAGCGCAGATCCTGTCCTCACTGGAGTACAAGTTGTTCAAGCCTTACAAAGTATTGTGACTCGCAACAAACGTCCAGTGGATGCTGCAGTTTTATCTGTGACGCAATTTCATGCGGGTGAGACTAGTAATGTGATTCCAGACAGTGCATTCATTGGCGGCACCATTCGCACCTTTACTTTAGAGGTGTTAGATTTGATGGAGCAAAGACTACGAGAAATTGCTGAACATACAGCTAATGCATTTGACTGTCATGCAGAAATCATTTTTACACGTAACTATCCCCCGCTGATTAATCACGCTAAAGAAGTTCGCTTTGCAGGGGAAGTCATGAAAGAGCTGGTTGGCGAAGAGCAAGTTGATATGGATATTGATCCAACTATGGGGGCTGAGGATTTCGCCTTCATGTTGCTCGAGAAACCTGGATGCTATGTTTTCTTGGGCAATGGCGATGGTGATCACCGATCAGTAGGTCATGGCATGGGTCCATGTCACTTACACAATCCCTCTTATGACTTTAATGATGCACTCATTCCAGTTGGAGTGAGTTATTGGGTCAAACTTGCACAGCGCTATCTAGCTTAAGCGTTCGTAAATTTTGCTGGGCGCTTCTCAATAAAGGCTGCCATGCCTTCTTTTTGGTCATGGGTCCCAAAACAGCTGTGAAAGAGGCGTCGCTCCAAATGAATCCCTTCGGAGAGCGTCGTTTCATAAGCAGTGTTGATGCTCTCTTTGGCCATTAATATCGTCAACAAAGGCATTGCAGCAATCTCGTGCGCAACTGCCTTTACTTGTTTTAAGAAATCCGCTTGCGGAAAAATACGAGCTACTAAACCAGCACGCTCTGCCTCAACCGCATCCATCATGCGCCCAGTTAATACAAGATCCATTGCTTTCGATTTTGAAACAGCACGAGGTAAGCGTTGTGTACCACCAGCGCCTGGAATAATTCCGAGCTTAATTTCAGGTTGAGAAAATTTAGCAGTGTCTGAGGCCATAATCATGTCGCACATCATAGCTAGCTCACAGCCGCCGCCCAAGGCAAAGCCAGATACTGCTGCAATGATAGGCTTGCGAACTTGTTTAATCTGATCCCAATTGCGCGTGATGAATTCCTGACGATAGACTTCGTTAAAGCCCATTTTGGCCATCTTAGAAACATCTGCTCCTGCAGCAAACGCTTTTTCACTTCCGGTCACGATCATGCAGGCAATATGATCATCAGCATCGAATTTCTGCAGCGCGGAGAGAAGCTCATCCATCAAGCTGTCATCAATCGCATTCAGAACCTGTGGGCGATTCAGTGTAATGATGGCAACTTTGCCATCCACTTCAGTCAATATATTTTGGTAAGTCATCATTTCCTTCCGGGCGAAGATTACAGCTTAACGAGGTAATAGTAACCACATCTTGCCATTTTGTTTCATATGGCCTGCCAGCTCTGCGGCTGCATCGCCTGAGCCCCAGAAAAAGTCAGCTCTGACGCCGCCCACAATAGCATTTCCAGTATCTTGAGCCATTACTAATTTTTGAATCGATTCTGTACTTAAGAGCTTGTTGGTTGCTAAAAATACTGGTGCGCCAATTGGAATTGATCTCAGGTCAACTGCAATACTTCTTTCGGGGGTAAGCGGCACTCCTAGAGAGCCTACTGGGCCTACCTCAGCCCCACCATCACTTGGCAACTCTTTAAAAAAGACAAAGCGAGGATTGGCATTCAGCATTTCAGTAACCTGGCCAGGATTACGTTTGGCCCATTCTGAAATACTCTGCATAGAGGCCTGATTTCTTCGAATCTCTTTTCGCTCTATTAACCATTGGGCGATAGATTGAAATGGTTGATCGTTCGTTCCCGCAAAACCGAGACGCAAAATACGGCCATCTTGTAAACGAATTTTTCCTGAACCTTGTATCTGCATAAAAGCTGCAGCAACTGGATCTTCGACCCAAGCTATTTCAGAACCATTCAAAACACCCGAGCTAAGAAGCTGTGCTCGAGTAGGTCCCGGAATTGGCTTTGATCTCTTCCAAGCACTCGGGTAGGCGTATAGGGGCACGGTATAAGTGCTGGTTCTCGTCAGCGAACCATTCAAGAGGGGTTCGTAATAGCCAGTAATTAAACCGGTATCGCTCCCGTTATAACTATTGCGTACCTCGTATACCTGAAAATTATTCTCAAAGTATTGACGAATCCCTTGAGCGTCACGGGCAGGCGGTGTGTTCGCTTGAGAGCAAACTCCACGCCAATTAATCTCACCATTTTTTTTACGCAGGACTTCACAACTTCTTAGCCATGCGGGCCATGCTTTACTGAGATCATCTTCACGCCATCCTGGCAAAGCCTGCCATGAGACCGCGGAAAAAGTTGCTACCTGAGAGCTATATGAACTCGGTGCACTACCACTGCTCGAATAATTGCCTGGAGCACGTGTAGGGGGCACAGAACACCCCACTATTAAAACGAGAATGCCCACTAGGAATACACTAGCTAGCGAGTGCCGATAGAAACCACCTAATAATTTTTCAGATTTAGAAGCCATGATTGCCAATTTACTCGATGAATACCCAATGCTACTTTTTGTCCTTGAGGCGGCCATTGCCTTAGGCTTGTTATTGTTTATTGTCCTTTGGACCGGAAAAGGGAAAAAATAAGCTTTTCTTAGTGCAAGGTCCTAGGCATGACTAGTGCAAATTCAGGGATGGGCGCCTGAAAAAACTGAGCCTCCTCCGTAATACAGAAATATTCGCCCCTCATAGTGCCAGCCGAAGTGGGCAAAGTAGCCCAACTGGTGTACTCAAACTGCTCGTTTGGTCTTAAAAGGGGTTGTTGCCCCACAACCCCTAGGCCCCGAACCTCTTGGACATCGCCATCTCCATCAGTAATAAACCAATGGCGGGCGATTAACTGAACATTCATTGCCCCAGAATTGCGAATGGTCACGGTGTAGGCAAAGGCAAATTGGCGATTATCGGGGTCAGATTGCTCCGGTAGGAACTGGGAGCGCACAGTAATGCTGATCTCTAAGGAATTCATGCCGCAATTCTGCTCCATCCAAAGTACAACTGCAAGCTAGAATCTAGGGATGGATAAGCCAAATTCGTCCCAAAATCTGCCTTTTGTAATAGCGCCCTCTATCCTTTCGGCTGACTTTGCCTGTTTAGGTAAGGAAGTTACAGAGGTTCTGGCTGCTGGAGCAGACTGGATTCACTTTGACGTGATGGATAACCACTACGTCCCCAACCTCACAATTGGTCCATTAGTATGTGAGGCTATTCGTCCGCACGCCATCAAAGCGGGTAAGCCGGCGACCATCGACGTGCATCTCATGGTTGAACCAGTCGATCGAATTGTTCCTGATTTTGCTAAAGCTGGCGCTAATCTCATTAGCTTTCATCCCGAGGCAAGTCCTCATGTAAATCGCACACTGAATCTGATTCGCGATAGCGGCTGTAAAGCGGGCTTGGTATTTAATCCTGCAACGCCTTTAGATCATCTGGATCACATTTTGGATTTGGTTGATTTGGTTTTGCTCATGTCGGTGAACCCAGGATTTGGTGGGCAATCATTTATTCCAAGTACGCTTACAAAAATTACCCAGGTGAGATCTCGCTTAGACCGTTATCAACAAGATAGCGGAAGGCAGATACGACTTGAAGTAGATGGCGGAATCAAGATCGACAATATCGCTGCAATAGCTAAGGCAGGAGCAGATACATTTGTGGCAGGCTCAGCGATTTTCGGCAAACCCAATTACGCAAATATTATTCAAGAGATGCGCTCAGAATTGGCGAAGTCAGGACAAGCGTAATGCAGCTCGATGAATTTAATGCTTTAGCAAAGCAAGGCTTTAATCGAATCCCTTTAGTAAAAGAAGTATTGGCGGATCTCGAGACGCCACTATCGCTTTATGTAAAGCTAACTCAAGCCTTTGGTAAAAAAAATACTTACTTACTAGAGTCGGTTGTAGGCGGCGAACGCTTTGGTCGCTTTTCATTCATTGGTCTTCCAGCAAAAACGCTTTTGAGAACAGCTGGGACGCCCACAGCGCCACTGACTGAGATTCTGACTGATGGCAAAGTTGTAGAGAGTAATCGGGATAATCCACTCGACTTTATCGATGCCTACTTCAAACGCTTTAAAGTGCCCTTACAAACCGGCCTGCCCCGCTTCTGTGGTGGCTTAGCGGGTTACTTTGGTTACGATACTGTGAGATATATCGAAGCAAAATTAGCTAGCCACAACTTACCTGATGAATTAGGTGTACCTGACATTCAATTGATGCTCACCGAAGAGTTGGCGGTAATTGATAACGTCACTGGAAAAATTTATTTCATAGTCTATGCTGATCCTACCGAGCCCCATGGCTTTGAAAAAGCTCAAGTACGCTTAAAAGAACTACTCGCATGCCTAAGCAAGCCCTTCAGCATGCCTGTTTCAAGACCGAGCAATAAAACAGATTTAGTACGTAACTTTAAGGCTGCTCATTTTGAGAAAGCTGTTCTTAAAACTAAAGAATATATTTTGGCTGGCGATTGTATGCAAGTCGTCATCGGCCAACGCATTAGCAAGCCCTTTACCGATTCTCCTCTAGCGCTTTACAGAGCATTACGATCTCTCAATCCATCGCCTTATATGTACTACTATGACTTCGGCGATCTCCAAGTAGTCGGCTCCTCACCAGAAATTTTGGTTAGGCAAGAACTACGTGGAGGAGAAAAAATGGTGACGATTCGCCCCTTGGCAGGCACTCGCCCCCGCGGAAGTACGCCTCAAGAGGATGAGCGTCTAGCACAAGAATTGTTAGCTGATCCCAAGGAAATTGCTGAACATGTGATGTTGATCGATCTGGCTCGTAATGATGTGGGTCGCATTGCCAAAACAGGCTCTGTCCAAGTGACTGACTCGATGTCAATTGAAAAATATTCTCATGTACAACACATTGTTAGCTCTGTTGAAGGTCAATTGCTCGACAATATGAGCAATATGGATGTACTACGCGCCACCTTCCCAGCCGGTACTTTATCTGGTGCCCCAAAGATTCGGGCGATGGAAATTATTGACGAGATGGAGGTCGTTAAACGCGGCGTCTATGGTGGTGCTGTGGGCTATCTCTCTTTCTCGGGCGATATGGACGTTGCAATTGCGATACGAACTGGGGTGATTCGGAATGGAGTTTTACATTCTCAAGCGGGTGCTGGTGTGGTTGCAGACTCAGATCCAACTGCAGAGTGGAAAGAGACCGAAGCCAAAGCGCGTGCTGTATTGTTGGCTGCTGATTTAGTTCAAGGAGGACTCGATGCTCCTCATGATTGATAACTACGACTCGTTTACTTATAACTTAGTTCAGTACTTTGCTGAGCTGGGCGAAGAAGTGAAAGTGGTGCGTAATGATGAAATTTCCGTAGAGGATATAGCCGGCCTGAAGCCAAGTCGTATTTGTATTTCTCCAGGGCCCTGCAGTCCAGCAGAGGCGGGTATCTCGGTAGAGACTATCAAGCGCTATGCGGGCCAAATTCCGATTTTGGGTGTGTGCTTAGGCCATCAAGCGATTGGTGAGGCTTTTGGCGGACATATTGTGCGTGCTCAAAAAGTGATGCATGGCAAAACTGATCAAATTCATCACACTGGATTGGGTGTTTTTAAGAACTTGCCAAACCCTTTCAAAGTGACCCGCTATCACTCCTTGGCAATTGAAAAAAGTTCTTTACCCGCAGTTTTAGAAATCACAGCGACCTCACCCGATGGTGAAATCATGGGTGTGCGTCATCGTCAACTCGCTGTAGAAGGGGTGCAATTCCACCCTGAGTCAATTCTGTCTGAACATGGACATGCTCTCTTGAAGAATTTTCTCCAGGCCTGATAACTAAAATGATGCCAATTACACCTCAAGAAGCTCTGCAACGTTGTATTGAACATCGCGAATTGTTTCACGATGAGATGACGCATCTGATGCGCATGATGATGAATGGCGAAATGTCGCCCACCTTGGTTGCAGGCTTATTAGTAGCCTTACGCACCAAGAAAGAAACCGTTGGTGAGATTGCTGCTGCTGCTAAGGTGATGCGTGAATTTGCTACGCCAGTACAGATTAATAACAAAGCACACTTAGTAGACGTGGTTGGGACTGGCGGTGATGGTGCCCATACTTTCAATATTTCTACTGCAGCGATGTTCGTTGCAGCTGCGGCTGGTGCAAAAATTGCTAAGCACGGCAATCGTAGTGTGAGCAGTAAATCCGGTAGTGCTGATGTTCTTGAAGCGTTAGGCGTCAACCTCAACCTAACACCAGAAAGAGTGTCTCAATGTATTTCTGATGTCGGTGCGGGTTTTATGTTTGCGCCCAATCATCATCCTGCTATGAAAAATGTTGCGCCGGTTCGTAAAGAGCTTGGCGTTCGTACCATCTTCAATATCTTGGGCCCCCTGACCAATCCTGCAGATGCTCAGCATATTTTGATGGGCGTTTTTCACGCAGACTTGGTTGGAATTCAATCGCGAGTCTTACAGGCTCTGAATATGAAGCATGCCTTAGTAGTCTATGGTCGCGATGGCCTTGATGAAATCTCTCTTGAGGGCCCTACCTTAGTTGGTGAACTCAAAGATGGTGTAGTTCGTGAATATGAAATTCATCCACAGGACTTTGGTCTAAGTACCGCTTTGACATCTCAGTTCAAAGTCGCCAATGCAGAAGAATCTAAGCAAATGATTCTGGATGTGCTCAATGGAAAAGCAGGTCCAGCTAAAGATATTGTTTGCCTGAATGCTGGAGCAACCCTCTATGTTGCTGATGTTAGTAAAGACATTGCCAGTGGTATTACCATGGCAAAGCAGGTTATTGAATCTGGTGCTGCCCTACAAAAGCTTAATGCATTCATTGCAGCAACCCAAAGTAACTAGCACTCGATATATGAGCGATATTCTTGACCGGATTGTGGCAACTAAGCGCCTCGAAGTTGCTAGAGATACTCAAAAAATCTCCCTCGCTCAACAGCGCAATAAAGCAGAGTCCAACAATCAAGATGCGCTGATGCAGCCACGTGGCTTTGTAGCCGCCATTGAGAAGAAAATCGCCAATGGGAAATCTGCTGTGATCAGTGAGATCAAAAAAGCCAGTCCCAGCAAAGGTATTTTGCGGGAGAACTTTCAGCCCGCTGAAATTGCGCAAAGTTATGCCGCTAACGGCGCAGCTTGTCTTTCTGTTTTAACTGATGCTGACTATTTCCAAGGAGCGAATTCCTATCTTGAAGCGGCTAGGGCAGCCTGCCACATTCCTGTCCTGAGAAAAGATTTCACGATCGATCCCTATCAAGTTTATGAAGCGCGGGCCATTGGGGCCGATGCCATTCTGCTTATTGCTGCAGCTCTGGATATCAACCAGATGAAAGAGCTTGAACTGTGCGCTATCGAACTAAACTTAGACGTGCTAGTGGAAGTTCATAACGCTGAAGAATTAGAGTTTGCACTTGAATTAAAAACGCCTTTACTGGGAATTAATAATCGCAATCTCAAGACATTTGAGGTGAGTTTGCAAACAACCCTCTCCTTGCTACCCCTGATACCTACAGGAAAGACAGTCATTACTGAGTCCGGAATATTGAACATTGAGAACGTCAAGTTAATGCAAGATCATGATGTTCATGGTTTTTTAGTTGGCGAGGCTTTCATGAGATCAGAGGATCCTGGTGTGGCTCTCAATGCACTTTTCAAGTGCAAGGACTGAAAAACATTTATCTTGGATGAGGCGTACAATCAGCCCTAGAGCTAATGCTAAATTAACTAAAAAATTCATCTCCTAGTCCAGTACAAAATGCCAAACCCAAACACTCCCGCCTATTTGCGATTTTTAAATCTTATCGATGCAATCGATAGGATCGCTCCAGGTAAAAAATTGGATTGCACAGAAGAAAGTCTGCTTAACACTGTCGTGCTGAGCTTTCATGCAAAAAAACCGGTACTCGTCGGTGACTTAATTTCCCTATCCGCGTTGGGCTCACAAGCCACCCTACACGGTCGTCTGAAAACCTTAAGCGCTATGGGCTACATTAAGATGGCAGCGAATGAAGATGGCCGAAAAAAAGAAGTGATCCCTACTAAGCTCGCCCTTAAGCGCTACGAAGAACTTTCGAAATGTCTTGAAAAGGCTGCCAAATCTGCTAGCTGATACGCTCAAAGCAAATAAAAAGCCCGCTGAATTAGCGGGCTTTCTTGTTTTAAGGCGCTACTTTAAACGTTGAACAAGAAATTCAATACATCTCCGTCTTTCACTACATATTCTTTTCCTTCAGCACGCATTTTGCCAGCCTCCTTAGCGCCTGACTCGCCCTTGTATTGAATAAAGTCAGGATAAGCAATGGTCTGGGCACGAATAAAGCCGCGCTCAAAGTCGGTATGAATCACTCCAGCCGCTTGCGGGGCCGTATCTCCTTGACGAATTGTCCAAGCCCGCACTTCTTTTACGCCAGCCGTGAAGTAAGTATGTAAACCCAGCAGCGCATACCCTGCACGAATGACTCGGTCTAAACCTGGCTCTTGCATACCTAAATCTGCCAAGAAAGCATTTTTATCAGCGTCATCCAAATCTGCGATTTCTGCTTCAATCGCCGCGCAGACTGCCACTACAGGCGCGCCCTCTTTTGCTGCATGCTGCTGAACGGCCTCTAGATGAGGATTATTGGTAAAGCCATCTTCTTTTACATTTGCTACATACATAGTGGGCTTAGCGGTGATTAAACATAGCGGCTTAATCAGTAATTTCTCTTCATCAGTCAGTTTTAAACTTCGAACTGGCAGAGCAGAATCTAAATGGGTCTGAACTTTGGTCAGAACCGCCACCAATGCAGCTGCTTCTTTGTCATTTCCTGACTTTGCGGCTTTAGTAGAACGATTCAGGGTTTTTTCAACTGTTGCTAAATCCGACAGGGCCAGCTCGGTATCAATCACTCCGATATCTGCAATGGGATCAATCTTGCCAGCCACGTGAATCACATTGGGATCCTCGAAACAACGCACTACATGCGTAATGGCATCAGTTTCCCGAATATTGGCTAAGAATTGATTACCTAGACCCTCTCCCTTAGAGGCACCAGCCACCAATCCAGCAATATCAACAAATTCCACTGCGGCAGGGAGGATTCTTTCTGGAGAAACAATCTCAGCTAAGGCAGCCAGGCGGGGATCAGGCACCTCGACCACACCCACATTAGGCTCGATTGTGCAAAAAGGATAGTTCTCAGCCGCAATACCAGCTTTGGTAAGCGCATTAAACAGGGTAGATTTGCCGACGTTAGGCAGGCCGACGATGCCACATTTCAAAGACATGTTTGTATTGTAAAGGGGCTGGTTTCGATATCATCGAGTTATGTCAGAAGTTCATCAAAATCAGGCTTTCGCCAACACTGCCAAACCCCAAGACGCTAGATCAATTGATGTAGCCGTGATCGGTGGCGGGATTGTAGGCAAAGCAGTGGCGCTAGGGCTTGCCCAGCTTGGACTTCAAACCCTAGAAATCGCTCCGGGACTAGATCAGGCAATTAGCACTCCCACAGGCAGTGAATGGGGGCAGCGAATTTACGCCTTTTCTCCAGGAACCATCACGCTACTCAAGCGCCTGCAAGTCTGGGATGCCGTAGATCATAAACGCCTTCAAGTTGTCAAAGATATGCGCATTTATGGTGATCGGAGTGAGCCTACAGATCAACTCCACTTATCCGCCTTCGAGGCAGGCATTTCTGAATTGGCGTGGATTGGTGAGTCTGATTTGATCGAACACACGCTCGATACCGCTACTCGCTTTCAGAACAAATTGGAGCGCTTAAGTACCAGCATTAAAGCAATCAGCGTCGATCCAAATGGCGCTCATCTCGAACTTGAAAATGGTAAACCGATGACTGCCAAACTTGTGATTGCAGCAGATGGCGCCAATTCTTTTATTCGCTCGTCAATCGGGATTGAGATTGAAGAAGAAAGCTACGAGCAAACTGCAGTGGTGGTGAATTGGCAGTGCGCCCAATCCCATTTACAAACTGCATATCAATGGTTTCTTCCGGGGGGTGACATCATTGCAATGCTGCCCTTACCAAATCAACAAGTTTCGATGGTCTGGTCTACCTCAAACGCTCATGCAGGACATTTACTTAAGCTCAGTCAATCTGAATGGACCAAACAGTTTGGTGAAATAGCCGACGGGGCTATTCTTCAACAACTCGGCGGGTTAACACTGCACTCTCAACCAACGAGCTTCCCTTTACGTAAAATGCGTTCTGAACGCTTTATTGGACCAGCATCAGATCCAAAAGTTGTTCTACTAGGAGATGCTGCACATGTGATCCATCCTTTAGCTGGCCAAGGACTCAACCTAGGACTGCGCGATGTTGCTGCGCTTTTAAATGTTTTGGGTAAACGTGAGAGCTTTCGCTCCATTAATGATTTAACTTTACTGCGCCGTTACGAACGAGAACGTCAAGGCGATACGAGCGCATTACTCTGGGTTACCGATAAATTAAAAAAATTATTTTCTGGTGCAAGTAACGTAGAACGTTTTGCTCGCAACTTTGGCCTGGGACTAGTGAATAAAAGTCATTTTTTGAAGCAGCGCCTGATTCAACAGGCTCTTGGGGATAACAATCTTGAATAAATTATTGAATTTTTTTCTATGCATTACTTTGAGTCTAGGTTTTGCAAGCCTTGTATCAGCTCAGACTGAACAGAAAATCAAAGCTGAGCTCCAAGGTAAATTAGGTAGCAATACCAAGATTAAATCTGTCACAGTATCTACCATTGCAGGAATCTACGAAGTTCAAGTAGGCAACGATGTGTTCTATACCGATGTCAATAGTAAATATCTTCTTCAGGGAGAGATCATTGAAGTCGCCACCGGTAAAAATATTACCGAGCAACGCCAAAATGATCTGAATCGAATTAAATGGGCTGATTTACCAAGCGCCAACGCAATCAAGATAGTTCATGGCAACGGTAGTCGCCAACTGGCCATCTTTGCGGATCCTAACTGTGGATATTGCAAGCGTTTAGAAAAATCCTTGCAGCAACTTGATAACGTCACAATCTATACCTATCTCATTCCGATTTTGTCTGCAGACTCTGTACAAAAATCTAAGCAAATTTGGTGCGCTAGCGATCCAAGCAAAACTTATGTCGATTGGATGATCAATGGCACACCCATCACCGGTAAAAATGATTGCAATACTGTGGCAATTGATAAAAATCTAAGTCTAGCAAAAACTTTGGGTATTACTGGCACACCCACCATCTTCTTTGTGGATGGCAGTCGCTTTCCTGGTGCGGCACAGTTGACTGATATCGAGAAAAAATTCAGCAGCCTGAAATAATTCACGATAGATGAATATGAATCCCATCATTTCTCAAGATTACCCAGCAATCGAGTACACGATCTGGCCAGCAGACCTTCATGGTCATCGCTTCCAAGTCAAACTTCGGATTGAGAACCCTGATCCTGCTGGACAAGCCTTACAAATGCCCAGCTGGATCCCAGGTAGCTATTTGATACGAGACTTTAGTAAACATATTGAGACTATTGCGGCCCACTCATTAAAGCAGCCTGATCAGAAGCTTGAGCTTGAGCGCATTAATAACGATCAGTGGCGCCTGCCCCGTATTGATGGTCCAGTGGAGGTATTGGCTACGATATATGCCTTCGACTCATCCGTTCGTGCCGCTTATCTAGATACCGAACGTGCATTTTTGAATGCGACAAGTTTGTGTTTAAGTGTGTGTGGACAGGAAAATATTCCATGTGCCTTGGTACTTGTTCCACCAAAGGCTGCAGATGCAGAGTTTTGGTCTGTTCAAACCACCCTGCGGTCCGCCAAAATTGATTCAAAAGGCTTTGGTTTTTACCTTGCTGAAAATTATGCAGACTTGATCGATCATCCAGTTGCAATGGGCCAGTTTCAGTTAGTCGAGTGGAAGTCTCAGGGTGTAGCGCATAGCATGGCTATTCAGGGATGCATTCACCCAATTCAGGTGAAACGTTTAGCAGAAGATTTGGAGGCAATTTGCTCTTCAACCATTGCGCTCTTTGAACCTAAAAGTAAACGCGCTCCGTTTAACCGTTATTTATTTTTAGTCAACGCTGTAGTGAGTGGCTACGGCGGTCTAGAGCACCGCAATAGTACCGCTTTGCTTTGTCGAAGAGACCAAGTTCCCCAAGCAGAAGTAGCTTTTGATGAAAAAGCATATCAAGAATTTTTAGGGCTCTGCAGTCACGAATATTTTCATGCTTGGTTAGTTAAACGCATTCAAGCTAAGGCATTCCAGCCTTACCGTTTAAATCGCAGAAATCACACGCGCTTACTTTGGTTATTCGAAGGCTTTACTAGCTATTACGATGACCTGCAACTCTTTCGCAGTAAACGCATTGATTTAAAAACGTATCTGGGTATTATTGCTGATAACTGGAACGCCATCTTACGTAGTCCAGGAAGAAATAAACAAAGTCTCGCTGATAGCTCTTTTGATGCGTGGACTAAGTATTACCAGGCTGATGAAAATACTCCTAATAGCGTAGTCAGTTACTACGGTAAGGGCGCCCTCTTAGCATTGGGACTTGATCTCCAAATTCGGAATTTCACAAAAGGCCGCAAGTCACTAGATGATCTCATGCGCTTGATATGGCAAGAGCATGGTTTAACCATGAATGGTATTGAAGAAAATGGCCTTGATACACTCATCTCTCGATTATTAGGCAGTGGCTTTCAGAAAATTTGGTCTCAATTTAAAACAGAATATATCTTTGGTACTGCAGATCTACCTTTAGAGAAATGGTTTAACCCTCGCTTGATTAAAGTGAGCTCTAAATCACTAGCCAAGCTGGAGATGGTGAAGCTGGCTTTCGGTATTCGATATACGGACGATAAGGGCTGGCTAAAATTAACTCATGTGCTTGATGGTGGTGTAGCCCAGGCAGCGGGGTTAGCACCCGGTGACTTGATCTCTAGCATCAACGGTCAGCGCGTGACGAGCTCTCGTTGGGATAAAGTCCTAACGAGCCTAACGATGGATCATGACTGCATAGTCTGCTTTTATCGACAAGATCTTGAGCATGAACGCATGGTCAATCTCAACGTTCATCAAACTCCAAAGCAATACCAGCTCTCAGTTGTCTGATTCCTGCTAGATGCTGATTTCACAAGAAGATATTCCCAAGGATTGGCAGACATTGCTTGGCGATTATTTTGCTTCATCAGCATGGCTTGCTTTACAAGCCAGCCTTCGGTCTGAACTGCAAACCCATCCAGAATTAGTTCGGCCAGAAGCCAAGAATTTTTTTAATGCTTTGCGTTTGACGCCGGTTGATCAAGTTAAGGTCGTTATTTTGGGGCAAGACCCCTATCACTCCCCAGGCCTCGCTCAAGGTTTAGCTTTTTCTATTCCATCTGATGTCCCCACGAACTCTAGAGCGTTTCCAAGCTCACTTCGAAATATTCGTAAAGCACTTGCTCTCGAAGGTTTTGGAAATTTGCCGCATGGTGATTTGCATCATTGGGCCTCTCAAGGCGTCCTATTACTGAATACAGCCCTCAGTGTGAAATTAGGTGAAGCCGGCAGTCATGCCAACATAGGATGGAGCTCTTTGGTTAATCAACTCATTTGTGCTTTAGCTATGCAAAAGCCCCACTTGGTTTGGATGCTTTGGGGCGGCCACGCACAGTCAAAACTCAGCCTGATTGAAAAAGGTCAAGATCAATTGATCTTGCGTTCATCTCACCCCTCAGGGCTTGGGGTCTTTAAAACCGATCGCCCCTTTTTAAAACCGGGCGGTCAAGAGAGTTGTGGGCACTTCACAAAAGCCAATCAGTGGCTCTTGGCGCATGATCAATCCAAGATTAATTGGGTGTAGCGTCAACATCGCAGTAGCCATTAACCCTGGCTAATTAAAGGCCTTAGATTAGTATGTTACATGTAACAGCTGCCTGTGTTAAAATGTTACATGTAACAGTTACTAATAGGGTTTCTATGGGCTCAAGCACCGCAATTCGAGTACAAAAACATCGGGTTTCGCTTCGAAATGCGGGTCTAAGGCCGATCCAACTCTGGGTTCCGGATACTCGGGTTCCGGGATTTAAGAAAGAATGTGCTCGTCAATCTTCCTTGGCGGCAATGACTGATCGGGCGGATCAGGATTTAATGTCCTTCCTTGATGATGCCCTGAATGATTTAGGCGGCGAATGAAGCGAGGCAGTCTTGTAACCATTGCAATGCAGGGTGATTTTGGTAAACCCCGGCCAGCGCTTGTAATCCAATCTGATGTGTTTAACGAGGTCCACTCTACCGTAACAGTTCTACTCGTATCCGGTGAGAAAGTTGACGCTCCGCTATTTAGGCTTGATGTCCTTCCCAGCCCAGAAAATGGACTTACCAAACTCTCTCAGATCCAAGTGGACAAAATTATGTCCGTGCGAAGTGAAAAGATAGGGTCAAAAATTGGGCAACTTGATGACGCTGAAATGCTCAGGGTCAATCGTGCTTTGGGTTTATGGCTTGGTCTGGGCTAGCTAGCGCTAGTTTTGCTTTAGTGCAACGCTGTAAATAATCCCCACAAAAGTGGCTGCAAAGATGGCGCAAAGCCATTCCAGCATTTGGCCAGAATGAAATAATTCAAACCACTGCCCTAAATAAGAGCTAGTAATTGCCGCAATTACCCCCAGAATAATTACAAACAAAAGTTGCTTTGAGCTAGTCTTGATTGGTCGTTTTATGGGGTAGAAAATCCAGCTAGCCAGGCTAGAACCGCCCCCGATCACCAGAAAAGCCAAAAACCCCATTGCAACCCCCATTATTAGCGTCTTCAAATCTATAATCACCATTATGAAGTTGTTGACACTCGGCATCAATCATCACACAGCGCCGGTCGCCATTCGGGAAAAAGTCGCCTTTGACCCTGAATTTCTTCAAGAAGCGTTGCATAACCTTCGCCAACATCTCGTTGGCGCGAATCAGGCTGGGCTGCCCGAAGCTACCATTCTGTCGACCTGTAATCGCACTGAAGTCTATTGTGCTGCGAATGATTCTAATGCTGCCAATCTTTTGCATGAAGCAACTTTTGATTGGTTAGCCAAAACCCAGCGCCTCGCCCCCAGCAGCTTAAAACCCCATATTTATTCTTTGCCACAATCCGAAGCAGTAAGACATACTTTTAGAGTGGCTTGCGGACTTGACTCTATGGTGATTGGGGAAACCCAAATCTTGGGGCAAATGAAAGATGCAGTTCGTACGGCGAGTGATGCCGGAGTATTGGGTACTTACCTAAATCAACTCTTTCAGAAAACCTTTTCCGTCGCAAAAGAAGTGCGCGGCTCAACTGAAATTGGTGCGCACTCGATTTCGATGGCAGCTGCAGCGGTGCGTTTGTCAGAGCGAATTTTTGAATCCATTCAAGATCAGCGCGTGCTATTTATTGGTGCTGGTGAAATGATCAATTTATGCGCCACCCACTTTGTTGCTCACAAGCCTAAGAACGTTGCCATTGCTAATCGCACCATTGAACGTGGCGAAGAATTAGCGGGCTCGATTGCCAATCAAAATATAGAAGCAGAATCTTTCAAACTTTCTGAGCTGCCCCAACGCCTTCATGAGTTTGACATTGTCGTCTCGAGTACTGCCTCCTCCTTGCCCATTATTGGTTTAGGCCTTGTCGAAAGTGCCCTTAAGCATCGACGCCATAAGCCGATGGTCATGATTGACTTGGCAGTGCCACGAGATTTCGAGCCCGAGATTGCCCGTCTCAATGACGTGTATTTATATACCGTCGATGACCTAGGGATGATGATTCAGACTGGCGCCTCTTTGCGTCAAGCAGCAGTGAGTCAAGCAGAAGCAATTATTGAAGATCGTGTGGGCAATTTTATGCATTGGATGCAAGGCCGCAATGCTGTCCCAATCATTCAAGATATCCAGCAGCAAGGTGAACAACTGCGTCAACTGGAACTAGAGCGTGCCATGAAACGCCTGATGCGTGGTGACGACCCTCAGGAAGTCTTGCAGGCAATGGCACAAGGCCTAACTAACAAATTTTTACATGGCTCATTAAATGCCTTGCAGCACTCAAATGGGGCTGAACGTGACGCCCTCATTAAACTCCTCCCAAAATTATTTGCCTTACAGACTAAGCCAGAAGATCAATAAATGAAGCCCAGTATGCGGGCTAAGCTAGACCACCTCGATACACGCTTAGCTGAACTCAATTCCCTCTTAACTACTGAAGAGTCGACGAAAGACATGGACGTCTATCGCAAACTCACGCGTGAGCATGCTGATATTGCAACAGTAGTTGAACAATTTGGTTTGTATAAGCAGGCTGAAGCTGATGCTCAGGCTGCAGAAGAGATGCGCAAAGATCCGGAGATGAAAGACTTTGCAGATGAGGAGCAAAAAAGAGCAGCTGCGACGATGGAAGAATTAGAAGCAGTATTGCAAAAACTGCTTCTGCCTAAAGATGAAAATGATGAACGTAACGTCTTCTTAGAAATCCGAGCAGGAACAGGTGGCGACGAAAGCGCACTCTTTGCAGGAGACTTACTCAGAATGTATACCCGCTTCGCTGAGAGACAGGGCTGGAAAGTAGAGGTTGTCAGTTCGGCTGAATCCGATCTGGGCGGTTACAAAGAGGTAGTCTTGCGCTTAGTAGGTCAATCGGTCTATTCAAGGCTGAAGTTTGAGTCGGGTGGACACCGAGTGCAGAGGGTTCCTCAAACTGAAACTCAAGGACGCATTCATACTTCGGCCTGTACTGTAGCCGTCATGCCTGAAGCAGACGAGTTAGAAGCCGTCAAAATTAATCCTGCTGAACTCCGTATTGATACTTTTAGAGCATCTGGCGCGGGTGGTCAGCACATCAATAAAACAGATTCTGCTGTGCGTATCACACACCTTCCGACTGGCACAGTGGTTGAATGCCAGGATGATCGCAGTCAGCATCGTAATAAAGAACAGGCCATGAAGGTCTTAGTATCTCGAATCATGGATGCACGGCAACGCGAGAAGCATCAGCTCGAAGCGCAGACTCGAAAGTCGCTGATTGGCTCCGGTGATCGCAGTGATCGTATTCGGACCTATAACTTCCCACAAGGACGTATTACTGATCACCGCATCAACCTCACGCTCTACAAAATTGATGCCATGATGGATGGTGATCTAGATGATCTTTGTAATGCTCTGGCATCTGAACACCAAGCTGAACTCTTAGCAGCCTTAGGCGATAACTAATTACTGATGAGCGCAGAATACTCAATTCGCGCTTTACTTGGCTCGAGCCTACTGCCTGCTAATGAAGCTCGTATTTTGTTGGCTGATGTGATTAATAAGCACTATCAACTCCCTCGTAGTGCTCTGCTCTCTAAAGATGATTTAGCGCTCAGCCCAATTGCCTTGAGTGATTGGAAAACCTTAGAGTCCAAAAGATTAGCGGGAGAACCGATTGCTTATCTCATCGGTAAAAAAGGATTTCATGAGATTGAGCTGACTGTTGCGCCAGGGGTTTTGATTCCAAGGCCAGAAACTGAACTGTTGGTTGATCTCGCCTTAGATGCAATCAAACAAGTTGCAGGAACCGTAACAGTTCTCGATCTAGGAACTGGTTCAGGCGCTATTGCATTGGCAATCGCCCACTCGGCAAATCATGCTATGGTCACTGCGACCGACCAATCCATAGCAGCCTTACAGATTGCCCAGCAAAATGCCCGAAATCTCAAATTAGATAAAAGAGTCAATTTCAAGCAGGGGTCTTGGTATCAAGCACTTGAAGGAAATGATCAATTTGATGTCATCGTCAGCAACCCCCCATATATCGCTAAAGGGGATATTCATCTGGGCCAAGGAGACTTGCGCTTTGAGCCCCAGTCAGCATTGACCGATGAATTAGATGGTTTGAGCAGCTTAAAAGTGATTATTTTTGGCACTAACGCCCATCTCAAGCCAGAAGGACTCATTGCAGTTGAGCATGGCTTTGATCAGGGTGATGCGGTGATGGGGATGATGGCTGAGGCAGGATTTAGGGATATTCAAAACCATACCGATTTAGCTGGTCACCCCAGGGTCAGTACCGCCAGAAAATGAGGTTTTACCTGATCTGCTTTACCGCTGATTTCTGATAAAGCTTTAAAATCATCTCATCCTTATTGATTCAAGAAAGACCATCATGGACACCCAAGCAAAAATCAAAGAAATTGTTAGCTCACACCCAGTCGTTCTTTTTATGAAGGGCACTGCCCAATTTCCTCAATGCGGCTTCTCCGGAAATGCCATCAATATTTTGAAGGCAGCTGGGGTAGAGAATCTGCATACCGTTAACGTATTTGATGATGAAAATATTCGTCAAGGTATTAAGCAATATGCTAATTGGCCAACGATTCCCCAACTCTATATCAATGGTGAATTCATTGGCGGCTCTGACATTCTGACAGAAATGTTCCAAAGCGGCGAACTTCAAAAGCTCGTTAAAGCCTAATTGACTCTAACTTGAATTTGAGCTTAGATACTCTTCTTTTATTAGGCCTAGCCTTTGGAATTTGTGTAGGCCTATTGGTCTACATATTTAGTCTACGCGCCGCACTTCAACAATTTACCGGCGTTCAGCAAGAACGGGATCAGGCCATTCAAAAAGCCATTCGGCTCGAGGCTGAGCTCGATTCAGAGCGTAAACAGGGCCAAGGACGAATTGAATCTCTCAATGAAGCTAAAGAGGCCCTGACCAGTCAGTTCAAGAATTTAGCTAATGAGATTCTGGAAGATAAATCCAAACGATTCACCGAACAGAATGCAGCTAGCTTAGATGCCCTCCTGAAGCCACTACAAACTAAACTCACTGAATTCAAAGAACAGGTCAACACTTCTTATGGCAATGAAGCACGCGAGCGCTTTGCCTTAAAAAGTGAGATAGAACGTCTTGCTAATCTGAATCTCAAAATGTCCGATGAGACTCGCTCCCTCACCCAAGCACTCAAGGGTGACTCTAAAGTTCAAGGTAACTGGGGTGAGCTCGTTCTAGAGTCGATCTTAGAATCTTCTGGCCTGCGTAAAGGCGAAGAGTATTTAGTTCAAGATAGCCATACCCTTACCGATGGTTCACGCCTCCAACCTGACGTTGTGGTGAAATTACCCGAAGGTCGTAGCCTTGTCGTGGATAGCAAGGTCTCCATTACTGCTTATGCCCGCCATGCTGAAAGTACTGACCCCGTCATTGCTGAGCAAGAACTTGCAGCCCATATTCAATCCTTACGTCAACATATCCAAGGCTTATCTGCAAAGAACTATAGCTCCCTCTACGGTATTGGCTCGGTCGATTTTGTTCTGATGTTTGTTCCAGTAGAGCCCGCATTCTTATTGGCTCTCAAGACTGCGCCTAATCTCTACCAAGAGGCGCTTGCTAAGAATATCGTTTTAGTTTGCCCGAGTACTCTGATGGCCACACTTCGAACCGTTGCTCACTTGTGGAGACAAGACCATCAGAATCGCAATGCGCTTGAGATCGCCAAGCAGTGTGGCAATCTCTACGATAAATTCGTGAACTTTGTGGATGATCTTGAAAAACTCGGTCAACGTTTAGACCAGGCGCAGACAAGTTATCACGATGCCTTTAATAAACTGAAGGCTGGTAAGGGAAATTTGATTCGTTCAGCTGAAAGAGTTCGCGAGCTGGGTGTAAAGCCTAGCAAGAATCTTGCTTCGCCACTGATTGAATCTGCGGACGATTCTGATTAATAAATCAGCAAATAAAAAACCCGCCGTATTTCTACAGCGGGTTTTCTTAAAACTAAATACCGTTTAAAACTTTAGCAATTAAGCAGCTTTGCGTGCACGTGATGCAGGAGCAGCTTTTTTCACTTGAGTGATCTGACCTTGAACAGCGTCAATTGCTTGCTCAGCAGTTTTTTCTGCAGTTGCAAAAGCTTCTTTGCTTGCAGAGCGGAACTGCTCAAAACCTTGCAATGCGCTACCGTATACAGTCTTGAATGTTGACAAGAATGCATCGGAACCTGCAGGAGCGTTAGCAGAAATGGTGTTTACCCACTCTTGGAAACCGTTTTGCAATTGGTCAATGTTTGCTTCGATAACATTAGCGAGTTCTTTGTTGCTATCGCGCATTACTTTGGTAACTTTGCGTTGGTAAGCAACAGCTTGTGTACCAGCAGATTGCAATGCATCAGCACTGATGATTTCAGTTATTTGCTTTGGATCTTTAGCATTCAAAACTTGCTGAATACCATCTTGTGCGTTCACTAATGCATCTTTAGAAGCTGCATAGTTCAACTCAGCCAATTTCTGGGCGTTTTCGAGAGCAGCTTCGCTCAAAGAAAATGTAGCCTCGAGGCCTTTGCTGTTAATTTGGGACAATTTAGCGGTAATTTGTTCTTGGTTCATGTATTTCTCCAGTAATTAAGTGGTACAACTAATCAATTAAGTGCATTTAATGCATACAAAAACTTTAAATATTGCACTGCACCATAGAACTATAACTAAACCAGAATGACAAATCAAGAACTTTTTGCTGCTTTGCAACAAATATCAGTAGAATTTAATTAAAGTGAATAAAAACAGTAACTTACAATCCTACCCTCGGCAACAAAGCTATCTCAAAATGCTGATTGCAGCGTGTTTTGGAACTTTTTTGGAGTGGTATGACTTTTTGACCTTCGGCGCCTTGGCGGTTACTTTTGGCCCTTTATTCTTTCCATCTAACGACCCCTCTTCCAGCCTTTTGGCTAGCTTGGCCACCTTTGGAGTGGGAATGATAGTCAGACCTATTGGAGCGGCATTTTTTGGGTCTATGGGGGATCGTATTGGCCGCAAGCCCGTATTTATGATCACCATCTCCATCATGGGGCTGGCTACGCTTTTAGTGGGGTTTTTACCCACTTACGCACAAATTGGTATCTTGGCTCCCATTCTTTTGGTGAGCCTTCGAATTTTGCAGGGATTTTCTGCTGGCGGGGAAATTGGTGGGGGAGCAATCTTCCTGGCTGAGCATGCTGGGGAAAAAAATCGGGGTTTCAAAACGAGTTTTTTACAACTCATGGGACCGTTTGGTATTTTGGCCTCTACTTTGCAGATAACACTATTACAGGGATGGCTATCAGCAGAAGAGTTTCAAGCGTGGGGCTGGAGAATTCCATTCTTTGTTTCATTCTTATTGCTTCTGCTAGCACTTTATTTCCGCAGAACTCTCGAAGAAACTCCAGTATTTCAAGAATTACAAACTAGAAGCCCAAAGACAGAAGGGCAGTTGCTGAATAATTTTAAAGACCCTGAAATCCGAAAAAAAATGTTCTTACTCTTTTTTTGTGTTTCGGGTGGAGGTGCAGTACTGTTTTTCTGCTCACAGGTCTACCTGCCGATCTTCCTTAAGACCACAGTGAAACTACCAGTAGAGCTCGTTGATCAACTGAGTGTTTTATCCACTCTTTTTTTAGTGACAACAATTATTTTTGCAGGATGGCTATCAGATCAAGTGGGGAGAAAACCAGTCATTACATGCGGTCTCTTTTTGGGAGCCGTACTCATTCTTCCGGCATTTTGGATGATGAAAACTACTGGATCTCATCTTCCATTAACTCAGCAAGATATCAAAATCATTGGCTGCATTATGTTTGGCCTGTCCTGTATTCTGGGCTTACTAGGAGGCCCTCAAGCCGCAATACTCGCTGAATTATTCCCCGCAAAGTCTAGAAATAGTGCCGCAACATTTCCTCATAATTTAGCTGCGGGATGGATTGGAGGAATGTCGCCATTGATCATCACCTGGGTGAATGAAAAATGGAATACATTAGCCGGTCTTTACTACCCATGTATATTTTTATTCTTTGCCGCTATAGCTTGGACGATATCCTACACAGAAACTTCAGTGAGAGTTTGCGGGTGCAAAAAACCCTATAAATAGGGAAAACCATTACCAGCCTTCTTTAATTATGGATACCACCCTGTCAACATCATCGACCGTCATCTTACGATGAAGAGGCAAAACCAAGTACTTATCCTCAAGAAAATCCATGTTCGGTAATTCTTGTTTTTGGGTACCAAAAATTGAGTATCGATCATTACGGTAGTGAACTTGGCCAGACTCAACCGAATTTTCCCTCAATTTTTTCATTAACCCCGCTCTGTTCTTATCAACAATAATAGTTAGCAGCCATGGACAAAAATCCACTGTTTTTTTAGAGACTGGTTGAATCACACTAATTCCTTGTACTTCTTTTAAGCCGCCTAAATAGCGCTCATAGAGCTCTTTTCGAGCGTTGACAATGTCATCAAAACACTCTAAATTTGAGAGTCCTATTGCAGCTGCAATATCATTCATTTGATATTTATACCCAATATCTTGGATGTCGTTTTCCCAAATACCACCTTGTTTTTGCGCTCTGTCAATACCGAACCATCTAAGCTTTTTTGCGCGCTCATTTAGGTTGGCATTTTTCATAACAAGCATGCCCCCGTCACCGGTGGTTAAAGTCTTAATTGCTTGAAAAGAAAATATCGTGAAATCCGATTGGTTGCCTACATAATTCTCACCATATTTTGAGCCAATCGAATGTGCAGCATCTTGAATAAGGGCTATACCATTTACGGCAGAAATTTTCTTTAGCTCATCGTACTCACAAGGAATTCCCCCATAATCCACAGTAACAATTGCTTTTGTTTTTGGAGATACCTTCTGTTTGATATCCTCTAAGCTGAGATTCATTGTTTTGGGATCAATATCAATAAATTTAATATTGGCGTTCAAGTACAAAAGAGGGATATTTGTTGCGGTACACGTAAAAGCTGGGGCCAGTACTTCATCGCCATCATTGATACCAGCCAGTATATAAGCCAAATGTAATGCGTCTGTTCCGCTTCCAACTGCAAGCGAAGATCCAGAATGTAAAAACTTTTTTGTAAATTCGTTTTGAAAGCTCTCAACTTTCGGCCCCTGACCAATCCATCTACCAGAGAGAGTTTCATTTACAGAATTAATAGCATTGGGACTTATATCAGGATAAAACAGAACTAAGCCTTTTGATGGGTCCATCAAAGGGAACTCATTCATTTTTTTATGCTTCATGATCATCAGTCTATAAAATTGAACTCAAAAAAGATTTAAGTGAATCATTAGATCCGCACTCATTATAATCCTCCTCCCTCTGATTACCGCCCGATCTAACTCTTGCTGCTCTTTGAGATAAATAACATTCAAAATCCACTCCATTTAAAAATAGGGTTGTAAATAGAAGCGATTCAGCTTGAGGATAATTTTTTAAAATAAGGGCGTATTTCCAAAAAAGATTGAAGCGGTTACCATAAACCTCAGCTCCATGAAAATTTGTGAGGGCAAATCTATCATTCACACCCCCCCATTTTTGCCAAATAGGGGTCATAACTATCGGTCGCGAATTATCACCCCATAAATTTAAACTACCCTGAAAATCAAATTTATCTAGATAATTTAGATCTGGTCTTAAAAATAAGACGACATCAGGTTTATTTTTCTTTGCCCAACTCCAGGCTCTTTGAATAGAATACAGTTCACGAATCATATTCATTAAACTCGCATAGTTGTCACTGTAAATATCTTTCAAATCGAGTGCTAATAAATCATTCCTATAATTAAAGTCGAATTCTGATTGATCGATAGCCTCGTATGAATCTGGTGAGATTAACTTTTCAAAGTTTCTTTCGACTGTCGCGTCAAATTCTTCACTTCTTAAATTGCTAAATGAATGGGCACAATTCATTAAGGCACCACAAGTAATAGTTTTCCATTCGTGAGGAATGGCACTAAATATATTATTTTGAATTGAGTTAATCGTGAATGAAAGACTGCGATTCATTCCAAAAAAACATATTGAGAATTTAATCATACCAAAAAATATCTACAGAATAAGTGGTAATCGATTAATTCCTAGAATAAACTTTTCTTCGAATTTTTCAAATAATGGAGATCCCTCAATTGAATAACTGCCATCAAATTTCTCGTATGGATTAATTTTTATTGACTCCATAAAAAAGGGGACCTGATGATTTGAGTTGACTCCAACCCCGGGTCCGATACCATAATTAGATGTTAGATTACGTGGGGGGGTCAAATACAGCAATTGATTTCTTAGGCAAGAAAAATGGAACCTAAACGCCCAAGAATCAATCTCGTTATCTTTCAGCCTTTTTCTTTGGTACCTCCAAAACATAATTAACTCTTCATCGTAATTAAGAAATTTGGGTAGTAAATTTTCAAAGAAGTTTTCGTCATTTTCGATATTATCATCATATAAAGCCCATTTTTCTCGCCAAGTTGCCCAGCCCCAGCAGTGAAAAATCTTGGCAAGAAGATACCTTCTCTCGAAGCATTCTGGTGAAAACAAATGTTCAAGAAGATTATTGCCCGAAATAGCAGCAATCCTAGGGTCTGAGTTAATTGTTGAAAATTCTTGACAATATTTAAAAAAATTGATGTCAAATTGAATATCGTCTTCCAATATGACTCCAAATTCATTTTCTTCAAAAAACCAATCTAAAGCTTTCTTTACCGCATTACGTAGTCCATAATTTTTTTCATTTCTTACTAATTTCAGATTACATTTCCAGCCTAAATTTTTAAAAAATTTCTCTACTTCATCAACCCTAAGTCTATCTTCATAAGTGCTCAGTTTATGACCGTCTATTGAAACATAAAGATTGGTCGGTTTGATCTTTTCAAGATTTTTAACAAGCCTTTTGGTAAATTCAGGCCTGTTGTAATTAAGAACCAATACAGGTATGTCAGTTATATTTATGCTTCTCATCGCTATCTATAATCGTGTTAAACATTAAGTTTCTGAGTTCTTTGCCATGAAAACCAAAAGATGTATTTGGACTCTCACCATAAGAAGCATTTGGTGACTCTACAGAGAATTTAGCTGCAAGATTAGGAGGAGGAAATCTGATTCCACCATCTAACATTTGCTCATATAGGTAGTGACAAATAATTAAATCTTCGGAATATGTTGGGTACGTTAACAAGTCAAAATTAATTCTTGCCGTCTCTACTAATAGCTTCTTACTTCTTAGAGAAAAACCACCATTTCCAACCTGATTCTTTTGCATATCCAAAACGTGATTGCCTGGCTGTAGTAATAGTTTCTTTGGCCAAGGTGCGCCAATGAAATCATATTGTAGAAATTCATTCCGCCATTTGTATGGATTAAGCACGAATCCATCTGCCTGAATTACCAGGCAATGTGAAGTATCAATATACCGGTAGAGGTCTTTAATAATAAATTTACTATACCCCCAAATATCTAATTTAGGAATGGATTCAATTTTGATCTTTGTATTCGTCGGATTAATTGATTCAGAGGTCAAAAACTTGATCTCTGCAAACTCAATTTCATGTGACGAAATTGATAAAGCAAACAGTGTACCCTCTAGGTCGACTGAGCTTACTGCAACGAGGGTGACATCCGGAAGAGATAACATAAAAATTTATTGGTGCCCCTTGTCCGACTCGAACAGACCACCTACTGATTACAAATCAGTTGCTCTACCAGATGAGCTAAAGGGGCAAAATAAGGATTTTAGCCTATTTCACAATCTTTAAAGATGGGCGATTGGGCTTAGGAGGCACATCGCTACCCCCCTGCTCGCTGGGTCTATTTTGGGTTTTTACTTGGTTGGGATCGAATGGAAATGACATTCCCTGGCCATTTTCCCGTGCATATATAGCTAAAACATGGCTTATTGGGACCAAAATCTTTTTAGGAACACCGCCAAACCTTGCCTGAAAGCTGATCCAGTCATTCTCAATTTGTAAGTTATGGCAGGCCTCGGTAGAAAGATTGAGAACAATCTCATCTTTCTTGACGAACTCCATGGGCACTTCCACGTTTTGATCGACAAAAACAGCTATAAAAGGGGTAAAACCAAAATCCGCACACCACTGGTGTAGTGCACGGATTAGATAAGGCTTATTGCTTGGAACGTCAGACATATTGATCTGATCTGACAAATGAACCGCTTAGCGGCGCATGACCTTTTCTGAAGGCGTTAATGCCTCGATATAGGCCGGTCTGCTAAAGATTCGTTCTGCGTATTTCAATAGCGCAGCTGCGTTTCTAGAAAGATCAATACCGTAATGCTCAAGACGCCACAATAAAGGCGCAATAGCTACGTCTAGCATTGAGAACTCTTCACCGAGCATATATTTGTTCTTCACAAAAATTGGGGCCAACTGAGTCAAGCGATCACGAATAGCTAGGCGAGCCTTCTCGTGAACCTTTTCTGCTGCCTTACCTTTTTCATTTTCTAGAGCGGCAACGTGGACGAACAGTTCTTTCTCAAAATTGAAAAGAAAGAGGCGTGCACGTGCACGAGCAACTGGATCTGGCGGCATCAATTGTGGATGAGGAAAACGCTCATCAATGTATTCATTGATGATGTTTGATTCATACAAAATGAGATCACGCTCAACCAAGATTGGAACTTGGCCGTAAGGGTTCATTACCGAGATATCTTCTGGCTTATTAAACAAGTCGACATCACGAATTTCAAAGTCCATGCCTTTTTCAAAAAGCACTAGACGGCAGCGTTGCGAGAATGGGCAATTAGTACCCGAGTACAACACCATCATAAATAAATTTCCTTAATCAACACTTCACAGTACTACTTTAAATTCAGTTCGGATCTTAGTGGATATCTTTCCAATAAGCCTTATTCAAGCGCCAAGCAAACAAGGTAAAGACGGCTAGGAATAAGAGAACAATCACACCTAAACGCTTACGCTCGAGTTGCACAGGTTCAGCCATCCAAGACATGAATGAAACTAAATCGGCAATATTGTCGTCGTAATCTTGAGCACTCATTGTGCCTGGAGTTAACTGCTCAAAGCCTACGAATACCTTTTCAGTTCTAGACTCATCATGTGGGTCTTTACGCTCTTCAAACTTCGCGGCACGCTGACCTTGCAATTGCCATAACACATGGGGCATGCCAACGTTTGGATACACAAGGTTATTCCAGCCAGTTGGACGCTCATCGTCTTTATAGAAAGTACGCAAATAGGTATAGAGCCAATCGGTACCGCGAGCTCTAGCTTCTACAGAAAGATCTGGTGGGACTTTGCCAAACCAGACCTTAGCATCTTTTGGCGACATTGCAATCGTCATCAAATCGCCAACCTTGGCATCAGTCAAAATTAAATTGTCTTTAATTTGCTGATCTGTCAGACCAATATCGCGCATCCGGTTATAACGAACGCTGGTCGCAGAATGGCAACCAAAACAATAATTGACAAATAGTTTTGCGCCATTTTGCAAAGAAGCGTTATTGCTGACACGATTTGGCGCAGCATCTAATGGAAAGCCGCCTTCATTTGCGCTTACATTAACACTCATTCCCAAAGCTGCTACCAGCAGACTGGCTTGGCAGAGGCTTTTCAAGGTTTGCAGAATCTGTTTCATACTTGTTCCTAATGTCTCTCTGGTATCTGAATTAATGCGCTTCAAAAGTCACCCGTGATGGAACTGGCTTAAATTTGCCCAGCTTGCTCCAGAACGGCATTCCCAAGAAAAAGCCCAGATAGTAAATGGTACAAACCTGAGAAATCTTTTCATAAGTAGGTGATGGTGGCTGAATACCCAAGTAGCCCAAAATCACAAAGCTCACTACGAAAATTCCATAAATGTATTTGTGAAATTGTGGGCGATAACGAATTGACTTCACGGGGGAGTGATCAAGCCATGGCAGGAAGAACATGATCACTACTGAACCACCCATAATCACCACACCCCAGAACTTCGCGTCTAAGAATTTAAAGCCAACCGCCAATACAACCAAGATCAACAGACAAATTCCTTTGGTCTTCCAGGTCTTAGCCATCTTTGCAAACATTAGCAAAATCACAGCCAAGAAAATCCACAATGGCAACAAGAAGTTACTAGTAGTTGCACGCAGCATGGAATAGAACGGCGTGAAATACCAAACTGGGGCAATGTGTGGGGGTGTTTGCAATGGGTTTGCAGGGATGAAGTTGTTGGCCTCTAAGAAGTAGCCACCCATCTCAGGTGCAAAGAAAACAATCAAGGCAAAGATCATCAAGAAACCGCCCAAGTACATCACATCGTGTACAGAGTAAAAGGGATGGAAAGGAATTCCATCAACAGGATGGCCTTGCGCATCAAGTGTATTTTTGATTTCTACGCCGTCAGGATTGTTTGAGCCAACTTCATGCAATGCCAAAATGTGTGCGGCTACTAAACCAATGAGTACCAATGGAATCGCTACTACGTGAAATGCAAAGAAACGGTTCAGCGTTGCATCACCAACGACATAATCACCACGCAGCCACAGGGAGAGATCTGGGCCGATCAATGGGATAGCGGAGAACAAGTTCACAATAACCTGAGCACCCCAATAAGACATTTGACCCCATGGGAGCAAGTAGCCAAAGAAAGCCTCACCCATCAAGCATAAGAAAATTGCGCAACCAAAAATCCAAATCAATTCACGGGGCTTGCGATAAGAACCGTAGATCAAGCCACGGAACATGTGCATGTACACCACGACAAAGAACATTGAGGCGCCAGTGGAGTGCATATAACGTATGACCCAGCCCCATGGTACTTCGCGCATGATGTATTCCACAGACTCAAACGCCTTGGCAGCATCTGGTTTGTAGTTCATTACCAAGAAAATACCGGTAGTAATCTGAATTGCTAAAACAACAATCGCTAGTGCGCCGAAGATGTAGAAAAAATTGAGATTCTTAGGCGCATAGTACTCACTCATATGACGCTTAAACGCTTCAGTTACCGGAAGGCGTGAGTCTACCCAGGCTAAAACTTTTTCACCAGCAGATGCGTTTGCAGGAACTTCTTTTTCATGGAATGCCATTTATTTCTCCTTAGGCCTTCTTATCATCGCCAATCAGAATCTTGGTATCGCTCAAATACATATGGGGCGGTACTTCAAGGTTATCTGGGGCTGGTTTATTTTTGTAAACACGACCTGCCATATCAAAGGTAGAACCATGACATGGGCAAAGGAAGCCGCCTGGCCAAGTATTTGGCAAAGAGGGCTGAGGACCTGCATCAAACTTAGCAGAGGGTGAGCAGCCCAAATGGGTGCAAATACCGACTACGACAAGGTATTCAGGTTTAATGGAGCGCCATTCATTACGAGCATAGGGCGGGGTCAATTCGGCTTGATTACGCTTGGACTCTGGGTCAGCCAAATTGGGGTCATTTTGAGGTAACTCAGCCAATTGAGCTTCAGTCCGACGAATCACCCAGACTGGCTTACCGCGCCACTCTATGGTTCTCATCTCGTCTGGCTTCATGCCAGAGATATCAATCTCAACAGCTGCGCCAGCGGCCTTAGCGCGCTCAGAAGGCTCAAAACTGTCAATAAAGGGGTAAAGGGCTGCAGCGGCACCAACGCCTCCCACTGCCGAAGTAGCGATCAGCCATTGGCGGCGATCCTTGTCCATACTGGGCTTGTCACTCATTTACAAAAAATCCTCAAAAGACGCGTTTAATAGTGAAAATTGCTTAAAGGTAGGATTTTAAAGTAAAAAGTGGGTTGATGAAGAAAGATCTGGGGTTAATCTTCGGGTAGGCACAATTGGCAGAGAAAGAAAGGCAATTATGGGTGTTTTAAAGGAATTTCGGGACTTTGCGGTCAAGGGGAGCGTGATCGATTTAGCCGTTGGTGTCATTATTGGCGGGGCTTTTGGCAAAATCGTCGATTCCCTGGTCAATGACATCGTGATGCCGGTCATCTCGACCCTTTTAGGCGGTCATATCGACTTTACTAACCTGTTTATTGTCCTGGGAAGTGTCCCGGATAACGTCCCCAGAACCTATGACGCCCTGAAAAAGGCAGGTGTCCCCATCTTTGCCTACGGTAATTTCATTACCATTTCGATCAATTTTATTTTGCTGGCTTTTGTGATCTTTCAAATGGTGAAAGTCGTAAACAAGATTCGGGTAGCCGATGCGCCCCCTCCCCCACCAACACCTGAAGATATTGTGTTGCTAAGAGAGATTCGAGACAGCCTAAAAAAATAATTCTTAAAGAATTTAAAACCTATGCTGAATCGACTGTGGCTTCTATTTGCCCAAGCTGTAACTATCCTCATAGCAGTTTGGTTTGTGCTGATTACGCTCAAACCAGAATGGCTAGCAGGTGCAAATGTTACGACTATTGTCGATAGTGTTACTCTCAAAGAGAGAGATGATGTATCAAGTCCAAATCCGGGCTCCTATCATGAGGCAGTGAAAAAATCGATGCCCGCGGTTGTGAATATCTTCACAAGCAAAAGTACCAAGCAGCCGTTAGCACGAAAAGACAAAAATAAAAAATCGGATCCGTTCAATCAATTTTTCTTTGGAGACACTCCGGATGCCGAGCCAATTTCCAGTCTAGGCTCTGGAGTAATAGTGAGTCCAGAAGGTGTAATTCTGACCAATCATCATGTCATCAGGGACGCAGATGATATTGATATTGCCCTTTACGATGGCAGAAAATATAAAGCGAAAATTATTGGTAGCGACCCCGAAACCGATATTGCAGTCCTAAAAATAGATGCAAAACAATTACCCAATCCAATTACCCTTGGTAATGTAAATTCAGTTCATGTTGGCGATGTTGTATTGGCTATTGGCAACCCATTTGGAGTAGGAGAAACTGTTACCTCCGGAATAGTCTCGGCAATGGGTAGAGATCACGTAGGGATTAATACCTTTGAAAACTTTATTCAAACAGATGCAGCAATTAATCCTGGAAATTCTGGTGGGGCCTTGATTGATACTCGCGGCAATCTCATTGGAATCAATACCGCGATCTACTCGAACAATGGAGGCTCGATGGGTATTGGTTTTGCAATCCCCATCAATTTAGTCAAACAAGTCATGCAGTCCATTCTTAAAACGGGGGGCGTGACTAGAGGATGGATTGGTATTGAGCCTCAGAATCTTTCTCATGAGTTAATTAACTTGATGAGACTGCCTAAAAATACTGAAGGAATTTTAGTCTCTGCGGTGCTTGAAGGTGGCCCAGCAGATCGTGGCGGTATGAACCCCAAAGATATTATTCTTGAAGTTAATAATGTCACGGTTAGAGATATTGGAGATCTTCTTAATAAAGTATCTGAATTAAATCCAGGCGATGCTGTAGATTTCAAATTAATTCGAAACTCGAAAGAATTAAATCTTAGTTTTCGAATTGGCAAGCGCCCTAAACAAAAAACTTAAGAGCTCTTTGAGCCATCGATCATAATGTGATCGGGCGTCATGCCAAACAAGTAGCGTTCATAAATAATTAGATATGCTCTCTCGAGATATTTTACAAATTTTTTTGTACTGAACAATGGACCACTAGAAATATTCTCATTTAACTTAGTTTTTATTTTCAAAAAATAATCTTTATCAGTTGCCATCTTTATCGCCAGATTAATATATTCTTGTCTTGAATGAGTGATAAGGTCAGACATATCACAGGCCTTTAAAAGGCTTGCTGCGACTCTGCCAGCAAAAGCATTTCCAGTATAAGTAATTAATGGTACTCCTGCCTTTAGTGCATCAATCGCTGTTGCATGAGCATTGTATGGATGGGTATCTAAAAATAAGTCTGCAATTTTACATCTTGCCAAATGGTCATCTATAGCATCTAACCTGCTGGCAAAAATTATGCGATCAGATTTAATTTTAAATTTTGAGAAGTTATTTAGAATATTAATTTTAAAAAATTCATTATTCTCAGATAACCACAGAACACTATTATCAACAGCCTTTAAAATTTCTACCCAGTCTTCAAGTTGCTGTAGATTAAATTTATAGCCATTGTTAAAGCAGCAGTATACGAACGCATTTTCTGGTAATCCTAATTCAGCTCTTGTGAAATTCCTTGTAGATGGAACTCTACTAGAGTTATCAATCATGAAAGAGTTCGGCATATAAAGAATTTTTTCCTCATAGTGAACTCTACTATAATCCGGGATGATTGTTGTATCCGCCACAATATAATCTATATATTCGGCTCCCATTGTTCCTGGATATCCTAGATAATTAACTTGTATTGGTGCGGCCCGATTTGCAAAAATTCCAGTTTTTGAATCTTGAGTATGTCCACCCAAATCAATTGCTATATCTATTTCTAATTCTCTGGCCAACTGAGCTATTTCTGTTGCTGAATGATTCTCTAGATCAAGGAAGTGGTCAAAATTCCTCTTAAGTTCAGTACGCACAGGATCCTTCGACTCGGCGGCAGAAAGAGAAAATGCAAATACTTCAAATTTCTCTCTGTCATGCAACAAAAATAATTCGGAGGTTAAGTATGCAACTGGATGTTCTCTGTAATCAGCAGAAAAATAACCTAATCTTATTTTTTCATGTTTATTTGCAATTGGAGCAATGAAATTTTTACTAGGAAATTTGTTTTTTATCCACTGTTTTGCAATTTTTTTATGTAGTTCTGGCCTATCAAATACTGAAAGTGCGAAAAAGGGTGTGATCACTTTTTCATTTGTATCTATTTTATTAATCAAATTCTCAATATCACGAGTGAGATTTTTCCAATCTGCTATTTGTAATTTTGTATGTATGTAGTTACCAAGTAAATATTCATGGTCAATCTGCAATTTCATTGTTTCCTCAAAACAAGAAACTGCATCCTGGTAATCTTTTTGCAATGCTAAAGCAGATCCTTTGTCGCACCTTGCCTTTACAAAATTCTCATCTAGGAGTATCGCTTTATTGAAGGATTCAATTGCATTCTTATACTTTTTGAGTTCACTTAAAACTGAACCTTTGTTATACCAAACCAAAGGGTTATTAGGGTTAATCGAAATAGATTTATCAAAACAGGCTAAGGCATCTTTAAGATTATTTTTTAAATACAAAATCCCGCCTTTACCATTCCAAGCTAGCGAATTCACAGTGTTTAATTCTATAGTCTTTTCGTATGCCAATAGGGCTTCAGATTCACGCCCCAGATCTTTAAGTACCACCCCTTTAAAGTACCACGCGTCTGAATTATTGTCTTGAAGAGATATTGACTCTTCCAGCGCTTGCAGTGCATTTAGACTCTCTCCAAGCTGTCCATATGTTATTCCTAACTTGAACCATGCCTCGGAATCTAGGGGGGCAATCTGAACTATTTTTTTGTAACGTTTCAGACCTTCCTTATTTTCACCAGAATCAATCAAGGCTGCGCCTAAATTTTTTAGGTTTAGTAAATCATTTGGATTAATAATTTCAGCTTTTTTGAAGTACTCCACCGCCTTGCGATACTTAAACTGTGTTGCGTTAATTAGTCCCAAAATACATAAAGCGCCGAAATTTTTTTGGTCGACCTCAAGAATTCTCTTTAGCATTACCTCTGCTCCAGAGTAATTTCCTCTCTGGTATGCCTCTACTGCCTGGTGAAGGAATAAATTAATTGAACTGATCATGTTGGGATTGTATTCAGTTTGATTAAAACCGTATACTTTTCTTAGCATTGTTTTTAGTGCGCTGTTTATAGGTATAGAAAAAACCCCGCTGCGTTTCCACAGCGGGGTTTCACTTTTGCTTCTTTGGCTAGCCTAGGCTAGCGTTGCATTAAAAAGTATGACGCATACCTACAGCATAGTTGTTCATGTTATAGGATACTGGGTTAACAGTGTATTGAGAGAGCGTTTGGTTAGATTGGCTTTGCTGACCGTAAATTGCATACAAATTCGTACGCTTGCTCAACCAGTAGTTCGTACCCAACTGGAATGCTCTAAATTTAGCTGTGTTGCTCTGTCCCGACGTAACGGCAGCTAATTCTGATGCTTTTACAGGCGCATTGTTAACAAATGAATTGCCTTGTGCACCGTTTGAAACAGTATAGTTACCCATACCAACACTTGCCCAACTTTCAATGGTTGGGGTAACAAATGAGCGAACACCAATTTGTGAAGCTGTGCGAGCCACATAAGCTGTTGCATTATTAACATCTGATGTCTTACGATTGATGTACTGAACATAAGCTTTCAAGATTCCAAAGTCATATGTACTTGCATAGTACTGTTGTACATCTTTTGCATTTGTACCCAAAACGCTTGTGCCGCCCCAACCATTTTGAATAGGTGCGCCAGTACTGTAAGCACCGTTTGAGTTTGCGTTATAGGGGTTCTTATCGGTGAAAGCTTGGTAGTTGGCTGTAACCAATAATTTTTGCCATGTGTAATCTACGCCTAAGCCCCATGCAGTATGTGAACTCTGACCACCAGCATAGCCAGCTCCAATGGAGTTGGTATTTGTCCCAGATGGTGTGGTGTATTGAGAAGCTGTATTGCCGTCCATTACAGCGAAAGCTTTGCCTTTGAACCCTGAGAATGTATCAGTTTCTAGGCTCAGCATGTTGTTTGCACGAACGGTATATGAGGTGTTGTTCTGCATTCCTGAGTAGTTAAAGTTACCAGCTTGAGTTGCCGAAGCACCAACCGCACTACCAACTGCCTGGTTACCCTGTGAAGCACCGATGCCCGAGAACTTATCATAAATCACGTTACCCATCATGTTGTTCTGCATACCAGGATCAGTTGCAGCCACAGCATTATGGATAGTGGTGTATTGGGTACCAAATGCAAATTGGCCTACACCAGCCTTTTTCAAACCAGCAAAGGTTTGGCGGTTAGCAGTGCCGGTGCTTGCTGAAATAGCATTTTGTTGATTTGGTGTTAGAGCTGTTTCAATAGTAAAGAATGCTGATAAACCGCCGCCCAAGTCTTCATTTCCTTTGAAGCCAAGTCGGGAAGATGATTCTGCACCGTCTGCAAAACCACCTGTTGTTGTTTTGACAACGCTGTTAGCGAGTGGGTTTGTAGTTGCGTTATAAGCATTAGATGTAGAGGCTTGATTAGCGGCTGAAGTATTTGAACCAACGTATCCTAAGTCCAAAATGCCGTAAACAGTTACGCTGGACTGAGCTTGCGCTGAGCCAGCAACTGCACCAATGGCTGCGAGTGCGAATAGCGATTTTTTCATTCTTTAAATCTCCATAAATTGAAAGTAATGCCCAAGAAAACTGGGACCTATGAATTTTGCTGGTTTTGCCTTGCTAGACTGGGTACAAGGGTATTTAGAGGCTCTTTTTGCTTGTCAAAAGGGGCTTTTTTGGCTTTCTTCGTTGTATCTCGACAACAAGACCTTTGTTTTCTGTCTTTTTATGCCCTTGAATGACAAAATTGTCATATGGCAAGTCGCGAATTCTTAAAAATCCTCAGCTCAGCCCGTTTGGGTGATGTATTCGCGCAACAAAAACTCGCATCCGCTTACCTTACTGGATCCTTTAAAACCCCAATTCAGCCTGGTAATGCCCTAATTTGGCTAGAAAAATGCTATTTAAGCCTTAAAAATCAATCTCTTGAGAAAAAATCCTCAGAAGTTGGTGAGGTATCCAAACTTTACGAGCAAATTACCCAGATTCCGTTATCAGAAACCCTTCAATCGCCCTCTTTTGGATTTGCCTGGGATATTTTTTGGGAGCTAAGTCACGCCAATAGCGCCAGCGCAAAGTGGCAACTGGCCAATCTACTAATTAACCCCTCAAACGAGGCATTGCAAGGGCAAGTTGAGCAGTGGCTTAAGAGTAAAAACACTTTGGCTTCAAACAACAAAGTATCTGCGCTCAACTTTGAAGAGCTTCAAGAGCTGGCTAAACAATATTTACAAGAGCTTGCTGATTCTGAATCAGCTTTTACCCATTTAGCTAAAGAGCTGCTAATTAAACTTCAACCCAAAAATCAAACCCTCTCATCATTGTGGGACTCTTGGCTTGAGCAAAATAATGAAGAAGCTTTGCATCGCTCTGCCGAATTAGGGCTCACTGTTGCTAAGCTCACACTGGGTTTGCGTTTAGCTCGTATTGATCAAATAGGCCAAGCTGAAAAAATAGAGGGTGGCAAATCGAACGCTTCTCTCAAAAAAGCGGCTTACTGGCTAGAGCTTGCTGCTAAAGATGGTGATCGAGATGCTTGGTTTGCTCTAGGAGAAATTTATCGGCGCCCTCAGTTTTCTGGTTACAGTGCAACAGAAAGTGATCGCTGCTTTGATAGAGCTGCCGACTTGGGGCATGCGCAAGCTCAGTTTCGGAAAGGAGCTAACTTGTGGCGCAAGCGAGAAAAAATCGAAGAGCCGGTCCGTGGTCTGCAAGCATCCTATTGGATTTGGCAAGCGCAGCAACAAGGGGTCGCTGAAGCGACCGAGCTTCTACAGAAAATTCTAGAGAGCGTGCCAAATCCAAAACGCAATGACTGGTATGAACTTGCCCTCCTTGCAGATCATGCATTAAATCATCACGCTGAACATAAGCTCGATGAAGAATGGATCCTGATGTGCCATCGCATCATCATCGCCAATCAATTTCAGATGAGCAAGGCTGAGTTACTGCTCTGTGAAGTCAGTCAGCTACAACATGAGCATTGTGTAGTGGTTGATATTCGTTGGGAGTTACCAAAAATATTACCTAGACTGATTCAGATTGAAACAATCAGTCAACGCCGTAGCTTGCTTGCTGCTGGTAAGGCGTTTTCTGGAACTGCTTTAGATCAAGAAGGTAATCTAAGACAAAGACGCTATCGATTCGATCGAGTGACTGCCTGGTTAAATACCAACATTACTAAACGTCAAATCGATGAATCCGATGCAGGGCTGGTCTGATCTTCTTTGTCTTTAGGTACGTATAGGCGAGCGGCTAAAAGCCCGATCTCATAGAGCACGATCATCGGTATCGCTAGCAATAACTGGGACAGCACATCTGGGGGCGTTACAACAGCAGCAATAATGAAAGCGCCCACAATCACATAAGGACGAATCTCTTTTAACTTTGCCAAGGTGACCATGCCCATGCGCACCAATACCACGACGACCACAGGTACTTCAAAAGTAATTCCAAACGCTAAGAAACTGGTCATAGCAAAACTCAGGTAGTTATCAATATCAGTAGACATCTCCGCACCGAGCGGCGCGTTATAGCTTGCCATGAATTTAAAGACGGTTGGAAATACTAAGAAGTAAGCAAAAGCCATACCAACAATGAATAGCGTATAACTACTCACGACCAAAGGCAGAATTAATTTCCGCTCGTGTATATAAAGACCAGGCGCAATAAATGCCCACAGCTGGTACATCACCACCGGTAAGGCAATCATGAATGCAGCCAACATAGTGACCTTCATCGGCACAAAGAAAGAGCCCGTTACATCAGTCACAATCATTTTTCCACCAGCAGGCAGCGCATTGAGTAGAGGCTGTGCAAATAGATGAAAAATATCTGGGGCCCAGTACACCAAGCAAGCAAATACGACGATCACTGCCAAGCCGGCCTTAATGATGCGATCGCGTAACTCAAATAAATGGGAGAGAAAGGATTCTTGTAATCCTGAATCTTCAGTAGAGTGGTTTTCAGTCATGGGGAAATAAAAGAATTACTTACTAGCGCTGTGATGAAAACGTTTCATTCTGGCGGCGCCCGATTGCACCCTTGCCCGAATGCCTGAAGAACGTTTGAACCATAAAGGTCTAGCTGCGCGTTTATTTGCCCAACTATTCCTGCCTTGACGCTGCGTCTTCCGAATGACATCTTGCTCATTGGGAATCGAGTCAAAACTCGTTGAGCTTGCTAAACCCAGATCAGCTTGATCACTCAGATGGGTAGTGACTTCTTGAGCGGTCGAATGAATACTGTTCTCAACCTCTTTGAGTACTGCAGTACTTTCTTCCCGTATTTTTCTGAACTCTTCCATCTCCATTTGACGGTTGACTTCAGATTTCACTTCAGACATGTAACGCTGTGCACGTCCAAATAAATTGCCAGCAACGCGGGCCACTTTTGGGAGGCGCTCAGGGCCCACCACAATTAAGGCGACTACCGCAATGAGCGCAAGTTTTGAAACTCCAAGATCAATCATGAGCGCTCATTGATATTAAATGCTTACTTATTCAGATCTTTAGCTTGCACATCTACAGTCTTGTCTGTAGTTGCTCCGCCTGAGGGGATTTGCTCTTTCGTAGCGTCGGCGCTATTCATACCATCTTTAAAGCCCTTTACTGCGCCCCCAAGATCTTGTCCGATATTGCGTAATTTTTTGGTACCAAAGACTAACATCACAATGACCAACACGATTAACCAATGCCAAATACTGAATGAACCCATCACTTTTCTCCTTGGATTATTTTTTCCAGGGGCGTGGACCGCCCAAAACATGTAAATGCAGGTGATAGACCTCTTGCCCACCATCTGCGCCATTATTGACCATCACTCTAAAGCCGCCATCTTTTCCGGGACGACAGCCCTGCTCTTTTGCAAGACGAGGTGCTAATTCCATCATTCTACCGAGCAAAGGGGCATCTTCAGCCTGAGCCGACTCTAACATTGGCATATGTTTTTTAGGAATGATTAAAAAATGAATTGGCGCCCCAGGATTAATGTCCTTAAAAGCAAAGATTTCTTCATCTTCATACACCTTTTGTGAAGGAATCAAACCTTGGGCGATCTTACAAAATAGGCAATTGGGATCGTGACTCATCAGCTTTACTCTTGGCCAGTCGCTTTTCTGGCAGCCTTCTCTTCAATGCCAGAAGTTCCCAAGCGGCGATCGAGCTCAGCAATGACATCTTCGGGACGCAAACCAAATTGAGATAGTGCAATCAGGCAATGAAACCAAAGATCGGCCATTTCACCAACTAAGCGTTTTTGTTGCTCTGCTGCCAGCTGTGATTGACGAGAGTCTTTAGCAGCCATCACTGCTTCAGTTGCCTCTTCACCAATTTTTTTCAAAATCCCATCATCGCCCTTCGAGAAGAGCAAAGCAGTATAGGAAGTCTTGGGATCGATCTGACCGGCCTTAAATGCCTCACGGCGCTGATCCACAACATCAGCCAGATAGGCTAAAGCCGAATCCAAACCTGATCCTGATTTTGCTGAATTATTCATGCCTTAATTTTATGTCTTTTACAGGGCCAGGGCTTACTTAGCGGCTTTAGACTCATCCACCCAGGCCGATTTAGCACTATCCCAATTGAGGAAGAAACAGCTATGCTCACCTCTATGGCAAGCAATGCCGTCTTTTTGCTCCACTAAAAGCAAAATCGTATCGCCATCACAATCCAAGCGAATTTCTCTCACTTTTTGGGTATGGCCAGACTCTTCTCCTTTGTGCCACAGCTTCTGTCTAGAGCGACTCCAATAGATAGCTTCGCCTAAGCGCAAAGTCTCTAGCAAAGCATCCCGATTCATCCAGGCCATCATTAAGACATCTTTACTGCCCACTTCTTGGGCAATGACTGGCACTAGGCTTTGCTCATTCCAGGAAATAGCATCCAGCCAGCCATCCGCTTGCAAAGATTGATTTGGGGTAAATGTGCTCATGGCCTTACTTTACTGCTAAATGCGCACCGGGATTCCTTGAGCCGCCATATATTCTTTTGCTTGCCCAACCGTAAATTCCCCGTAATGAAAAATACTTGCTGCTAGCACGGCGTCGGCATGCCCTTTGGTAATGCCGTCCACTAAATGCTGAAGATTGCCAACGCCGCCAGAAGCAATTACAGGCACGCTCACTGCTTTACTAACAGCGGCAGTGAGCTCCAAATCAAAACCATCTTTGCTGCCATCGCGATTCATACTGGTTAAAAGAATTTCTCCAGCGCCACGCTCGGTCACTTCTTTAGCCCAAGCCACAACATCAATCCCCGTTGCCGTTCTACCACCATGGGTAAATACTTCCCAAGTACCGCTTGGAGTTTGTTTGGCATCGATCGCGACCACAATGCATTGAGAGCCATAGTGGGCGGATGCGTCAGAAACTAAATCAGGATTGGCTACTGCGGAAGAATTCATACTGACTTTATCGGCGCCGGCATTGAGTAAACGACGTACATCTGATACTTGACGTACTCCGCCGCCCACCGTCAGCGGAATAAATACTTGTGAGGCAACATCTTCAATGATGTGCAAAATCAGATCGCGACCATCGGATGTCGCAGTGATGTCTAAGAAAGTGAGCTCATCTGCGCCCTGGATGTCATAACGACGCGCAATCTCAACAGGATCTCCAGCATCGCGCAGGCCAACAAAATTAACGCCTTTAACGACGCGACCGGCTGTCACGTCTAGGCAAGGAATAATTCTTTTGGTGAGCACTGTTATTAACTAATTTTCTTAGCGTATTTAAGTGTCATCTCATCAGCGTATTTTTGCGCAGCGGTGAGATCAAGATCACCAGCATAAATCGAGCGGCCCGCAATCACACCCATTACGCCCTCTTCTTCTGCTGCGCAGAGTGCTTCAATGTCTTTGTTGTTAGAGAGTCCGCCACTTGCTATCACCGGGATACGCACTGCTTGAGCTAGCTTGACTGTTGCTTCTAAGTTCACACCCTTGAGCATGCCATCTCGACCAATGTCTGTGTAGATGATTGCTTCAGCGCCATAGTCCTCGAATTTTTTACCCAGATCAATCACTTCATGACCAGTGATCTTGCTCCAACCATCAGTAGCCACCTTGCCATCACGCGCATCCAATCCGACCATGATGTGGCCAGGGAATGCAGTGCAAGCATCTTGCAAGAAGCCTGGATTTTTCACCGCGGCTGTACCAATAATGACGGTACTAATTCCATCATCGAGCAAACGCTCGATTGTTTCTAGATCTCGAATACCGCCACCCAACTGAACGGGGATCTCATCACCCACTGCTTTGATAATCGCTTTAATTGCGGATTCATTTTTTAACTTACCAGCAAAGGCGCCATTGAGATCAACCAAGTGCAGACGGCGTGCCCCTTTAGAAATCCAATGTTTTGCCATCGCAGCGGGATCTTCCGAAAATACCGTAGCCTTATCCATATCGCCCTGCTCCAAGCGGACGCAGTGGCCATCTTTTAAGTCAATTGCAGGAATCAGCAGCATGTCAAAATTTAAGGTTGCCAGGAAACAAAGTTTTTATACAGTCGCAGTCCATATTCTGCACTCTTTTCTGGATGAAACTGCGTAGCAAAAATATTATCTCGCGTTACCGCAGAAGTAAACCAATTCCCGTACTCGGTTGAACCGGCTATATTTTTCACCTCTTTTGGCACGACATAGTAGCTGTGGACAAAGTAGAAGCTGGTCAGATCTGGAATGTCCGCCCAAAGTGGGTGAGCAATATCTTGGCGCACTTGATTCCAGCCCATGTGGGGAACCTTGAAATCTGAACCATCTGCTTGTTTTTGGCCTTGTAATTCAAAACGACGGACTTCTCCAGGAATCAGGCCCAAGCAAGGGGTGAGAGAAGAACCAGGGCGAGTCTCAGCGCTTTGATCAAAGAGCATTTGCTCACCAACGCAGACACCCAACAAAGGCTTATTTTTGGCGGCGTCTAATACTGCTTCTAACAAGCCGGAGTCTTTTAACTGTTTCATGCAGTCGGGCATCGCACCCTGACCAGGTAGAACCACCCTGTGGGCTTGCGCGATTTCTTCAGGCCGCTGGGTCAGCAAAATCTTGGCGTCCGGCGCAACATGATGAAAGGCTTGATACACGGAACGGAGATTGCCCATTCCGTAATCAACGATCGCAATGATTTGCGCCAACTTTTAACCTATTTTCTGTTTAGTCTTCGACCCAGCAAGTGCCCTGGATTAGAGGCTGCCTTTGGTTGAGGGAACGGCCCCGGAAGCGCGGGGATCAATGGCTAAGGCCATTCTTAAAGCACGGCCAAAGGCCTTAAAGACCGTTTCAATTTGGTGGTGAGCATTAATGCCCCGAATGTTATCGATGTGCAAAGTTACTCCGGCATGATTGACAAAGCCACGGAAAAACTCAATGCTCAGATCGACATCAAAATCACCTACTCGCGCACGAGTAAAGGGTACGTTAAATTCTAAGCCAGGGCGTCCAGAAAAATCAATGACGACTCTAGATAAAGTTTCATCCAAGGGAACATAAGAGTGGCCATAACGGGTGATGCCGGTTTTATCACCAACCGCTTTGGCAAAAGCTTGGCCCAAGGTGATGCCAACATCTTCGACAGTATGGTGATCATCAATATGGGTATCACCCTTAGCGATCACTTTGAGGTCAATCATTCCGTGACGTGCAATCTGGTCAAGCATATGGTCCAAAAAGGGGACGCCCGAGGCTAATTCAGCCTTGCCGGTTCCATCCAAATTAATGGAGATCTCGATTTTGGTTTCCGAAGTGTTTCGGGTAACGTCAGCTTGCCGCATACTTCAAAGCGCCGTGAGGCGAAGTGTTGAATGAAGCCCCATAATATCATTCCTATTCGATATAGAAATAGCGCGATTAACGGGTTTGACCCAGAATTTAACTTTTAACGATTGACTTGAGTACCCCATGAGCCGTTTTTGGAGCCCTGTTGTTGAAACCCTCACACCCTATGTTCCGGGTGAGCAGCTACAAATGCAGCGCTTGGTTAAGCTCAATACGAACGAGAGTCCTTATGGCCCCTCGCCTAAGGCACTGGCAGCCATTCAAAACCAAACCACTGAAGACCTCCGACTGTACCCCGATCCCGAGAGCAATCTTCTCAAGGCTGCAATTGCCAAACTGCATGGCTTAAATACAAATCAAGTATTCGTGGGCAATGGGTCGGATGAAGTTCTGGCACATATTTTTTTAGCGCTCTTCAAGCAAAAAGCACCCATTCTTTTTCCAGACATCACTTACAGCTTCTATCCCGTCTATTGCAAGCTGTATGGAATTGAATATCAAACTATTCCATTGGGCCCTCAATTTGAGATCAACACTGCGAGCTATCAAATTCCCAATGGTGGAATTATCTTCCCCAATCCCAATGCCCCAACTGGTAGATCTATTCCCCGCATAGAGATTGAAACGCTTCTTGGCAAAAATCGTGATTCTGTTTTAGTGATTGATGAAGCCTATGTAGATTACGGAACTGAGTCTTCTATTCCGCTTCTGCGCGGACCCATTTGTCCAGAAAATTTACTCGTAGTACACACCCTCTCCAAATCACGCGCCTTAGCTGGTCTTCGCGTCGGCTTTGCAGTAGGTCACCCTGATTTAATTGCGGGTCTTGAAAGAGTCAAAAATAGTTTTAACTCCTATCCATTGGGTCAACTTGCTCAGGCTGGAGCACTTGCAGCGATTGAAGATCAAGCCTATCTTGAGCGTACCTGTGCCAAAGTCATGCAGACACGCGAGCAATTAATCAAAGCACTCAGCGATTTGGGTTTTGAGACCTTGCCTTCAAGCGCGAACTTCATTCTGACACGTCACCCCAAGAGCGCTGGTGAGAAACTTTATCAAGAGCTTCGTGAGCGCGGCATTATCGTGCGCCACTTTAAAAACCCCCGTATCACTGAGTTCCTGCGGATCACGATTGGGACAGATGAGCAGTCCCAAAAACTGCTCAAAGTACTTCAAGAAATCCTGAATTAGTTTTACTACTTCTTGAGACGCATCTCTGCTGCACGTGCATGTGCCTGCAGACCCTCACCATGAGCCAGGGTGCTGGCTACTTGCCCCAAGGTCTGGGCGCCTGCTTCGCTCACCTCAATCATGCTTGAACGTTTGATGAAATCGTAAACGCCCAAGGGAGAAGAAAAGCGAGCCGTACGAGCGGTTGGTAATACGTGATTGGGTCCAGCGCAATAATCACCAAGAGATTCACTGGTGTAGTTACCCATAAAAATTGCGCCCGCATGACGAATTTTCTCAGCCCACTGGCGAGGATTAGCCGCACAAATCTCTAAGTGCTCAGCTGCAATAGCATTGGCTATATCACAAGCCTCATTCATATCTTTTACTTGGATGAGTAAAGCGCGGTTCTTCAATGAAGTCTCGATGACTTGCTTTCTGGGCATCTCAGGCAAAAGCTTATTAATGCTAGCTTGTACTTTTTCGATAAAAGTTGCATCAGGACACAGCAAAATCGATTGAGCCAATTCATCATGCTCGGCTTGTGAGAATAAATCCATCGCAATCCAATCAGGATCAATCGTGCCATCACACAGAATCAGAATTTCAGATGGGCCAGCAATCATATCGATGCCTACGGTACCAAATACTCTGCGCTTAGCAGCGGCCACATACGCATTACCAGGACCAACAATCTTATCGACCGAAGGAATCGTTTTAGTGCCATAAGCCAAAGCCGCAACTGCTTGCGCTCCACCAATCGTAAAGACCCGATCAACTCCTGCAATCCATGCGGCAGCCAATACTAAAGAATTGCGTGCACCATCGGGAGTGGGCACCACCATGATGACCTCTTGAACCCCAGCAACCTTGGCAGGTATGGCATTCATCAACACTGAGGAAGGGTAGGCAGCTTTACCACCAGGGACATAAATACCAACCCGATCAAGCGGCGTAACTTTTTGTCCTAATCGTGTCCCGTCTTTCTCGGTATATTCCCAAGAATGGCAACCTGCTTCTTTTCTTTGTTGCTCGTGATAAGCCCGAACTCTTTGTGCAGCAATATCTAAGGCACTTTTTTGCTCTGGACTTAATTGAAGATAAGCTTGTTCAAGATCTTTTTTTGAAATCTCTAGCTGAGCCACGCTATTAACATTTAAGCGATCAAACTGCTTTGTAAAGTTCAGGATGGCGATATCGCCCTCAGACTGCACCTGTTTCAGAATATTGACTACCGCTATATCGATCGCTGCATCATCAGCCATCGGTAAAGATAGGCTGGCGAGTAATTTTGGTTTGAAATTCGCATCTTGACTACTCAGACGCTGAATTGGAATTGCTGCACTCATTTTTTACTTCAATTGCTCAAAAAAGGGCTGCAGTTGATCACGCTTCCGTTTATAGGAAGCTTGATTGACGATAAGACGAGCGCTGATATCGGTAATAGGTTCAACTTCTACCAAACCATTTGCCCGCAAAGTATTTCCTGTGGATACCAGATCTACAATTGCATCTGCTAAACCCACTAAGGGCGCTAACTCCATCGAGCCATATAGCTGAATCGTATCGATGTGTACACCTTTATTGGCAAAGTGTTCACGTGCGCAATTGACATACTTTGTGGCCACTCGTAAGCGTGAGCCTTGCTTAACGGCTGCTGCATAGTCAAATCCTTCGCGCACTGCTACTGACATGCGGCACTTAGCAATATTTAGATCGAACGGCACGTACAAACCATCAACACCCTTTTCCATCAAAATATCGAGGCCAGCCACCCCAAAGTCAGCGCCGCCAAATTGGACATAGGTTGGCACGTCTGAGGCGCGCACAATAATTAAGCGCACATCCGGCTTGGAAGTTTCAATAATGAGTTTGCGTGACTTCTCCGGATCTTCCAGCGGCCGAATGCCGACCTTGGACAAGATCTCTGCGGTTTCTTCGAAAATGCGCCCTTTTGAGAGGGCTAGAGTCAGCTTCATGGACTAATTATCCATCAGCCTTACTTGACGCGCTGAATGTTGGCTCCTAGGAGGGTCAACTTTTGCTCCATACGGTCATAACCCCGGTCCAGGTGATAAATCCGGTCAACCTGAGTTTCCCCTTGGGCAGCCAAGCCAGCAATGACTAAGCTTGCCGAAGCCCGAAGGTCGGTGGCCATCACAATGGCTCCGGATAGCTTTTCTACACCCTGAGCAATCGCGGTATTACCCTCAATCGCAATATCTGCACCCAAGCGGTTGAGCTCTTGCACGTGCATAAAGCGATTTTCAAAAATGGTTTCAGTAATGCTGGCGCTACCGGAGGCAATCGCATTGACCGCCATGAGTTGAGCCTGCATATCGGTTGGAAAAGCTGGGTACTCTGAGGTCCGAAAGCTCACTGCTTTAGGACGAGACTGCATCGTTGCTTTTATCCAATCAGATCCTGTCTCTACTATCAAGCCTGCTTCCTTAAGCTTAACAATCACAGCATCAAGTGTGTCTGGGCGGCAGTGTTTCAAAGTGATTTCTCCGCCAGCAGCAGCTACTGCACACAGGAATGTACCCGCCTCAATCCGATCAGGAATGACAGAGTGCTCTGCACTATGCAAACTTTCAACACCCTCAATCACTAAGCGATCACTACCAATACCGGTTATTTTGGCGCCCATCTTCACAAGCAGTTCTGCAAGATCACTGACCTCTGGCTCACGCGCTGCATTTTCCAAAACTGTAGTTCCTGAGGCAAGAGTCGCAGCCATCAATAAGTTTTCTGTGCCGGTCACCGTGATCATGTCGGTCACAATCGATGCACCTAACAAACGATTAAGCGGTGGCTTAGTCTCTGCCTGAATGTAACCACTTTTAATCTTGATCGTTGCACCCATCGCCTTTAAACCTTTGATGTGCTGATCAACAGGACGAGCACCGATGGCGCAGCCTCCAGGTAATGAGACTTTGGCGCTATGCATCCGCGTCAATAATGGACCCAGCACTAAGATTGAAGCCCGCATCGTTTTCACCATCTCGTAAGTGGCCTCTGAGCTTTTAATATTGGCGGCATTGAGTATTAAGTGAGTGCGATCATTGATATCGGGATACTCAACAGTCACCCCAATCTCTTGTAAAAGCTTGAGCATGGTTCTGACATCTTGTAATTCAGGAACGTTGCACAAAGTAATCGCTTGGTCTGTTAACAGGCAGGCGCACAAAATTGGGAGGGCGGCATTCTTAGCTCCCGCTATGACAACCTCACCTTTTAGCGGGGTACCACCTAGCATACGGAGTTTATCCATGACTCTGCTCAAACTCTTCAGGGGTAAACGCTTTAATCGAAAGCGCGTGGACTTCTGCTTTCATGCGATCGCCCATCGCCGCATACACCAACTGGTGACGTTGTACCAAACGCTTTCCCGCAAAGTCTGGGCTCACAATCGTGGCAAAGAAGTGTTGGCCATCCCCTTCAACCTGGATGTGAGAACAAGCAATTCCTTGCTTGATATAGCTTTCAATTTGCTCGGGGGTTGGCAACATCACACTCTCCTAATACTGATTAATGCTTTAATTTATAACCCGTTTGCAGCATTCGCAATGCAATGGCTGATACGCACAGCAAGAAAGCAGCAATGATAGTTAGGCTTGTCCAAGGAGATACATCGGATACTCCGAAGAATCCAAACCGGAATCCATCAATCATGTAGAAGAATGGATTGAAGCGCGAGACCGTCTGCCAAATTGGAGGAAGCGAGTGAATTGAATAGAAAACGCCAGACAGCATAGTGGCTGGCATGATGAAGAAGTTCTGAAACGCGGCAAGCTGATCAAATTTATCAGCCCAAATTCCCGCAATTAAACCCAAACTACCCAGTACTGCGGCGCCCAGAAACGCAAAGATCATGATCCATAGAGGGTATTCCAGTGCGGGCATACCATACCAAGCAGTAATTAAAAAGACTCCCAAGCCCACCACTACCCCCCGGAAAACTGCAGCCAATACATAAGCTGAAAAGAATTCAAAATGGCTCAAGGGGGTAAGCAAGATAAATACCAAGTTACCAGTGAGCTTAGATTGGATCAAAGAGGAGGAGGTATTTGCAAAGGCATTTTGCAAGAGGCTCATCATCACCAAACCCGGAATTAAAAAAGCGGTGTAACTAATGTGACCGTAAACCTCTTTACCTTCAAGGACATGACCAAAAATCATCAAATACAGAATCGCTGTTAATACAGGGGCAGCTACCGTCTGAAAGGCGACCTTATAAAAACGTTTAATTTCTTTACGCAATAGCGTTGGAAAGCCACTGCCATACTTCAAAGTATTTTTCTCCATCACGCTGCTCATGAAGCATTTCCTGACATGATGTTAATAAATACTTCTTCTAAATCGGTTTTGCCTTCACCATCTTTTTTAGCCGAGCCATAACGACTTAATAAATTAACGGTGGTGTCTAAAGCAACGATGTTGCCTTGCTTAAGCATAGCGATACGTTGACACAGTGCCTCTGCTTCTTCAAGGTAGTGAGTAGTCAACACAATCGTGTGTCCATCTTGATTTAAGCGACTAATAAATTGCCAAAGAGATTGACGTAACTCCACATCAACACCTGCAGTGGGCTCATCTAAAATAATCACTGGGGGCCGATGCACTAAAGCCTGCGCAACCAAAACCCTTCGCTTCATGCCGCCCGATAGCGAACGCATATTACTATCGGCTTTACTGGTGAGATCCAAATTGGCCATGATCTCATCAATCCAAGCATCGTTATTCCGAATTCCAAAATATCCAGACTGGAATTGGAGAGTCTCTCTGACAGTAAAGAAAGGATCAAAAACCAATTCTTGGGGAACCACTCCGAGCATACGGCGCGCTTGGCGAAAGTCTTTTTGCACATCTGCGCCCATAATGGCCGCATGACCATGATCAGCCTTAACTAAGCCTGCCAAGATCGAAATTAAAGTGGTTTTGCCAGCGCCATTTGGGCCCAATAAACCAAAAAACTCACCCTGCTCAATCTTAAGTGAAACTTGATCTAAGGCTTGAAGTGCGCCATAGTTTTTTGAAATATGCTCAATCGAAATTGCAGCGGTCATGCTATTGCAAACCTAATAATGCAGAGACGCCATAGACATTAGCTAATACTTTTAATTTCTCAGGAGCTTGAAGAATGGCAATGGATTGATCTTTTTCCTGTAATTTTTTTTGCCATGCTAACAACACCGTTAAGACAGTGGAATCAAAATCGACTAATTGTGAACAGTCGATCGATTGAAGGCTTGCGATATTGAGTAAGCCTTCATTTTCAAGAGCAACTACGTTTGCTTGTGTAACTTTGCTAGGCAAGGAAAATGACATCGAAATCGACTTATGAATTCGCAGGTTTAGCGGAAGCCAATTGCTTATTGCGGTCTTGTAAAAACTTCACCAAGCCATCAATACCATTTTGGCTAATTTGATTTGAGAACTGATTACGGTAAGCCTCAACCAACCATACACCCATGATGTTCATATCGTAGACTTTCCAGCCATTTGACGTTTTTTCTAAACGGTAATCTAATGGCACTGGATCGCCGTGACCCAATACAACGGTTTTCACAGTAACTTCTTGATCATCGGGTGCTGCTCTCAATTGCTTAAATTGCACAGTCTGATCTCTCAGCTGACTTAAAGCGCCAGAATAAGTACGAATCAGCAAATTCTTGAATTCAGCAATCAATTGAGCCTGTTGTTCAGGAGTCGCTTTTTTCCAGTTAGGGCCCATTGCCATTTCGGTAGTGCGGCGCATATCGGTATAAGGAACAATCTTTTTTTCTACCAGATCGACGATCTTAGGGATATTTCCTTTTTGAATTTCTGGATCAGACTTTACCGAGCTCATCACATCCGACACCACGCTTTTGATTAAGCCATCTGGAGTCGACTGATCAGGGGCTTGTGCATATGCATTCACGCTCAGCACGAGAGCACAAAACAGGAACGTAAACCACTGTCGAATTGTGAAAGGGTATTTCATAGATTCCTAGATTTGAATAAAGCAGAGTAAGCCCTTATTTTAGCTCTCGAATAGGGAATATCGTTATTCGTAGGGATTTTCGTAGACAGGCATCTGAGGTTCCTCATCGTCCCGACCTTCATTAATTTGATACTTGCGTCGCTGAATATAAGCATCACGTAAAAAGCTGTATTTATCAATTGCAGCGCCATCCAATAAATCACCTGCCTCATAGTAGGTATTACGGGCATTGACCACGCGCAAGCCCGTTAAGCTATTACGCAATCCCACATTGGGAATATATTTAAAGAGGTAGTCCGTTTCTAAATCAGCCACCGTACCGAAGGTATCGCGGACAGAACTGGGTCCAAAGAAGGGCAGAACTACGTAAGGGCCGGAAGGAATACCCCAAACTCCGAAGGTTTGTCCAAAATCTTCTTTGTGTTTTTCCAAACCACCGGGAGTGGCAAGGTCAATCAAGCCGCCCAAACCCATGGTTGTATTCACGACTACGCGCATTAAATCGTTAAATGCGTAATCGGGTTTGCCTTGTAAAAGATTATTCAGGGCCGTGTAAATATCGTTGTAGTTACTAAAGAAGTTATAAATGCCTTCACGAATAAATTCTGGCAACACAAAGCGATAACCTGAGACCACAGGTTTTAAAACATACTTGTCTAAGCCTTCATTGAACTCAAAGACGGAGCGGTTAAAAGGCTCCCAAGGGTCGTCAGGGGATGGCGGGACTCCAGCAGGAATGGAAGCACACCCCACCATTGAGACGACCAGGCCAAACACAACAAGACGTTTAAAACAAAGCCATCTGCTCATTACTTAGCAGCACCTTTATCTTGACCGCTATCAGCCGCCTTGTTGTATAGGAACTGACTGATCAAATTTTCTAAAACAATCGCTGATTGGGTCTGAGTAATTTTGCCGTTATCAGCCAACATCTCATCTGAGCCGCCCGCTTCAAGACCAATATATTGCTCACCCAATAAACCTGAAGTCAAAATCTTCGCGGATGAATCTTTCGGAAATTGATAGCTTTGCTCGATCGTCATGACGACCGTTGCTTGATAGGTTTTATCGTCAAAAGAGATGTTCGCGATGCGGCCAACAACTACACCAGCACTTTTCACTGGCGCACGTGGTTTGAGGCCACCAATATTGTCAAACCGTGCAGATACTTTATAAGTCGGCTGAAATGAAACAGCATTCATATTACCTACTTTCAAAGCAAGAAAGAGTGCTGCCAATAAACCGATGGCGACAAAAATTCCTACCCAAATATCAATTGCACTTTTTCTCATATGAGCCCTAGTTTATCTTTCTAATTTGAAAACATCATGGCGGTCAATAAAAAATCCAATGCCAAGACTGACAAGGAAGAAACGACTACCGTTCGGGTGGTTGCTTGAGATACGCCCTCCGGCGTAGGCTTTGCCTCAAAACCCTGATAAAGCGCAATAAAGGTCACTGCGACACCAAAAACGAGGCTTTTTATTAGGCCGTTACCAATATCCGAGAATAGGTCTACCCCGCCCTGCATTTGTGACCAGAAGGCGCCAGAGTCCACACCAATTAGCGGCACACCCACAAAATAACCGCCCATCACACCCACCGCAGTGAAGATCGTTGCCAAAATCGGCATCGCAATAATGCCGGCCCAAAGACGAGGGGCAATCACTCTGGCCAATGGGTCTACAGCCATCATTTCCATGGCGCTTAATTGTTCTCCAGCTTTCATCAGCCCAATTTCAGCGGTAAGTGAAGTGCCTGCGCGCCCCGCAAATAGTAGGGCGGTAATGACTGGTCCCAACTCTCTAGTTAATGAGAGTGCAACCAACAAACCCAAAGCTTGTTCTGAGCCGTAGCGGTTCAGTGTGTAGTAACCCTGCAATCCCAGAACAAAGCCAACAAATAATCCTGAAACTGCAATGATCACAAATGAATGATTACCTACAAATAAAATTTGATCGATTACTAAGCGCGGTCTTTTTAATAAGAACGCAGAACGATAGATTGCAGCTGCGAACATTCTTGCCGCCAATCCCAAACTGGTGAGATTACGACGCACAAAAAAACCAAGGCTTGCAAAAATATCGAGAGCTTTATGCAAAATCATCATGAAGTTCTCAATCCAAAATCTTGGGCCAAACTCGAGCCAGGATAATTAAATGGCACTGGGCCATCTGGTGAGGCATCTAAAAATTGCCGCACAAAAGGATCGGTTGAGCGACTTAACTCTTCCGGAGTACCCTCTGCGCCAATGCGACCATTAGCGATGAAGTAAACATAGTCTGCAATCGCAAAAGTTTCTTCAACATCATGAGTCACTAATAGGCTTGTAGCACCGAGGGCATTATTTAAATCCCGTATCAGGCGCGCTGTAATTCCTAATGAAATCGGATCGAGTCCTGCGAAAGGCTCGTCATACATGATCAGCGGAGGATCTAGCGCAATGGCACGTGCCAGTGCAACGCGTCGAGCCATGCCACCAGAAATTTGAGCGGGCATTAAATCTCGTGCTCCACGCAAACCTACTGCATTGAGTTTCATCAGCACTAAGGAGCGCAATAATTCTTCGGTTAAATCCGTATGCTCGCGCAAGGGAAAAGCTACATTCTCATAGACACTCAGATCTGTGAAGAGCGCGCCGAACTGAAAAAGCATGCCCATACGACGGCGCGCATTCATCAACTGAGCGGAGGTCATTTTTCCGATATCCTGGCCTTCAAATAAGACCTGACCTGATTGCGCAGAATACTGACCACCAATTAATCTCAAGATGGTTGTCTTGCCGCAACCAGAACCGCCCATTACAGCAACAACTTGACCGCGCTTGAACTCCATATTGAGGCCAGATAGAATCTGACGCTCTTCGGGTGCATAGGCGAAGTTCACGTCCCGAATCGAAACGATGACCTCGTCCGAGAAGGATTGGGCCTTCGCTTGGCTACTTTGCAAAGTTCGGAAGTTGTCGTCAGTCATGCCGCATATTATCGCGGTAAGACTGAAGACCCCATTAAATATTCATCCACTGCTTGTGCGCACTGACGACCCTCGCGGATTGCCCACACCACTAAGGATTGACCGCGACGCATATCTCCTGCAGCAAATACCTTAGGAACATTGGTTTGGTAGGCCTTTTGACCATCAACTGTCGCTTTAGCGTTACCCCGTGCATCCTTTTCAACGCCAAAAGCATTCAATACTTGTTGCGCTGGAGATACAAAGCCCATAGCCAGAAGCACCAAATCAGCCTTAATCTCAAATTCAGAGTTTGGCATTTCTGACATCTTGCCGTCCTTCCACTCCAAGCGAACGCCAATCAGTTTCTCCACTTTGCCATTTTTACCTTCAAAGCGTTTTGTGGCTACAGACCAATCGCGCTCACAACCCTCTTCATGCGAAGAGGATGTCCGTAACTTCGTTGGCCAGTAGGGCCATACCAAAGACTTGTTTTCTTCTTCCGGAGGTTGGGGCAATAACTCAAACTGCGTCACCTTGCTTGCACCGTGTCGATTGGAGGTCCCTACGCAATCAGAACCAGTATCACCACCGCCAATCACAACAACATGTTTATCAGTAGCGCGAATCTCATTCTTCAAATCACCAGCATTTTCTTTGTTCTGAGGAATTAAAAACTCCAAGGCGTAATGCACACCAGCCAACTCACGACCAGGCACTGGCAGATCACGGGGCTGTTCTGCACCACCAGTAATAACAACTGCATCAAAATCTTTCATCAGCTGATCTGGTGAAACGGTTTTAGTAGCGTAGTTTTTCACCTCAGCACCAATGGCTGCTTTTCCGATGAAGACACTAGTTTCAAACCTCACGCCTTCAGCTTGCATTTGCTCAACGCGACGATCAATCAGCCACTTCTCCATTTTGAAGTCAGGGATACCATAACGAAGCAATCCACCGACTCGGTCATTTTTTTCAAACACGGTGACATCGTGACCCACGCGCGCCAATTGTTGAGCAGCAGCCATACCTGCAGGCCCGCCGCCAACAACAGCAACTTTTTTACCGGTCTTTGTTTTAGAGGGTTGAGGTTTAACCCAACCGTTTTCCCAACCCTTATCAATAATGGCGTGCTCAATCGATTTAATTCCGACCGGCGCCTTATTAATCCCCAAGGTACAAGCAGCCTCACATGGTGCAGGACAAATACGCCCCGTGAATTCTGGGAAGTTGTTGGTAGATTGCAATACTTCGAGAGCATTTTTCCAATCATTATGAAAGACCAAATCATTGAAGTCTGGAATGATGTTGTTTACAGGACATCCACTATTGCAGAATGGAATACCACAATCCATGCATCGCGCACCTTGTACTTTTGCTTCTTCATCTGTAAGGGCTTGCACAAACTCTTTGTAATGATGCAAGCGCTTTATAGGAGCCTCGTAGGTTTCATCTACCCGCTCAAATTCCATAAATCCAGTGACCTTACCCATATCTAATCCTTAATATCTTTTCTTTAGTATTGATCAAGCAGCAACAGGAGCATTTTGGGATTTTTCCCACAGCTCGCCCAAGGCACGCTTGTATTCGGTTGGGAGCACCTTCACAAAGCGGGCACGAGATTTATCCCAATCAGCTAAGAGTGATTTAGCGCGCTCAGATCCGGTGTAACGGAAATGACGCTCAATCAATCCTTTGAGAATCTGCTCATCAGTTAAACGTTCACCGCCATCCTTAACATCGACGGGCGCATGCCATTGAGACTTAGGCATTTTGGCAATCTGCTCAGCGGAAGGTAAAACTTTTTCAAGGCTTGCCATGCTGGTATTGCAACGTTTTTCAAATAAACCATCTTCGTCGAACACATAAGCGATACCACCGCTCATACCCGCTGCAAAATTACGGCCTGTATTGCCAAGGACCACCACTGTTCCACCAGTCATGTATTCGCAGCCGTGATCGCCTGTGCCCTCAACGACTGCGGTGGCTCCAGAGTTACGAACTGCAAAACGCTCACCAGCAACGCCATTAAAGAAGGCTTCACCACCGATAGCACCATAGAGAACCGTATTACCAACAATGATATTACGAGCAGTATCGCCACGGAACTCATGGGGAGCGCGCACGATGACACGACCACCAGATAATCCTTTGCCCACATAGTCATTACCGTCGCCGACTAAATCGAGCGTAATACCCTTAGCCAAGAATGCTGCAAAGCTCTGACCAGCCGTACCATTTAATTGAATATGAATGGTGTCATCTGGTAAGCCCGCATGGCCATAACGCTGAGCAACATCACCCGATAACATGGCGCCGACAGTACGGTTAACGTTCTTTACAGGAACAATGAAAGAAACTTTTTCGCCACGCTCTAAAGCAGGCTCGCTCTTTTCAATCAAAATATTATCGAGCGCGCTACCTAAGCCATGCTCTTGTGTAAGCACTTGATAGCGTGGTACATCGGCAGCAACATCGATCTGAGCAAAAATCTTACTGAAATCCAAGCCATGCACTTTCCAGTTCTCAATGCCCTTACGGGTATCCAATAAATCTACTCGACCAATCAATTCATCAAATTTCCGAATACCTAATTGCGCCATGATCTCGCGCGCCTCTTCAGCAATAAAGAAGAAGAAGTTCACTACATGCTCTGGCTTGCCAGAAAACTTTTTACGCAATTCAGGATCTTGTGTTGCAACACCAACTGGGCAAGTATTCAAATGACACTTACGCATCATGATGCAACCTTCAACAACCAATGGTGCTGTAGCAAAGCCGAATTCGTCTGCACCCAAGAGTGCGCCGATCACAACGTCGCGACCTGTCTTCATCTGACCATCAGCCTGAACGCGAATGCGGCTTCGCAAACCATTCAATACCAAAGTTTGTTGGGTTTCAGCCAAACCGAGTTCCCATGGGGAACCAGCATGCTTAATAGAAGAAAGTGGGGAAGCGCCCGTGCCGCCATCGTGTCCAGCAATCACAACGTGATCTGCTTTTGCTTTCGCAACACCAGCAGCAATCGTACCTACGCCAACTTCTGAAACCAATTTCACTGAAATGTCTGCAGCAGGATTCACATTCTTCAAATCATGAATGAGCTGGGCCAGATCTTCAATTGAATAAATGTCATGGTGTGGAGGAGGAGAAATTAGACCAACGCCTGGTACCGAGAAACGTAACATGCCAATATAGTCAGAGACTTTGCCACCGGGGAGTTGGCCGCCCTCACCTGGCTTTGCGCCTTGCGCCATCTTGATCTGAATTTGATCAGCGGAGCGTAAATATTCAGTCGTTACTCCAAAGCGTCCAGAAGCAACTTGCTTAATTTTGGAGCGCAATGAATCACCATCTTGCAAAGGAATATTCACTTCAACCACATCCTTACCTAAGATGCTTGCTAAAGTTTCGCCTTGCTTAATCGGAATACCTTTTAATTCTTTAACGTAACGATTAGGGTCTTCGCCACCTTCGCCTGTATTCGATTTACCACCGATCCGGTTCATCGCAATTGCCAAAGTTGCATGTGCCTCAGTCGATATTGAACCTAAAGACATTGCACCTGTAGCAAAGCGTTTCACAATTTCTTTGGCTGGCTCTACTTCATCCAAAGGAATTGCTTTAGCCGGATCAATCTTGAACTCAAATAAACCACGCAAAGTCATTTGACGCTTGCTTTGATCGTTGATGATATTGGCGTATTCTTTATAAGTCTGATAGCCCTTCTCGATGCCGATACGGGTTGAATGCTGTAGTTTCGCAATCGTATCGGGCGTCCACATATGGTTTTCACCACGAACACGGAAAGCATATTCACCACCCGCATCGAGCATATCTTCCAATACAGGGTCATCGCCAAAAGCAGCTTGATGCATTCTTAAAGCTTCTTCAGCAACATCAAATACTCCGATGCCGCCAACATTCGAAGGCGTACCCTTGAAGTATTGATTAATCACTTCTGGGTTTAAGCCAATCGCTTCAAAAATTTGTGAGCCGGTATACGACATATAAGTAGAGATGCCCATCTTGGACATCACTTTTTGCAAGCCCTTACCGACGGCTTTGACATAGTTCTTGATGGCTTTCTCGGGGGATAAATCACCCGTAAGACCTTTTGCCATCTCAGCGAGTGTTTCCATTGCGAGGTAGGGATGAATGGCTTCTGCACCATAACCGGCTAGAAGTGCAAAGTGATGCGTCTCACGCGCGCTTCCGGTTTCGACTACTAAGCCTACGCTGGTACGCAATCCTTTTTCAACGAGATGTTGATGAATTGCAGATGTTGCCAATAGCGCAGGAATGGCAACGTGCTGCTCATCCACCTGACGATCGCTCACAATTAAAATGTTATAGCCTGAACGAACCGCATCTGCAGCTTCAGCACAAAGTGAGGCAAGTCGAGCCTCAATACCTGCTTTACCCCAAACAGCTGGATAGCAGATATCGAGCTCATATGAGCGGAACTTACCATTGGTGTAATGGCCAATATGACGAATCTTGGTGATGTCATCAAAGTCCAAAATGGGTTGACTGACTTCCAAACGCATTGGGGGATTGATATTGTTGGTATCTAATAAATTAGGCTTAGGCCCAATGAAAGAAACTAAAGACATCACCATGTTTTCACGAATCGGATCAATCGGAGGATTGGTCACTTGCGCAAACAATTGCTTAAAGTAGTTATAGAGCGGCTTGTTCTTGTTAGAGAGGACGGCCAATGGGCTGTCATTACCCATGGATCCAATTGCCTCTTCTCCGTTTTGGGCCATTGGTGCCATCAGATATTTAATATCTTCTTGGGTGTAAGCAAATGCTTGCTGACGATCTAATAGTTTTGCTGCAGGACGGATCGTCATCTTCTCATCGATCAAATCCGCCTTGCTTGCATCTACTTCATCGAGCTTGATACGTACCGCATCGATCCAGCTTTTATATGGCTTAGCTTTCGAGACTGCATTTTTGAGCTCAACGTCATCAATAATGCGTCCTTGCTCCATATCAATCATGAACATCTTGCCAGGCTGCAAGCGCCATTTCTGAACAATCTTGCTTTCTGGAATTGACAGCACCCCTGCTTCAGATGCCATGATGACTAAATCATCATCAGTCACATAGTAACGCGCAGGACGTAATCCATTACGGTCAAGCGTTGCGCCAATTTGACGTCCATCTGTAAATGCCATCGCTGCAGGACCATCCCAGGGCTCCATCATCGAAGCGTGATATTCATAGAATGCACGACGGTTATCATCCATCAAAGTGTGCTGTTCCCATGCTTCTGGAATCATCATCATCATGGCTTGCGCCAAGGGATAACCCGCCATAACCAATAACTCTAAGCAGTTATCAAAGCAAGCGGTGTCTGATTGACCTGGATAGATCAGTGGCCATAATTTTTTGAGATCGTCACCCAATACTGGTGAGCTAATTGCGCCCTCACGAGCATTGACCCAATTGACGTTGCCTTTAACGGTATTGATTTCTCCGTTATGCGCAATCATGCGATAGGGATGGGCTAATTCCCAAGCGGGGAAGGTATTGGTTGAGAAGCGTTGATGTACTAATGCTAAGGCTGAGACAGTTCGCTCATCCTGTAAATCTTCGTAATAAGCCCCTACTTGGTTTGCCAAGAGCAAGCCTTTGTAAACGATAGTGCGCGCAGACATTGAGGCAACAAAATATTCTTTGCCATGCTTCAAATGCAAATCCTGAATGGCGTGACTTGCGGTTTTCCGAATCACGTATAACTTTCGCTCTAAAGCATCGGTCGTCATGATGTCGCGACCGCGCCCAATAAAGATTTGACGTATAAAAGGCTCTGTCATTCGAACGGTAGGTGACATTGGCAGCTTCACATCAATTGGTACATCTCTCCAACCGAGAACAACCTGACCTTCCAAACGAACGGTACGCTCTAGTTCTTGCTCGCACGCGAGACGCGATGCATTTTCTTTAGGCAGAAAAATCATGCCGACACCATATTCACCTTGTGGAGGCAAAGCGACGCCTTGCTTCGCCATTTCTTCGCGATACAAAGCATCAGGAATCTGAATCAAAATTCCCGCACCATCACCCATCAGAGGATCTGCGCCAACCGCTCCACGATGATCCAGGTTTTCCAATATCTTTAAACCCTGAGCTACGATCTCATGCGACTTCTTACCCTTAATGTGCGCAACAAATCCTACGCCGCAGGCATCGTGTTCATTTTGGGGATCGTACAAACCTTGTGCGATTGGACGAATTTGGGTGCTAAATGATGTTTTCATGATTCTTCCGTGGGCCTTATTAGCCTTATTACTTTTGGAGGATCAAATATAGGGGAATACCCCTCACGATGCAATAGAAATTAAATGACTCTGTCCCATTTAATATCAGGGGTGTTCATGAAAACCATTTTAATTAGGGACAGAGTCGTCGCTTTTTGGAGCAATACCCTCAAGTAGCCGCAAATTCGGTATTTTCCTTTTTGGGCCGACCCCGATGCCGAATTTCCAGCTGATCTGGACGATCTTTAAATAACTTTTGGGCCAATATATCGCTCAACCAGGGCTTGGAACGCAATAAGGCCTCGGTTATTTGGCGGTCTTCCCAGTGGGGTGCGCCATCCTTGATAAACCCTGCCCAAGCCATTTGCCTCTCAAAAGGGGTATTGCCTAGCTTCCAAAAAGATTCATGATCGACTAACCAGGGCTCCACTTTTTGCCCAGTGTGCGATGGGTAGCTGCTCCATGTTGAGTCTTGGGGACTTGATTCAAAACCAACGCGTACCGGATTTAATTCGATATAGCGCTGACAGCGTAAGAAATAACTTGGATCAATTAAGGATGAGCGAAAACGCCCTTCCCAAATAGTGCCAGATCGATGATGCTGTTGATTAAAGTACTGTGCATAGCGCCGGCCTAGAGACTGCATGGTCTTGGCTAATGAATCCGCCTTACTTGGCGTCACTAATAAATGCACATGATTTGGCATCAGAACAAAAGCGTGCACTGAGCAAGTAAATTGCTTGGCTGCTTCTTTTAACCAATCAAGATAGATGCGGCGATCTTCATCATTAAAAAATAGGGTCTGGCGATTATTGCCTCTGACCATGACATGCATGGCCTGTCCAGGAATGACTGTGCGCGCTTGTCGTGCCATCTAATAAAAGATTATTGCAGTTCGCGTACACCACCATTGGGCGCAAACTCAGGAATGAACCAATCTCCATCAAACTGAGTAACACCATCTGGTACTTCGCGAGATTCTTGAGGGACCCCTTTTAAAGCAACTCCCATATACGAGATCCACATTGGTAATGCGAGTCCTCCACCGGTTTCTTTATCACCCAAACTTTCGGGCTTATCAAAACCAATCCAAGCGATCGCAACAAGCTTTGGGTTGTATCCCGCAAACCAAGCATCATGCGATTCATTGGTAGTACCAGTTTTTCCTGCAATATCAGTACGCCCCAACTTAGCGCGTGCACTAGCAGCTGTTCCAGTTTTAGTTACTTCTTGTAACAAACTATCCATCACAAAGGCTGTACGCTTATCAAGCACTCGACTTGCATCTTCACCAGCACGAACCGGTTTTGCTTCAAATAAGACATTACCTTTAGTATCAATCATCCTATCAATTAAGTAGGGCTCCACTTGATAGCCGCCATTTGCAAATACGCTATACGCGGTTGCCATTTGTAAGGGGGTTACTGAACCCGCGCCCAAGGCAATTGTTAAATACGGTGGATGCTTTTCTGGGTCGAAGCCAAAACGCTTTACATATTCTTGGGCATACGAAGGTCCAATGGCGCGCACAATTCTGACTGATACTAAATTTTTAGACTTGGCCAGGGCATTGCGCAAACGCATCATGCCGTCATATTTACCATCATAGTTTTTAGGCTCCCACGCCTGACTACCAGTCTCCAGACTACCAATCGATAGGGGCGCATCATTAACCATGGTGCTTGGAGAGAAACCTTTTTCCAGAGCGGCGGCGTAAATGAATGGTTTAAATGAAGAACCAGGCTGACGCCAAGCCTGTGTTACATGATTAAATTGATTGCGTCTGAAATCAAATCCACCAACCAAAGATAAGATTGCGCCGTTCTGAGCATTCATTGAAACAAATGCCGCCTCGACTTGAGGCAACTGCGCTAATTTCCATACGCCATCGTCAGTTTGTAATAAACGCACCACGGATCCAGGGCGAAGTTTTTTCTTGGGCTGGGCGCTATCAGTCAATGAGGCACTCGCTAATTTCAATGCATCACCCTTTAAAGTAATGACATCACCAGTTGAAATAATCACTTGCAACTCTTTGGGCTTAGCATCTAGAACGATTCCCGATTGCAAATCATCTAACTGGGGATATGCCAGTAAGGCATCGTCTATGACCTTCTGGCGTTTTGCCTGATCATCAGGCAAATTAACGAATCCTTCTGGCCCACGATAGGCATGTCGCAGATCATATTCAAAAATTCCACGGCGTACTGCTTTGTAGGCGGCATCCTGATCAGCCTTAAGGATGGTTGTATAAACATCGATGCCTTGTGAATAAATCACATCGCCATATTGGGCATAGAGTAATTGACGGACCATCTCAGCTGGAAAGTCTGCGCGCGTACTAAATTCATTACCAAGCCCACGAATATGCAACTCTTCAGCTATCGCCTTTTGATATTCCTCTGGAGTGATGTAACCCAAATCTCGCATGCGACCCAAGATATAGGTTTGTCGCATTTTGGCTCGACGAAAATTAGTAACTGGGTTGTACGCCGATGGCGCTTTAGGTAAGCCTGCCAACATGGCCGCCTCTGCAGTGCTGATATCCTTTAACTCTTTGCCGAAATAGATTTGGGCAGCACTTGAAAAACCAAACGCTCTTTGGCCCAAAAAGATCTGGTTCATATAAATCTCCAGAATCTTATCTTTGCTTAACTGCGACTCGATTTCCCAGGCAAGCAAAACTTCGTATATTTTTCTGCTGAAGGTTTTTTCATTACTCAGAAAGAAATTTCGAGCCACTTGCATCGTAATTGTGGAAGCTCCCTGCGCAAGGTGTCCTCGCATATTTGCTAGTCCTGCCCGCAAAACACCGACGTAGTCCACCCCACCATGTGAGTAGAAGCGGTCATCTTCGGTAGCGATAACCGCATTTCTCATTACCAAGGGCATGTCAGCCAAGGGAATCACTTTGCGACGCTCTTCCCCAAACTCCCCAATTAATACTTTATCGGCGGTATAGACGCGTAAAGGGGTTTTGGGGTTGTAGTCCACCAATGCCGAAATCTTCGGTAAGTTTGGCTTGGCAACCAAAAAAGCATAGCCCAGCAATAGAACAAACATCACCCCAACGGCCATCCCCATCACAAATAAAGCCTTAATTAAGGGGCTGCCAGATTTAGCAAATGCGGGTGGGTCTGCACGAAAATCCCGCGGACGCCGATTGGGCTGTGGATTGGACCGCTGATTCTGCGGTGGCCGGTCTTTTGGGGGGAGAGCCATATGACCAAATTATAGGCGTGGCCATCTAATCTAACCATGTTTTCTGACGATGATCTCAGATCAAACTGATGGTTTTTTATCACTATCAGCTCAAAAATAGGGCATGCCTACACGCCATATTTCCCCCCAATCCTTTGATGATATTTTGAGTGACCTTGGAGATGATCCAGCCATCCCCGATCCCCAAGGAATTCGCAAAACCAATGCGCCCCAAACGGATCCCCAAGCTAATCGCTCTTCAAAATTTGTTCTGCCCAACAAGCCCCTTTTTAGGAATAATTTCCTAGCCTCTTCCAATGTGGTTTTAGTTTTATTGGGCACCCTTTTGCTCTGTCTCGTAGTGGCATTTCTCACCCATTTATGGCTCAGCCAATCTCAGGCACCAGAAGAAAATCTTACCCTTTTGAAGCTTGAAAAAGATCTTCAAAATATGGCAATTGAAATAGAAACGCTCAAGGATGATCAAGCCGATGAGATTGATGAGCTTTATTCAGTATTAGATGAATTAGAAGTGAGTATTCACTCATTAAAGAAATTGAAGGGCTCTGTGGGCCCTGCACCAAAAGGTAAAGCAGCCTTGGACGAGCTAACGCTCCAGTCTTGGCACTTCCTAGGTAGCGCAGAAATTGGTGGTATTCACCAAGCCCTTTTCCATACCGGAAAAGCCAATCTTTTTATCAACAAGGGTGATCTCGTGTGGGGGTCTTGGCGCCTGCAAGAGATTAAAAAGGAGGAGGTCTTATTGATGAACTCTGAGGGCAAATTGTTTGCCCTGAAAGCCAAAACCAGTCGATGAAAAAGACGCTTATTACGGGGCTAATTTGCCTAAGTTTTCTATCGCTTTGGAATAACCCTGTCCGGGGGGATAACCATCGGGAGGGTTTTTCTCAAACTTTGATTAGCTTGGATTTTCCTAAGATCGAGCTGAGGGATTTATTGCAGACCTTGGCAAAAATTGGGAACACCAATTTTTTACTGAGTGAATCAATTCAAGGGCAGATTTCAATTGACCTGAAAAACACCCCTTGGCACACTGCCCTGCATTCGATACTTGCCAGCAGGGGTTTACGCCTTCTGAGATACGGTGATATTTACTGGATTGGGCCTCATTCTGAAATCCAGGCATTTCAGAAGCATCGTCGAGAGGATGCTGCCCTCCCTTTTGGGGGCGATCATATCAATAGTCCAAGGCAGATATTGATCGAGGCCCGCATCGTCGAGGCGGACCAGAGGTTTGCGCGAGAGCTCGGCATGAAATTGGCTTATCAAGCAAAAAATACCGCTTCGCAAGTCACAAAAAACTTTTCCGGAAATAGCGATTTATCAGGTGCAGGTTTAAATGGCTTTAATCCTGCCTCGCTGGCTGCAACCCTGATTTCTCGGGATGCTAGCCGCTTACTGCAACTTGAACTATCGGCATTGGAATCAGACGGACAGGGGAAAATTCTCTCCAATCCTCGCATCATGACTGGCGATCAAGTAAAAGCAACGATTGAGCAAGGTACTGAATTGCCCTATCAAGTGAGTAGTCAAAGTGGGAGCAAACTGCAATTTCGGAAGGCGAACCTACGCCTAGAGGTCATGCCCAAGATTCACCCAGATGGAAAGATTTCCATGCTGGTAGGAATCAATAAAGACACTGTGGGTATGAAAACAGAACAGGGTTACGCGATTGACACCAAAAACCTCAGTTCTGAGGTTACTGTTGAAAATGGCGGTACAGCCATTATTGGCGGGATCTTTCAAACCACCGAGCGCGAGGATGAGGTCAAGATTCCTTTATTGGGTGACATCCCCTTGCTTGGCCATTTATTTCGTCATAAGTCAAAGCTTCAGGATAAAACTGAGCTCCTAGTCTTTTTAACTCCTACCGTCTTAGATAAACCCTAATAAAATCGGAGGGTGAACTCCTCAAGTAACAACATCTTTCTAATTGGTCTTATGGGTGCTGGCAAGTCAACCGTTGGCAAACTGCTGGCTAAAAAATTGGGACGCCAATTTATCGATGTTGATCATGTTATTGAAGAGCGTTGTGGCGTCAAGATACCCCTCATTTTTGAAATGGAGGGTGAAGCTGGTTTTCGTAAACGTGAAGCACAAGCCCTAGATCATGCAAGCTCAGGCAACGATATTGTTTTAGCTACCGGTGGTGGTGCAGTTCTGTTACCTGATAATCGCCAACTATTAAGTGAACGGGGCACGGTTGTCTACTTACATGCCAATCCTGTTGAGCTCTGGCATCGCACCAAAGGGAGTGATAACCGCCCCCTGCTAAAAAACGGGGATGCTCGACAGATTCTTGAAGAGCTCTATGCCCTGCGGGATCCGCTCTATCGTGAAATCGCCAATCATATTATTGAAACTGGTAAACCCAGTGTGAATCAATTGGTTCATACTTTAATGATGCAACTTGAACTCTCCCAATGAAAACACTGAAAGTTGATCTCGGTCAAAGAAGCTATCCAATCTTTATTGGCTCCGATTTAATTGATCGGCCAGAACTATTTGAGGCTTGCTCTAAAGCTAGCTCTATTTATATTGTCGCCAATACCACTGTGGCACCACTCTATGCAGAGCGCCTGAGTAAAACGCTCGCGAGTTTTGGAAAGTCCGTCAGAACAATTGCGCTTCCAGATGGTGAATCATTTAAAGATTGGAAAAATCTACAAACCATCTTTGATGAACTGCTCAAGCATGGTGCTGATCGACAGACTGTACTCATCGCACTCGGTGGTGGTGTCATCGGTGACATGACTGGTTTTGCAGCAGCGAGTTTTATGCGTGGCATCCGCTTTATTCAAGTACCGACCACACTGCTTTCTCAAGTAGATTCTTCGGTTGGCGGTAAGACTGGTATCAATCATCCACTGGGCAAAAATATGATTGGGGCATTTCATCAGCCGATTGCAGTGATTGCAGACTTGAGCACTCTAAAAACGTTACCGCCTCGAGAACTTTCAGCCGGTCTTGCTGAAGTGATCAAACATGGTGCCATTGCCGATGCTACTTTCTTAAATTGGATTGAAGCAAATACAAGCGCTCTACTAGCCTGTGATATTGAAGCAATGTCACACGCAGTCTTGCGATCCTGTGAAATTAAGTCAGCCGTAGTTTCTGCAGATGAAAGGGAAGGCGGGGTTCGGGCGACGCTCAATTTTGGTCATACCTTTGGTCATGCGATTGAAGCTGGTATGGGCTATGGAGAATGGCTGCATGGTGAAGCCGTTGGCTGCGGTATGGTGATGGGCGCTAAGCTATCCTGCCTTTTGAAAAAAATTACCCAAGCCGATGCGGATCGCTTAACCCGCATCATTCACTCAATGCATCTTCCAACTACAGCCCCAAAGTTTGGTGCTGAGCGTTATATCGAGTTAATGCAGGTGGATAAAAAAGCCGAGGGCGGACAAATTCGTTATGTGCTTTTAGAGCAAATTGGTAAAGCGTACATTGCCACCGCGCCCCATGAGGCAGTTGTCGAAACTTTACTAGCTACAGGTGCAGCTTAATTTTGACGGGCTTGCCTGCCTGAGCACTAGCAAACTCGGATAGATCACTCATGAGCTCTCGACCCGTTTTGGTATCAAGCCACAATGGCTGGGTTTGAGTTCCTGACCACCGGTAGTGATAACCACCTGACTTTGCTGCAACCCAGATCTCATGTAATGGGGGTTGAGTATTCACCACAATGACGCTGCGATCTCGAAAGCGGATATTGATGACATTACCCCCTTGACGCTCAATATCTAAATCCAGATCTAACGCCTCATCAGCAGCCTCCAAAGCAAGTTCAATCGATTGCAAAACTTGCCCTCCCAGCTGATGGAACTGTTTGTCATCAATCTTTTCTACATTAGCCTGATTTGGCGTCATCGCGGAGTCCTGCATGCTATATTCAATCATTCGTTTTAGAGATATTCATGATAGCGATTCTTATCAGAACCTTGCTGATTACCCTCCTAATGTCCCTAGTGGGATGCGGGGTTAGGGGACCACTTTATTTGCCAAATGTGCCGCCTGCTCCAATACCTCCAAGTGAACCTGAGCCTCAAGGAGTGCTTTACCCTCCCCCAGCGCCTAGCTATCCCATTCCACCTCCCGCGCCTCAATGACTAAAGTCATCCCTCTACCCCACCTCAGCGGATTTACAGAGCGTAATGGCGTTTGGTATGCCGAAGAAATTCCATTAACCAATCTCGCAAAAGAGTTTGGCACTCCGCTTTACGTATACAGCAAGAAAGCGCTGACAGAGGCGTATGAGGCGTATGATCGCGCCTGCATTGATGCTAAAGGCAATCGACGTGCACGGGTTCATTACGCCATGAAAGCTAATAGTAATTTAGCGGTGATTGATTGCTTTAAAAATCTTGGGGCTGGTTTTGATCTAGTAAGTGGCGGTGAATTAGCTCGTGCCCTAGCCATTGGTGCAGAACCTTCAAGCTCAGTATTTGCTGGCGTTGGTAAGTCTGCAGCAGAAATTACTCAAGCCCTGAAAGCGGGAGTGAAGTGCATTAATGTGGAATCAATTGCAGAGCTCCATAAAATTAATCGTGTTGCAAAAGGGCTGAACTGCCGCGCGCCGATTTCTTTGCGTGTCAATCCAGATGTCGATGCACAAACCCATCCTTATATCTCTACTGGATTAAAAGGGAATAAGTTTGGAATTGCTTATTACGAAGTTTTAAAGACCTATCGTGAGGCAGTTCAACTTTCTCAAATTGATATAGTCGGCATTGATTGTCATATTGGGTCTCAAATTACAACAACTGAGCCATATCTTGATGCGCTCGATAAAGTATTAGATCTAGTCGAGCAACTCAAAAAAGAAGGCATCATCATTCATCATTTAGATTTGGGTGGTGGCCTCGGAATTGCTTATGGAGCCGAAACTCCACCAGATATTACGGAGTTCACGAATGCCCTTCTCGATCGCATTGCCGAGCGAGGTTTTTCTCACTTAGATGTGATTCTGGAGCCAGGCCGATCCCTAGTTGGTAACGCTGGGGTTCTATTAACTCAAGTGGAATACCTCAAGCCTGGGACAGAAAAAAACTTCTGCATTGTGGATGCAGCAATGACCGAGTTATTGCGCCCCGCTTTATATGAAGCGCATCATGGCATTGTGCCAATTGAGAAAAAGTCCGCTAAGAGTGTTATCTACGATGTCGTTGGGCCCGTTTGTGAATCTGGCGACTGGCTTGGAAGAGATCGTGCGCTTGCTGTTGAGGAAGGCGATGTATTAGCCATTCTTTCTGCGGGCGCATATGGTTTTGTCATGGCCTCAAACTACAACACACGTCCAATGCCAGCCGAAATCTTAGTGGATGGAAAAAATGCTCACGTTGTGCGAGAACGTCAAAAGCTGGTAGATCTTTTTGCGCATGAGAAAGTACCCACTAAATAGTCTAGACCGATCTAGTCAATAAAAAACCCCGCTACATCTGCGGGGTTTTATTTTTTTGGTTGCTGCAATTAATGCAAGCCAGCCATGTAATCAGCAACTGCTTTCATTTCTTTTTCAGAGAGCTTGCCAGCAATCGTGTTCATCATCGGACCATTTAAACGAACTCCGTCATGGAAGGCGGCTAACTGAGTGCTAGTATAGTCGGCCCACTGACCCGATAGCAGTGGATACTGAGTTGGAATTCCTGCACCATTTGGACTATGGCAAGCCGCACAAGCTGGCACACCTTTAGATGCAATACCACCACGATAAATACTCTGACCCAACTCAATCGTGTCTTTATTTTGAGCAACGCCTTGAGAGGGTGTCTGCTTAGCGAGGTAAGCGCCAATATTGGCCATATCCTGATCAGTTAAAGGCATTGCCATACCCATCATGATCGCGTTAGCACGAGTGCCCTCTTTAAAATTATGTAGCTGCTTAGCGATATAAGCTGCATGTTGACCGGCTAATTTAGGCCATGTCCCAACAGCACTTTGACCTTTAGGGCCATGGCAAGTAATGCAGGCTACAACCCCGCGCGTGGCATCGCCGCCGTTATAGAGGGCCTCACCAGCGGCGGGATCGATCGCTGGCTTGCTGGGCGCAGCTTGGACAGCCGGCGCAGGTTCTTCAGCTTTAGCACCAATCGAAAGGCCGAAGCCTAGAATGAGGGAAATAGCTAAAAACCCAGTTAATTTGGAGATTTGAGAGCTTTGACGCATTATGTTTACCTTGGCAAAAATTCCTAAAAGTGTTTGGGCCCTACATTTACAACTTTTTACCCGACACCATGAGATATTTCATGATTTTGCGTGATTTTACAATAGCTTCTAGACATGTCTAAACTCTTTCAAGCCCGATTTTCGACCACGGTCAATGACACCCATTGCCTGCCTGCCGCCCCTCTTCGTGAGGTGGCCTTTGCTGGTCGCTCCAATGCGGGTAAATCTAGCGCAATTAATGTCCTTTGTAACCAAAAAAGACTCGCTTTTGCGAGTAAAACCCCCGGGCGAACCCAGCACATCAATTATTTCGGTCTTTTTGCAAAAGATGACCTTTTAGCCTATTTAGTGGACTTACCAGGGTATGGCTTTGCCGCGGTAAACCATGAGACCAAATACCACTGGAATGCGCTTCTGAGCGACTATCTTCAGGAACGGGAGCAATTAGTAGGCATGGTTTTGATTGTGGATGCCCGCCGGGGAATTACTGACCTCGACGAGCAAATGATTCGATGGTTCGTGCCCACTGGAAAGCCCATTCATATTTTGCTCAGCAAGTGCGATAAGCTCAACAACAGCGAATGTAAACATGCATTAGAGGCTGTCAAAAAACAGTTGCAACAGTATGATCCAAATCTTCCAGATGGCACTGGTGAATCCAAACAACTTACGGCACAATTATTCTCTAGCACTAAACGCATTGGGCTTGAAGAAGCCGATAATCTGATTATTAAATGGTTATTTGAAGCAAACACTCATGAAAATGAAACAATCAGCTAATCCCTTATTACAGTTTCCAGCGCATCGTCCACGCCGCATGCGACGCAATGATTGGTCTCGTCGCATGATGCAAGAAAATAGTCTCAGTGCGAATAATTTGATCTATCCAGTCTTTTTACTTGATGGGAAAAATCAGTCTGAAGCAGTTGTATCCATGCCAGGTGTAAATCGTCTTTCGCTCGATTTGTTATTACCAGTTGCGCAAGAGTGTGTTGATCTCGGTATTCCAGTATTGGCGCTCTTTCCGGTAATTGATCCGGCCCTTAAAACGCCTGATGGCAAAGAGTCAACAAATCCTAACGGCTTAGTTCCCAAAGCAGTAAGAGAACTCAAAAAACAGTTTCCTAATCTGGGCATCATGACTGATGTCGCCCTCGATCCCTATACCAGCCATGGTCAAGATGGTGTGCTAGATTCTGCTGGTTATATTCTCAATGATGAGACTACTGCAATTTTAGTTCAGCAAGCACTAACTCAAGCAGAGGCTGGGGTCGATATTGTTGCGCCATCTGACATGATGGATGGACGCATCGGCAAAATTCGTGAGGCACTTGAACAAAAAGATTTAATTCACACCATGATCATGGCCTACTCAGCAAAATATGCATCTGCTTTTTATGGTCCATTTCGTGATGCGGTTGGCTCAGCAAAAAATTTAGGCAAGGCTGATAAAAAAACCTACCAGATGGATGCAAGCAATAGCGATGAGGCTTTGAGAGAAATTGCTCTCGATATCAGTGAAGGTGCCGACATGGTGATGGTCAAACCCGGCATGCCCTACTTAGACATTGTGCGTCGAGTGAAAGATGTTTTTGAATACCCTACTTACGCATATCAAGTCAGTGGTGAATACGCCATGCTCAAAGCAGCCGCCCAAAATGGTTGGCTTGATCATGATGCCGTCATGATTGAGTCGCTCTTGGCATTTAGACGTGCTGGTGCAGATGGTGTTCTGACCTACTTTGCTCTAGAGGCTGCGCGTTATCTAAAAGCCAAGGCTTAATTAGTTTTTCTCTGTAATCTCTGCAAGCGCCTTGGTAAAGGGCTCTGGGGACATATAGCCAACAATTCTTTTTTGCTTGAGTTCACTCGTATCTGAATTAAAAAACAAGATGGCAGGCGGTCCAAAGAGACCAAAACGTTTGAGTAGCTCTTTATTTGCAGGAGTATTGCTGGTCACATCTGCCTGTAGCAAAACAAAATTCTGCATTTCTTTGCTGACTTCAGAATTACTAAAAGTATTAAGCTCCATCTCTTTACAGCTGATACACCAATCTGCATAAAAGTCTAAAAGTACGGGCCGCTTAGCCTCTTTTGCTAAAGCCAACTGTTGATCCAGCTCAGAGATCGAACTCACCAATCTGAAATGAAGCTCTCCGAGTTGGCGAGTCACTTGTCCATCTTGCTTTGAGCTGGCTCCCTGAAATAAAGGGATTGCAACCCAAATTGCGGTGAATACTAGCAATACACCTAAAGCACGTTGTAGCCACACCATCCATACTCCAGTAGATGGAATCAAGATACGCGCTTCTATGGCAATGAAAAATAAGGGCAAGCCCATACCAAGCGCCATCACAAATAAAAGCCCAGCCCCTAGAGTCATCGATCCTGTTTGTGCAATAAAACCAAGTACTCCAGCTAAAGGCGCAGTAATACAGGGGCTTGCGACCAAAGTAGAAATTCCGCCCAAGGCAAATGAACCAACAATACTACCGCCCTTCTGTTTACCAGCAATTCGATCGATTAGCTGATGCCAAGAATGCGGTAGTCGCAGTTCGTAAAAACCAAACAGGCTTCCTGATAAACCCAACAACAGGAGTGCAAACATAATCAGTGCTAAAGGGCTCTGTAGCGCTCTTTGGGCGCTACCACCCAGGGCCGCCATGGCAACGCCTGCTAGCGAGTAGAGCAAAGCCATACCTAATATATAAGCAAACGCCAGGACACTCGCGCGCGATTTAGAAACTACTTTTCCTTCTTGTCGCCCAAAAATGACACTCGACATAATGGGTAGCATGGGCAATACACAGGGCGTAAATGCCAGAGTTAAACCCAGCAGAAGGAAAGCCAAGAAGAGATAGCCAACTGAAGTCTGCTCTAAAAAGTCACTAATAGCATGAACATCTTCTCTGTCATTCCATAGATCAATCAAGCTGGTGGCTTTTTTTGCCTCTACCGAACGTACGCCGTCCTCTAAAAGAGGCCCTACTTTGACGCCAGGAGCGGTCAACAAGAAATGCATCGTCATCGGCGGATAACAAATACCCGCCTCCGCACAACCCTGTAGCTCAATCTCAAGATAGATGGGCTGGTTTGCAGCGCTAGCCAGAGGAATAAAGACCTCAAAGGGCTGCTTATAAATCTGTAAATTTTTCTGAAAAGTAGGATCAAACTTTTCAATACCGACTGGTAGATTGGGTTTGAATGCAGAAAGTTTTTTCTGCTCTCTACCCAGCTGAAAATGTAAGGCCTCTTTGTAAATGTAATACCCTTTGACAGGAGCAAACTGAATCACAATTTGACTGCCATCGGCTGACCATGAAGTCTCGGCTAAAAAAGCTTTTTCAGGAGGCAAAAAATCAGGGGCTGCTTTAGCTTGGTTAAAAAACAAGCTAAAGACAAAAATGCTACACAGCAAGGATTTCAAATATTTACTCATTTTCTATTAAGTCCGGCCTCAACCCATTGTCCATATTGCCGCTCATACTCTACTGGAGTAAATGCCATTATTTCAGGTAACTCATAGGGATGGTTATTTTGGATAAAGGCCCGAATTTCTTCCCAATGCGCTGCGGTCGTTTTGGCCGATAACAATACTTCACTCTCTTCGCAAATTTTGCCATCCCAGCGATAGATTGAATGAACCCCCTGCTGGATCTGAACACAGGCAGCTAGGCGATTCTCGACTAACTTACGAGCGATGATTTGCGCTTGCTCAAGTGTTGGTAAGCTTGTTGTCACGACGAGCAGGGAAATATTTGGAGTCATAGCCTTGGTGCTGATAACAAAATGAAAAAAGCCAGACCGAAGCCTGGCTTTTCACTATACCTTATGGACTTATGCCTCTTGGGCTACAACAGTTTCTTCAACTACTGGACGATCAACCAACTCAACCAGAGCCATTGGCGCATTATCGCCAACGCGGAAGCCAAACTTCAGAATACGGAGGTAGCCGCCTGGACGAGTTGCATAACGCGGGCCAAGTTCAGTAAAGAGCTTAGCAACGATATCGCGATCGCGGGTACGATTAAATGCCAAACGACGGTTTGCCAAGTTATCTTTTTTACCCAACGTAATTAAAGGCTCAACAACCATGCGCAATTCCTTTGCTTTTGGCAAAGTCGTTTTAATAACTTCATGCTCCAAAAGTGAATTAGACATATTACGAAGCATCGCTAAGCGGTGCGACGATGTTCTATTGAGTTTGCGTAAGCCGTTTCCGTGACGCATGATACTTCCTTTCTAATTATTTCTCGAGACTGGCTGGTGGCCAGGTTTCGATCTTCATGCCCAGACTTAAACCACGAGCCGCTAAAACATCCTTGATTTCATTCAAAGATTTACGACCTAAGTTTGGAGTCTTCAACAATTCATTTTCGGTACGCTGAATCAAGTCGCCAATATAGTAAATATTTTCGGCCTTCAAGCAGTTTGCAGAGCGAACCGTGAGTTCGAGATCATCTACTGGACGCATCAACATTGGATCAACCATAGATGAGCGGCTTGGTGCAAGATCGCCAGATACTTCACTGCTTTCGAGGGCAGCGAATACAACTAACTGATCAACCAAGATGCTTGCAGCTTGACGAATTGCTTCTTCAGGAGACAAAACACCATTAGTTTCGATAGTCATTACCAAGCGGTCTAAGTCAGTACGTTGCTCAACACGAGCAGACTCAACTGCATAGCTCACACGGCTTACTGGGCTAAAAGAAGCATCTAAAACGATACGACCAATGATCTTGGTAGCTTCGTCATGGTATTGACGCATATTGCCAGGAACATAACCACGGCCTTTTTCAACCTTGATCTGCATATCTAACTTACCACCAGCGGATAAGTGAGCAATTACGTGATCAGGATTAATGATTTCAACATCGTGTGGCAAATCAATATCTTTTGCAGTAACAACTCCTGGGCCTTCTTTACGCAAGTTAATAGTAACTTCATCACGGGACTGTAATTTGAATACGATGCCCTTGAGATTCAACAAGAGATTAACTACATCTTCCTGTACGCCATCTAAAGTGGAGTACTCATGAACTACACCAGCAATAGCAACTTCAGTTGGCGCATAACCAACCATAGAAGATAACAACACACGACGTAATGCATTACCTAGAGTATGGCCATAACCACGCTCGAACGGCTCCATAACAACTTTTGCCTGGTTGGCAGAAAGCGCTTCAACAGAAATAATTTTTGGTTTGAGCAAATTTGTTTGCATATTTTTTCCTTGAGAGTGCCTAATTAACGTGAATACAATTCGACGATCAAACTTTCATTAATATCACCGCTAATTTCTTCGCGGTCTGGCACTTGCTTAAACGTCCCTTCCAGCTTTGCCGCATCAACTGATACCCAGCCGATTGCAGTGGTTTGCTGAACCAAATTTAATGACTCGCTAATACGAGCTTGTTTTTTTGCTTTTTCACGAATCGCGACCACATCACCAGGTTTAACCTGAATAGATGGGATATTTACTGGGCTGCCATTGAGCAATACTGCGCAATGAGAAACCAATTGACGCGCTTCCGCACGTGTTGAGCCAAAGCCCATGCGATAAACAACGTTATCAAGACGAGACTCTAATAACTGAAGCAATGTTGCACCAGTATTACCCTTACGACGCTCAGCTTCAGCGAAGTAACGACGGAACTGACGCTCTAAAACTCCGTAAATACGCTTAACCTTTTGCTTTTCACGCAATTGGTTGCCGTAGTCTGATGTTCTGGAACCAGAGGTGCGACCATGTTGACCAGGCTTGCTGTCTAGCTTGCACTTGTCTGACAAAGCGCGACGTGCGCTCTTTAAAAATAAGTCGGTACCTTCCCGACGTGCTAATTTGGCCTTAGGCCCTAAATAACGTGCCACGATGCTTTCCTTTCTTTGCCGCAGTCTTACGACCGGCGGTGAGTTCACCCTTTAATTCAGATGAACGGTGGGCTTGATTAAAAAATAAGTAAAACTGAACTACCTAAAACAAATTAAATACGGCGACGCTTTGGAGGGCGGCAACCATTGTGTGGAACTGGAGTAACGTCCTGAATCTCAGTAATCTTGATACCCAAAGAATTCAAAGCACGAACAGCAGATTCGCGACCTGGGCCTGGACCCTTGATCTGTACTTCAAGATTCTTGATACCACACTCAACTGCAGCTTTACCAGCTACTTCAGCTGCAACCTGAGCAGCAAATGGAGTGGATTTACGGGAACCTTTAAAACCCTGACCGCCTGAGGTTGCCCATGAAAGCGCATTGCCCTGACGATCAGTGATCGTAATAATGGTGTTATTAAAAGAAGCGTGAACGTGTGCGATACCATCCGCAACGTTCTTTTTAACCTTCTTGCGTACACGCTGCGAAGCAGCAGATGCGGTTTGTTGTTTAGCCATGTCGATAAACTTTCTTGATTATTTCTTCAGTGCGATACCAGACTTACGTGGGCCCTTGCGGGTACGCGCATTCGTCTTGGTACGTTGTCCACGAACAGGTAAGCCTTTACGATGGCGAACGCCACGGTAGCAACCCAAGTCCATCAAACGTTTGATGTTCATCGTTACTTCACGACGTAGGTCACCTTCAGTAATGAACTTACCTACCTCATCGCGTAACTTTTCTAAGTCACTGTCGGTGAGATCCTTAATTTTTTTATCGATAGCAACACCAGTGGTTTGGCAAATTTTGTGGGCACGGGTCGTGCCGATGCCAAAAATTGCCGTCAAACCGATGACAGTGTGTTGATGATTTGGGATGTTTACCCCAGCGATACGTGCCATGAGATTTCCTCTTAATTAACCAGATCAGCCTTGACGCTGCTTATGACGTGCATCAGAAGAGCAGATCACACGCACAACACGCTTGCGCTTAATGATCTTGCAATTTCTGCAAATACACTTAACGGATGCTAAAACTTTCATAACTCACCTCTTAAAAATAGGTACTACTTAATCTTTACTTCGCTCGGAAAATAATTCTGGCTCTGGTCAGGTCGTATGGGGTCATCTCCACCGTTACCTTATCTCCCGGCAAAATTCGGATGTAGTGCATCCGCATCTTTCCGGAAATGTGGCCTAGAACTACATGTCCGTTTTCTAGCTTCACGCGAAACATCGCGTTCGGCAAATTCTCTACAATCTCACCCGCCATCTGAATTACATCGTCTTTAGACATTCAGTTAGGCGCCCATCTTAAAGTTAGCTTTTTTCATCAAAGAACCATACTGTTGCTGCATGATGAATGACTGAACTTGAGCCATAAAATCCATTGCAACAACCACAATAATCAACAAAGAAGTACCGCCAAAATAGAATGGCACGTTGTACTTCAACACCAAGAACTCTGGCAACAAGCACACCAGAACCATATAAATTGCGCCGCCCAAGGTCAAACGCACTAGGATCTTATCGATGTAACGACCAGTCTGATCGCCAGGGCGGATGCCAGGAACAAACGCGCCACTCTTCTTCAAATTGTCTGCAGTCTCACGGCTGTTAAACACCAATGCTGTATAGAAGAAGCAGAAGAAAATGATCGCAGCAGCATACAAAATTGTATAAACAGGTTGTCCTGGTGCAAGCGTTGCCGCTAAATCTTTAATGATTCGACTGAAGACATTCTTTGGCTCGCCTGAAGTAAACCAACCAGCAATAGTTGCTGGGAACAAAATAATCGATGAAGCAAAAATAGGAGGAATTACGCCCGCCATATTTAACTTTAATGGGAAGTAAGAAGATTGACCGCCGTAGACCTTATTACCAACTTGGCGCTTGGCATAGTTCACCAAAATACGACGCTGACCACGCTCTACAAATACTACAAAATAGGTAACAGCAGCGACGATCACAACGATCATCAATGCAGAAAGAATATTCATTGATCCAGTGCGGACTAATTCGAGCAAGCTAGCCAATGCATTTGGTAGACCAGAAACAATACCGCCAAAGATAATGATAGAAATACCATTGCCTAAACCACGCTCTGTAATCTGCTCACCTAACCACATCAAGAAAATAGTTCCGGTAGTTAAAGTCACCACCGTATTAAATTCAAACATCATGCCGGGATTAATTACTAACCCTGGCTGAGCCTGAAGTGCAACCGAAATTCCCATTGCTTGAAAAACAGCTAAAAATACAGTGCCATAGCGGGTGTACTGGGTAATCTTCCTTTGCCCAGCTTGGCCTTCTTTTTTCAAGGACTCTAAAGATGGAACAACGATGGTCATTAACTGCATGATGATCGATGCAGAAATGTAAGGCATGATTCCCAAAGCAAAAACGGTAAAGCGGGATAAAGCACCACCTGAGAATAAGTTAAACATTCCCAAGATGCCGTCTTTTTGGCCAGCAAACAATTGACCTAGCTGATCAGGATCAATACCTGGTACAGGAATATGCGCTCCCAAACGATAGACGACCAAAGCCAAAATCAGGAATACCAAGCGACGACGTAAATCGCCAAACTTGCCTCCGGATTGTGCAGTGTCAGTGCTATTGTTAGATGTGATCGCCATATTGAACTAGATACCGATTAAGCCTGTTCTACCAACTTGCCACCAGCTGCTTCTATAGCTGCTTTAGCGCCAGCGGTTGCTGTAATGCCCTTGAGGGTCACAGCAATCTTCAATTCACCAGTCTTAACAACCTTGACTGCATTAATCTGCTCACCAGCAAAACCATGTTGCTTGAGGACCAAGAGGTCAACTTCAGGGAGGTTGATGCTTGCCAGGTCATTCAAAGTGATTTGACCAACGTGACGACGTGTCAAGGATACGAATCCACGCTTTGGCAAACGACGATACATTGGCATTTGACCGCCTTCGAAGCCGACCTTGTGGAAACCGCCTGAACGCGATTTTTGACCTTTATGACCACGACCAGCAGTCTTACCAAGACCAGAACCGATGCCGCGACCTACGCGACGACGATTTTTCTTGGAGCCAGCAGCGGGTTTGAGTGTATTGAGTTCCATATTCTTTGCCTATTAACTTGCTGATCAGTTACCGAGAACTTTGACCAGATAAGAAACTTTATTAATCATTCCGCGAATGGCAGGCGTGTCTTCTAATTCAGAAACTGAATTGATACGTCCGAGGCCTAAACCACGAACGGTTGCACGATGGCTTTCGCGTGTACCGATCAAACTGCGAACTAATTGCAATTTGACTTTAGAGTTTGATGTTGTCATTTGGAGTTCCTAATCTTTGAGTCTTAGCTCAGAATGTCTTCTACTGATTTGCCACGCTTAGCAGCGATTTCAGCAGGAGTGCTCATCTTGCTTAAGCCATCAATCGTTGCACGAACCATGTTGTAAGGGTTGGTTGAGCCAAGTGACTTAGCAACCACATTGGTTACGCCCATTACATCAAAAATCGCGCGCATTGGACCACCAGCAATAACGCCAGTTCCATCTTTGGCGGGAGAAATCAAAACACGTGAAGCACCATGCTGACCAATTACTGAGTGCTGCAAGGTGCCCTTACGCAATGGTACTTTGATCATTTTGCGGCGTGCTTCGTCCATGGCTTTTTGAACTGCCACTGGAACTTCTTTTGATTTGCCTTTACCCATGCCGATGCGGCCGTCGCCATCGCCAACTACAGTGAGTGCAGCGAAGCCGAGAATACGGCCACCCTTAACCACTTTAGTTACACGATTAACAGCGATCATCTTCTCGCGAAGACCATCATCACGCTCTTCGTTTTGCATTTTGGTTTGCATTTTTGCCATATTTTTTCCTAAACCAATCTATTAGAACTTCAGGCCGGCTTCACGCGCAGCTTCAGCTAAGGCCTTAATACGGCCGTGATAACGGTGCCCAGAACGATCAAATGCAACGTCGACAACACCTGCTTTAACAGCACGTTCAGCAATCAATTTACCGATTTGCTGAGCAGCAGCAGCATTGCCACCATTCTTAATTGCCTGGCGCAACTCTTTTTCCATCGTTGAAGCAGCAGCAAGTACTTTAGTTCCACATGGGCTGTATACCTGCGCGGAGATATGCGTATTGCTACGGATAACTGTTAAGCGATTGGCCAATGCTTCAGCAATGCGAATACGAGTCTGCCGAGCACGTCTTTGTCTGGATTCGTCTTTATTCATTTTCTAATCTCGCTTACTTCTTCTTGGTTTCTTTGAGATGCACAACTTCGTCAACATAACGAACACCCTTACCTTTGTATGGCTCTGGGGAACGATACGCACGAACTTCAGCTGCGACCTGGCCAACTTGCTGCTTGCTGGCGCCTTTAATAATGATTTCAGTTTGCGATGGGGTCTCCGCTTTTACACCCTTTGGCAGGTTGTAAATAATGTCGTGTGAGAAACCTAATTGCAATTTCAATGTATCGCCTTGAGCTTGAGCACGGTAACCAACGCCTACCAAGCTGAGCTTGCGCTCAAAGCCGGCGGTAACGCCAATAACCATGTTGTTCACTAAAGCGCGAGTGGTTCCTGACAATGCACCAGCTTCTGGTGAATTGTTATTTAAAGTCACTGTCAATACACCATCAGCCTGTTGAAGACCAACAGCTGGGTGCAAGTTATGAGTCAAGGTACCTAATGGTCCTTTGACAGTCACATTAGCGCCGCTGATATTAATTTCAGCGCCCTTAGGAACAGTAATAGGTGATTTGCCGACGCGGGACATATTTCTCTCCTTAAGCTACGTAGCAAATAACTTCGCCGCCCACGCCAGTTGCACGTGCTTTGCGGTCAGTCATTACGCCTTGAGGGGTTGAAATAATTGCAATGCCCAAGCCATTCATTACTTCTGGAATGTCATGGCGACCTTTGTAGATACGTAGACTTGGTGTTGAAACACGGTCAATACGCTCAATAACAGGACGGCCTGCATAATATTTTAGTTCAATGTGAAGTACTGGCTTAGCTGCCTCACCTTTGACTTCAAAACTATCGATATAGCCTTCATCCTGCAAAACCTTTGCAATGGCTACTTTAACTTTTGACGACGGCATCATGACAACGGGCTTCTGCACTGCTTGCGCATTGCGGATCCGGGTCAACATGTCGGCGATTGGATCGCTAATACTCATGAGTTCTCCTAAATTCTTTCGCCGCTTACCAGCTGGCCTTGGTTAAACCAGGGATCTCGCCACGGAAGGCGATTTCACGAATCTTGCTACGGGCCAAACCAAACTTACGGAATGTGCCACGTGGACGACCGGTTAATGAACAACGATTTCTTTGACGAATCGGGCTTGCGTTACGTGGAAGTGCCTGTAGCTTCAAGCGAGCTTCGTAACGCTCTTCGTCACTGCGTGATTGATCAGCAATGATTGCTTTGAGTTCAGCACGCTTGGCAGCGTACTTCTCTACAGTTTTTGCGCGCTTATTTTCGCGCTCAATTAGGGATAGTTTTGCCACGTTAGCCTCTTAATTGCGGAAAGGGAATTTGAACGCCGCTAACAAAGCTTTTGCTTCTTCGTCTGATTTAGCGGTTGTCGTAATGCTGATATTGAGACCACGAAGTGCATCAATTTTGTCGTACTCAATTTCAGGAAAAATAATTTGCTCTTTAACGCCGATGTTGTAGTTACCACGACCATCAAACGCTTTACCTGAGATTCCGCGGAAGTCACGTACGCGTGGCAATGCAACGGTAACGAAACGATCTAAAAACTCATACATACGCTGACCGCGCAATGTCACCATCGCACCAATTGGGTAGCCTTGACGAATTTTGAAACCAGCAATCGCTTTTTTAGCTTTAGTAACTACTGGCTTTTGGCCGGCTACTTTAGTTAAATCGCCAACGGCATTCTCGATAACCTTCTTATCGTTCACAGCTTCGCCCAAGCCCATATTGAGGGTAACCTTAGTGATGCGTGGAACTTCCATAATGGATTTGTAGCCAAACTTAGTCATCAAATCAGCAACAACTTGCTTTTGATAATGTTCTTGAAAACGTGTGCTCATAATTTCTCCGTATCCCTTATGCGCTCAAGCTTGCGCCAGTAGTTTTCAGGAAACGCTGTTTTTTGCCATCAACTAACTTGATACCAACGCGTGATGCTTTGCCATTGCCGTCAACTAAAGCCACATTCGAAATATGAATAGGCATAGTCTTATCAATCATTCCACCGGTTACACCAGCAGCTGGATTAGGCTTAACAGCTTTTTTGTAAATATTGACGCCCTCAACAACTAACTTGTTCTCGAGCACATCGGTAACTGTTCCTTGCTTGCCCTTATCGCGGCCAGTCAAAACAACTACGGAATCACCTTTACGAATCTTTTTCATATCAGCCTCTTAAATAACTTCGGGCGCGAGTGAAACGATCTTCATGAACTTTTCTGTACGCAATTCGCGTGTAACAGGTCCAAAGATACGTGTACCAATCGGCTCTAACTTAGCGTTGAGCAAAACCGCAGCATTTTCATCGAACTTAATCAATGAACCATCTGGACGACGAACACCCTTAGCGGTTCTCACCACTACGGCGTTATAAATGTCACCTTTTTTTACACGGCCACGTGGAGCAGCGGATTTCACGCTGACTTTGATGACATCACCGATACTGGCATAACGACGCTTTGAGCCGCCCAATACCTTGATGCACAAAACTTCACTGGCGCCTGTGTTATCGGCGACCTGCAATCTACTTTCAGTTTGTATCATTTCTAATCCCCAACTTATTAGCCAAAGGCAAACAGTCTTGGTTCCGTTATGGGCCTGAGCGAAAGCTAAGGCCCGGAATTAATGAAAAACACTGCTTTTCTTACCGCTATATCGCGAAAAGCCTTCTATTCTACTACGTAAATTAGGGATTTGGCTACGAATTTGGGCCAAAATCCCTAATAATTCTTTAAATACCCTTTGAAGCCTCTACCAAACGGGTCACAACCCAGGATTTGGTGCGTGAAATTGGCTTAGATTCGCTAATTTCAACGGTATCGCCCATTTTGTAGGTGCCAGCCTCGTCGTGCGCATGGTATTTCTTGGACTGACCAACATATTTACCAATAATGGGATGCTTTACCTGGCGCTCAACAAGAACGGTCACAGTTTTCTGCATTTTGTCGCTAACGACACGGCCCACAAGGGTACGGCGCAAGGGTTTAGATAATTCTGTCATATCCCTTTTTCCTTATTTCTGAACAGTTTTTTGGGTGATAAAAGTCTTTACACGAGCGATGTCGCGCTTAGTCTTACCCAATTGACTGGTATTGGTGAGTTGCTGAGTGCCTTTTTGCATACGGAGCTTGAAGTTGGTCTTCAAAAGCTCTGTTAACTCTGCATTCAAGGCAGTCAGATCTTTAGTAGCTAATTCTTTATTTTTCATAATATCTATCCCGATCAACCGAGGTGACGAATCACGAATGTGGTTTGCAAAGGTAATTTAGCTGCAGCAAGCTTGAATGCTTCGCGCGCCAAAGTTTCATCTACACCATCCATCTCATAGAGAATCTTGCCTGGTTGAATTTCTGCAACGTAATACTCTGGATTCCCTTTACCGTTACCCATACGAACTTCGGCAGGTTTTTGTGAAATTGGCTTATCTGGGAAAATACGAATCCAGATACGACCGCCACGTTTAATGTGACGGGTCATTGCACGACGTGCTGACTCGATTTGACGAGCAGTCAAACGACCACGACCAACAGCCTTTAAGCCGAAGTCACCGAATGCTACAGAGCTACCACGTGTTGCCACGCCAGTGTTGCGGCCTTTTTGTTCTTTACGATACTTGCGACGCTTTGGTTGCAGCATGCTTACTCTCCTGACTTCTGCGTATCGGCAGCAGCAGGTTCAACTGCTTTGCGCACGCGCTTGATTGCTGGCTTAGCAGCAACTAATGGCTTGTCTTCACCAGCAGGCTTACGAGCAGCTGTTTTGCTTGGTACACGACGGGTTTTCTTTTCTTCAACTGCTGGCTCAGCTACAGGTGCAGCTACTTGGACATCAGCGCCACGACCTAATGTGTCGCCTTTGTAAACCCATACTTTGACACCGATGATGCCGTATGTAGTTTCAGCTTCTGATGTAGCGTAGTCAATGTCTGCCTTCAATGTATGAAGTGGAACGCGACCCTCACGATACCATTCGCGACGAGCAATCTCAGCACCATTCAAACGTCCAGAGGACATAATCTTGATACCTTGAGCGCCTAAACGCATTGCGCTTTGCATGGCACGCTTCATAGCGCGACGGAACATAATGCGCTTCTCGAGCTGTTGAGTAATGGAGTCAGCGATTAACTGAGCGTCCACTTCTGGCTTACGAATCTCTTCGATATTCACATGGACTGGAACGCCCATACGTTTTTGCAATTCACGGCGGAGGACTTCAATATCTTCGCCCTTCTTACCAATGACCACGCCTGGACGTGAGCTATAAATTGTGATGCGTGCATTCTTTGCAGGACGCTCAATCACTACCTTACTGACTGATGCATTCTTTAACTTCTTTTTCAAATAGCTGCGGACATCTACGTCCTCTTTCAGCATCTTCGCAAAATCAGTATTGTTTGCGTACCAACGTGATGTCCAATTCTTCGTTACCGAGAGGCGGAATCCGGTGGGGTTTATCTTTTGGCCCATATCTTTCCTTACTTACTCAGGGTCACGCTAATGTGACATGTTTGTTTTTCGATTTGATTGCCACGACCCTTAGCGCGAGCAGTAAAGCGCTTCAAGGATGTTCCCTTGTCAACAATGACTGCTGATACTTTGAGTTCATCAATATCGGCGCCTTTGTTGTGCTCAGCGTTAGCGAGTGCAGACTCAACAACTTTTTTCACAATGAAAGCAGCTTTTTTGGGGCTGAAATTCAAAATGTTCATAGCGCGCGCAATTGGCAAACCACGAATCTGGTCTGCGACCAATCGTGTCTTTTGCGCAGAAATGCGGGCGCCGCGGTGAATTGCTTTAACTTCCATCATCATCCCCTTACTTCTTCACAACTTTCTTGTCAGCAGCGTGACCTTTGAAAGTACGGGTCAAGGCAAATTCGCCTAACTTATGACCCACCATGTTTTCTGATACATAAACCGGAACGTGTTGGCGACCGTTATGAACAGCAATTGTCAGACCAATAAAGTCTGGCAGAATTGTTGAACGGCGCGACCAAGTCTTGATCGGCTTCTTGTCTTTGTTAGCCTGTGCAACTTCAACTTTTTTAACTAAGCTGGCGTCGCAGAATGGGCCCTTTTTAGCTGAACGTGTCATATCTATTTATCCTTATCGCTTAACGTTTTTGACGACGTTGAACGATCATCGAAGTTGTACGCTTATTGCGACGTGTGCGATAACCTTTGGTTGGTGTGCCCCATGGAGAAACAGGTACTCGGCCTTCGCCAGTTTTACCTTCACCACCACCATGTGGGTGATCTACTGGGTTCATTGCCACACCGCGAACGGTTGGGCGAATACCGCGCCAGCGATTTGCACCAGCTTTACCAATTTGGCGCAAGCTGTGCTCTTCATTACCAACTTCACCAATGGTTGCACGGCACTCGATCAACACGCGACGTACTTCACCTGAGCGCAAGCGCACCTGAGCGTAAACACCTTCGCGAGCTAACAGTACTGCAGAACCGCCAGCTGAGCGAGCAATCTGCGCGCCTTTACCTGGCAACATTTCTACACAGTGAATAGTGCTACCTACTGGAATATTACGAATTGGTAAATTGTTACCGGACTTGATAGGGGCTTCAGAACCGTTTTGGATCTGTTGACCAACAGTCATTCCCTTAGCAGCCAGAATGTAGCGACGCTCACCATCAGCAAATACGATCAACGCAATATTTGCGCTACGGTTTGGATCGTATTCCAAACGCTCGACCTTGGCTGGAATGCCGTCTTTGTCATTGCGCTTGAAATCAACCATACGATAGTGATGCTTATGACCACCGCCTTTATGACGAGTAGTGATGTGGCCATTGTTGTTACGTCCAGCTTTTTGGAACTGTGGCTCTACCAACGCTGCAAAAGGCTTACCTTTATGCAGGTCAGGATTAACCACCTTGACCATTGAACGACGACCTGGTGAGGTCGGTTTTGTCTTCATCAAAGGCATGATTAATTCGCCTCCGCTTCAAAGTTAATTTCTTGACCTGGCTTCAAATTCACATAGGCCTTCTTGGTGTGGTCACGACGACCTTCAAAACGGCCATAGCGCTTTGGCTTGCCTTTTTGATTCACGATTTGAACTGAGTCAACTTGCACTTTGAAGAGCAATTCAACTGCTTGTTTTACATCGCTCTTATTTGCATCGCGAGCTACTTGGAACACTACTTGTTCGTTTTTCTCTGCAACCATAGTGGCTTTTTCAGAGATAACGGGGCCAAGCAGTACCTTCATTAAATTATGATCGTTTTTACGGACTTGGCTCATTTCAGCAACTCCTCAATTTTGGCGATCGCAGCTTTGCTAACCAATACTTTTTTGTACTGGACTAAAGCCAATGGATCAGCGTGCTGTGGCTCGACAATCGCAACTTTATGTAAGTTACGTGATGCCAAGTACAAATTCTCGCTAACTTGATCAACGATGATGAGCACAGAGTCCAATCCCATAGCTTTGACTTTGTCAGCCAACTCTTTGGTCTTAGGAGCATCTAAGCTAAATTGATCAACCACATTCAAACGACCTTCGCGAGCCAACTGAGACAAAATGGATCTCATACCAGCGCGGTACATTTTCTTGTTTACTTTTTGGCTGAAATTCTCTTCAGGAGAATTTGGAAATATACGACCACCTCCACGCCACAGCGGGGAAGAGCTCATACCAGCACGTGCACGACCAGTACCTTTTTGACGCCAAGGTTTTTTGGTAGTGTGCTTAACTTGTTCACGGTCCTTTTGTGCGCGGTTACCACTACGAGCATTTGCTTGGTAAGCCACAACAACTTGGTGTACTAGTGCTTCGTTATATTCACGCTCGAACACTTCTGGTGATGCTTGAACGCCAGCACCTAAAGTTCCGTTATCTTGGAGAAGCTTGAGTTCCATATTCGCTCTCCTTATTTCTTCTTCAACGGTGTTTTCACCGCTGGAGTAACAATCACTTTACCGCCTGGGGCACCTGGAATAGCGCCTTTAACCATGATGAGATTACGTTCTGCATCAATGCGTGCGATAACTAAATTTTGTACGGTACGGGTAACGTCGCCAAGGTGGCCAGTCATGCGCTTACCTGGGAATACGCGACCTGGATCTTGTGCCATACCAATAGAACCTGGTACGTTGTGTGAACGTGAGTTTCCGTGTGAGGCGCGTCCAGAAGCAAAGTGATAACGCTTAATGGTGCCTGCGTAACCTTTACCGATCGATACGCCTTGAACGTCAACTTTTTGACCGGCAGTGAAAGCAGCTTCCGCAGGAATTACTTGTCCTGGGGTCATTTCTGCAATTTTTGCTGCGTCTAATTGGAATTCGTTTAGCCCGTTACCAGCCATGACACCTGCTTTTGCAAAATGTCCTGCCATTGCTTTGGTAACGCGAGTAGCTCTACGTGTGCCATGAGCCAACTGGATAGCATCATAGCCATCAGTTGCCTGGGTCTTGATTTGAGCGATTCTGTTGTCGCTCACGTCAATTACGGTTACAGGGATTGAATCCCCTTCATCCGTAAATAGACGGGTCATGCCGACCTTGCGGCCGATTAAGCCTAAGCTCATATTCATGCTCCACGCCGACTTCGATTGGTCGGCAAAATTTAATTTAGGTGATTTACAAGTAAAAATACTTCTAAATCAATAACTTACAACAATTTTAATGCAGATAAAACTAATAAAATCGCCTAATATTTAAGCGAAGCCTTTGATTCTATCCCGAAAAGCTGACCTTGACAAGCTACAAGGCCAAAAATAGATCTTATTGCAGCTTAATTTCGACATCCACACCAGCTGGAAGGTCTAATTTCATCAAAGCATCCACAGTTTTCTCGGTTGGATCAACAATATCCATTAAACGCAAATGGGTACGGATCTCCAACTGATCACGTGAAGTCTTGTTCACGTGTGGGGAACGCAAGATGTCAAAACGCTCAATACGGGTTGGTAACGGTACTGGACCCTTAACAACCGCACCAGTACGCTTAGCTGTATCAACGATTTCAGCTGCAGACTGATCGATCAAACGATAGTCAAATGCTTTGAGACGAATACGAATTTTTTGGTTTTGCATATTAATTCCAAAGAACAGTGCGGTGCTGCCGCGTTATCAATCTAAAGAGCGGGTGACATCTGCAGCACAGATGTCACCGGTTAGCAAAACGCTAAACCAAATTTAAAACCGACTACTTAAGCCAAAATCTTCGCAACCACTCCGGCGCCAACAGTACGGCCACCTTCACGGATTGCAAAACGTAAACCTTCTTCCATCGCAATTGGCGCGATGAGTTTGACGGTAATGGTGACGTTATCGCCAGGCATGACCATCTCTTTGTCTTTTGGCAACTCGATTGAACCCGTTACGTCCGTAGTACGGAAGTAAAACTGGGGACGATAGTTGTTAAAGAACGGAGTATGACGACCACCTTCATCTTTACCCAAGATATAAACCTCGGCTGTAAAGTGGGTATGTGGGGTGATTGAACCTGGCTTGGCCAAGACTTGGCCACGCTCAACTTCTTCACGCTTAGTACCACGTAACAAAATACCGACGTTATCGCCTGCTTGACCTTGATCGAGCAGTTTGCGGAACATCTCTACACCAGTACAAGTGGTTTTGAGAGTGGGCTTAATACCAATGATTTCAATCTCTTCACCTACCTTAACAATACCGCGCTCAATACGACCAGTCACAACAGTGCCGCGACCAGAGATCGAGAACACATCTTCTACTGGCATCAAGAACGCACCATCAATCGCGCGCTCTGGAGTAGGAATATAAGTATCTAAAGCTTCGGCCAATTTCATGATCGCGCCTTTACCCAATTCGCCTTCGTCACCTTCTAGGGCTAACTTAGCAGAACCGTGGATGATTGGAGTGTCATCACCAGGGAAGTTGTACTTAGATAAAAGCTCACGTACTTCCATCTCAACGAGCTCTAACAACTCAGCATCATCGACCATGTCGCACTTGTTTAAAAACACGACGATGTAAGGAACACCGACTTGGCGTGCCAAGAGGATGTGCTCACGGGTTTGTGGCATTGGGCCGTCAGCTGCAGAGCAAACCAAAATTGCGCCGTCCATTTGGGCAGCGCCAGTAATCATGTTCTTAACGTAGTCAGCATGTCCTGGGCAATCGACGTGAGCATAGTGACGATTAGCAGTCTCATACTCAACGTGCGCAGTATTAATCGTAATACCACGGGCCTTTTCTTCAGGAGCAGCATCGATCTGATCGTATGCTTTTGCTTCGCCACCGAATTGCTTAGAAAGCACGGTTGCGATTGCTGCTGTCAAAGTGGTTTTACCGTGGTCAACGTGACCAATGGTGCCTACGTTTACGTGCGGTTTTGTCCGCTCAAACTTTTCTTTTGCCATTTTTGTCTGCCTTCTTAGCTAGTCAATATTCAAAAATTAATGTGGATAAATTACTTCGCTTTAGCAGCCATAACTGCTTCAGCAACGTTCTTGGGTGCTTCGGAATAGTGCTTAAATTCCATGGTGTAGGTAGCACGACCTTGGGTCAACGAGCGCAAGCCAGTTGAGTAACCAAACATCTCAGCCAATGGCACTTCAGCGCGTACGATCTTGCCGCCGCCTGGAATGTCATCCATACCTTGCAAAATACCGCGACGTGATGAGAGGTCACCCATTACGTTACCCATGAAATCTTCTGGTGTTTCTACTTCTACAGCCATCATTGGCTCGAGCAAGACTGGAGATGCTTTACGCATACCATCTTTGAATGCCATTGAGCCCGCCATCTTAAATGCGTTTTCATTAGAGTCAACATCATGGTATGAACCAAAGAACAAGGTTGCTTTGATATCGACAACTGGATAGCCAGCCAAGATACCGGAGTTCAATGTCTCAATGATGCCTTTTTCTACTGCAGGAATGTATTCACGCGGAACCACACCGCCCTTGATAGCGTCAACGAATTCAAAACCTTTGCCTGGTGCTTGTGGCTCAAGCTTCAATACCACGTGCCCATACTGACCACGACCACCAGACTGCTTAACAAATTTACCTTCGATCTCTTCACAAATCTTACGAATAGTTTCGCGATAGGCAACTTGTGGCTTACCAACAGTTGCTTCAACACCAAATTCACGCTTCATGCGATCAACCAAAATTTCTAAGTGGAGCTCGCCCATTCCAGAAATAATGGTTTGACCAGATTCTTCATCAGTCTTGACGCGGAAAGAAGGATCTTCTTGCGCCAAACGATTTAAAGCTAAGCCCATTTTTTCTTGGTCAGCTTTGGTCTTTGGCTCAACAGCTTGAGAGATCACTGGCTCTGGGAATACCATGCGCTCCAAAATCACGATGCTATCTGGATCACACAATGTTTCGCCTGTAGTTGCGTCTTTCAGACCAACTGCTGCGGCAATATCACCGGCATACACTTCTTTGATTTCTTCGCGTTGGTTTGCATGCATCTGTAACAAACGACCAACACGCTCTTTCTTGCCCTTAATTGGGTTGTAGATGGTGTCGCCAGACTTCATTACGCCTGAGTAAACACGGAAGAAGATGAGCTGGCCAACGAATGGGTCAGTCATGATCTTAAATGCTAGTGCAGAAAACTTTGCGCTATCAGATGCTTCGCGAGTGGCAGGTGTGCCATCTTCTAATTCGCAAGGAACTGGAGGTACGTCCAATGGAGATGGCAGCAATTCAACTACTGCATCTAACATTGCCTGAACACCTTTGTTCTTAAATGCAGTTCCACACAACATTGGAACGATTTCATTAGCAATAGTGCGTTGACGTAATGCGCCCTTAATTTCCTCTTCGGTCAAGCCTTCGCCGCCGAGATATTTTTCCATCAATTCTTCAGAGCTCTCCGCAGCAGCTTCGAGCATCTTCTCGCGCCACTCTTCTGCCGAAGCTTGCAACTCTGCAGGGATGTCTTCGTAGGTGAACTTAGTACCTTGTGAAGCCTCATCCCAATAGACGGCTTTCATTTTGACCAAGTCAACAACGCCTTTAAAGTTTTCTTCAGCACCAATGGGGATTTGAATCAAGATTGGATTTGCTTTGAGACGAGCCTTCATTTGGTCATAGACCTTGAAGAAGTTCGCACCAGTACGGTCCATCTTGTTTACAAAAGCCAAACGGGGAACTTGGTACTTATTTGCTTGACGCCAAACAGTTTCGGATTGTGGCTGAACGCCACCTACTGCGCAATACACCATACATGCACCATCGAGAACGCGCATTGAACGCTCAACCTCAATGGTGAAGTCTACGTGTCCTGGGGTATCAATAATATTGATACGGTGCTCTGGCATGTTGCCTGCCATACCCTTCCAGAAGGTGGTGGTAGCAGCAGAAGTAATCGTGATACCACGCTCTTGCTCTTGCTCCATCCAATCCATAGTAGCTGCGCCATCATGCACTTCACCGATTTTGTGATTAACACCGGTGTAGAACAAAACACGTTCTGTAGTTGTGGTCTTACCTGCGTCAATGTGCGCAGAAATACCAATATTGCGATATCTGTCGATGGGGGTTTTGCGTGCCACTGTTTATACCTTTTCTTTACTAATGGGTTAGAAGCGGAAATGTGAGAAAGCTTTATTAGCTTCAGCCATACGGTGAACTTCTTCACGCTTCTTCATAGCGCCGCCACGACCTTCAGCAGCTTCTAATAATTCGTTGGCCAAACGTTGAGCCATGGATTTTTCACCGCGCTTCTTAGCGGCTTCACGCACCCAGCGCATTGCCAAAGCAGAACGGCGTGATGGACGAACTTCAACAGGAACTTGATAGTTTGCGCCCCCAACACGACGGCTCTTCACCTCAACCATTGGCTTAACGTTGCCCATGGCTGTTGAAAAAATTTCGAGTGGTTCTTTATTTGCTTTTTTCTCGATGTGATCAAAGGCACCATAAACGATACGCTCTGCAACCGATTTCTTGCCGTCCAACATGAGGACGTTCATGAATTTAGCGACTTCTACATTGCCGAATTTTGGATCAGGCAAGATTTCCCGTTTGGGAACTTCACGACGACGTGGCATAACTACTCCTTCAGTTCAGTTGGGGGCAACCAAAATTGATCGCCCGCTCCAGTTGCCCTACTATTTAGAAAACTTCAGCTCTAAACGGAGCAACCACTTACTTGCCTTTTAAGTCCGACAAAATTGACTTACTTCTTACTGCGAATTCTTAAAACTGCTAATTAAGCAGCCTTTTTAGCGCGCTTAGCACCATACTTGGAACGGGCTTGCTTACGGTCTTTAACACCCTGCAAGTCCAAAGATCCACGAACGATGTGATAGCGCACACCTGGCAAATCCTTTACACGACCACCGCGGATTAACACTACTGAGTGTTCCTGGAGGTTATGCCCTTCACCGCCAATGTATGAAATCACTTCAAAACCATTGGTTAAGCGAACTTTGGCGACTTTACGTAGCGCAGAGTTTGGCTTTTTAGGGGTCGTTGTATATACACGTGTGCATACACCACGGCGCTGCGGACTGTTTTGCAGCGCAGGGCTCTTACTTTTAACGGTCAGCCGTGTTCTTGGCTTACGTAATAATTGATTAATTGTTGGCATAAAAATAGCTCGGTTAGTACTTCTTTGTTGCTTTCTTCAAGAAAATCAATGACTTAGATAATTTCTAGGTCAAAAAGACCTTCTTCTGAATCAGTAGAACTCAGCATTCTAGCTTGGCCAGCCTTTCCCGTCAACCAAATAGGAAAGAACTGGCCATTTAATGGCTAAAAAACCAAATTAGCTAGGATCAGCCTCCCCAGCAGGAGCAACGACTTCAGCCTCTATTTCTATTGGCATATCGGCCATTGCTTGCTCTTCGGCGGCAATCATCTGAGCACGATCGCGCTCAAATTGCTCTCTGACTTTGCGGGCACGGCGATAAGACAAGCCAGTTCCAGCAGGAATCAAGCGACCAATAATGACGTTTTCCTTAAGACCACGAAGTGTATCGGTCTTGCCCATAATTGCAGCTTCGGTCAATACACGGGTGGTTTCTTGGAAAGAAGCCGCTGAAATGAAGCTGTCGGTCGACAAGGATGCCTTAGTAATTCCAAGCAACACGTTATCGAACAGCGCTGGACGCTTACCTTCAGCAATCACACGATCATTCTCATCATAGAGTTTTGAACGCTCAACCTGCTCGCCAGGGATGAAGGATGTATCGCCTGGATCAGTTACCTGAACACGACGTAACATCTGACGCACGATAACTTCAATGTGCTTGTCATTAATCTTCACACCTTGGAGACGATAAACGTCTTGAACTTCATCAACGATGTAGATGGCTAACTCTTCAATACCTTTGAGCGTCAAGATATCGTGTGGATCAGCAGGGCCTTCCACAATCATCTCGCCCTTATTCACAACTTGGCCGTCATGAACAAGCACTTGTTTCTCTTTAGGAATCAAGAATTCATTTGCTTCACCATCCATATCGGTAATCACCAAGCGTTGTTTACCTTTGGTTTCTTTGCCGAAGGAAACAGTTCCGGTCACTTTCGCCAAGACTGCTGCATCTTTTGGTGAACGTGCTTCGAACAATTCTGCAACGCGTGGCAAACCACCCGTAATGTCGCGAGTCTTTTGGGATTCGATTGGAATACGAGCCAAGACTTCACCGACCTCAACTTTTTGGCCATCTTTAACGGTAATTAAAGCGCCGACTTGCAAGCCAATGTTTACAGGGTGATCAGTACCAGCAATCATCACTTCATTGCCTTTCTCATCAACCAAGTTAATCATTGGGCGAACCCCTTTACTTGCAGCACTGCGGCGCTTACCATCAATAACGACCAAAGTAGAGAGTCCAGTAACGTCGTCAACCTGCTTAGCAACGGTCACGCCTTCTTCGACATTGTCAAAGCGAGCAACACCAGCGTATTCAGAAATAATCGGACGAGTTAATGGATCCCAGGTTGCCAAGCTTGCGCCAGCCTTGACTGCTGCACCTTCTTTTAAGGAGAGGGTTGCGCCGTAAGGGACTTTATGACGCTCACGCTCACGACCGTTGTCATCCATGATCAAGGCTTCGCCAGAACGTGAAATCACGATCTGCTCACCTTTCGCATTCTTCACAACCCGCATCGTGCTAGAGAACTTCAATGAACCATTGGATTTGGCTTCAATATTGCTTGCAACTAAAGCGCGTGATGCTGCGCCACCAATGTGGAAGGTACGCATGGTCAACTGGGTGCCTGGCTCACCGATGGATTGAGCAGCAATTACACCTACCGCCTCGCCAACGTTGACCAAACCACCGCGACCTAAGTCACGTCCGTAGCACTTCGCGCATAAACCAAAGCGAGTTAAGCAAGATAGAACAGTGCGAACTTTAACTTCGTCGATACCGAGCGCAACGATTTGATCAACATGATCTTCATCGAGCAAGGTGTCGTTAGGCACGATAACTTCTTGAGTATCTGGATGCAAAATATCACCGATACATACACGGCCCAAAATACGGTCACGCAATGCTTCAATAATTTCGCCGCCTTCAACCAATGCCTTCATGGTTACGCCGCTTGTTGCGCCACAATCATCTTCGATCACCACGAGATCTTGAGTAACGTCACACAAACGACGTGTTAAGTAACCTGAGTTCGCTGTCTTCAATGCTGTATCAGCCAAGCCTTTACGAGCACCATGGGTTGAGATGAAGTACTGCAACACATTCAAACCTTCACGGAAGTTCGCAGTAATTGGAGTTTCAATGATGGAGCCATCTGGCTTTGCCATCAAACCACGCATACCAGCCAACTGACGAATCTGCGCCGCAGATCCACGCGCGCCAGAATCAGCCATCATATAAATAGAATTGAACGATTCTTGACGCACAGTTTTGCCGTTGCGGTCGAGTACATCAACGTGTGATAACTCGTCCATCATCGCTTTGCCAACTTGGTCACCAGCAGCACCCCAAATATCAACCACGTTGTTATAACGCTCTTGATTGGTTACGAGACCTGACATGAACTGCTTGTCATACTCTTTTACCTTGGTAGAAGCTTCGGTGATGATGCGCTCTTTGGAAGTTGGAATCAGCATATCGTCGATCGCAACCGAGATACCGGCATTTGTTGCCAAACGGAAACCAGACTGCAAGAGGCGGTCAGCAAAAATCACTGTCTCGCGCAGACCACACTTACGGAATGAAGTGTTGATCAAACGTGAGATTTCTTTTTTCTTCAAAGGCTTATTGATTTCCTCGAAAGACATACCCTTAGGCAAAATCTCCGACAAAATGGCGCGGCCAACAGAAGTTTGATAGATCTTCGTTTTTTCAGCAAAACGGGCATCGCCTTCTGCTTTCTTATCTACGATCTCAAACTCAGTAATACGCACGGCAACGCGGGAAGCTAATTCAACTTCACGAGCCTCATATGCGCGCACTACCTCAGTGATGTTGGCAAAAACCATGCCTTCGCCCTTACCGTTGATCTTGTCTCGAGTCGCGTAATAGAGGCCCAAAACTACGTCCTGTGAAGGAACAATGGATGGTTCGCCGTTCGCTGGGAACAAGACGTTATTTGAAGCCAACATCAAAGTGCGTGCTTCCATTTGCGCTTCGAGCGATAAAGGCACGTGAACCGCCATTTGGTCACCGTCAAAGTCGGCGTTAAATGCTGCGCAGACCAATGGGTGCAATTGGATTGCTTTGCCTTCAATCAGCATTGGCTCGAAAGCCTGAATGCCAAGACGGTGCAATGTAGGCGCACGGTTGAGCATAATTGGATGCTCACGAATCACTTCTTCGAGAATATCCCAAACGATTGGCGTCTGGCTCTCAACTTCTTTCTTTGCAGCCTTAATGGTGGTTGCAATTCCTAAAGTTTCAAGCTTGTTGAAAATGAAGGGCTTGAATAATTCCAAGGCCATCAATTTTGGTAAGCCGCACTGATGTAATTTCAATGTAGGGCCAACCACGATGACTGAACGACCAGAGTAGTCAACGCGTTTACCCAACAAGTTTTGACGGAAACGACCACTCTTACCTTTAATCATCTCAGCCAAGGACTTCAGAGGACGCTTGTTAGCGCCAGTCATAGCCTTGCCACGACGACCGTTGTCGAGCAATGAGTCAACCGCTTCTTGCAGCATGCGTTTTTCGTTACGAACGATGATCTCTGGTGCACGCAACTCCAACAAACGCTTCAAACGGTTGTTACGGTTGATTACACGACGATAGAGGTCGTTCAAGTCGGAAGTAGCAAAGCGACCACCATCCAACGGCACTAATGGGCGCAATTCAGGCGGCAATACTGGCAATACTTCCATGATCATCCAGTCAGGCTTAATGCCTGAAGTCTGGAATGCCTCGAGCACTTTTAAGCGCTTGGCATATTTCTTGATCTTGGCATCGCTACCAGTCGCTTTGAGCTCAGCGCGAATTGTTTCCACTTCGCGATTGATGTCGATCGAACGAAGCAGTTCACGGATACCTTCGGCGCCCATGATGGCTGTGAAAGCACCATCACCATACTCTTCAGTTTTGGCAATGTACTCATCTTCAGACATGATCTGACCGCGCTTCATTGCGCCTTCAGGAGTCATGCCTGCATCCACAACTACATAAGCTTCAAAGTACAGAACGCGCTCAATATCCCGCAAGGTCATATCCAAAACCATACCCAAGCGGGATGGCAAGGACTTCAAGAACCAGATATGCGCTACAGGCGCTGCCAGCTCAATGTGGCCCATTCGCTCACGACGCACCTTAGCAAGAGTAACTTCTACGCCGCACTTCTCGCAGATAACACCGCGGAACTTTAAGCGTTTGTACTTACCGCATAGACACTCGTAGTCTTTGGTTGGTCCAAAAATCTTGGCACAGAAAAGACCATCACGCTCAGGTTTAAAAGTCCGATAGTTAATCGTTTCTGGCTTGCGTACTTCACCAAAAGACCATGAGCGGATTTTTTCAGGAGATGCGAGGCCAATTTTGATGACATCAAATTGCTCTTCACCCTGGGTTTGCTTAAATAAATCGAGCAATGCTTTCATATCAGTTGCGCTCCATGTCAATGTCAATACCCAACGAACGAATTTCTTTTACCAATACGTTGAAGGATTCGGGCATGCCAGCATCAATTGTGTGCTCGCCCTTGACGATGTTTTCGTAAACTTTGGTACGGCCGGTGACATCATCGGACTTCACGGTCAGCATTTCCTGCAGAACGTAAGAAGCGCCGTATGCCTCGAGAGCCCAAACTTCCATCTCACCAAAGCGCTGACCACCAAACTGGGCTTTACCGCCCAATGGCTGTTGTGTCACCAAAGAGTATGGTCCGGTTGAACGGGCATGCATCTTGTCGTCGACCAAATGGTGGAGTTTCAAGACGTGCATAACGCCAACTGTTACAGGGCGTTCAAACTGATCGCCTGTACGACCGTCGCGCAGAATCATCTGTTGACGTGATGGGGTCATCTGCAATGCAGTAGCGACATCTTGTGGATAAGCTAACTCCAACATTCTGGCGATCTCTGCTTCAGTAGCACCATCAAATACTGGCGTAGCAAATGGCAAACCTTGGCGTAAATTTTCAGCCAATGCAGTAATTTGCTCATCAGTGAATCCGTCGATATCTTCATGACGACCAGTTTCGTTATAGAGCTGCTTCATAAACTTACGCAATTCAGCTTGCTTAGCGTGTTCACGAACCATCTCGTCAATACGCTTACCAATACCTTGGGCCGCCCAACCTAAGTGGGTTTCCAAAATCTGACCTACGTTCATACGAGAAGGAACGCCCAATGGATTCAAAACGATATCGACGGGACGTCCGTCAGCCATAAATGGCATATCTTCGGCAGGAGCGATTTTTGAAACCACGCCTTTATTACCGTGACGGCCGGCCATCTTATCGCCAGGCTGTAAACGACGCTTAACAGCCAAATACACCTTGACCATCTTGGTTACGCCAGGCTGGAGATCATCGCCTTGAGTCAACTTGGTGCGCTTCTCTTCAAAAGCCTCATCAAATTGTTTGCGCTTAGCTTCAATAGACGATTTAATTGCCTCAACTTGAGAAGCAACATCCTCATCCGCTGGACGAATATCAAACCAATGGTATTTGTCCAAGTCTGCTAGATAAGCCTTATCGATCTTGCTGCCTTTGGCTAATTTCTGAGGACCGCCATTGGCAACTTTACCAACCAAGAGTTTTTCTAAACGCATGAAGGCGTCACCTTCAACAATACGCAATTGGTCATTTAAGTCCAAGCGGTAGCGTTGTAATTCTTCCTGAATAATCGACTGTGCACGGGCATCGCGCTCAATACCTTCACGGGTGAAGACTTGAACATCGATTACGGTACCAATCATTCCAGAAGGAACACGCAAAGAAGTATCTTTAACATCGGATGCTTTTTCACCGAAGATCGCACGTAGTAATTTCTCTTCTGGGGTAAGAGTTGTTTCGCCTTTTGGAGTTACCTTACCAACCAATACGTCGCCGGCTTCAACTTCAGCGCCAATGTAAACAATACCGCTTTCATCTAAACGAGAGAGTTGTGACTCAGCCAAATTAGAGATATCGCGAGTAATTTCTTCGGACCCTAACTTAGTATCACGAGCAACTACAGATAACTCTTCAATATGAATCGAGGTGTAACGGTCATCTGCAACAACCTTCTCAGAAATCAAGATGGAGTCTTCGAAGTTATAACCATTCCATGGCATAAATGCCACAGTCATATTTTGACCCAAAGCCAACTCACCTAAATCGGTAGAGGCGCCGTCAGCAACCACATCGCCACGCTCAACACGATCGCCTACTTTTACGATTGGGCGCTGATTGATATTGGTGTTTTGATTTGAGCGGGTATATTTGATGAGGTTGTAAATATCCACACCAACTTCACCGGCTGCAGTTTCATCATCGTTTACACGAATCACGACACGATTTGCATCGACGTAATCAACGATACCGCCGCGATTTGCCAGCACAACAGTGCCAGAGTCAACCGCAACAATGCGCTCGAGACCAGTACCAACTAATGGTTTATCAGGACGTAAGCAAGGAACTGCTTGACGCTGCATGTTCGCACCCATCAAAGCACGGTTCGCATCATCGTGCTCTAGGAATGGAACGAGTGAAGCAGCAGCAGAAACGATCTGACTTGGAGCAACGTCGATGAAATCGATGCGCTCTGGGCTAACCATCATGGTTTCGCCAGCTTGACGAGCTGAAACCAACTCATCGGCTAACTTACCATTCTTGTCGATCGTCGCGTTTGCCTGAGCAATCACATACTTCGCCTCTTCAATTGCTGATAAATAAACAACTTCATCGCTTACCTTGCTATTAGCAACTTTGCGATATGGCGTTTCCAAGAAACCGTGCTCATTCAAACGGGCAAAAAGCGCGAGTGAGTTGATCAGACCAATGTTTGGTCCTTCTGGAGTTTCAATTGGACAAACACGGCCATAGTGGGTTGGATGCACGTCGCGCACCTCAAAGCCTGCACGCTCACGTGTCAAACCACCAGGTCCCAATGCAGAAATACGACGCTTGTGCGTGATCTCTGAAAGTGGGTTGGTTTGATCCATAAACTGAGACAGCTGTGAAGAACCAAAGAACTCACGAATCGCTGAAGAGATTGGCTTGCTGTTAATCAAATCATGCGGCATCAAGTTTTCTGTTTCAGCTTGACCAAGACGCTCTTTTACTGCACGCTCTACGCGGGATAAACCTGCACGGAACTGATTCTCAGCCAACTCACCAACGCAACGTACACGACGATTACCTAAGTGGTCAATATCGTCTACCTCGCCTTTGCCGTTACGTAAATCAACGAGGGACTTAATCGTGTCGAGAATATCTTCATTGGATAAAACCATTGGACCTTCCATCTCTGGACGGTTCAAACGGCTATTGACCTTCATACGACCAACACGTGACAAGTCATAGCTGTCTTCGCTGTAGAACAAGCGCTGGAATAAAGCCTCAACTGCATCTTCTGTTGGTGGCTCGCCAGGACGCATCATGCGATAGATCGCAATACGTGCTGCGGTTTGATCAGCTGTTTCATCAGTACGCAATGTCTGAGAAATGTAAGCACCAGAATCCAGATCATTGGTATAGATGGTTTCTAGTTGCTTGATACCTGCATCACGCAAGGTGGCCAACAACTCTTCAGTAATCTCATCATTAGCGTACGCTAAGATTTCACCTGAGTCTGGATCAATAATATTACGTGCCACAACGCGGCCAATTAAATAGTCATCTGGAACAACGATGTTCTTTGTTTTAGCGGCTTCGAGTTCACGAATGTGTTTTGCGTTGATACGCTTATCTTTTTGAATGACAACGACGCCATTCTTATCAAGCACATCAAAGTTGGCTAACTGGCCACGCAAGCGCTCAGGGACAAACTCCATCGATCCACCATTTGCACTCAAGGTGAAATGATCAAAATTAAAGAAGTTTGCAAGAATTTGCTCATTGTTTAAGCCAATTGCTTTAAGCAAAATGGTGACAGGCATCTTACGACGACGATCAACGCGGAAATACAAAATATCTTTTGGATCAAACTCGAAATCGAGCCATGAACCACGGTAAGGAATGATGCGTGCTGAGAACAGCAACTTACCAGAACTATGAGTCTTGCCTTTATCGTGTTCGAAGAACACGCCTGGGGAACGGTGCAACTGAGAAACGATCACGCGCTCAGTACCGTTGATGACAAAAGAGCCATTCTCAGTCATCAGGGGAATCTCACCCATGTAGACTTCGCTCTCTTTGACTTCCTTAACCTTAGTAGGCGCTTCGCGGTCATAAATGATCAAGCGAACTTTGGCGCGCAAGGCAGAATGGTAGGTATAGCCCCGTTGTTGACATTCTTTGACGTCAAATGGTGGCTGCGACAATTGATATGACACGTATTCCATACGTGCATAGCCATTGTTGGAAACAATTGGGAAGGCAGAAGTAAATGCGGCTTGTAGGCCTTCTGTAATACGCGAAGTTGGAGGCTTCTCTGCCTGCAAAAATTTAGCGTAGGACTCCAGCTGGGTTGCAATCAGGTATGGAACCTGGTGATTATTTACTCGCTTAGCAAAGCTTTTACGGACTCGCTTGCGTTCGGTGAAGCTATAGTTCATTTCATCTCCGAATTCAGCGACTGTACAAAGATTTGGCGGTTGGCCACTACCAACCACTGGCGGACAACACTAAATCCTCAGATTCAGTGTCCGACCAAACTTGCATTCTGCAGTCGTATCAGAAGGCAAACCCGATTTCAATCAGAAATGAAATCGGGTTTGACCTCTAAAGGTCAAACCCAACATGGCTAACGACTCCTTTTGGGAGACGCTAGCTAAAGTTGCATTACTTGAGTTCTGCTTTCGCGCCAGCTTCTTCGAGCTTCTTCTTGGCTTCTTCGGCAGTCTTTTTATCAACGCCTTCTTTGATTGGCTTAGGTGCACCATCAACCAAGTCTTTTGCTTCTTTGAGGCCAAGACCAGTAATTTCACGAACTGCCTTAATTACTGAAACCTTGTTTGCGCCAGCTTCGAGCAAGTTAACAGTAAATTCTGTTTGCTCTTCAGCAGCAGCACCGCCACCGCCTGCACCAGCAGGACCAGCAACAGCCATCGCCGCAGCGGATACGCCAAACTTCTCTTCGAACGCTTTAACCAAGTCGTTCAAATCCATTACAGACATGCTACCTACTGCATCAATAATTTCTTCTTTAGTAATCGCCATTTTTAGCTCCTAATACTTAAATAGTTAATCTGTCGCTTATTCAGCGGCAGGGGTTTCATTGCTTTCTGTTCCAGCTTCTGGGCTTGCAGCTGCAGGCTCAGCACTTGCTTCTGGTGCGGCGGCTTCAGCAACTACTTCTGCTGGAGCTGCTGCAACTTCTGCTACAGGTGCTGCTGCTGGAGCAGGTGCCCCGGCTGCCTTTTGTGCTGCTACGGCACCCAATACGCGAGCCATTGCAGATACTGGGGCCAACATGACGCCCAACAACTGCGATAACAACTCGTCGCGACTTGGAATTGTTGCGAGGGCTTTAACGCCAGCCACATCCAACAACTTGCCGTTGTATAAGCCAGCAGTGATGACTAGCTTGTCTTGAGTCTTCGCAAAGCCTTGCAGTACTTTTGCCGAAGCAATTGGATCTGCAGAGATGCCATAGATCAAGGGGCCAACCATCGAATCAGCAAGAGGCTCAAACTGTGTGCCTTGTGCAGCACGACGCGCCAATGTGTTCTTCAAAACACGAAGATATACACCTTGACTACGAGCGCTAGCACGCAGCTTTGTCAATTCCTCAACTGGAATACCACGGTATTCAGCGAGAACAACAGTTTGGGCTCCAGCCAATTGAGCGCCGACATCAGCAACGATTGCTTTTTTGTCTTCTACATTCAAAGGCACGGTTTAACTCCATAAAAACCAACTGTTTCCAGTTGGGGTTACACACCAGCGTCTGATTGTTCAATCACAAGAAACTCTTGCGAAATCTTTTCAGGGTCGCCATCTGCGCTGGCTATTACTTTCGTAACAATTAAGAATTAATTTCTTTCCAAGCAAACTAATCCGCCAACGGTCTTTGATGTTCGACTCTAGTTACAGAGTCGACCCAAAGTTCTTTTGCTACAAATTACTGTGCTGCTTGTAGCGAAGCCTGATCCACACGTACGCCTGCACCCATGGTGCTGCTTACGGCAACCTTCTTCAAATAAATTCCCTTAGATGCAGGTGGCTTTGCTTTATTCAAAGCCTCAAGCAATGCGAGCAAATTGGTCTTCAATGCAGTTGGCTCGAATGAACGACGACCAATGCTTGCGTGCACGATACCGGCTTTGTCCACACGGAATTGCACTTGACCTGCTTTTGCATTCTTAACTGCAGTTGCAACGTCAGGGGTAACGGTTCCTACTTTTGGATTTGGCATCAAGCCGCGTGGGCCCAACACTTGACCTAAAGTACCTACGATCTTCATGGTGTCTGGGGAGGCGATCAAAACGTCAAAATCAATCTTGCCGCCTTTGATCTGATCAGCCAACTCTTCCATACCAACAATCTCTGCACCAGCAGCTTTAGCTTGTTCAGCTTTCTCGCCTTGAGCAAAAACTGCAACACGAACATGCTTACCTGTACCAGCTGGAAGCACCACTGCGCCACGCACAACTTGGTCAGATTTCTTGGCATCAATACCAAGCTGAACAGCAACGTCAATAGACTCATCGAACTTGGCAGTTGCGCACTCTTTAACGAGTGTCAATGCGTCTTCCAATGAATAAAACTTATTGCGATCAACCTTAGATTGAATCGCTTTAACGCGTTTAGATAATTTAGTCATGATTAGAGACCTTCCACAGTGATGCCCATGGAACGGGCGCTACCAGCGATTGTTCTTACAGCAGCGTCCATATCAGCAGCTGTTAAATCGGGCATTTTTGCTTTAGCAATTTCTTCTGCTTGAGCACGAGTAATTTTTCCAACCTTATCGGTATGGGGACGTGGTGAACCCTTCTCCAACTTCGCAGCCTTCTTGATCATGATGGTTGCTGGGGGAGTCTTCATGATGAACGTGAAGCTCTTATCAGCAAATGCTGTGATCACAACTGGAATTGGAAGGCCTGGCTCCATGCTCTGAGTTTGAGCATTGAACGCCTTACAGAATTCCATAATGTTCAAACCGCGTTGACCCAATGCTGGGCCCACGGGAGGTGAGGGGTTTGCTTTACCTGCAGGGATCTGCAGTTTGATAAAGCCAATAATCTTCTTTGCCATGTGTTGCTCCTAAAAGCGCGCCTGACCTCATAAGGAAAGACCGCCGTTGAGTAAACGCTTCGCTAGGTTTTGGCTTTCTAGCTCCGCTCCTCGGTTAATTACTAAAACTAAATAACCACTTAAATTCAACTACTACAAAACCGGACTAAGTCCTTGTTTTTTACATCTTTTCTACCTGGCCGAACTCGAGTTCAACTGGGGTACCGCGGCCAAAAATTGTAACAGAAACGCGCAATCTTGACTTCTCATAATTGACTTCTTCAATATTTCCATTGAAATCAACAAATGGGCCTTCTTTGACCCGCACAATCTCACCCACCTCAAAGAGGGTCTTAGGCTTGGGTTTATCAACCCCGGCCTGCATTTGATCCATGATTTTGGCCACTTCAGCCGTAGAAATCGGACTTGGACGATTGCGGACGCCACCAACAAAACCGGTCACTTTTGGCGTATTTTTCACCAAATGCCAGCTTTCATCGGTCATTTCCATCTCAATCAGGACGTACCCTGGGAAGAAACGGCGCTCAGAAACTGACTTTTGGCCAGATTTAATCTCCACCACTTCCTCAGATGGGACCAAAATACGGCCAAATTTTTCAGACATCCCCGAGCGTGCTATCCGCTCTTCAAGACCTTTTTTCACACTTTTTTCCATGCCCGAATAAGCATGAATAACGTACCAGCGCATATTGCCAGTAGCTTGTGGGTTTACGGCCAATTCAGAATCAATCATTTTTATTACTCACTTCCAGCCTAATAAGACTGAAAAAACTAGCCATTCAATCAATTTGTCTGCAACCCATAAAAATATGGACATGATCAGAACAAAACCAAATACGACCAAAGTCATTTGGGTTGCCTCTTTACGAGTTGGCCAAACAACTTTTTTTGCTTCGTACCAAGAATCTTTCGCATAGGAGAAAAACCTACGCCCTTCTGGTGAAATCGCCACAATCAAAACTGCGATCGCAATACCGCCAAACAAAACAGCTAAACGCAACAACAAGGATTGATCGACAAGCACGTAATACAAGACTAGTGCTGCAACGACAATCAGAGCGGCGAGTCCGGAGACCCAACTGCTTTTTTCTTCAGAATGACTTACCGTTTGTTGCGACATATTGCTTTCAGTTCAAATCGTGGCAGGGGCGGAGGGCATCGAACCCCCAACCTTTGGTTTTGGAGACCAACGCTCTGCCAATTGAGCTACACCCCTTTATTTCAAAAATTACTTAAGCCAAAATCTTCGCAACCACTCCGGCGCCAACAGTACGGCCACCTTCACGGATTGCAAAACGTAAACCTTCTTCCATCGCAATTGGCGCGATGAGTTTGACGGTAATGGTGACGTTATCGCCAGGCATGACCATCTCTTTGTCTTTTGGCAACTCGATTGAACCCGTTACGTCCGTAGTACGGAAGTAAAACTGGGGACGATAGTTGTTAAAGAACGGAGTATGACGACCACCTTCATCTTTACCCAAGATATAAACCTCGGCTGTAAAGTGGGTATGTGGGGTGATTGAACCTGGCTTGGCCAAGACTTGGCCACGCTCAACTTCTTCACGCTTAGTACCACGTAACAAAATACCGACGTTATCGCCTGCTTGACCTTGATCGAGCAGTTTGCGGAACATCTCTACACCAGTACAAGTGGTTTTGAGAGTGGGCTTAATACCAATGATTTCAATCTCTTCACCTACCTTAACAATACCGCGCTCAATACGACCAGTCACAACAGTGCCGCGACCAGAGATCGAGAACACATCTTCTACTGGCATCAAGAACGCACCATCAATCGCGCGCTCTGGAGTAGGAATATAAGTATCTAAAGCTTCGGCCAATTTCATGATCGCGCCTTTACCCAATTCGCCTTCGTCACCTTCTAGGGCTAACTTAGCAGAACCGTGGATGATTGGAGTGTCATCACCAGGGAAGTTGTACTTAGATAAAAGCTCACGTACTTCCATCTCAACGAGCTCTAACAACTCAGCATCATCGACCATGTCGCACTTGTTTAAAAACACGACGATGTAAGGAACACCGACTTGGCGTGCCAAGAGGATGTGCTCACGGGTTTGTGGCATTGGGCCGTCAGCTGCAGAGCAAACCAAAATTGCGCCGTCCATTTGGGCAGCGCCAGTAATCATGTTCTTAACGTAGTCAGCATGTCCTGGGCAATCGACGTGAGCATAGTGACGATTAGCAGTCTCATACTCAACGTGCGCAGTATTAATCGTAATACCACGGGCCTTTTCTTCAGGAGCAGCATCGATCTGATCGTATGCTTTTGCTTCGCCACCGAATTGCTTAGAAAGCACGGTTGCGATTGCTGCTGTCAAAGTGGTTTTACCGTGGTCAACGTGACCAATGGTGCCTACGTTTACGTGCGGTTTTGTCCGCTCAAACTTTTCTTTTGCCATTTTTGTCTGCCTTTAGTTAACTCTTTAAACCAACGAAATCACAATTTATAAATCTGAAACATGGTGCCCATGGGCAGGATCGAACTGCCGACCTCTCCCTTACCAAGGGAGTGCTCTACCACTGAGCCACATGGGCCAATCTTTTGCTACAAAATACTGGAGCGGGATAAGAGAATCGAACTCTTGACCGAAGATTGGAAATCTGCTGTTTTACCATTAAACTAATCCCGCACATCTTGGTGGAGGGGGTAGGATTCGAACCTACGTAGGCATAGCCAACAGATTTACAGTCTGCCTCCTTTAGCCGCTCGGACACCCCTCCGCGAACCCAATATTCTGACTCCTAACGGAGAATCTGTCAATCTCTCTAGCGCTTTGCACAAGTAAAAACGCCCAGACCTAAAAGGGTCTGGGCGTCGCATTGGTGCCCGGCAGTTACCTACTTTCACACGGGTAATCCGCACTATCATCGGCGTAAAGTCGTTTCACTGTCCTGTTCGAGATGGGAAGGAGTGGTTCCAACTTGCTATGGTCACCGGGCGTAGAGGGTTGAACTGTTGATAAATCAACAGTTCGATTTGAGTAAGCATGTAATAAGGATGCAGATTAAATCTGGCAAACATCCAACACAATAGTGCTGGTTATAGGATCAAGCCTAACGGGCAATTAGTATCGGTTAGCTTAACGCATTACTGCGCTTCCACACCCGACCTATCAACGTTGTGGTCTTCAACGACCCTTTATGTAGGTTAAACCTACGGGAGATCTCATCTTCAGGCAAGTTTCCCGCTTAGATGCTTTCAGCGGTTATCTCTTCCATTCATAGCTACCCTGCGATGCTTCTGGCGAAACAACAGGTACACCAGCGGAATGTCCACTCCGGTCCTCTCGTACTAGGAGCAGCCCCCGTCAAATCTCCAACGCCCATGGCAGATAGGGACCAAACTGTCTCACGACGTTTTAAACCCAGCTCACGTACCTCTTTAAATGGCGAACAGCCATACCCTTGGGACCGGCTACAGCCCCAGGATGAGATGAGCCGACATCGAGGTGCCAAACACCGCCGTCGATATGAACTCTTGGGCGGTATCAGCCTGTTATCCCCAGAGTACCTTTTATCCGTTGAGCGATGGCCCTTCCATACAGAACCACCGGATCACTATGACCTGCTTTCGCACCTGCTCGACTTGTCGGTCTCGCAGTTAAGCACGCTTTTGCCATTGCACTTTAGGTACGATGTCCGACCGTACCAAGCGTACCTTCGTACTCCTCCGTTACACTTTGGGAGGAGACCGCCCCAGTCAAACTGCCTACCATGCACTGTTCCCGACCCAGATAATGGGCCAAGGTTAGAACCTCAAATAAATCAGGGTGGTATTTCAAGGTTGGCTCCAGCGAAACTAGCATTCCGCTTTCAACGCCTCCCACCTATCCTACACAGACCGATTCAAAGTCCAATGCAAAGCTACAGTAAAGGTTCATGGGGTCTTTCCGTCTAGCCACGGGTAGATTGCATCATCACAAACATTTCAACTTCGCTGAGTCTCAGGAGGAGACAGTGTGGCCATCGTTACGCCATTCGTGCAGGTCGGAACTTACCCGACAAGGAATTTCGCTACCTTAGGACCGTTATAGTTACGGCCGCCGTTTACTGGGACTTCAATCAAGAGCTTGCACCCCATCATTTAATCTTCCAGCACCGGGCAGGCGTCACACCCTATACGTCCACTTTCGTGTTTGCAGAGTGCTGTGTTTTTATTAAACAGTCGCAGCCACCTTTTTATTGCAACCCTTTCGTCCTCCCGTTGTTCACGGTCAAACTACAAGGGCGCACCTTATCCCGAAGTTACGGTGCAAATTTGCCGAGTTCCTTCTCCTGAGTTCTCTCAAGCGCCTTAGAATACTCATCTCGCCCACCTGTGTCGGTTTGCGGTACGGTCTTGTTAGACTGAAGCTTAGAGGCTTTTCTTGGAACCACTTCCAATTGCTTCGCGAATAAATTCGCTCGTCTCACGCCCTTGAATTACGCTACCGGATTTACCTAATAGCCATCTCCAACGCAAGAACCGGGAATATCCAACACCCGGACAACTTTCCGCGATCCGTCCCCCCATCGCATCTAACAATGGTCAAGGAATATTAACCTTGTTCCCATCAGCTACGCATCTCTGCCTCGCCTTAGGGGCCGACTCACCCTGTTCCGATGAACGTTGAACAGGAAACCTTGGGCTTACGGCGAGGGGGCTTTTCACCCCCTTTATCGCTACTCATGTCAGCATTCGCACTTCTGATACCTCCAGCATCCTTTACAAGACACCTTCACAGGCTTACAGAACGCTCTCCTACCATCACATTGCTGTGATCCGCAGCTTCGGTTATATGCTTAGCCCCGTTACATCTTCCGCGCAGGACGACTCGATCAGTGAGCTATTACGCTTTCTTTAAAGGATGGCTGCTTCTAAGCCAACCTCCTGACTGTTTTAGCCTTCCCACTTCGTTTCCCACTTAGCATATATTAGGGACCTTAGCTGGCGGTCTGGGTTGTTTCCCTCTTGACACCGGACGTTAGCACCCGATGTCTGTCTCCCGTGCTTGCACTTGTAGGTATTCGGAGTTTGCTATGGCGCAGTAATCCGCAATGGACCCCACTACCATGACAGTGCTCTACCCCCTACAGTGATACACGAGGCACTACCTAAATAGTTTTCGGAGAGAACCAGCTATTTCCAGTTTTGTTTAGCCTTTCACCCCTATCCACAGCTCATCCCCTAACTTTTCAACGTTAGTGGGTTCGGTCCTCCAGTACGTGTTACCGCACCTTCAACCTGGCCATGGATAGATCAACTGGTTTCGGGTCTACACCCAGCAACTAACGCCCTATTCGGACTCGCTTTCGCTACGCCTTCCCTATTCGGTTAAGCTTGCTACTGAATGTAAGTCGCTGACCCATTATACAAAAGGTACGCAGTCACCCCTTACGAGGCTCCTACTGTTTGTATGCACACAATTTCAGGATCTATTTCACTCCCCTCCCGGGGTTCTTTTCGCCTTTCCCTCACGGTACTTGTTCACTATCGGTCGATTACGAGTATTTAGCCTTGGAGGATGGTCCCCCCATATTCAGACAGGATTTCACGTGTCCCGCCCTACTTGTCTCTAGCCTAGTACCACTCAATAATTTTCACATACGGGACTATCACCCTTTATTGTTGGACTTTCCATTCCATTCTGTTAATTACTGAGCTATCACTAGAAGGCTCTTCCCATTTCGCTCGCCACTACTTTGGGAATCTCGGTTGATGTCTTTTCCTCTCGCTACTTAGATGTTTCAGTTCACGAGGTTCGCTCCTCACATCCTATGTATTCAGATGTGGGTACCACAAAAGTGGTGGGTTTCCCCATTCAGAAATCCCCGGATCAAAGCTTATTTACCAGCTCCCCGGGGCTTATCGCAGGTTATAACGTCTTTCGTCGCCTGTAATCGCCAAGGCATCCATCATGTGCACTTATTCACTTGATCCTATAACGAGCACCATTGCTAGTACCTGTTACAGGTTTTACTTCTACTTCTGACATGTTTGCCGTAATCCAAACTTTAAGTACTTGTTAAAGAACTTGGTAAAACTCGTTTGTATTACTGATTGATGATTCAATCTTTACCCTTATTACATTGTCAAATATTCTCTCAAAGAAACATTTGACACTTTGCTTACTCAAATTTTTAAAGAACGGCCATAAATGGCAAAACTAAACAATCGCTAAATTGCTTAGTTTTGACATTTAGATGTTGGTGGAGGATGACGGGATCGAACCGACGACCCCCTGCTTGCAAAGCAGGTGCTCTCCCAGCTGAGCTAATCCCCCAACGTCCACTTAGTCCATATCGCTACTGCTGATTGGTGGGTCTGGTAGGACTTGAACCTACGACCCCTGCGTTATCAACACAGTGCTCTAACCAGCTGAGCTACAGACCCGTGGCTTTTATTGTCAACCGATAAGTGTGGGCACTATAGATCCAGCATCTTTCTCTAGAAAGGAGGTGATCCAGCCGCACCTTCCGATACGGCTACCTTGTTACGACTTTACCCCAGTCATGAACCCTGCCGTGGCAGTCGCCCTCCTTGCGGTTAGGCTAACGGCTTCTGGCAAAACCCACTCCCATGGTATGACGGGCGGTGTGTACAAGACCCGGGAACGTATTCACCGCGACATTCTGATCCGCGATTACTAGCGATTCCAGCTTCACGTAGTCGAGTTGCAGACTACGATCCGGACTACGATGCATTTTCTGAGATTAGCTCCCCCTCGCGGGTTGGCAACCCTCTGTATGCACCATTGTATGACGTGTGAAGCCCTACCCATAAGGGCCATGAGGACTTGACGTCATCCCCACCTTCCTCCGGTTTGTCACCGGCAGTCTCTTTAGAGTGCTCTTGCGTAGCAACTAAAGACAAGGGTTGCGCTCGTTGCGGGACTTAACCCAACATCTCACGACACGAGCTGACGACAGCCATGCAGCACCTGTGTTCACTTTCTCTTACGAGCACCTAATGTATCTCTACTTCGTTAGTGACATGTCAAGGGTAGGTAAGGTTTTTCGCGTTGCATCGAATTAATCCACATCATCCACCGCTTGTGCGGGTCCCCGTCAATTCCTTTGAGTTTTAATCTTGCGACCGTACTCCCCAGGCGGCTGACTTCACGCGTTAGCTACGTTACTCAGGATGTAAATCCCGAACAACTAGTCAGCATCGTTTAGGGCGTGGACTACCAGGGTATCTAATCCTGTTTGCTCCCCACGCTTTCGTGCATGAGCGTCAGTGTTATCCCAGGGGGCTGCCTTCGCCATTGGTATTCCTCCACATATCTACGCATTTCACTGCTACACGTGGAATTCTACCCCCCTCTGACACACTCTAGCTATACAGTCACAGGCGCCATTCCCAGGTTAAGCCCGGGGATTTCACGCCTGTCTTGTATAACCGCCTGCGCACGCTTTACGCCCAGTAATTCCGATTAACGCTCGCACCCTACGTATTACCGCGGCTGCTGGCACGTAGTTAGCCGGTGCTTATTCTTCAGGTACCGTCATTCCCGGACTGTGTTAGAGCCGGTGTTTCTTCCCTGACAAAAGAGCTTTACAACCCGAAGGCCTTCTTCACTCACGCGGCATTGCTGGATCAGGGTTGCCCCCATTGTCCAAAATTCCCCACTGCTGCCTCCCGTAGGAGTCTGGGCCGTGTCTCAGTCCCAGTGTGGCTGATCGTCCTCTCAGACCAGCTACTGATCGTCGCCTTGGTGGGCTTTTACCCCACCAACAAGCTAATCAGGCATCGGCCGCTCTAATCGCGCGAGGTCTTTCGATCCCCCGCTTTCCCCCTCAGGGCGTATGCGGTATTAGCACAGCTTTCGCTGCGTTATCCCCCACGATAAGGTACGTTCCGATGTATTACTCACCCGTTCGCCACTCGCCACCAGGTGCAAGCACCCGTGCTGCCGTTCGACTTGCATGTGTAAGGCATGCCGCCAGCGTTCAATCTGAGCCAGGATCAAACTCTTCAGTTCAATTCCTGTGATCCTTGCGGATCGTCGCACTCATTCAAGAAATTGACTTGGTAATAAAACCAAATCTTTTTACTGTCTATGAGTACTATTTATTTACATCTGTCCCGAAGGACTGGATGCTTTCACTTAGTACCCACAATTATCGGTTGACTAATTTTTAAAGAAGGGCTGGATCGTTTTTCAAAAACATCCAGCGAAGAAGCGAGACTATGACATACCCTGAGAGGGTTGTCAACACCTTCCGTAGTCTTTTTCCTATGAAAACGCTATTTTTTGGGGCCTATAACAGAAAAGGCTTCAAAATCAGTCATATAGAAAAACAAAAAAATCAGCTTTTTTGAGAAAGACTTAGGCCCAGTTCAAAAATTTCCAATTTTCGGAATTTTTTCTCCCATAAATCTGAAAAACTAGGCAATAAAACCTGTAAATTTTGTATTATTTTTAGTGGTTTATTAGGGAAAACCCTGAAATATTTCCCAAACACTGCTAAGATCCCGTTATGCACAACAAATCAAGTCAAATGCCAAGCGCTTCAAACGTTAGCAGACTAGCAGTGCCGGTCCGCGAGCTTCATGCTGGCCATCGAGAGGCAATACTTGAGCATTTTCTCCAATTAGAAGATGAAGATCGCCGCCTTCGCTTTGGTACTCAAACACCCAACGAAGTCATTGAACATTATGTTGGAAGCCTTGACTTCAATAAAGATGCAATCTTTGCGGTATTTGATGAAGATCTAAAAATTATTGGTCTTGCACATTTAGCTTACTTACCAAAACAAGAGAAACAGCATCGTGCTGCAGAGTTTGGTGTGTCTGTTCTGGAAAGTGCTCGACATCAAGGTGTTGGTTCCGCTCTTCTTGAGAGAGCTGCGGTGCATTCGCGCAATACACTTGTAGAAACTTTATATGTGCATTGCCTAGCAAACAATGCATCGATGATGCGGCTAGCGCAAAAAGTCGGTATGCGTGTTGAGTTTGCTTATGGCGATGCTGATGCCTATCTCAAACTCGAACCAGCAACTCCTGCAACGCTAGTAAAGGAAGCTGCCAATAAGCAGTGGGGCGACTTCGATTACGCTTTGAAGTCAAACTTGAAAAATAGTAGCGCTGCCTGGTGCTGGTTCTTAGGTCGCAAAACTGCAGCACTCTAATTTAGTTTGATTGAGGAGCGCCTTGCAATATCCAGGCACTCAAAAGCGATAATTCTGTATCACTTAATTTAGTATTTGCAGGCATTGGCACCACACCCCAGGCTCCTGCACCTCCATTACGAATTTTATTTTTCAAATATGCCAGCGCCTTAATATCGCCTTGGTATTTCTTAGCAACATCTTGATAACTTGGTCCTACAATTTTTTTATTGGCGGCATGACAACCCAGACACGCATTTTGTTTCGCTAGCGCAAAAGCTTTTTCATTATCTGAGCTTGTATGTACTTGTGCGATACATAGCGAACAAAAAATACACCAAAAGAAAATTGCTTTAGCGCAGGCTAGCACTAACTTCATTGGCGATAAATGAATGCTACTGAAACTTTGAAGGGCTAGTTGGCTGGGTCTCTTCAGCCTTACCCAATTTTTCTAGGCGGGCTTTCTCGGCATCAGAAATGATGTCAAAGAATGTAAACACTTCCTTAACGCCATTGGTATTGCTGGCTACTTTTTTAGCCAGATCTGCTTCGCTTTGGGTCAGGATGCCCAGCATATAAACGTTATCAGCCTCGACAACAATATCCATTGAGTTAGATGGAAGTTTTTCTGTAAAGATCATTTGAGTCTTTACTTTGGAATCTAAATAGGAATCGTTTGCTCGAGCAGCATAGGAACTGTTTGGCCCAATAATTAATTGATTCAATACTGATCGAACATTTTTCAAACTCTTGACGTACTCAGCCGCTTGATTCTTGATCTCATCATTTTTTACTTCGCCGGTGAGCAATACTTTCTGATTGAAAGAGTTCACGTTGATGTGCGCTGAGCTGCCGAAGCGTTTGGAAAGCGCGCTGTCTGCCTCAATCTCTAATCCTTTATCAATTGCCTGAACACCAGGACTGCGACGATCAGCCATGACCGAGGCCGTTGCGGCAACTCCGCCTACAGCCAAAACGCCACACCCCGATAAAAACGAAAGCAATACTCCAATGGCAATCCATTTGCTGAGAGGCTGAGTTTGCATTTTCACTTTCTAAAGAATGGATTTAATCGAGCATCAAATGGTCAACACCATCGCACAAGCTATGTAATAAAACTAAATGGGTTTCTTGAATACGGGCAGTGCGAGTAGAGGGGGCGCAGAGATGAACATCATTGCTGTCCAGTAGGCTGGCAATTTTTCCACCACCGTTGCCAGTCAATGCGATTATTTTCATGCCTAATTTTTTAGCTGCTTCAATGGCTTTCACGACATTCTTAGAATTACCTGATGTAGAAATTCCTAAAAGGATGTCGCCGGGCTTACCCAATCCCCGTACTTGCTTACTAAACACTTCGTCATAACTGTAATCATTTCCAACGGCCGTCAGAATTGAACTGTCGGTGGTTAATGCAATCGCAGCAAGCTCTTGACGCTCGCGCTCAAAACGGCCAATTAACTCGGCTGCAAAATGCTGGGCATCTGCCGCGGAACCACCATTACCACAGGCCATCACTTTGCCTCCACTTTGCAAACAATGCGTCATGGCGATAACGCCCTGGGCAACTGCAGCTGGCAGAATTTTTTCAGCCTCTTGTTTAACGGCAATGCTGTCTAAAAAATGTTGGGAGACTCTTAGACGTAAGCGCTCGGTTATATTTTTATCCATAACAATATTATGACCCAATTTGCGTTGAAATTGACTTTCATGATGGCCAATTCAAAACCCACGTATGCTCTCATCTATTCAACGCTTATTCGCAAAAATATCTATGGAACTTGATTCTTTTGACTTTCTAAAGCAGCAAGATTTGCCCACTGGAGCCCTATATGTTGTCGCAACACCAATCGGCAACCTCGGCGACATTACTTTGCGCGCCTTGCATATCTTAAAAGCGGTTGAAGGAATCGCCTGTGAAGATACTCGTCACAGCGTTGCACTCCTTCAACAATTTGGCATTCATAAAAAATGTCTCGCCCTGCATGAGCACAATGAAATGGCCGGTGCGCAAACTGTCATTCAGCATCTTGCCAACCATGAAAGATGGGCTTACATATCGGATGCTGGAACGCCTGGTGTATCTGACCCTGGCGCCCGCTTAGTACAAGCGGTCCACGCCGCAGGCTTTCGGGTAATTCCCATTCCTGGAGCCAGCGCAGTTGCGGCTGCAGTCTCTGTAGGTGGCTCAGTATTGACTGCAGCAGAAGGCCGCTTCCAATTTTTAGGCTTCTTGCCAAATAAAACTAAAGAGCGTGACGCCCTGTTAATCCAAATACAAAAGAGTGTGCAGGCCAGTATATTTTTTGAGTCGCCCCACCATATTCAAGATACCTTGAAACTCATTGGCAAAGCCCTTGAACCAGACCGCGAACTCATGATCGGCCGAGAATTAACTAAAAAATTTGAGCAAATTAGTTTTATCAGGGCTGCTGATATCCCAGAATGGCTAACTCAATCATCAAGCCTCAAAGGTGAATTTGTCGTTATGGTTGCAGGTCGCAGTGTCAGCAAAGATTTAGTCTCGGATGACTTATTAAGTCTCTGGGTTAAGGCACTCAAACCTTATTTGGGTAGCAAAGAAATTGCCGCGGTTCTATCCCAAACCCTTCCAGTCTCTAAAAAAGAGGCTTATCAAGCGGCCATTGATTCCAAAGCAGGGGATACAAAAAAATAAAGCTGACCAATTGTCAGCTTTATTAGTTGCTTGACTAGTGTTAGCCGCGTAATTTATTAGCCACCAGTCTTGGCTTCTGCTGAAGGATTGGCATCCTGAATATTCAGCTGGCCAACTGGCTTGATAATTTCATCAGCAGACTTGCCGCTATCAATACGCTTACCGTTATTGACATAAACCATCAACAATAAAATCACAATCAATGGCACAAAAAAGCTTGCAAACACGACGGTGATGAGTTGTTTTGGGGACTTAATCAGATTGCCGTGCTCGTTGCTCATAGGACTTTTGTAGTTTTATGGGTTTAAAGGATGTTGAGCTGCGATTATAACGAGTGCTTTCCGCCTTAGGCACTTACAATATGAGGGTGGCCAATTGCAGGGTTTCACATGGCGCCCGTAGCTCAGTGGATAGAGTATTGGCCTCCGAAGCCAAGGGTCGCAGGTTCGATTCCTGCCGGGCGCGCCAAAGCAGGGGGATTTTTGACCTATGTCATACGTGAAAGCTCAAAAACCACTATCATTTAGTTCTAAATAATTGATTTCTATTGAATATTAACGTGTCTAACCACCTAAATCCCTCTCTTTCCGACCAAAACATGGCTCCTTTGGCTCCTACTGAGCCATTGCCTCACCGCAAAATTATTCGTGGCTGGCTAATTCATATGGCGCAAGGTCAAGTAGGTCGTGCGCTTGGTCTTTTGTTGATTGATGCCTCTTTGTGGCTCGGCTGTATCGCAGGCACTATTTTTATTGAAAATATTGCGGTCAAGATTGCCTTGGGCTTAATTGCTGGGTTTGTAACTGGTCGTATTTTTATTCTTGGGCATGATGCATGCCATCAAAGCTTTACACCTAATCGTGAACTCAATAAGGTCCTTGGTCGTATTGCCTTCTTGCCCTCTCTAACCCCCTATAGTCTGTGGGATGTAGGGCACAACGTCGTGCATCATGGTCAAACCAATTTAAAAGGTTTCGACTTTGTCTGGGCGCCCCTATCTAAAGCAGAATTTGATGCCTTGCCAGCTTGGCGCAAAACGCTTGAGCGCCTTTACCGCAGTGGTTGGGGCCCAGTCTTTTACTATTTGATCGAGATTTGGTGGAGACGCGAGTACTTTCCAAATGCCCAAAATAAACCGGGTGATCGTCCTATCTTTCTTAAAGACAATCTCTTGGTTACGGCTTTTGCCATTATTTGGATTGGATGCTTGATCGCTGGAGCCTTGGCGACGGGTCAGTCGATTTGGGTCGGGCTGATTACCGGTTTTGCTCTGCCATTCTTATTTTGGAACGGCATGATTGGTTTTGTCGTTTACGTGCACCATACCCATCCATCCGTTTCTTGGTATGACAAAAAATCAGAGTGGTTGCGTGCCCAGCCCTTTGTATCGACTACTGTCCACCTGACTTTTGGCTGGATTTGGGGTGCCCTGATGCACCACATCATGGAACATACGGCTCACCACGTCGATATGAGCATACCCCTTTACAACCTCAAAGATGCTCAAAATACCCTGGAAACAATGCTTCCAGAGCGGATTTTCATTCAAAAGTTCTCCTGGGACTGGTATTTTGATACTGCCAGCAAATGCAAGCTTTATGATTTTGAAAACAAAGCTTGGCTCGACTTTGACGGTAATAAAACTGCGGATTCGGTTCGGGTTCTCCTGAGCCCAGCCCCAGCGGGACAAAACGGGTAAAATAGACCCTCTGTTCAGATTTGTCTTACCCGGATTGCCCATGACTACCTCGACTCCAGCTGCTACACAAGAAACCTCCCAGAGCCTCAAGTTTTGCTCTTCTTGCAGTCGCGAAAAGCGCCTTGAAGGCGGAACTTGGATTCCAACCAGCAACCGTAAGCAACGCTGGATTTGCGCAAGCTGTCTTTACAACCGCACACATCGCACGGGCTCTGCAAAAGCCTAACTAAAGTAGTTAGACGCCATCCCCAACATAGGGATTGGTTTTTCTTTCTTGCCCAAAAGTAGACATCGGCCCATGCCCGGGCACAAATTGCACGTCATCGCCTAAGGGCCATAACTTTGTCTTAATAGCATTAATTAAATCGGCGTGATTGCCGCGAGGGAAGTCGGTGCGGCCGATCGATCCCGCAAAGAGTACATCACCGACTAAAGCTAGCTTGTCTTCTTTATCAAAAAATACAACATGTCCTGGAGTATGTCCTGGGCAGTGAAAAACTTCAAAATCTACATCGCCGACTTGTACGTGATCTCCATTATTCAGCCAACGAGTTGGCTCAAAAGCTTTAGCATGACCAAATCCAAATCGCACTGCTTGTTCAGGCAGCTGATCAATCCAAAATCGCTCCTCAATTTGCGGGCCCTCAATGGGGACATGCAATTGCTCAGAAAGCTCTTGGGCGGCAGCACAATGATCTAAATGCCCGTGAGTCAATAGAATTTTTTTTACATTGCCCCCCATTTGCTTTACGCCATCCAGGATCTTATCGATGTCGCCGCCTGGGTCAACAATAGCTGCATCACCTGTGTTTTGACATACCAGAATTGAACAATTTTGCTCAAAGGGCGTAACGGGTACGATACCTAATTTAATGGGCATATTTTGGATAGATTGTTTAGCGAATCGGTAAGATAACAGTTTAGAGCACAAGTTATAAAATAGGGCAGCAAGGCAAGCGATGAATACACAAGATAAATTTAAATTTACTGAGACCCACGAGTGGGCCAATCCTGAAGATGATGGCTTGGTATGGGTAGGTATCAGCGATCATGCTCAAGAGGCGCTTGGTGACGTCATGTTCTTTCAGGCGCCGAAGCTAGGTCAACTTGTTGAGCAAGGTCAAAATATTGCTGTCATTGAGTCCGTTAAAGCTGCGAGCGATATTCATGCGCCAGTCAGTGGTGAGATCGTTGCTCTGAATCCGGATGTTGAGAGTCAGCCCGAAAGCATTAATGCAAAACCATATTCGGTTTGGCTTTTTAAAATCAAACCCAGCTCAGACGCTAGTCTAGCTATTGAACTACAAAATTTAATGGGCCTCGAAAAATATTCCGCTACAGCAGGCGCTTAAATCGCAATCGGATCACGCTCAATCAACCATCGGATGCGTGAGGCTTTGCTGATGCGCCCCTGAGAATCTTGACGCAATAAATGGTCAATCGACTCGAGTAATTCTTGTAAGTGTTTCCGACTATTTGACTCAATAAGAAGCTGAGCTCGCTCAGAGCCTGCTACCCGCATGATCGTTTTGGGCACTGGGTCATAAATCTTGACCCCCTTATGAACTAAGCCTCTCTCGGTCAATTGCGACTTCAGGTCACTTAAAAACTGAATTGCTTTTGCAATGCTCTTGCCCTCAGCATGAATAAGCCCTTGATACGAAAACGGGGGGAGCCCAGACTCTTCTCTCTCCTTGGCGGTGAACGATAAAAAGCCATCTACATCATGTCTTAATAAATACTGAAATACTGCCGCATCAGGATGCTGTGTTTCTATATAAATATCGCCACTGGCTTGATCGTGTTGTTTTGAGCGGCCTGCTCTTCCTGCCACTTGAATCAGCTGAGCAAATAATCTTTCAGCTGCCCTGAAGTCTTGGGAATATAAGCGACTATCAGCATCTAATACTGCAACAGTTCCAATGTTTTGATAATCATGGCCCTTTGCGATCATTTGTGTGCCCACCACAATATCTACATCGCCTTCATGAATTTTTTGGAAGAGCTCTTCGGCGCCCTTACTCCTTCTGCTAGAGTCTGTATCTACCCTCAGGACTGTTGCTTGGGGCCATGCGCCTTCAATCACGTCTTCAATTTTTTGTGTGCCCTGACCCACTGGCTTCAGATCTGCATTTCCACAATCAGGACAAAAATTAGGCATCGGCTTTACTAGGCCACAATGATGACAACTCAATACTGTTTTTTTACTCAATGCTCCTGCTTTATGCATCACCATGCAAGAGGAACACTGGGCACACTTGGACATCCATGAGCATGCAGAACAACTTATGACTGGAGCGTATCCACGTCGGTTAATCAAAATTAAGCTCTGCTTTTTTTCAGATAAACATTTAGTGATGGCGCCTTCCACTATTTTGGTGAATAAAGGTGAGTGGGAAGATCGATTTTGGGGATCCTGTGTATTCACAAGATGAACCTTGGGCAAGCTTGCGCCCTGAGCACGGCTGTCCAATCCAATGTGCTCATAACGCCCGACTTTTGCAGCCATCCACGTTTCTAATGACGGCGTAGCGGAGGCTAGTAAGATTGGCAAGCCTTGATCGTGTGCCCGCCAGATTGCGAGATCTCTTGCAGAGTATCGCGTTCCCTCTTGTTGTTTATACGAGGGATCATGCTCTTCGTCGACCACTATCGCACGTAGATTGGGCATTGGTGTAAGTACCGCTAAACGGGTGCCTAATATGATCTGCGCATCTCCATGCATGGCCTCATGCCAAGAGATGCCGCGCTGTTTCTCTGAAACACCACTATGTAATAGTGCAATTTTTTTATCTGGGAAATACGCTCGGATACGTCGCTCTAGCTGGGGAGTTAAATTAATTTCTGGAACAAGGAGCAATACCTGAGAATTTTTCTCTTGCAAAACACTAGCCAACCAATTTAAAAAAACGGCTGTCTTACCGCTCCCAGTTTGTCCCTGCAAAAGGATTGCCCTGAATCCTTCTGAGCCCTTCTTTTGTAGCAGGATATCTAGAGCGTTTTTTTGCTCCGAATTCAGTTGCGCTACGCCAATCAATTGCTCAGAATTGCTGGCTAAATCACTCTGCTTACTTTTCTTGTCGGTTGACGGTTTTGCTAGCCTAAGCTTTTCCCACCGCTCGGGTTTGCGCCACATCTGGGGAATGGAGGGAATAATCGTTTCGCCCAAAGAATGGATGTAATACTGGCTAGCAAAGTTCATCAAGCTTAAGAGCGCTGAATCCAAAGGGGGTAGGGGCGCCAATCCTAAAACTGCCTTTAATTTACTCTGCTCTATTTCAGAGTGAGTATTTACTTTTACTATAACTCCTATATTTATTGAATTTCCAAATGGCACCGAGACAATTTGGCCTATCACAGGATCAGCGCCGAGCTTTTGGCTGTCCCAGATATAGTCAAAGCCCTGCGCCAACGGCTTATCCAGAACAATCTGAACGAAGAGGGGGCTTGCCTTCATGGGTTACTTCATTTTCCTGTGGATAAGTCTGTGGATATCATTCCAATATACTGATTTACCTGTCAATTAATCAAATAGGTCAGCTGGTCTGAAATAGTATTATTTAAAGATAAGTCTATATAAATCAGATACTTACATTGACTTCTCGATGCTTCTAATGATCTTTGCCTCGAATCTAGCTGAATTACGCGCGCGCCGCCCTGCTGTGCATAACTTTGGCAAAAGGTCGCCACTAAGTTAGCAATTACTTTGCTCTATCTGCTTGCTCTGAGGACTCGGGATTTCTCGATCACGGCTGATGCCAAAACGGACACGCTATCTGGAGGGGTGAACTGGGAAATCCCATGGCCTAAATTAAATATATGGCCATCAAGAGAATGGCGATTTGGGCCTAAGGCGGGGGCACCAGCTAAATCATCGAACAAATTATTAACCTGATCAGTAATTTGTTTGGTGCCTGAAAATAGTACTAATGGGTCTAGGTTTCCCTGTAAGGCAAGGGGTTTGTTGATTTCTAATAACTCTTTGCGCGCCCTAGAAAGCGACATGGTCCAATCTAATGCTAGAACATCAGCGCCAATTTGGGCCATATCTTTTAGCCAAATTCCGCCGCCTTTTGTAAATACAATAATCGGAATTTTTCGTCCTTCGTGTTCGCGCGGTAATTGAGAAATTACTTTTTGCATCGCTGCCAAGGACATGCGCTGATACCAGCCATTAGGCAATAAACCGCCCCAGGTATCAAAGATCATCAGCGCTTGCGCTCCCGCTTTTACTTGCTCAGTTAAGTAAGCTGCAACAGATTGAATATTGATTTCAAGAATGCGCTCGAGCAAGTCTGGCCGAGCAAACATCATAGTCTTGGCATGACGAAAATCATCCGATCCAGAACCATCAATCATGTAACAAGCAAGTGTCCAAGGGCTTCCTGAGAAACCAATCAAGGGCACACGTTGCCTGCCATCTTGAATAAGCCCTTTGCGAATTTCAGAAACTGCATCAAAAACATAATGCAATTGATTCATGTCTGCGGTACGCAATTTATTGACGTCATCTTCGGTGCGTAATGGATGCTGAAAACTTGGGCCTTCTCCTGTTGCAAATTGAAGACCCAAACCCATCGCATCTGGAACTGTCAAAATGTCCGAGAAAAGAATTGCTGCATCCAACGGATATCGATCCAAGGGCTGAAGCGTGACCTCAGTGGCATAAGCAGGATTTTTTGCGAGCCCTAAAAAGCTTCCAGCCTTAGCACGAGTCGCATTGTATTCGGGGAGATATCGACCGGCTTGGCGCATAAGCCAAAGCGGGGTTTGATCCACCACTTCGCCGAAGCAAGCCTTTAAAAACCGATCATTTAACAACACGGGTTTGACCGGTAATTATTTTTTACGACGGAATCGGGCAATAGCAGCCAACTGTGCTGCAGCCATAGCAAATTCAGATTGGGCTAAGGCCAAATCAAAGTCTGTACCACGATTTTGCATTGCCTCTTCAGCCCGCTTCTTAGCTTCTAGTGCTTTTGCCTCATCGAGATCATGGCCACGAATAGCAGTGTCTGCTAAAACAGTAACGCGATCTGGCTGGACTTCTAAGTAGCCGCCAGCAACAAACACAAATTCTTCATCGCCATCGGCTTTTTCAATACGAACAGAGCCAGGACGAATTCGAGTAATTAATGGAGTATGGCCATGCAAAATACCGAGTTCACCAGTTTCACCTGGAAGGGCCACAAACTTAGCCTCTCCACTGAAAATGGAACGCTCGGCACTGACTACGTCGACATGTATGTTTGACATAATTTCCCTAGAAGAGCTCGATTAAAGCTTCTTCGCTTTCTCGATAGCTTCATCAATTGAACCCACCATGTAGAACGCTTGTTCTGGTAAGTGATCCAATTCACCACTCACGATCATCTTGAAGCCGCGAATGGTTTCTTTCAATGGAACGTATTTACCTGGAGAACCAGTGAACACTTCAGCAACGTGGAAAGGCTGGGATAAGAAACGCTGAATCTTACGAGCACGAGCCACTGCCAATTTGTCTTCAGGTGACAACTCGTCCATACCCAGAATTGCAATAATGTCGCGCAATTCTTTGTAGCGCTGTAATGTCATTTGAACTGAACGAGCAACTTCATAGTGCTCTTGACCAACTACTTGCGGGTCAAGCTGACGACTGGTAGAGTCCAATGGATCGACCGCTGGGTAAATACCCAAAGCGGCGATGTCGCGCGATAACACAACGGTGGAGTCTAAGTGTAAGAAGGTTGTCGCTGGTGATGGATCGGTCAAGTCGTCCGCAGGCACGTAAACGGCCTGAATAGAAGTAACGGAACCAGTCTTAGTTGAAGTAATGCGCTCTTGCAACTTACCCATCTCCTCAGCCAATGTAGGCTGATAACCCACAGCAGAAGGCATACGACCGAGCAAAGCGGAAACTTCGGTACCGGCCAAGGTGTAGCGATAAATATTGTCGACGAAGAACAAAATGTCACGGCCTTCGTCACGGAATGCTTCAGCCATGGTCAAACCAGTCAAGGCTACGCGCAAACGGTTACCAGGAGGTTCGTTCATCTGACCGAAAACCATCGCAACTTTATCGATAACGTTCGATTCTTTCATCTCGTGATAGAAGTCATTACCTTCACGAGTCCGCTCACCCACACCAGCAAACACAGATAAACCAGAGTGTTGCTTAGCGATGTTGTTAATCAATTCCATCATGTTCACGGTCTTACCAACACCCGCACCGCCGAACAGGCCAACCTTACCGCCTTTAGCGAATGGGCAAACCAAGTCGATCACCTTAATACCAGTCTCTAGCAAATCGACTGAAGGGGATAGTTCATCAAACTTTGGAGCTGGCTGGTGAATGGCGCGGCGCTCTTCAGTAGCAATTGGGCCGGCATCATCAATTGGGCGACCTAAAACATCCATGATGCGTCCCAATGTCGCTGGGCCAACAGGCACAGAAATTGGCTTACCGGTAGATTTCACTTCCATGCCGCGGCGCAAGCCATCGCTTGCTCCCATTGCAATCGCACGAACCACGCCGTCACCGATCTGTTGCTGAACTTCAAAGGTCAAACCTTTTTCAGCAAAAGATTTTTCGCCACTCTCCACCAATGTCAAGGCATCATAAATATTTGGCATTTTGTCGCGGGGGAACTGAATATCCACCACTGGACCAATACACTGAACAATATTTCCGTTACTCATCGCATCTCTCCGCTTTTAATTCCTAAATTCTTTCAAATTTCTAAATGACGTCCGCTTAAACAGCGGCCGCTCCACCAACAATCTCTGACAACTCTTTAGTAATAGCAGCTTGTCGTGTTTTGTTGTAATCCAATTGCAATTCACCAATTACGTTCTTCGCGTTATCTGACGCGGCCTTCATAGAGACCATGCGGGCAGATTGCTCAGAGGCCATGTTTTCGGCAACAGCCTGATAAATCATTGCCTCAACGTAACGCTTCAACAAACCATTCAAAATCGATTCTGCGTCTGGCTCATAGATATAGTCCCAAGACGGGCCGGACTTATCTGCTGCCACTAAAGCAGCTGGCTCTAGAGGCAACAGCTTTTCTAAAACCGGCTCTTGTTTCATTGCATTAACAAAGCGGGTGTACCCCAAATACACAGCATCAATCTCACCTTTTTCAAACGCCTCTAACTGAGCAGTAATCGCGCCAATCAAAACATCTAAATGGGGTGTATCACCAATTTGAATTGTTTGAGAGATGAGCTTTGCTTTTGAGCGATTCAAAAATTGAAGGCCCTTAGAGCCAATCGCCGTGTAAGCAATCTCAATACTTTTAGCTTGCATATCGCGCACTTGATTTGCAATCAAACGCAATACGTTGGTATTTAAACCGCCGCACAAGCCTTTGTCTGTTGTAACCAAGATCGTGCCAATTTTCTTCACTTCGCGAGTCGCCATATAGGCAGGGCGGTACTCAGGATTCGCTTTAGAAAGATTAGCAACAATTTCACGAATTTTTTCAGCATATGGGCGCGCATTACGCATACGCTCCTGGGCGCGACGCATCTTGGATGCGGCGACCATTTCCATTGCCTTTGTGATCTTGCGCGTATTTTGTACGCTCTTGATCTTTGATCGTATCTCTTTTGTGCCTGCCATGATCTCTTCGCGTCCTTAGAAGGCTGCTGAACGCTTGTAGTCCTCAATCGCAGCCCGCAATGCAGCTTCGTCTTCTTTGCTCAGATCTTTGGTTTCTTCAATGCGGCCAACTAAGTCCGCATACTTAGATTTCAAATGATCTTGTAAGCCTTTTTCGAATGGCAATACGTTCTTGACTTCAATGTCATCGAAAAAGCCATTGTTCACTGCATAGAGCGAAGCGGCCATTTCCCAAACTTGGAGCGGCTTGTATTGCGCTTGCTTACACAATTCTGTAACACGGCGACCGCGCTCGAGCTGCTTGCGGGTTGCTTCGTCAAGATCCGATGCGAACTGAGCAAACGCTGCCAATTCACGATATTGTGCTAAGTCAGTACGAATACCGCCAGACAATTTTTTAATTACTTTAGTTTGTGCAGCACCACCAACGCGGGAAACAGAAATACCGGCGTTAATCGCAGGACGCACACCAGCATTGAACAAATCGGTTTCCAAGAAGATCTGACCATCAGTAATCGAAATCACGTTGGTTGGAACGAAGGCAGAAACGTCGCCCGCCTGAGTCTCAATAATTGGCAATGCGGTCAAAGAACCGGTCTTGCCTTTCACAGCGCCATTCGTAAATTTCTCAACATATTCCGCATTCACACGAGCGGCGCGCTCGAGCAAGCGTGAGTGGAGGTAGAACACGTCGCCAGGGTAAGCTTCACGGCCTGGTGGACGACGGAGCAATAGGGAGATCTGACGATAAGCAACGGCTTGTTTAGTTAAGTCGTCATATACGATTAATGCATCTTCGCCACGATCGCGGAAGTATTCACCCATTGTGCAGCCTGCGTAAGCAGAAAGATACTGCATCGCTGCAGACTCAGAAGCACTCGCTGCAACCACTACGGTGTACTCCATCGCGCCTAATTCTGTGAGCTTACGAACTACGTTAGCAATGGTGGAAGCTTTTTGACCGATCGCCACGTAAACGCAATAAACACCTTTACCTTTTTGGTTAATGATCGCATCAACTGCTACCGCTGTCTTACCAGTTTGACGGTCGCCAATGATCAACTCGCGCTGACCGCGTCCGATTGGAACCATCGCATCAATCGCCTTCAAACCAGTTTGAACTGGCTGACTAACAGATTGACGTGCGATAACGCCGGGAGCAACTTTTTCAATAAAGTCAGTTAATTTAGTATTAATTGGACCCTTGCCATCAATGGGCTGACCCAGTGCGTTTACAACGCGACCGAGTAACTCTGGTCCAACTGGAACTTCCAAAATACGACCCGTACATTTAACTGGGTCGCCTTCTTTAATGTGGGTGTATTCACCCAACACTACGGCACCAACAGAATCGCGCTCTAGGTTCAAAGCGAGGCCGATTGTGTTGTTAGGGAACTCCAACATTTCGCCCTGCATCACACCAGACAATCCATGTACGCGGCAGATACCGTCAGTTACTGAAATAACAGTGCCTTCATTGCGAGATTTGGCATCAACGCCTAGTTCGCTAATTCGGCTTTTGATCAGCTCGCTGATCTCGGATGGGTTGAGTTGCATTACTTACTCCTGGGTCTTATTTCGTATGTTCTTAATCGGGATAATTTATGCGCCAAGACTTGCTTGCATTCGAGCTAACCGTGCCTTAACGGAACTATCCATCACTTCGTCGCCAACTTGAATGCGGACACCGCCAATCAAAGCTGGATCAACTTGAATAGTTGGGCGTAATTCTTTGCCCCCAAAGCGCTTCTTCAAACTTGACAACAAATCATTCAGCGCAGAACCCTCTAAAGGAAATGCGCTGGTAATCATTACTTCTGCCGCACCTTCGCTCTTGTTCTTCATTGCCTCAAATTGATTTGCAATTTCAGGAACAGCAGCTAAGCGATGGTTTTGATTCACGAGACTTAAAAAACTTAAGGTCTTGCCATCAAGCTTTGTCTTTACCATTCCAGATAAGAGCTTGGTTAAGTCATCCGCAGATACCTTTGGATTATTAGACAGACTTGCAATTTCAGGCAGCACAGCAAGCTGGGCCAATTCACCTAACTGCTCCATGAATGAAGCAAGCTCAGCTGGTTTAGCGCTTTGAAAAAGCGCCTCAGCATAAGGGCGAGCAATCGTGGCTAACTCAGCCATATCAAAGCTCTGCCTTCAGTTGATCAAGCAATGCGCCATGGGCTTTGGCATCAACCTCGCGACGCAAAATTTGCTCAGCGCCTTTAACAGCAAGTACAGCAACCTCGGCACGCAATACTTCGCGAGCACGGGTGACTTGCTGATCAGCATCTTCTTTAGCTTGAGAAATAATGCGCGCAGCTTCTGCTTGTGCATTGGCACGAATTTCTTCTGCAGACATTTGTGCACGTTTTTCAGCTTCAGCAACACGCTGCACACCTTCTTGACGAGCCTTAGAAAGCTCTTGTTCGGCAGCATTATTTGCCATTGCTAATTCTTCTTTGCCGCGCTCAGCAGCAGCTAAGCCATCAGCAATTTTGCTTGAACGCTCATCTAATGCCTTAATTAGTGGTGGCCACACAAAGCGTGCGACAACCCACCATAAGACAAAGAAAACGATCATTTGCGCGAATAGGGTCGCGTTCAGATTCACGATATTCCTTTCAGTATTGTTGAGAACGGTTGGATGACCGACCGGTCATCCACGCCAAAACAATTACTTAATAACTGCGAGCAGTGGGTTTGCGAAAGCAAACAACATTGCAACACCAACGCCGATCAAGAACGCAGCGTCGATCAAACCAGCCAAGAGGAACATCTTGGTTTGCAATTCGTTGATGAGTTCGGGCTGACGAGCCGCACCTTCGATGAACTTACCGCCCATCAAACCAATGCCTAAACAGGCACCTAAAGCGCCGAGGCCGATGATGAGGCCGATACCGATAGCGGTCAGCCCTTGAATGTTAGCTAAGAATGCTTGCATGTTTACTCCTAAGTATTGAAGGTGAGGTTAAAAATAAAAAGGTTAATGGTGACTATGAGCTTGGCCAATGTAAACCAAGGTCAACATCATGAAAATAAAAGCTTGCAACAGGATAACTAAGATGTGGAAGATCGCCCATGCCGAGCCAGCTAAGACGTTGCCAACGAAGCCCAACATATAAAGGTCGAGATTAAAGGTCCACATACTTCCCAAGAGCGCAATCAACAAAAAGATGAGTTCGCCTGCATACATATTGCCGAAAAGTCGCATTCCTAAAGAAACGCCTTTAGCAACATACTCGATGATGTTCAAAACCAAATTGAATGGGGCCAAGTACCACTTAGCGCCAAATGGTGCGGAAACTAACTCATGCATGAATCCGCCAAAACCCTTGACCTTGAAGCTGTAATAAAAAACTAAGAGCAATACCGAAAAGGACAGCCCCAATGTTGCATTAAGGTCTGTCGTTGGAACAATTTTGTGGTGGGGCACATGCACACCAAAGCTACCGATAAATTGATTGACCCCAAAAATCCAATCCACTGGGATGAGGTCCAAGGTATTTAAAAGAATGATCCAGCAAAACACGAATAGCGCGAGGGGGGCAACATAAGATCTGTCGCCATGAACAATTCCCTTAGATTGGGTTTCGACCATCTCAACCAACATTTCAACTAAACACTGGAAGCGGCCAGGAACACCTGGGGAAGCTCTGCGAGCGGCGATGACTAATAGGAAAACAGCCAGCAGACCCATTAATGTGGTCCAAAACATGGTGTCTAGGTTAACTACGCTGAAGTCAATGATGGAGGCTTGATGGCCGCCAAGGGTATTCAAGTTTTGTAGATGTTCGGCAATATAAGCTGTAGGAGTAAGAGGTTCACTCGCCACGTTGTGGGCCATTTCTGCCGCTGCGTTTACTTCGCTAGACATCTCTAAACTCGTCCTTTAATAATTGCCTGTTATTTCCAAAACCACGCTAGCAAGTAACACTGCAACGTAGCCAGATAAGTAACAAGCAATGGTATCCATTTCAAATCCGGTTGCTTAAGGGCAAAGCCAATAAACAGAAGGAAAGTTGCCAGGATTTTAATAAATTCACCAGACACAACCGCTGCTAAGTAGCCGCCAGGATTTGATTTGGAATTCTTTTTAGCTGCTGTTAATCGCAACAAAAATAGCGCCGAAGGCAAAAATCCAATCAAACCACCAACTAAAGCCGAATAAGTATAAACGCTTCTGGTATTTGCTTCAGTGAAAATACCCCAAAGGACCCCCAAAAGCGCTGTAATCGTTATTTGCGCAAGAATGACTCGCCAACTGTTAATTGAGGCAAATTTTTTAGGGTTCGCCAGACGCAATGCATCCAGTTCCGCTTTGCTATAGACGCGGTAGTTATCGTGCTCCGAATCTTCCCAAGATGCGATTTTCGGATTTGGGCGCTGATCTAGGCTCAATTACCGATTTGCCTCAATACCCAGTTTTTTTAGCAAGGAATCAAGCTCGTCAAATTGGCTAAATTGAATTCGCAATTCCCCGCCCTTGCCCTTAATTCTAAATTCCGCCCCCAGACCAATTAAATCCGAGATCTCTCTAGAAAGCCTCTTCATATCGGGATCAGTGTCCACAGACTCTGATCCCATCTGCTTTTTAGGTTTTTTATCCCCAATTTGGCCGCCGGCAAGGGCCAATGCAGCCGCCATTCTTTCGGCCTCTCGCACTGATAAGCCTTGGGCGGCTATTTTTTGTGCCAGGGCAACTTGACTTGACCCTGGTAAAGGCAATAAAGCCCGCGCATGACCCATATCGATTTCACCAGCAATCAGCATGGCCTGCACAGGCTTAACCAATTGGATTAAGCGCAGTAAATTAGAAATCGCGCTGCGAGATTTTCCTACCGCTTTCGCGGCCTGCTCATGCGTAAAACCAAACTCTTCAATCAGTCGGGCCAGACCTTGGGCCTCTTCGAGCGCGTTTAAATCCTCACGCTGCATATTCTCAATCAGAGCCATGGCAGCGGCAGATTGATCATCGGCAGCAGAAACTAACACGGGAACTTCTTTTAGGCCCACTATAGTTGCTGCGCGATAACGGCGCTCGCCCGCAATAATTTCATACTTGCCAGCAGCAACCAAGCGCACCAACAACGGTTGCATGATTCCTTGTTCGCGAATACTTTCTGCTAGCTCATTTAAGGCGCCGGTCTCCATTTTTTGACGTGGCTGATATTTACCGGGCTGCAAAGCAGAGAGTGGTAAACGATTAATTTCTGTCGAAACATTTGCAGCCTCAGCTTTTTCTCCGAGCAAAGCCTCTAAGCCGCGCCCCAAACCTTTTTTCTTAATGGCAACCATGATCGATTCTTTATTTCCTTAAATTACATTTGCTTAATTCGTTCAACCATCTCAGCCCCAAAGTCTAAGTAGGACTTAGCGCCCCTGGATGACTTATCAAAGGCTACGCCAGGAAGGCCATAGGACGGAGCCTCAGCCAGCCGGACATTGCGCGGAATAATGGTCTTGAACACTTTGTCACCAAAGTGTTCGATCAACTGATCTGATACTTGTTGCTGCAAAGTCATACGTGCATCAAACATCACACGCAGCAATCCAATAATCTGTAGATCTGGATTGAGATTTGCATGCACTCGCTTAATGGTGTTCACCAAATCGGATAAGCCTTCTAATGCAAAGTATTCACACTGCATCGGCACAATCACACCATTAGCTGCGCACAATCCATTGAGCGTCAGCAAAGAAAGTGCGGGGGGACAGTCAATCAAAATAAAGTCGTAGTCATTTGCCACAGTAGCGAGCGCTTCTTTCAAACGCAATTCGCGCGCTTCCAACTCAACCAGTTCAATTTCTGCACCTGCTAAATCACGATTGGCTGGCAAGACATCAAAGCCCGAACTTTCACAACGTTGTGCACTTTCTTTTACAGAGGCAAGGCCAATCAAAACTTGGTACACACTTGCGCTCAAGTCTGCCTTCTCGATTCCTGAGCCCATGGTTGCATTGCCTTGAGGATCCAAATCAACCAGTAATACGCGCTGATGGTGGCCCGCTAAGCCAGCAGCCAAATTGACTGCGGTAGTTGTTTTACCGACGCCGCCTTTTTGATTTGCAATACAAAATATTTTTGCCATGGCTTCTTTTGGTCCTGCCTAAATGGGTGATTTTCTCACGGGGGTCAAAACTAAGAGCCGTCTTTCAACCTTGAGCTTAGGTATTTGCAAGGGCTCATCCGCAATGAGTCGCCATTGATCTAAAGAAACCTCTTGTAGCTCTTCGTCTGCGCGCTTGGCTTTCATTGCAAAGACTAAGCCGTCAGGCTTGAGTAGGGGGAGGGAGAGCTCTAAAAAATTGGCCAAGCTTGTAAACGCTCTAGAAATCACTGCATCAAATTCCCCGGGGCGTCTTTTTGCAACAGCCTCAACGCGCTCGCTCAGTATTTCTGTATTTTTGAGTTCTAACTTACCCCTTGCGTGCTGCAAAAAGGCCGTCTTTTTTCTGACTGCCTCAATTAAAGTTAGCCTCCACTCGGGACGAAGAATCGCAAGGGGTATAGCCGGCAGTCCGCCACCAGAACCTAAATCGGCAATCGCCACGGCCTTGTTTCCTAAAAATTGATCCATAATTGGTAAAACTGCAATAGAATCAATAAGATGCAATACTACTGAGTCTTTTTGATCCTCTATAGCAGTCAAATTGTGAACTCGATTCCAGCGAGCCATTTCTTGTAAAAACAGCTCAAGCCGATCGATATTAGCCCCGCTTAAACCAAGCCCAAGATCCTCTATGCCAAGGGACAGCAGGCCTTCGGTCACGCAGTCTCCTGAGTTCTTCCTAGACCCTTTTTGAGGTGAACCAGCAGCAAGGAAAGAGCAGCGGGGGTTACTCCAGAAATGCGCCCCGCTTGGCCAAGGGTTTCTGGCTTATGCAAGTTAAGCTTTTGTTGAACCTCTTTTGATAGGCCCACAACTGCGGTGTAGTCCAAATTTTCAGGCAATGGAAAACTTTCGTTATGCTCCTGACGGGCAATTTCTACCGCCTGACGATCTATGTATCCTTGGTACTTCACTGAAATTTCGACTTGGTCGGCAATTTGCTCGGCCAGACCCAAATCTTCATCCAATGGGCCGGGCGACCAAGCGCCCCCAGACAGATCCATCAGCTGCCCATATGTCACGCCTGGCCGCTTCAATATTTCAGCCAAACTGCATTCGTGGGATAAATCCTGCCCCAGTAGGTCAGAAATCGCTGGTGCGTTTTCATGTCGAGGGCCGATCCAAATTTCATGGAGACGAGATGTTTCACGTGAAACAGCCTCTTGCTTTCTACTGAAAACAGCCCAGCGATGGTCGTCAACCAAGCCAAGATCTCGCCCAATGGTAGTCAGACGCAAATCTGCATTGTCTTCCCTCAAGCTAAGGCGATATTCCGCCCGACTAGTAAACATACGATAGGGCTCTTGGACACCACGTGTAATGAGATCGTCTACAAGAACGCCTATGTAGGATTCGCTTCGTTTGGGGATCCAGGGAGCTTTATCTCTAGAGGCCAGACCAGCATTTATACCTGCCAGCATACCTTGGGCTGCGGCCTCCTCATAGCCAGTAGTGCCATTAATTTGCCCCGCGAAGTAGAGGCCAGAGATAGCCCTTGTTTCTAGGCTATGGCGCAACTGTCTAGGGTCAAAGAAGTCATACTCAATGGCGTATCCTGGACGAACAATCTCAGCAGCCTCTAAACCCCGAATGCTTCTTACCAAATCCCATTGAACATCGAAGGGTAGGCTGGTAGAAATGCCATTTGGATAATACTCATGGGTAGTTAGACCCTCAGGCTCTAAGAAAATTTGGTGGCTATTTCTGGAGGCGAAGCGGTGGATTTTGTCCTCAATAGAGGGGCAATAGCGAGGTCCAACGCCCTCGATCACGCCCGTGTACATTGGCGATCGGTCCAACCCGCCTCGAATAATGTCATGGGTTTGCTCATTGGTGTGAGAAATCCAGCAAGGAACCTGTCTAGGGTGCTGCTCGGGCCTGCCCAAATAAGAAAACACGGGAATTGGATCAAGGTCGCCAGGCTGCTCTTGCATTACTGAAAAATCAATCGTGCGCCCATCAATTCGGGGTGGGGTGCCCGTTTTAAGTCGGCCTTGTGGCAGTTTGAGCTCTTTAAGCCTTGCAGATAGCGAGACTGAGGCTGGGTCTCCAGCTCGCCCCCCAGCATAGTTATTAAGGCCAACGTGGATTTTTCCATCCAAGAATGTACCTGCGTTCAAAACTACCTTGGGGGCCATGAACTCGAGTCCGGTTTGCGTCACCACACCCTGGACCCGATCGCCAATCACCAACAAGTCATCTACTGCCGCCTGAAATAGGCTCAAATTGTCTTGGTTCTCCAAACGTCGTCTAATGGCTGCTTTGTATAAGATGCGATCGCCTTGAGCGCGAGTAGCGCGGACTGCTGGGCCTTTACTAGAATTTAGGATTCGAAACTGAATTCCGGCCTCATCCGTGGCGGCCGCCATTGCCCCGCCCATTGCATCAATTTCTTTAACTAAATGGCCCTTGCCAATCCCACCAATAGAGGGATTGCAGCTCATGGCGCCCAAAGTTTCGATACTGTGCGTAATTAATAGGGTTTCACAACCCATCCGGGCGGCAGCAAGGGCGGCCTCGGTCCCGGCATGACCACCACCAACCACAATCACATCGAAATTTTTGGAATAGTGCATGTTTAACCCTAGCAGGGCGATGATCATAGCATTTTGTAGGTTTCACGTGAAACTAAGCCCAATTATTGAGCAAATGATTATCAGCAAAAGGGGTGATATATTCCCTAAGCTATTGATTTAATTCTATAAAATATTTATTGCCTATTTTTTAGGCTATTGCATGAGTCTAGTGCTTGATTTTGAAGAAAGCGCTAATTTCTCCGACGACGCCGCGGCGAAAAGCAAGGACGCAGATAACAAAAATAAATCCCGTGGCAATCGTGCTCCAGGAGCCAATATTGGCTAAGTAATTCTGCAAACTCACCACAATGCCTGCGCCAACTACTGGGCCGAAGATGGTTCCCATGCCGCCTAAGAGCGTCATCAAAACCACCTCGCCCGACATATGCCAATGCACATCGGTCAAAGTTGCCAATTGAAATACCAAGGATTTTGTTGAGCCCGCTAAACCCGAAAGGGTGGCAGAAATGACAAAGCAAATGAGTTTGAAGCGATCCACGTCGTAGCCCAAAGAAATTGCCCGCGGCTCATTCTCTCGAATGGCTTTCAGAATTTGTCCAAAGGGTGAATACACGGTTCGCATAATGATTGCGAAACCAAAAATAAATACAGAGAGCACAAAGTAATACATGTGTACATCGTTGCTAAGATCAATCAACCCAAACAACGCTCCTCTTGGTACACCCTGAATGCCATCCTCACCACCGGTGTAGGGAAGCTGCACAGCCAGAAAATAAATCATCTGCGATAAAGCTAGAGTGACCATCGCAAAGTAAATGCCTTGACGACGTATGGCCAATGCCCCAATCAACAAGCCCAATCCGGCGGAACCCAATACGCCAAGCAAAATTCCGATCTCTGGCGAAGCGCCCATTTCCTTACAAAAATAAGCAGTGATGTAAGCAGCGCTCCCAAAAAAAGCGGCGTGCCCAAAAGACAAGAGTCCAGTAAAGCCAAGTAATAAATTAAATGCGCAAGCAAATAGGGCAAAGCACAGCACCTTCATTGCAAATACCAGATAAATAAAATCTTGTAATGGGAGCAATACTGCGATGAGCAGCAAGATGCCATAAAGTAGTTTTGTACTCTTATTCATAGCTCGCCCATGCTTATTTTTCTCGGCCAAACAAACCTGCTGGACGAAGCAATAAAACAATCGCCATGATGACAAAAATCACAACGCTGGAAGCCTCCGGATAAAACACTTTTGTTAATCCCTCGATCAAACCCAAACCAAGACCAGTCAAGATTGCGCCCATGATAGAGCCCATGCCACCAATCACTACCACGGCAAAAACAATGATGATGAGATTAGAGCCCATCAGTGGATTTACTTGAAAGATTGGAGCTGCAAGGACACCAGCAAAACCAGCAAGGCCTACACCGTAGGCATAGGCCAATGAAATCATCAGCGGAACATTGACACCAAAGGCTTGTAAAAGTTTTGGGTTCTCAGTTCCTGCACGTAAGTAAGCGCCAAGCTTGGTGCGCTCAATCACAAACCAAGTTGAAAAACATACCAACATTGAAATCACAACAACCCAAATTCGATACTTAGGCAAAATAATTCCAATGGCTTCCAATGGAATAGCGCCTTGCAGCAATTCGGGGGCTGGATAACTTTCACCCGATATTCCATACCAATCACGAAACAAGCCCTCAATAATTAGAGCTAAACCAAAGGTGAGCAAAAGACCATAAAGGTGATCAAGGTGATAAAGCCTGCGCAACATCGTGCGCTCGAGAATCAAACCAAAGCCTGCCATAATCAGCGGCACCAAAATTAAAGCGAACCAATAGTTCATCGTTAGCCCTGGGAAGCCAAGCCATTGGCTAATTTGGGTCAAACCAATCCAGGCAACAAAAGCGCCCATGGTGTACTGAGCACCATGAGAAAAATTAATGATGTTGAGGAGGCCAAAAATAATGGCCAGCCCCAAACTCAAAATGGCATAAAACGAACCGTTAATCAGCCCCACCAAGAGCTGTGCAACTAGCCCTTGTGGAGTGATTCCTAAAAGCTCAAACATAGTTTGATTTAGTTTTTAACTAACTTACATTTAGACATTGCCAACGGAATGGACGAGTCAGCGGCTGGAATAACATCACGGATGTAGTAATAGTCCCATGGGCTTTTTGCATCACTAGGCTTCTTCACTTCTAACAAAAACATTTCGTGTGAAAACTTACCGTCTGCACGAATTTTGCCCTTGAAGAGTCCATCATCAATTGGGGTCGCCTTGAGTTTTTGCATTACTACCGCAGTGTCATCGGTACCGGTTGCCTGTACTGTCTTCAAATAATTCATAACAGATGAGTAAACGGCAGCATGAACCATAGTAGGCATGCGCTTGTGTTGTTCGAAGAAACGACGTGACCATGCGCGGGTTTTTTCATCACGATCCCAGTAGAAGCCTTCGGTCATTAACATGCCTTGAGCAGTTGGTAAGCCTAGAGAGTGAACGTCTGAAATAAACATCAATAATGGCACTACCGTTTGTTTTTTATTAATACCAAACTCGGATGCCTGTTTTACTGAATTAATCGTATCTTGCCCAGCATTAGCCAGCGCAACCACATCCGCGCCGCTAGCTTGTGCTTTCAACAAATAGGATGAGAAGTCATTATTTGGAAATGGGGCCTTACTAACACCCAATACCTTGCCCCCGCCCGCTGTTACCACATTGCTCGCAGCACTTTCAAGCGAGGCGCCAAATGCATAGTCGGCAGTGATGAAGTACCAGTTTTTCTTGCCCTGCTTCACTACCGCTTTTGCCGTTCCATTAGCAAGGCCATAAGTGTCATACGCCCAATGAACGTTTACTGGCGTGCACTTCTCATTGGTAATTGCGGTGGAGCCTGCGCCAGAGACAAGTGTGATCTTATTTTTCTGCTCAGCAACTTCCATTACGGCCAATGCAGTATTGGTTGAAACTAAATCCACAATCACATCAACGTTATCTTTGTCATACCATTCGCGCGCTTTATTAGCGGCAATATCTGCCTTGTTTTGATGATCGGCGCTAACCAATTCAATTCTTTTGCCAAGCACGGTGCCATCTTTAGAAAAGTCAGCAATCGCCATTTTTGCTGCAATTACCGAGCCAGGGCCAGCCAAATCCGAGTATGTCCCGGAAAGGTCGGTTAACACGCCAATCTTGACGACATCATTACTCACCTTTGGTGAGCTTTGGGCGAATATTGGATTTGAACCGAGCATGGTGACCGCAACCAACCCCGCCGTAATTTGCTTTAACTTCATTTCTATCTCCTTTAGAAAAGACTAGACACCAAGATACTCATTTAATAAGGTGGCTTTATCCGCCAACTCTGAACGATTAACCACCTCAACAACCCTACCGTGCTCAACTACATAATGACGATCCGCCAAGGGTGCAGCAAATCGAAAATTTTGTTCAACCAATACGATCGTGAACCCTCTATCCCTAAGGCCTGCTACTACCTCTCCTAGCTTTTGGACGATGACGGGCGCAAGACCCTCTGTAATCTCATCAAGTAACAAGAGTTTTGCGCCTGTTCTCAAAATGCGGGCCATGGCCAACATTTGCTTCTCGCCCCCTGATAGTCGAGTGCCAGGGCTGTGACGCCTTTCATAGAGATTGGGAAACATTGCATAAATGTCATCTAAACCCATTCCGCCTGGAGCAATTTCTGGCAATAACAAAAGGTTCTCTTCTGTACTTAAACTTGCAAAGATCCCTCTCTCCTCTGGGCAATAGCCCACACCCAATCGCGCAATTTGGTAGCTTGGCAGGTGAATGGTTTCATTACCAAGCACCTTAACGGATCCCACTCTCTTGCTTGTGAGGCCTAAAATTGTTTTTAAGATTGTGCTTCGCCCAGCACCATTTCTCCCAAGGAGCGTAACCAATTCACCCTCTTTCACGGCAAAATTTACGCCGTGCAAAATATGCGACTCTCCATACCAAGACTCTAGGTTTTGAATTTCTAAAGCTAGGCCGCTCACAAAGACTCTCCGTGACTACCCATGTAAGCCTCAACTACCAAGGGATTACTAGAGACTTCGTGATAGGAGCCCTCCGCCAAAACCGAGCCGCGCTGCAAGACGGTGATCCGGTGGGCAATGGAAGACACCACCTTCATATTGTGCTCAACCATTAAAACCGTTCTGCCTTTAGCAACCCGATCAATTAATTCCGTAACGCGCTCAACATCTTCGTGACCCATTCCCTGAGTGGGCTCATCAAGCAGCATTAACACTGGATCCATTGCCAAAGTGGTAGCAATTTCAAGCGCCCTTTTTTGTCCATAAGCCAGGTTAATAGCCTCATCGCCGGCAAAATGAGAAAGGCCAACCTCATCCAAGAGCTCTCGGGCGCGATCATCTAGCGTTAGTAAAGAATTTTGGGGTTTCCAAAAATAAAACTCCGTGCCCAAGCTTTGTTGCAGTGCAACACGTACATTCTCTAGGACGGTTAAATGGGGGAAAACCGCCGAAATTTGGAATGAGCGGATCACGCCCCGTCGAGCAATCTGGGCCGGCCGCTCCTTGGTAATATCCAATCCATTAAATAGGATTTGCCCAGATGTAGGCTCTAAAAATTTAGTAAGTAAATTAAAGCAGGTTGTTTTACCTGCGCCATTGGGCCCGATCAAGGCATGAATGCTACCGCGAGCAACCTCTAAGTTGACATCGCTAACCGCAGCAAAGCCCTTAAATGACTTTCCCAGCCCAATCGTTTTTAGTATGGTGTCTTGCAAAATAAATCCTCTGCCCTGTCTCTAGGCAAGAGTTTGAGAATAACGCAAGATCATTGCTGTTTATATAGCAATAACCCTAAACTAAATCCCGGAGCATCTTATGGATTTTGTTTGGTCTTGAAATAGCCTTGCAAGGCTAAGCGTGCACTTTCATCCAAAACATCTATTGGCATTCTTTGAGAGCTCTGCACAATCATTAAGGCATAGGGTTTTGCTAGTGCTGTTGCCTCGAGGCAAAGAGCCAGCTCTTCTCCAACTGCGGGTGATTGACTGCGCCAATAATTAATCGCCGCCTCCAACTCTTGAATGGTAATAAACAACATTTAATGAGTGGTTTATTTCTCTTTGATGGCCAACATGGTGCCGCGGCATTTTTTAGCGCCGCAGCGGCACTCATAATCCTTTTTCATTTTTTTAGTAACGCGACCCTCGACACCTAGAGAGTAATCATAAAAAAGCTCTTCGCCGGGCCTTAGGTTGCGTAAGGCATAAACAAACACGCGAGGTTTGCCATCATAGGACTCTTCCTGAGTTTCACAACAAGGCTTGCATGAGTGATTGATCCAGCGGGCAGCGTTCCCACCATATTTGGCATCAATCACACGACCATCCTCTAGTGAGAAATAGAAGGTGTGATTTGGATCTTTGGGGTCATGAGGGTGACGCTTTTCTGCTTTTTTCCAACTAATGCGTTCGCCCTTGTATTCAATAATGACTGCACCTTTTTTTATTGGCTTAACAACAAAGACGCCTTTGCCATGAATGGGTGAAGTCTTTACTGCAATGCGAGACCTGTCCACCTTGGGAGGTGCTAATTTTTTCTTTTTCATATTAAACGTCTAAGTTACGGGCAATCAGTGCATTCTTTTCAATAAATGCTCTACGCGGCTCCACTTCATCGCCCATTAGTGTGGTGAAAACTTGGTCGGCCGCAATAGCATCCTCTATCTTTACTTGTAAGAGTGTGCGTGAGCCTGCATCCATGGTGGTTTCCCACAACTGGGACGGGTTCATCTCGCCCAAGCCTTTATAACGTTGACGGCTAAGAACACGCTCAGCCTCTGAAAGCAACCAAGAGAATGCAGCGCGGAAGTTGTCAACCGTGTGTTCTTTTTGGTTTTTATCTGGGTCACCGCGGCGCACTTTCGTGCCAGGCAATACCTTACCACTGAGAACCGCGGCAGCATTGGCCAAACTCTGGTAATCGTCGCCATGAACAAAGTCCGAGTTGATTGCTGACAACTTAAGGTTCCCGTGCACTCTTCTTGAAAGCAACAAACGGAAGCGTTCTGTGCGATCTTCTTTTTGCACAATAATTTCTGGTGGCAGGGCAAGTGGATTATTTGGGTCCGCTAAAGCAGTACGTAAACGCTCCGCTGATTCTTGGGCGGCCTTTTCTGTATCTAGATTTAATTGCACACCTGCAGCAACCGCACGAATCGCATCTTCATCGATGGTGCGAGAAAGGCGATCAACAATCGATTGAATCACTTGATAATGCTTTGACAACTCGGCTAATGCCGCGCCTTCAACCAACTCTCCAGTAGGCGTTTGTATGGATGCGCCTTCTAATGCAATCTTTAAGAGCAGTTGATTGAGCTCAACATCGTCTTTTATATATTGCTCTTGTTTACCAAACTTCACCTTATATAGTGGTGGTTGTGCAATATAAATATGGCCGCGCTCAATTAGCTCTGGCATCTGCCGATAAAAGAAGGTGAGTAATAGTGTACGAATGTGACTACCGTCTACGTCCGCGTCGGTCATGATGATGATGCGGTGATAGCGCAGCTTATCCGCCTTATATTCCTCAACACCAATGCCCGTGCCTAGAACTGTAATTAAGGTAACCACCTCTTGGCTGGCCAACATTTTGTCAAAGCGCGCTTTTTCTACGTTGAGGATTTTTCCTTTTAATGGAAGAATCGCTTGGAAGCGTCTATCGCGCCCCTGCTTTGCAGAGCCTCCCGCAGAGTCTCCCTCGACAATAAACAGTTCGGATTTGGCTGGGTCTTTTTCTTGGCAGTCAGCAAGCTTGCCTGGCAAACCCAAGCCATCTAGGGCCCCCTTGCGACGAGTCATATCTCGAGCCTTACGTGCAGCCTCTCTAGCACGAGCAGCATCAACAATTTTGCCGCAGACAATTTTTGCATCCGCCGGTCGCTCTTGAAGGAAAGCGCTTAAGGCCTCAGCAACAATTTCTTCTACAGGTCCACGAACCTCGCTTGAAACCAGCTTATCTTTGGTTTGGCTTGAAAATTTGGGTTCGGGCACCTTGACGGATAGAACACAGGCCAAGCCTTCGCGCATGTCGTCGCCAGAGATTTCAACCTTAGCTTTTTTGGCGATCTCGTTTTCATCAATGTACTTATTGATGACGCGCGTCATCGCTGCGCGCAGCCCAGTTAAGTGAGTACCGCCATCGCGCTGTGGAATGTTGTTTGTAAAGCAGAGCACCTGCTCGCTAAAGCTGTCGTTCCACTGCATGGACACCTCAGCGGTAATTTGCCCGCCCAGGTCTGAGGGCCTAACGCCTTCCGCATAAAACACATTGGGGTGGAGAACGCTCTTATTTTGGTTAATGTATTCAACAAAACCTTTGACGCCGCCAGAGAAAGCAAAGTCTTCTTCTTGTCCTGTGCGCTGATCAATTAAACGAATATGTACGCCGTTGTTTAAAAAAGAGAGCTCCCGAATTCTTTTCACCAAAATCTCATAGTGGAACTCGACATGACCAAAAATTTCTTCATCAGCTAAGAAGTGAACCTCAGTTCCTGAGAGCTCCGTATTGCCGGTCACCGAAATGGGGGAGACGGCCACGCCGTTCTCCTCTTCAATGTTGCGGTTCTTGACAACGCCGCGCTCAAACTCCATGTAGTGGGTTTTTCCGTCGCGACGAATGGTGAGTTTTAGCCATTTAGACAATGCGTTAACGCAACTAACCCCCACACCATGAAGCCCACCAGACACTTTGTAGCTATTTTGATCAAACTTACCGCCTGCGTGCAGCTCGGTCATCACAATTTCTGCAGCGCTGCGCTTGGGCTCATGCTTGTCGTCGTATTTAATGCCGGTTGGAACGCCCCTACCGTTATCCACAATCGATATAGAGTTGTCTGTCTGAATAACGACAGTAATTTCTGAGCAATAACCAGCTAAGGCCTCATCAATGGAGTTATCAAGGACCTCAAAAACCAGGTGATGAAGGCCGGTTCCATCAGAGGTATCCCCGATGTACATGCCGGGACGTTTACGAACCGCCTCGAGACCTTCTAAGATTTGAATCGATGATGCGCCGTACTGTTCTACTACTTTTTTTTCTTCAGTCATTTTCTTCTAAATTAAATACGCATTGGCATCACAACATACTTAAAGTTCTCGGAGCCTGGCAATGTAATTACAGCGCTGCTGTTTGCGTCTCCTAAGCTGATTTGAACTTTTTCGTTTTTGAGGTTAGATAAAACATCCAACAAATAACTCACGTTAAAGCCGATCTCCACTGCATCGCCGGCATACTCGGTCTCAATTTCTTCTTGAGCCTCTTCTTGCTCTGCATTAGTAGATTGAATGGTGATGCGGTTGGGTGATAAAGAAAAGCGAACGCCTTTAAATTTGTCGGTGGTCAAAATGGCGGCACGTTGAAGTGCGGCTTGCAACACTTCGCGACCAACTACGAGTGAATTTTTTTGCCCCTTTGGAATGACGCGCTGGAAATCTGGGAATTTGCCTTCAACCAGTTTGGAAATAAGCTCGATGTCACCGAAACTAAATTTGACCTGATTGGATGTCAAGCTCATTTCGAGGGGTTCGTCGGATTCCTCTAAAAGGTGCTGACATTCCAAGATGGTTTTACGAGGAATAATGACCTCTTGTTTTTGGCCAGAGCCTGATGGTGCTTCACTTAGTTCAATTTGTGAGTAAGCCAAACGGTGTCCATCTGTTGCTACGGCAATAACCTGTTTGCCTTCAACAACCAACAACATGCCGTTGAGATAGTAGCGAATGTCTTGTTGAGCCATAGCAAAATGCACCTGGCTAATCAGTTGACGAAAACTTTTTTGAGGCATTTTCCAGCTCGCCGTAACCTCACCAACGCTTTGCATAACTGGAAATTCTGTGGCGGAAAGGGTTTGTAGAGAAAAACGGCTTTTGCCACTCTGCACAACCATCTTGTTGTCTTTTAGATTAAGTGCAACGGGCCCCTCGGGTAGCGCACGAAGAATGTCTAACAGCTTACGTGCCGCAACCGTTGTTGTGACATCCTCGGAACCAACCCCGAAGTTAGCATTAGTTGTAATTTGAATTTCTATATCGGTTGAAACAAAGGAAACCTTCTCACCACTTTTTCTAAAAAGTAGATTGGCTAAAATTGGTAAGGTGTGTCTACGTTCAACAATTCCACTAACCACCTGTAGGGGTTTTAATAAACTATCGCGAGAAGTGTTAACGAGTTGCATTGCTTTTAAATCCTTGTTTGTATATATCTAAGTAGTAATAGTAATAAGGGCTTACTTTTTGGTGGATAAGTCAAAAAACACTTTACTAACAACACATTACTATCAAAAAAACCTGTGGAAAACTTTTGTATAAACGCTGGATAAAAGTTGGATAACTTTTACTTAATACCCTATTTTTGCACGAAGCGCGACCTTTCCACAATTTATCCACCCACTATCCCCAAACCTATCCATTGAGCTATCCACAGCCTTATCCACAAGCCCAACTTACGCCTTGAGGGTCTGCTCGATTACGTGGATTTCGTGATTTAACTGGCTGTCGTGGGACCGCTCCTCAGCAACCTTCCGAACCGCATGTAGCACTGTAGTGTGGTCTCGGCCGCCAAATAACTCCCCAATTTCTGGGAGGCTTTTTTGAGTTAATTCTTTGGCCATAAACATTGCAATTTGCCTTGGACGAGCAATGTTGGCAGGGCGCTTTTTAGAGTACATGTCGGCCACCTTAATGCTGTAAAAATCAGCCACCGCCTTTTGAATGTTCTCCACAGAAATTTGTCTGTTCTGAATAGACAGGAGGTCCTTTAGCGCTGTGCGCGCCACCTCTATTGTGACTTCTCGACCATGGAAGCGAACAAAGGCCAAAATTTTGCGCAGGGCCCCCTCAAGCTCTCGCACATTAGAGCGAAGGTGTTTTGCGACAAAGAAGGCAACATCCTCACTCATCGGGATACCCTCCTCCGCGGCCTTTTTCATCAAAATTGCCACCCGCATTTCTAGTTCGGGCGGCTCAATAGCCACAGTTAAACCAGAATCAAAGCGAGATATCAGTCGGTCGTCGATGCCGGCCATTTCCTTGGGGTAGGTATCACTGGTAATAATTACCTGAGACTTATTGCTCAATAGGGCTTCAAAGGCGTAAAAAAACTCCTCTTGCGTCCGAGACTTGCCGCTAAAGAATTGGATATCATCAATTAAGAGCAGGTCTAGTGAGTGGTAGTAGCGCTTAAAGCGGTCAAACGCTTTTTGTTGGTATGCCCTAACCACATCAGAAACATATTGCTCTGCATGGATGTACCGAATCCTGGCGTTTGGCTTCTCTTTTAAAAGGTGGTTGCCAATTGCATGAATGAGGTGGGTCTTGCCCAAACCAACCCCACCATACAAAAACATGGGGTTATAAGAGCTACCAGGATTGTGGGCAACCTGGATAGACGCTGCCCGAGCCAGTTGATTGGCTTTTCCGGTTACAAAGGTTTCAAAAGTGAGGCTGGGATTTAGTTTTGAATGGTCTTCAATCTCAAAAACTTGCTCTACCTGAACCGGATTGTCCTCGGACACCATGGCCCCACCACCCAATGTTGGCTCTCTTCCACCCCGCACTGGAGTGGCTTCCGCAACACCGCCCTCTACATCGAGAACAAAATTCAGGGTGGTAGCTTGACCAAAATATTGTGTCGCTAGCTCTTGAAAACGATCAGAAAAAGTCTTTTTAATCCAATCTAGCTTAAACCTATTTGGAGCTCCTATCGTAAGTGAGCTATCACTTATATCATGCGTTAGCAAACGTAGTGGCTGGATCCAAGTCTTAAATTGTTGGGGCGATAATTCGCGCGACAATGTACCAAGGGCGTTATCCCAAAACCCCAAGGGGGTTGGCAAATTTAGTGCGGGTGGGTTTTGTAAATTACTCATATTTTTGGAGGATCCATTGTAGCCATCTCCGAAAGTTATCCACAAGGAAGAAAACCGTGGAAATCCTGTGGATAACTTGTGAATAAA